>DIQZ01000078.1:8655-34342 GCA_002424305.1 Firmicutes bacterium UBA5449
GTTCCTGCAGTGTCTCACCATCTAAGATTGCTAAGGGCAATGCGCCTGGTCAAACATCGCCGGGACGGCAAAAACGTATATTACTCTCTCGACGATCACCACATAATTACCTTGATTCGCCAGGCACAAGAGCATTACTCCGAAGAAATGAGCCTCTGAGCCAATTCATGATGGATGAAGGAAGGAGCGAAGTTGCGTTGTCCAAAGACCATACAACGAATCATACACATAACGTAGCAAGTCATACAAGAAACAGTGAGTTACATCATAGGCATCATAACGAATCGCATAAATCACATGATCACCGGCATGCCCACGGACATCATGACCATCCTAATGTTGGATTGACATCAATAATCATATCCGGAATCCTTCTATTGATAGGCGTATTCCTTGAACCCAAGCTTCACGGGACTCCTTACGCATTCATGGAGTATATTGTTTTCATCACTGCCTACCTGCTTGTCGGCGGTAAGGTGCTCCGTGCAGCCATGGCTAATCTACTCCACGGACAAGTCTTCGATGAATTCTTCCTCATGAGTGTGGCGACACTCGGCGCAATTGCTATCCATCAATTACCTGAAGCTGTCAGTGTCATGCTCTTCTTTGCTGTCGGGGAATACCTTCAGGATCTGGCTCTGGACAAGTCCAGGAAAGCTATTGCAAGCCTTGTAGATATTCGTCCTGATACCGCCAGTCTAAAGGTTGGCCCGGATATACAAGTTGTTCATCCGGACGATGTTAATATCGGTGACATAATCATCATAAAGCCGGGAGAGAGGGTTCCTCTTGACGGTAGAGTCACAAACGGCTCGTCTTTCTTGGACACATCGGCGCTCACAGGAGAATCAGTGCCTCGAAGGATATCCCCGGGCGGTACAGTCCTTGCCGGAATGGTAAACCAAGACGGAGTCATTGAAGCCCAAGTTGAGAAGAGATCCAGCGAGTCCTCGATAGCCAGAATCATGCGCCTTGTGGAAGACGCACAAACGCGTAAAGCTCCCACTGAGCGGTTCATCACAACATTTTCCCGGTATTATACACCCCTTGTCACATTCGCAGCGGTCGGTATAGCCATTGTACCTCCACTTACTATCCCCGGCGCTACTTTCTCTGAGTGGATCTACCGTGCGCTTGTACTGCTTGTCATATCATGCCCGTGCGCACTGGTAATATCTATACCCCTGGGGTATTTTGGAGGCATTGGCTCTGCGTCTCGCCACGGGATTCTCATAAAAGGCGCTAACTTCCTTGATGCGTTAACCTCTGTCCATACAGTTGTGATGGACAAAACCGGAACACTGACAAAAGGTGTGTTTAGGGTTACTCAAGTCGAAGCGCGCGAAGGCTTTACCAGAGGCGAGGTACTGAGGTTTGCGGCCTTGGCTGAAATTAATTCAAATCATCCTATTGCCAAATCAATTGCGGAAGCATACGGAGAAAACCTTTTGCCCGAAGAGGTTCAGGGTTACCATGAGATTCCCGGACACGGCATCAAAGCGATAATTGATGGAACCGAGATTATCGCAGGAAACGACAGGATGATGCATATGGAAAACATCCCCCATGACTCGTGCAATTTGGAAGGCACCGCCGTATACGTAGCAGTAGATGGAGTCTTCGCAGGCTATATCATTATCGCAGATGAGATAAAAGCGGACGCGCAGGAAGCGGTCCAAGATCTTAAAAGCCTGGGCATTGAGACTACAATCATGCTTACAGGTGATGACCTGTCAGTAGCAGAGTCTGTAGCAAGTCAAACAGGAATTGATGTCGTCTTTGCCAACCTCCTGCCTGAGGACAAAGTATCGAAGGTGGAGGAGATTGCTGCAGTGCTTCCAAAGCGAGGCAGAAACAGACTGGTTTTTGCAGGGGACGGAATAAATGATGCACCTGTAATCATCAGGTCAGACGTAGGAGTCGCCATGGGTGCATTGGGAAGCGATGCTGCAGTGGAAGCAGCTGATGTGGTGATAATGGACGACAAGCCATCTAAACTTGGAACCGCAGTCCGTATAGCCCTTAATACAAGAAGCATTGTCATACAGAATATAGTCCTTGCTCTGGTCGTGAAGGGAGTTTTCATAGTCACCGGCATGCTTGGGATGGCGACAATGTGGGAAGCTGTGTTCGCAGATGTCGGTGTTGCCTTGCTGGCTATCTTGAATTCAACGAGGATTTTGCGGAAAAAGCATGGCTAGGCAGCCCCGCAAACAGACGCGAATCTCTTTCGGAGAATTAGAGCAAGCTAAAGGTCGGCAGACTTTGAACGGATTTCGGAGGGGCTACTTTGAGAAATACAGCGTTTTTCTACATCATCATAGGAATTTTGATCTCAGTTGCAACAGTTATCGCGAAACCTCAAGCAGTAGACAGTCTTTTGCAATCTAAGTGGTTGGGAGAAGTCGCCTTACCTCGATATACAGACGGCTCTGAAAGAGAAAGTAGAACGCCGGAGACTGTCGACCTAGTGAGCCTCTTTCCGGACATTGTCATAAGGCAATGGTATCCTAAAACACAGAAAGTGGCTTTGACGTTTGATGACGGCCCTGATGATGTTTACACCCCTAAAATCCTGGATGTGCTGGCAAAATACAAAGTGCGCGCGACCTTCTTCTTGATAGGAAGCGCAGCAAACAAGCATCAAGAAATCGTAAGAAGGATTCACAGTGAAGGGCACGAAATAGGTAACCACACTTATTTTCACTCAAACCTCTCCAGGATGGCGCCTTGGCAGATCCTTCTCGACTTAAGAAAAGCCAGGAAAACCTTGTCTGACATTACAGGAGAAGATGTTTTGGTAGTACGCCCGCCATATGGGGCACTTGACCCTCCTGCAGTCAAGGCCATTGGTGATGAGGGTTATAATGTCCTTCTTTGGACAGTGGACTCTCTGGACTGGTGGGGCCTCTCCAAGGAAGAAGTCATGGAAAACGTCATTCCGAGAGTGGAAAGCGGTGTCATTGTCCTTCATCATTCTGCAGGCGGACCTGACGAGGATTTAACCGGCTCAGTGGATGCTCTCCCTGAAATAATCGAAACCCTGCAAGCACAAGGTTATACTTTTCTTACGGCAAGCGAAATTTTGGAGGAAATTAGAATCCAAAACGAGATTAAGAAAGAAGCAGAGGAAGCCTCCAAAAAGAGGGCCCGCGCATCCTAGACGGGCCCTGATTCTACCTGCTCTATGGGGATTGACGTTTCATTCTCATTGTCGTAATCAGCGTTCCACCGGGTTAGATTCCGAACAGACAGAAGCAAACGATGCAAATTATGATGATGATTATTATGATCCACCACCATGAACCACCACACCAACTAGGGTTTGGCTTGCTGATATCTGTCATATGACTAGCCTCCTTCAGATAGCCTGCACAGAATAGGACGTCCTGCAGACCTTTCTGCAGTCAGAATATAATATGTCAAGCCATACATTGTTGACACTGAACTCACTTCGCCTGACCTAAGTTAATCACGTGCTTAATGCAAGGCCGGCGGTAACCCGCCTCTTACTTAGATAATGGATGAAAAACGTATTTATCTGCAAAAAGACATACTTAGGAAGGACTCAGAAGAACAGTGGAGAATATGAACTTGTTAGAGGTTCCAATGGCATTTTGATAACGAGTGTTTTGCATAAATGAGGTGAAAACATTGAAGAAACTTTACCGAAGTCGAGTCAGCTCTATGATTGGCGGTGTATGCGGTGGAATTGCAGAATACCTTGAAGTAGATTCAACCATCGTGCGCCTTGGCTTCGTGCTGCTGGGCCTGTATTCAGGCATAGGCGTTGCTGCCTATCTAATTCTGTGGATAATCATGCCGTATCCTGACAGGGGTGAGGCCTCAACGTCTGAGACCATCCGCGAAGGTGCGGAAGAAATGAGAGAGAAGGCGCAAGAAGTGGCTGAATCTATCCGTTCAGCAGACCGGCAATCTCAAAGACCTGCTATCAATGTCGTTATAGGGATTTGGCTAGTCGGACTGGGCGTGGTCTTTCTGGCACGCACACTCAACATCCCTTGGCTTTACTGGCTGAATGCACGCACGTTGATGCCGATTGTCCTTATTATCGTTGGTGTCCTGCTACTCAGGGGACAAGGCACCGATAGGAAAGGAGAATGAGCCATGGCTGATAGAGATCATGACGGAGGGAAGAGAAGGCGGAGAAGCAGCATAGTACTGCCTTTAGTGCTAATACTCCTTGGCGTTTTGCTTCTCCTTTCCAATTTCGGGTTGATAAACTGGAGCATATGGACAGCGATTGCAAGATTTTGGCCTCTCATCCTTATTGCGCTGGGGCTTGAACTAATACTGGGAAGAGGATCCGTATCGACATCTATCATCATAATCATTGTGCTCATAATTATCGCAGGATCCGGATTCGCCCTGCGTTCTCCGACTGCAAGAGGAGCCATTACTCGTACGAGAGTACAGAAACCTCTTTCCGGCGCAACAAGCGCAGACATAGAGATCAAAATGGGTGTCGGTACCCTATGCTTAAGCTCGCTTCAGGATTCATCAGATCTTATCAGTGGCACAGTGGACACAGCGGTAGGAGAATGGCTGACAGAGGATTTCAAAATTATCGCAGATGAAGCACACCTTGTGTTAGGCACTGAAAACAGAAATGTCCTTTTCGATTTTAATTTCTTTGGTTTGGGCAGACAGCCTGCAAGGAACTGGGATCTCATGCTTAATGAAGACATACCGATAAGCCTGACTGTACACACCGGGGTCGGGGAATCCCGTATTGATCTCGAGCGCATTCTCGCAACTGACGTTGAAGTACGGACCGGCGTAGGCAGAACAGATTTGACCCTACCTGCAACAGGCCATGCAAAGGTTACACTTTCAGGTGGAGTCGGAGAAACCGTTATCCGGATTCCTAAGGGTGTCGCAGCAAGCATACGCACAAAGACCGGAATAGGGTCAGTCCAGATATACGGTGATTACACACGTATCAATGATGAATACATCTCCCCTAACTTCGATACGGCTGAAAACCGGGTTGAGCTTGAGGTAAAAGGCGGGGTCGGTAGCATAGAGATTCGGGGTTAATAGTACTCTACCTTGACCGTCTTTCCCATGCCACGCAGTGTCTGCGCTAAGCCGTCAACAATCTTGTGCTTCAGCGCAAGATTCCTGGGAACATCAGGGCTTTGGTGGGCGGGATTTATCGCTCTTCCCACAATTATGCGAAGATAGTCAGCTTCAAGGAGCAGTGCTGTTAGACGACTTGCGCCATCCCTTTTCATAGTGGCGTCCGTCAACTTCACACCTGACTCCAACTGCTCAAGGGTATATGAAAGCGTCAGCATACCTTCGGTGACAAGGTCTACTCCCTCCAGCTTACCAATGGGGGGAATCCGCTTGTCATGAGGAGTAAGATCTACAGTAATAGGTCTATTGAGAACCCGCGCAACGATATTTCCTGTAGTTCCACCGCAGGCTACCTTTTTCCCCGAAGCGGAAAGCAATTTACTCACAACCTCACGGTCGTCTTTAGGATCCACCGGAGGGCCTACAAGCATGGTGAGACAGCGTGGATGCCTAATCCGCACAGCTACCACAGTAGCATCGTCTCCCGGTTTGTAGGCGTACAGTTTGTCGGTTACTCCAGCAATTTCCTCTGCGAGTTCTGAAGCCAGTGTGGTGCGGGCTGCGGTAGAGCAGACATAGTCACTGACCCTATCCCATCCCCACCCTATGTTCCATATTCCCCCGATACCGGCGTGAAGAACTCCATCACTTGCCAACACAATCCAATCTCCGTCCCCAACAGGGAAGAACGCCTCCCTTATAACTCGCTCACCCATAATACGCTCTGATCTAGGCACAATACGGAGCCGATTGCCACGTCCGATAAACGCGGGAGGACTGTCGTATTCAGCAAGATAGACATTGCCATCGTTGAAAATTTGGAGGATGCTAAATGTTGAGTAGGCTAGTTGCCTCTTCTCACACACAGGTAAGGTGTGAGCAAAGGTTTCCACAACCTCCTCCAGAGTTAGCCCTCCCTTAAGCATGGTAACCGCCATTCTGACAGTCAGCGATGAGAGAATGTTTGCTTTGACTCCACTTCCCAATCCATCAGAAAGCACCACTATAGTAGAGTCAGGGCAGGTCTCCACCTCTACGCTGTCACCACATAGCTCTTCACCATGCTTATTCAGCTGACGATGCTCTACTTCAACGTGAAGACGCTTCATCGTCCTCCCCCTCGTTCTTGAAGGTATTCATGAGTTTGGTCAGGAGCACCTTGGTTTCAGCAGTGGTTTCCCCAAGCAGCCCTGCTATCTTCTGAGCAACCTCCATCTGCTTGTTTATAACTCCCTGTGCTTTATCGAGAGTCTGCTCACGTATCTCCAGGAGGCGTCTCTCGCGTTTCCTCTCCTCAGTTATGTCAGCTATGATACCCATTGCCAACCTTTCACCGGGTTCATAGAATATAGTCTGGTATGTGACGAGCTCCATATCAGGATAGCAAACCTCGCCCTGCATGACAGCTTTCTCTTGGAGTGCCTTCCTGAAGTGCCCGGGTTCCATGATAGAGGAAAGGTTTTTCCCTACGACCTCCCCCTTTTTCGTCTTGAACATTCCCTCTGCAGCAGCATTGAGATCACGAATAGTCTCGTTCTCATCTATTACGATTATGGCATTAGGAGTGGACGCGACAAAAAGGTTAGCCACTGATTCTGCCCTCTCACGCATATGAGGGATACACATTTCAGGATCTGCCATCCCTTGGAATACCGCGATAGCCTTGTCTCTACATGAATCGTATCCGCATGCACCACAATTGAGCTCATCAGACTTGGAGTGCTTTCCGGTCTTTGCCAATATTGCCCTGATTGCTTCCTCATCAGGCTCTTCTACAACAGGTTTGAGATTGCGATAGCTCCTTTCGAGAAGTTCTCTTGGGAGCGAAGAACACCTAGGTGACTCCTGACAGCCAACCCCTGATCTTTGGCTATGGCAACGGTCATCATGGGACTGCTTCACATATTCCAGAACACGAGCCCTTCTTGTGTATATATCTTCCTTGCTGGGATTCTTAGGTCCGTTAATGCAGCCACCCTCACAGGCCAGCATATCCACAAGGCGTGGGAGATACGATTTGTCACCCCGTTCCATACCTTCGATGAACTGCCTTAATACCTCTTTGCAACTCTCGAGCCCGGAGACTGTCAGCACATCGCAGTCAAGCATGTCCGTACTTAAGGAGGCTGACTTCAGCATACCTCCTTCAACAGGAAAGAGCCTGGCTCTATCAGGTTCAGCACCATCGAATCGAGACGGTTGGAGAGATCCTAAATCAATTCCGCATTGGCGAAAGAGGTCTTTGAGTTCTTCAAATGTCAAGACAAAGTCAATAGCATCATCCACCCCGGGCGTCTCCCGCTCTCCGAGCTTTGCAATGCATGGACCGATAAATACCACTCTTGTACCGGGCATGATTTGCTTTAGATAGCGTCCGTGGGCAACCATAGGGGACACAATAGGTGCAAGATATGGAATAACCTCAGGATAGTGCCGTTCAATGAGATTCACCACTACCGGGCACGGACTCGATATGAGCTGCATTTCATCTTCTCTGAATCGTCTCTCATATTCCTCACTGACGATTTCAGCCCCGATTGCTGTCTCCTGGACAAAACTGAACCCAATCAACCTGAGAGCTGTCGGGACAACCCGAGGGTCTACATCAGGAAATACAGAGGGAAAAGACGGAGCTATGCTCGCAGTGACATTTTCGCCCTTCTCCAGAAGAGGCCTGACGCTGTCAAGATCGCTTGCAACCTTCTTCGCATTCTGAGGACAGGTAAGGACGCAGCTACCGTCAAAAATACACCGTTCCTCGCAAACCCTGGCATGGAGTTCGTGAGGCTGCGCGCCTCGTTCCATCTTAATGGCCTTTACAGGACATGTTCTCAAACACTTGTAACAGTCCTTGCATTTGGCATCAATCGTGGTAATTATCCCCATGTTACCACCTTCCTTGTAGTAGACCGGTAGGCCTAATAATCAGATCCATCCCTACCTGTAGGTATAGGCTTGATTTACTAACTCATCAGCCGCCTATATCTGCACCATCATCATGACAGTAGAGCATTGGAATGACTTGCTCCTCAAAAAGCCTGGGAACATCCTCAGGAGCTACCGATGTAAAAACCTTCTCATTAATTCTAACGGTAACACCGTTCCCACACAACTCTTGGCAAAACGTGCCTTTGAGCTCTACCTGCCGTGGGGCATATTTCTCGATTACGGCTTCGAACTTCTTAATTACATCAGGGGCGCCTCGTAGAAAACACGAACTACCCACACATACCTGGATAGTAACCATTTAAGTTACCTCCTTGTCTTCTCCTCATCCGTCGACACGCAGCCGGAACTGCATAAACAGGAGGCTCTGCCCGTTTCAAGGTTAGCAATTACCTGTTCCCCAAAGATCTGCTCTGCATTCTCAGGCGTAACTCCTGTAACTATCTTATCGCCAACCTTGATGGATACACCGTTCTCGCAGTGTTCCAAGCAGAACGTAGCTTTCAGATTGATCTTCCCTACAACGTCATCCCTATCTGATAATTCTGTGAAGGCTTGGAGGACGTCATATGAACCTCTGAGGTAACATCCTGTCCCGACACACACTGAAACATCAAGTGCGCCCGGGCTAGTATCATTTATCTTAATGTCCCCGGAAATCCTCCTGCGCGGCCCATAATTCGTATGCAATACTTCATGCGCAAGCTCGCTCCCCGGCTCATTCAAATAGGTCTCATATAACTTCGTCACTGCCAGGTTCTCGCTGGGGCTACGAAGCTGCGCCATCCGATCGCTGAGGTATAGTCCTTTGCCCCTTGCCTTTCTTGACTCAGTATCATTTGGCTGCGGCTGTCCTCCGCCTCCCACACACCCGCCCGGGCATGCCATAACCTCAATCAAATCGTATTTGGCCTCACCACGCCGGACGGCATCTACTAGCTTACGCACATTCCCCAGCCCATGGACCACTGCCAAGTTAAGCTCTACATCTCCAAGGAGTACAGTCGCCTCGCGCAAGCCCTGGAATCCTCTGACTTCCTTGAACTCAACGCATCCTAAGTCGATCTTGAGTGCAGCCGCCGCAGTCCTCAAGACTGCTTCTGCTACGCCACCGGTGACCCCGAAGATCACCCCGCCTCCTGTAGTCAGCCCGAATGGCCGGTCAAAAGCCTGTCCCTCAAGCTCATCAAACACTATCCCTGCCTGTTTTAAGAGTAGACCCAGTTCGCTTGTGGAAAGGACTGCATCCACATCCGGAATACCGTCTTCTGTGAACTCAGGCCTCTTTGCCTCAAATTTCTTTGCTGTGCATGGCATTATCGAGACAACAAAGATATCCTTCGGTTCAATACCCAGCTCTTTCCCATAAAACTTCTTTATGACAGAGCCGAACATCTGCTGAGGAGACTTGCATGTGGAAACATTATCGAGTATCTCCGGGTAGTGTTGCTCAGCAAATTTCACCCATCCGGGACAGCACGATGTAAACTGAGGCAATCGCTCATGCTTAGCAAGACGGCGCAAAAACTCATCGCACTCCTCCACTGCGGTGAGGTCGGCTGCAAATACTGTATCGAAGACTTTCGTAAAACCAACCTTTTTCAGCGCAGCAACGATCCTGCCTGTTTCCAGCTCTCCCGGCTTCTTTCCAAAGATCTCGCCTAAGGCAACGCGCACTGCAGGCGCAATCTGTGCCACAACTACCTTAGACGGATCACTTACCGCGTTCCAGACTGCCTCTACCTCAGACTTCCCGGTTAGAGCACCTGTGGGACATACAGCAACACATTGACCACAGTTCACACATTCGACCTCTCCGAGTTTCCTTCCAAATGCCGGGCTAACGCAAGTGTCAGCCCCTCGTCCCACAAAGTCCAACGCCCCTATGCCCTGAATCTCTGAACAGACCCTGACACAGTCACCGCAAAGGATGCACTTGTTCGGATCCCGGACAATTGAAGGGTTGTCATCATCAATGGGAAGTATCTCTTTCCTCTCACCAAAGCGCACCTTGCGGACGCCTAGCTGATAGGCGAGGCTCTGGAGCTTACAGGCGCCGTTCTTGTCACATGTAGTACAATCCCTGTGATGGTTCGCGAGGAGAAGCTCCACTACCATCTTGCGCAATCTCTGCGTCCTCTTGGTATTCGTGTGAATGACCATACCGTCTGCAGGAGGTGTAGAACAAGCTGCCACAAGGCCCATATTGTCTACCTCGACGCTACACATACGGCATGCTCCATATACAGACAGCTCCGAGTGGTAGCAAAAAGTCGGAAGTTCAATTCCTGCTTTGCGCACCAGCTCCAGGACATTCTTTTCTCCGTCTATTTCAACTGTTTCCCCATCAACAGTTACATAAGCCATATTTAGTTCCCTCCCCCACTTAGGTTGCGTTCTACTCTATCGCAAATCGTGTTCCTCATTATGATCGTGTCTATTTCTTGATTATCGCCCCGAACCGACATTTCTCAACGCAGGTGTTACACTTGATGCACTTCTCTGCGTCGATACTGTGGGGTTTCTTCCGCTCACCTGATATTGCGCCTACAGGGCACGCCTTTGCACACAGAGTGCATCCACGGCACTTGTCAGGATCAATGGCGTAGACTTTCAATGCTTGACAAACCCCTGCAGGACATCGTTTCTCCAAAATGTGCGCCTCATACTCAGAACGGAAGTACTTGAGGGTCGTCAAGACCGGATTTGGCGCAGTCTTTCCCAAGCCACAAAGAGCCCCGTCTTTTACTGCAAGGGCAAGTTCCTCCAGGAGTTCCAGGTCTTCCATTGTACCTTCGCCGTCTGTGATCTTCGTAAGGAGGGCAAGCATCTGCTTAGTCCCCTCACGACAAGGCACGCATTTCCCGCACGACTCGTTCTGAGCAAACTGCATGAAGAATCTTGCAACCTCTACCATACAAGTGTCCTCATCCATTACGACTATCCCGCCTGAACCTACCATCGCCCCGACCTTACGCAGCGACTCATAGTCCAACGCCACATCGAGCTGGTCCTTGGCCAAGCAGCCTCCGGATGGCCCTCCGATTTGCACAGCCTTGAACGGCTTGCCTGTACGAGTGCCTCCTCCAACCTCAAAGACAAGGTCTCTCAGAGGAAATCCCATAGGCACCTCTACCAGGCCTGTGTTCACTACCTGGCCTGCAAGAGCAAATGTCTTCGTGCCCGGACTTGTCTCCGTCCCGTTTTCCTTGAACCACGAAGGTCCGTTCAGGACTATGGTGGGTAAATTCGAAAGAGTCTCCACATTATTTATGATGGTCGGCTTACCAAAAAGGCCTTTCGCTGCCGGATAAGGAGGCCGTGGGCTTGGCATGCCTCGCCTGCCCTCAATTGAAGAGATGAGCGCGGTTTCTTCACCGCAGACGAACGCACCCGCGCCTTCCTTTATAGTAATATCAAACGAGAAGTCGCTCCCGAGGATGTTTTGTCCGAGTAACCCATACTCTCTGGCCTCTCTAACGGCTTTCTCAAGTCTGGCCACTGCCACGGGGTATTCAGCCCGCACATATATGAATCCCTCATCAGCACCGATGGCGTAGGCTGCAATCATTAAACCCTCAAGAACCTTGTGAGGATCCCCTTCCATTACACTTCTATCCATAAATGCGCCTGGATCGCCCTCGTCTCCGTTACATATGACATATTTCTTGTCGGATTTCGCAGCCTGCGCAAAACCCCACTTGCGGCCGGTTGGAAAGCCAGCGCCTCCCCGTCCTCTGAGTCCGGAAGCACTGATGAGCTCAGCAACTTCAGTCGGCGTCATCTCATCCAACGCCTTCGCGATGGCATGATAACCGCCTATTGCAACTGCCTCTCTGATGTCTTCCGGGTTAATCTTGCCGCAGTTAGCCAGAACTACACGATGCTGACGCTTATAGAAAGGGATTGAATCCTCAGTCTTAACTGCTGTTTCTGACGATGAATCTTGGTAGAGAAGACGCGTTACAGCCTTGCCCTTAATCAGAGTCTCCTCTACAATCTCTTCCACATCCTCAGGCTTTACCGAAACATAGAGAATACCGTGAGGCTCGATGCGGACAAGCGGACCCATCTGACAGAAACCATGGCACCCGCTTTTCTCTATCCCGATACCATTTTCAGGAACCGATTCAGCACCATGAGTAGAATCCACTTCGCAAGAGGCGTTAGTATTACAGTTAGCCTTGTCGCTGTCATGGGCCCCGCCACACGCATCTTCAGTCATGTCTAAGTCAACCAGCAAGCCCTTTTCGGCAACAAGTTCCCTAAGCTTCTCATATACCTTGAGTGATCCGTTGGCGAGACAACCTGTCCCGGCACAGACCATAGCACGTACCTTCTGTTGTTCCAGGCCTTTGCAAACCCGTTCTGCAATTCTTTCTACATCCTTGCGAGACTCTAGCAACATTGACACCCCTTTCCGCCGTCCGGCTCGTGTGCTTGTCCATTCCCAACCGAGCCTTGATCAACTCGCCCTGCCTGTTTTTCCGCAGCTCCCTCTGAACGTTCCTCAGCTATTAATTGGTCCAGAACTATAGATAAGGCCTCAGGGGTCATCTGCCCGTAAACCTTGTCGTCATTTACCGTGACAACAGGCGCCAGCCCACACGCGCCAATACACGAAACAGTTTCAAGAGTAAATCTCATATCATCTGTAGTATCCTTTGAATCATCAAGCCCGAGTTTGTCACGGACTAAGTAGCGTAGCTTCTCAGAGTGCCTGACGTGGCAGGCTGTTCCGTCACACACCTTGATTACGTACTTTCCTTTGGGCTTCATAGAAAATTGGGTATAGAACGTAGCCACACCATTGACTGTAGCAGGCGAGATGCCTAAAGTAGTGGCAACGTACATCAATACTTCTTCAGGAAGGTACCGGTACTCCCCTTGAATCTCCTGGAGTATAGCAATGAGGTTTGAAACCTTCCGCTCATGCTTGTCCACTATGCTATTAACCTTGTCAAATTTCCGCTCAAATGTTTGCTCTATCTCTTTTCCCATATAAGCTACCCCCAAGTTCTCCTCAAGTCATCTGAACCTTGAAGTTCAGACACACGATCAATGCCACTGCAAAATCGACTAGGCTCCCGAAGGGGATACTATCCATAACAGCTGAGCCTGGGTCTCTTCCTGGTTTCTTACCCCCTCCATGTCATGGAGAGAAAAATATGCTGCGTCCCCCTGTTCCAGGTGATACCATTTTCCTCCGCTCTCTACGTCTAAGGCTCCTGTGAGGACATAGACGAAATCATCTCTGTCATGACCAAAAGGAAAGTCCTCCTTGGAATAACCATATCCCGCCTGCAGAGTGACTACACAGCCTTGCATACGCTTATTCCGCGAGCCGAGAAAGGCCAAGAGTTGCACTTCCACTCCGCGAGTTTCGTGACCTGCTACAATGTGCCTGCGCCCTGACTTACGCGCTACCACCCATTCATCCGGAAACTCATCATCTGTAAGTACCGAAACCGCAGTTCCGAGGACACTTGCGATCCGCTTCAGCGTTGAGTATGAAGGCGCTGCTTCGCCCCTCTCCAACTGATAAATGAAACTTGCGGAAACGCCTACCCGATTTGCCAGGTCCCTCGCGCTCATCCCTGAATTGGTGCGGATCTTCTTGAGTCGTACCCCAAAATCCATCAACTGATCCCTCCCCTTGGCAACACACGTGCGCCCTGGCAATATATGTGTAAGCTATAGGCACACATCTGTATGTTCTTGCGATACTAGTATACACTCCTACTTCACATATGTAAAGTGTCATTTTATATGTGTATTTGCTCTGCTATGCAGAAAATCATCCAAAAGATATAGGTAAAAGACAGATTCACCGAATCTGGCATACTCGCTCCAAATTTGGCGGAAACTATACGTTGAAGCTCATAGTTAAGCGCAAGAAGGGAGCGGGTATCACAATGGCAGGTTTTAAGCTTCTTACAAGTCCGATACAAATCGCAAATATGGAACTTCGGAATCGCATGGTCATGCCTCCGATGATAAGCAATTTCGGGTACGAAGACGGCTCAGTAACTGATACATTTCGTGCCTATCATGAAGCCAGGGCAAAAGGTGGAGTAGGTCTCATCATTATAGAAGCTTCCCACGTTCATCCTCTTGGGAAGGGCTTCCCAAACGAAGTAGCCATTTTTTCGGACAGGTTCATTCCCGGTTTGCGAAGCCTAACTGACGCAGTGCACGCTCATGGAGCAAAGATAGCAGTACAGCTTTTTCATGCAGGCAGGCAGACTACGTCAAAAGTAACAGGCCATCCCCCGCTTGCGCCGTCACCCGTTACAGCCCCGGTCACCGGGGAATTGCCTATGGAAATGACAAAAGACCAGATTGCAGGCCTTATTGAAGACTATGGTAAAGCTGCAACGCGTGCAAAAGCCGCAGGATTCGACGCAGTGGAAGTGCACTGCGCACACGGGTACCTGTTGTGCGAGTTCTTATCTCCACACACAAACAAGAGGATGGATGAGTATGGAGGCACACTTGAAAACAGGATGCGATTTCCGCTCGAAGTAATTCGCGTTGTTAGACAGGCTGTGGGACCTGAGTACCCTGTTCTGGCCAGGATAAGTGCGGATGAGAAGATGCCCGGAGGGCTTACCTTAGACGAAAGCAAAACCATTGCCAAAAGGTTTGAGCAAGAAAGCATCAATGCCATACATATAACCGCAGGTTTCTACGAAACCGTAACCTGGATGATCCAACCGCTTTCCAGGCCGAGGGGATGTCTTGTAGACCTTGCGGAAGGCATAAAATCAGTTGTAAGTATTCCTGTCATTGCTGTAGGAAGGATTAACGATCCTGCGCTCGCAGAAACAATCTTAGCTGAAGGCAAAGCCGATCTCATCGCCTTTGGACGGGGTCTTCTCGCTGATGAAAACTTACCGAACAAAGTGACGCAAGGTCGAGCCGATGAAGTCCGCAAATGTATCGCATGTTGCCAGGCTTGTATCGATGAGCTCCTGGTAGAGCAGCGAATAGGCTGCACAGTCAACGCCCGTACAGGTTTTGAACGCAAATTCCATATGTCTAAAGCACAAGCCCCACGAAAGGTACTTGTTGTCGGAGGAGGTCCTGCGGGAATGGAGACTGCAAGGGTAGCTGCGCTCAGAGGGCATAAAGTTCGGCTTTGGGAGAAGACAAATGCCCTTGGAGGCCAGCTTCCCCTTGCTGCCGCATCCCCCTATAAGGAAGAAATCGGTACGTTTCATGATTTTCTCACCGGAGAAATGCAAAGACTCGGCATAGAAGTCCATCTCAATAAGGAAGCAACAATCGACGCGATCCGTGCTGAGAACCCTGATGTCGTCGTGGTTGCTACAGGCGCGCGTCCTGCTTCAGTGGAAGTCCCCGGGGCAGATCGCAAGAATGTAGTGAAGTCATGGGATGTACTTGCCGACAATATCCGGGTGGGAAAGAAAGTCGCAGTGATCGGCGGTGGGCTTGTAGGCTGTGAGACTGCTGAGTTTCTAGCCGAAAAAGGCCACAAGGTTACTATCTTGGAGATGCTTCCTCAGATAGGCGCAGACATCGGTCCACTGGTAGGCCCTCTTCTCTTCGAAAGACTTGAGAAACACAACGTAAAAAGCATTACCGGAGCAACGTTATCCGGTATCGGTGAGCGTGACATTACTTACGAAAAAGACGGAAAGACAGAAACCTTAGGGGATTTTGACTCTGTTGTGATTGCTGTAGGCTCCGGCCCTGAGGATTCATTGGCAAATCAACTGGAAGGTTCTGGCATAAGTTACTATGTTATCGGAGATGCATCCAAGCCTCGCCGGATAACCCATGCGGTTTATGAGGCAATGACGGTGGCGCATGAGATATAGGGTTACCACGGATGGAAATCGGGAAATCAGTCAAATCACCCGGTTCCCTTCCACTCAACCCCTGGGATGGCAGAAAGCTGTGCGATAACGGCAGCATAGTCCGCCTCAGGGACTAGGAGTTCATGGGAGACGTTATCTTTATAATCGGTGTTTTTAATAACCGCGTCATATTGGCTGAGCAAATAATTGACCTGGTCCAACTCAGAATATTCACAGGTTATGACCATGAGAAGACGAGGGATGACTTGAATTCTCCCGGCTTGCTCCAAGGTGGCTGCGGCTGTAGTATGATAGGCGTCAATAAGTCCCCTTACCCCTAGTTTTCGGCCACCGTAGTACCTCGTTACCACAACAACAGTATTGGTAACGCCTGCTTTCAAGATGGCGCTAAGGATTGGACGACCGGCAGTGCCTGACGGTTCACCGTGATCATTGTAGTAGGTTAAAGGGTTTTCACTGAGCCCGACCTGATAAGCATAACAGTTATGGGTGGCCTGGGCATGCTCTTCTCTCACCTCAGCTATGAACTGCTTTGCTGCCTCCTCATCTGCGGCAGCCGAAGCATGGCCTATGAAAACAGAACGTTGGATCTTCTGTTCATATTGGCTTTTCTTTGCGATGGAGAAAAAGGTCATTGAACACAGCCCCTTCCATTCTTGCGTTCATCCCCGTTCAAAGCCTTTTCCATCATCTTATCGTAAGGGATTAATGGAATCAAATTATTCGCGAAGGGATGTCTAGGTCACGCATTGTTCCGTCTGACATCCCAGAAGCTCCACCATATTTTCCACTGCCCGGGTCGCCATTCGGATCACTGCTTCATCCGTGGACGCGCCTATATGCGCGGTAAGCATGAAATTGTCTAATAACAGCAACTTGTGGCCGGGTTCAGGAGGCTCGCACGAAAATACGTCCTGTGCGGCTGCACGCAGTTTACCGACAGTCAATGCATCATATAAGGCATCTTCGTCTACAAGTTCTCCCCTGGCTGTATTGATCAACACCGCTCCGTTTTTCATTCGTGCAATAGCGTCCCTACCCATGAGTCGTACAGTCTGAGGCGTTAGGGGGCAGTGTAATGATACGGCATCGCTCTCTGCCAGCAAGGTATCAAAGCTTACCTGTCTTGCGCCGCACATGTCCAGAACCTGCTGTTGCACGGGTCTTCTATGGTATATCAATACATTTGCCCCAAAGGCCGATACGCGCTTGGCAAACTCTCGACCAATGTTTCCACACCCCACTATACCTACTGTGGAACCCATTACCTCGCGGCCCCTCGTCTCCTTCCAACCATCACTCTTCGTGCTCAGTGCAGAAGAACATATGCCTCGATAGGCACAAATCAACAGCGCAATCGCGAGCTCAGCGACGGACACTGCGTTTGCTCCGGCGCCTCCCTTGACCGCAATACCAAGTTTACAAGCAGCGTCCATATCTATGGTGTCCAGTCCGGAACCGTACTTGGAAATACCCTTTAGATACTTTGCCTCGTGCAAGACTCTACCGGTTATCGGATCCCCACCGGCAATAATACCGTCAACGTCCCGGCACAGCTCACACATTTCGTCTTCAGTGAGGACTCTGCCATACGGGTTCTTGATAAGGTGATAGCCCTGCTTCTTCAGGGGCTCGCAAATCCCTTCAATGCTCCACGGAAACGACCTTGGCGTAATCACAACTTTAGGTTTTCGCATTTTTCGTTCACCTCCGCTATTCTGAGACAGCAACAGGTCTTACCTGTCTCATCTAGCATTGGGATTCTTTGTTCAATGTTTTTAGCAAAGGATATAGTTGAACATATTTGTTGCGATAAAGGTCATCATAGAATTCACTCAGGCTTGTGTTGGGGTCCAGAATATGCTTGTCCACATTCGGTCTTACGTCACCAAGCTCCCGAATAATGCCTGAACCGCATGCCGCCAGCAAGGCTGCGCCTAGAGCGCCACCTTCAGAGATCTCAGGGATGACCAATCGTCTGTTAAGAATTGTGGCTTTCAATTCCTGCCAAAACATGTTACGGGCACCGCCACCTATGACAACTATTTCTTCAAATATGTTCCCTGCGTGCTTCTCAGCGGCTTCCAGAATTGATCTCAGCTCGTAGCAGAGTCCTTCAAAGACTGCTCGCACGAAATATCGGTGGTCATGGAAGGTAGAGACTCCGACAAACGCGCCTCTGGCAAACCTGTCCCTTTCCGGACATCCCCTACCCCTGAAGTGTGGTACAGCCATCATGCCGAGGCAACCCGGTTCAACACTCTTTGCTTCGCAGATGAGATCTTCATATGTCAACACGTCAGGCCGGTTGTGCCTTCCCGAAGGGCTCAGGTTCCGTCTAAGCCATTCTATTGCAGCCCCGGATGCGGTGGCAGTTCCAAACATTGTGTACCTGTCAGGAATGACATCGCAACCCCAGGCCCATCCTGCCTTCCTGTAATCATCGTCCAGCACCGGAGAATCCCCACGAACTACAAACCCCTCTGCAGTACCTGTAGAGTTTACCACAGGAACACCTGCAACTACTCTTGCGCCGAAAGACGCACAGATATGATCGTGGCCTGATACTGACACATACGTCCCGACCGGAAGTCCAATCTCTCGAGCGACAGACTTTCGAATGATTCCGGCCGAGGCTCCGGATTCCCTTACTTCAGGGAAGAGCTCCTCTTCCAACCCTGCTGTTTCAATGAGGCCTTTGGCCCATTTCTTCCCGGTAATGTCGAACGCCATAGTTCTTCCTGCCAGAGAGGGGTCTGTACAACATTCACCGGTCAATCTAAACGCCACAAAGTCTGACACGGAAAGCCATTTTCGTGTCTTCGCAAACACCTCAGGTTCATTTTGTCTTAGCCACATAATCTTACTGATAGAACATTTTGGATGTAGCGGAACTCCGGTTATCTCGTATATCCGGTTGGCGCCGACCTCAGAATCCCACCACTCTGTTTCTGCCTCTGTACGAGGATCATACCATGCTATTCCGGGGAACAGACACTTACCATGTTCATCTATTGGCACACCGGTCTCAGCTACACTGGTAATGCCTATTGCCTTTATCTCTCCGGTTTCGCGCACAGAGTCTGCTACGCGAGACAGACAAACCTTAGTTGCTTCCCACGTCTCATCAAGGTCATATTCTGACCAGTCAGCTTTAGGGTGATAGACGGTCAGCCGTTCACTATAACCTGAGAGCTGATTCGCATTCAGATCAAATGCAACAACCTTAACATTTGTAGAGCCTACATCAATTCCGACGATTATATCAGCCATGGCCTAGCTTTCCTCCCGTCTGCGTTTCCCGTCGCCTTTTCCATAATTCATAGGCGCAAAGTATGCAGCAATGTGGCGGATAGGGAGTAGACCTACCTGCCACATTACTCTAAGCTATGTATATACCATTATGTTTCATGAGTATCGTGCGATGAAGCGTTGAAAAGTAGTTTGAACTTGTAGTGACTGATACGACATCTGGTTTGTGCATTCGCACGATACTCAAGATTGTACGTCTTGTAGTAGCGTTTATTGCATTTAGGCCTATCTTCTGTTAGGACTTCTGTAAACTTAGTATTACATTATCTATTACCGTTTTCGACTTGCATATACAGAGCTGATTATTATGAGACCTTTGAAAACATCTTGGATATAAGGAGAAACGTTCATCAGGTTGAGGATATTATCAATCAAACCAATGATAAGAACACCGATTATGGTAAACCAGGCGCCTCCCTTTCCCCCTGCCATGCTTGTACCCCCGATGACGGTAGCAGCAATAGCGTTGGTTTGAAACCCGCCACCTGCGGTAGGTTCGCCGACCCCCAGTCTACCCAGATACAGCAGGCCTCCTAAGCCTGCCAGAATTCCACTGATTACATATGCATTGAGTTTCACGTTCTGAGTAGGTATTCCTGAAAGAAATGCAGCATCTTCATTCCCACCGGTATAGTAGATGTGCCTTCCATAGGGCGTATAAATGAGAATGAATGAAGCTATGAGAAACGCTGCCATCATTATCACTACCGGAATCGGGACAGGTCCCCAGTACCCATTACCAATATTATTTAGAGCAGGTAACCTCCTGGTTAGTATCACAGTTCTCCCATCACAGGCTACCAATGTAAGCCCATTTAGAATCGTCATCATTGCCAGCGTTACGATGAATGGCTCAAGTCCTCCCCGTGTGATAATAAACCCTGAGATAGCTCCTGCTATACAGCCTACTCCTATACAGATTAATATCACGACAAATATGCTCTGTCCTGCATTGATAGCTAACGCACCCAGAACTCCACTCAATGCAAGAATACTCCCTACAGAAAGGTTAATGCCTTTTGAAATAATGACAAATGTCATGCCTGTAGCAAGCAAACCGTTAATTGACACTTGTCGAAGGATGTTAAATAAGTTACTAACTGTCAAGAAATGATCCGATATAACTGCTGAAATAGCTGTCAATGCAATTAAACCCAGCAGTGCTGTGTACTTAGTCCATGTTTGTTTCCCTACCACGGCTCATCCTCCTATGGCAGACCTAAGAATGGCTTCTTCATTAGCTTCTTCTGCCGCTAATTCTGCGACTGTTGTACCGTCTCTCATGATTACTATCCTATCGCTTAAGCCTATTAGCTCAGGCATCTCTGAAGATGCAAGCAAAATCCCTACTCCGGATTCTGCTAATCTATTGATGATTCCGTAAATCTCTTCCTTAGCTCCCACATCAACGCCTTTCGTAGGCTCATCCAGCAGCACTAATCGTGGATTCATAGCAAGAACTTTTCCCAGAACCACTTTTTGCTGATTACCACCGCTGAGCTCACCTGAGATCTTCAATGGTTCAGGAGGATTCACTTTAAGTGAGGAAACGGAATCATTAATAACCTTGTTACATTGGGAATATTGAATTATGCCATGCCGACATAAACGAGGAAGCACACTCGTTAGAATATTCCAACCCACTGTTAGATTCATTACGAGCCCTAAATGCTTCCGGTCTTCTGTAACATAGCCAACTCCCATTTTCAATGCCTCACGTGGACTTCTCGGCACCCGACTCTTCCCAAATATCATCATCTCTCCGGCCTCAACCTTGGATGCTCCTGCAATTGACTTCAGGACTTCAGTCTTTCCGGCTCCAACCAAACCCGCTAAGCCGACAACTTCACCTTCACGCACTGTCAACGTTGCATCCTTTAAGGTTTTACCATCAGAAACATGGATCATCTCGAGTATCTCTTGACCGATCTTAGCTTGCCTGGAACCGTATTGCTTCCCGATTTCCCTTCCTACCATTAACTTCACTAGTTCTTTTTGTGTGATGGTTTTTACATCTTCAGTGGAAACCCGTTTGCCGTCTTTCAAAACTGTAATACGATCCCCTATTAGAAACAGCTCTTCCAATCTGTGAGATACATATATTATTGAAGTACCCTTAGCAACCAGCCTCTTCACCAAGCCAAATAAGGCTTCAACTTCTTTGCCACCTAAAGCAGCGGTAGGCTCATCAAGAATTAAAATCTTCGGATCTCCCGCCACTGCCTTGGCTACTGCAGCCAAATGCCTGTTAGATGTGCTCAATTCTGAAACATGCTGACGCGGATCAATATCAAACCCACAAGACCTCAGTACTTGTTCAGCCTTATCACTTAGCGCATGCCAATCTATTACAAATGACCCATTAGATATCTTCGGCACACGACCTAGAAAAATGTTCTCTGCAACTGAAATCTCAGGCACAAGTTCCGGTTCTTGACTTACAATCTCAATTCCCAGTTTCCTTGCTTCAAAGGGTGTTCTAACCTTCACCTCCTCTCCATCAAGCCGTATCTCTCCTTTTTCCGGAGGATACACTCCTGATAACACCTTCACCAGAGTTGACTTACCTGCCCCGTTTTCCCCCACAAGACAGTGCACCTCTCCTCGACGAAGCATGAAATCAACACCGTCAAGAGCTACCGTGCCTGGAAAAATTTTGGTTATACCTATCATTTCGAGTAGAGGTTGAGTCTCTTTAGACATCTTTTGCTACTCCTTTGCTGGGAATCTTGTGTCAGGATTAACTGTGGTTACCACAAGAAACAGGCAACATTAACGCAAAAGGCTTCCCCGCCATTTGAAGCGATCGCTTCTGTAGACTGCTATTCCGAGTTCGATAGGGGTATCGTCTCTGTCATAGGTCACCCTTTCCAGATGGAGAACCGGCATTCTAGTGGGTATACCTAGCAAGGATGCCTCTTCACCACTGGGAAGACGAGCCTCTACCGTCTGATCGCCTCTGTATATTACGATCCCGAAATGTTCCTCAAACAACTTGTATACTGAATTCAAAGGTAAGTTATCTGTGAGAAGCCCTGCAAATCTATCATACGGAAAGTAGTTGATTTGCAACGCTATCGGTGAGTCATCGGTAGATCTTAACCGGATGAGTTTCACACAGTCACGCTCATCCCCTACCGTTAGTGCCTCCGCCACATGTGCCGGCATCACGGTGTGTTCAACTTTAAGAACCTTACAACTATCAGCGACTTGCTTTATTGTCATATCCTCCGAAAAGCTCGTGAGCTTCGCAAGCGTTCGTACGATTTTCGGACTCACAACCACGGTTCCTCGTCCCTGTTCCCGTCTCACCATCCCCTCATTAGCAAGCAGCGACACTGCGCGTCTGGCGGTCATACGACTGACAGACAACACCTTGGCGAGCTCTTCTTCTGATGGAAGACAATCACCGGGTTTGTAGCGCCCACTTATAATACGCTCTTTCAACTGTTCGTATATCTGATGATACAAAGGGACGTGGCTCACTCTTGAAATAGACCACATATTATACCCTCCTACCGAGAGTTGTATATACATCTAGTTGTATATCCGTTGGCCGTGTATACTCCATTATTCTCGGTCAATACCAATATTCCTGCATAGCAAATTAAAAATTACTGCTTAAAAAATACTACTTGAAAGGCGATAATTTCGAGGTGGGAAACCGTTGCTATGCAGCATACTCAGAGGAATGCTTGCACCATCGGCATTCCAGCCGTCTCCGGATTGGCAGCCGATCTCTTAGCTCAACTTTCTGAGTATGGATTGAGATAACAAGAACTGCCTAACTCGCTTTTTGGATAATTCGGATAATTCTGAAGGATTTTCGGGCCTAATGAAGAAATGGAATAACACTTGGTCGAAGCGGTGCTGAGTTCTTATGACTTACTTTGGAGGTGATACGTTCTATGCCGACAAATGGCTAACTTGGGCAAGCACTTAGGTGAGTTTCCGTAAATATCTGATGAGGGGGGAACACACGTGTCGAGATCATCTATTTGGAGGCGCGGCGCAATTATTGCATTCATCGTAGTTGTTCTTGTAGCTTTGAGTGCAAGCGCAGGGTCGAACCTCCCGTCTATCTCAAGAACCCTTATTGGCAGAGAAGAATTCATGCCTGTAAACAGAGGATACGGCGAGCCGGAATACGTCGAGGACGAGATTATCGTAAAGCTCAAACCAATGGTTTCAATGTCGCATGTAGCTGACATGGAAGCAGCCGTTACAGGATTTCACTTGCTCAATGTCGAGCTAAGGGCTGAAATCATTGAATCAATGCGCATTGACCATGAGGATGAGCTGTTCCTGGTGCGCATCCCAGCCGGCATGACTGTGGATGAAGCTGTTGTCACATACAAATCGAGTAAGTTTGTGGAATACGCAGAACCAAATTATCTTTGGTACCCTGAGACTCCTCTCTTCCCAAATGACGCTCACTTTTGGCGTCTGTGGGGTATGCACAATACAGGACAGGACTTCTACCCGGGAGTATTCTGGGAGCAGGGCATTCCCGGAGCCGACATCAGTGCTCCTGAGGCATGGGGAGTACGCACTGACGCATCGTCTGTTCTGGTGGCTGTTATTGACACAGGCATCGATATTAACCATGCTGACCTTACCGGCAATATCTGGATCAACGAGGCAGAACTCAACGGAGAACCCGGCGTCGATGATGACGGAAACGGTTACATCGACGACATCTACGGATGGGACTTTGCCAACAACGATAACACGGTATTCGATAGCCAGGCAGCTGATCGCCATGGGACGCACTGTGCAGGCACGATTGGCGCCGAGGGTAACAATGGTATTGGAGTTGCCGGAGTTGCCTGGAATGCTCAGATCATGTCATGCAAGTTCATTCACGGCCAATCCGGATCGACCTGGAATGCGATTAAGGCGATAGACTATGCTTCAATGATGGGTGCAAAGATTGCCAGCAACTCCTGGGGCGGCGGTGGATACAGTGAAGCTCTTGAAGACGCCATCATAAGATCAGGCATGCTCTTCATCGCTTCTGCGGGAAACGACGCTACTGACAACGACATGGTACCGCACTACCCGTCCTCTTACGATCTGCCGAATGTAATTTCGGTGGCAGCATCCGATTGGAACGACAACCTAGCCGGCTTCTCATGTTACGGACCGGAAAGCGTTGACCTTGCGGCTCCGGGATATTGGATAATCTCTGTCTACGCCAGTGCAGGATATATATGGATGGGTGGCACATCGATGGCAACTCCGCACGTGACGGGAGCTGCTGCACTGGTATCGGCCGAGTATCCGGACATACCTCTGTATCCTGGTGCAGACGGATGGAGCGAAGGCCAGCTTACAATCAAGGACATTCTGCTCTTGTCAGTAGACAGGAACCCTGCATTTGCAGACAGGATGACTTCCGGAGGCAGGCTGAACGTGGCCAACGCCATCAAGATGCAGTTTCCCGTTACGATTGAGACCGCAGCTGCGGATGTCACGTTCGGGTCAGATCCGCTGACTGTCAACTTCTCAGCCGCAGTCAGCGATCCAATCGCAGTGGCGCAGTGTTGGTGGTCGTTTGGCGACGACTCCACATCTGTCTACTCCTATGATGTCTCTCACACTTACACCGAGGAAGGCGCCTACCTGGCATGGTTCAACGTTCTGAATCATACCGGCGTGGAGTCGAGATGGCCTGTACAGGTAGTTGTGGCGAACCCCGGAACCATCGTATACGTTGACGACGATGGAGGGTTCTCCTTTGAGGAGTTCTTCCTGACTGCATGTGATCAAGCCGGGTTCGATTGTGTAGTTGTCGACTCCAGGTATCCGCTTGGCATTCCCGACGACTTCAGCGACAGGCTGTTGGTGTGGAATACCGCACTCTCCTGGAGCGACACACTCCTTCCCGACCAGGAGGAATTTCTGGCTGGATTCCTGGATAATGGCGGCAGGCTCGTGATGATATCCCCTGAGTATCTATATGACCTTGGAGAACTGACCCCATTTGCCGAAGAGTATCTACATGTATCAGATTATGCAGATAACATCCCAATGGGACAGTGGGACGGCATTGACGGCGACCCCATCACCGACGGAATGTCCATCACGGGCAACTATGAACTGGGACTGGAGGACGCCCTGTGGCCGGATCTCAATGCGAAGCCGATCCTCGAGGGTGAGTTCAGTGTCTATCAGCTATGGCCTGCACTTAGATACGCGGATGAGACCTACCGCGTGGTATTTACTACTGTGCCATGGGAGGAGCTCCCCTTGCTCAATGAGGATGGAGAGAATAACGCAACTAACCCTGATCCTAACAACTCTTCGTACTTCCTCACGAAAACCTACGATTATCTCATGGGTGAGATCAACATTCCGCCCACCATCGACAAGATTGAAGCAAACATCTACTTTACGGAAGTAGGCGAAGAAATTACGTTTGTTGCTGATGCACACGATGTAGATGGGAGCGTGTTGACTTACACTTGGGAATTTGACGG
>DIQZ01000078.1:34587-35405 GCA_002424305.1 Firmicutes bacterium UBA5449
ATTCTTACTGTCACCGACGACGGAGGTGAATCAACAAAGGCACCGATTGCCGTGGCTATTCTCAATCCAGGCGCAATCGTGTTTGTGGATGACGATGATTCGGACGGAGATACCGAAGACTACTTCTTTGAGGCCTTCGATGTCATCGGCCAGGACTACCTCTCAATTACTCCTATGCTTGCAACAGGAGAGAATGGCGCGAAGGCAGGGTTTGAACGGTTCATTGTGGTGTGGAACTGCGGCGAGCTTGGCGGACTGAACGACCTGGAGCAGACGGTAATGGCTGATTACCTTGATAAGGGAGGCTCGCTATTCCTTACCGGCCAGGAGGTCATGTTCGAGCTGGCGTTTAAGTCTTTGAACGGCATGGATTTCGCACGCAACTACCTGCATGTGACATCTGTTGAACATGATGTCGGAACTCAGTACGTAACCGGTATCGAAGGCGACCCCATCTCTGACGGCGTAACGCTCTATCTCCAATTCCCGCCCGATTTTGATGACTGGACTGACAGCCTGAGGCTGGACGACGAAGCCAAGCCTATCCTCTTGAATGACAAAGGTGAGCCGTGTGCGCTGAGATACGGCGTTGACAACCACCGTCTGGTGTTCATGGCTGTAGCCTTTGAGGCATTCCCGCTTGAGCCGGTTGAGGAGCCTCAATTTGAACATGTGGGCGCGCAGAATGGCGTTCCTCCGTTTGGCGCCGCAGGTCTGTTAACCAACGTGCTCGCATGGCTCCAAAGGCCTACGGTAGTGGTAACTAAGCCCATAGAAGGGCAAGTTTGTGTTGGAGCCACTACTATCGGCTGGGAGGC
>DIQZ01000059.1 GCA_002424305.1 Firmicutes bacterium UBA5449
CTACGGAGCTAGGGACACCATCCTAATCTTGTATCTCTACCAAGAGCACAATTACCAGAACTTCCTATTTTTGGTGAACACAAACAGCGTGCTCAGTAAGACCGTTGACAATCTGATTACGGTTGTTTCCGACAAGTACCTTTATCGAAATCCGATTAAGGTGGAGGGAGAGCGAGTCGAAATACGAAAAGTGAACAGTTTCCCGCGATCTCAGAGCAAGAACACCATTTACTTGAAGCTTGCTACCGTACAGAGTGTATCATCGGATATTTACACGCAGAAGGAAAATAGCATGGCCACAAAAGACTATGGGCTTCATAAAGTAGTTGTGTTGGGAGACGAGGCTCATCATTATTCGGCATCAACAAAGTCAGAGAGAGAAGCGGAGCAATCGTGGGAACAGGCCATTTCAAAGATCCTCGAAGCACATGAAGAAAATTTACTGTTGGAGTTCACTGCTACCATTGATCTGGAAAACCGAAATGTTTATGAGAAATACAAGGATAAAATTGTGTATCGATATACTCTGGATCGATTCATCCAGGACGGGTACTCTAAGAACGTAAAGCGGATCCAATCAAGCAATACGGACCTTGATAACATGCTAAATGTGGTCTTGTTAAGCGAATACAGAAGAAGGTACGCTTTGGAAGTACATGATACATTTGTTAAGCCAGTTGTTATGTTTAAATCGCAGACGATCGATGCGTCAAATGAAGCAAACAACCGCTTCAATCAGTTAGTTGATTCACTAACAGAAGAGTCTCTAGGCGATTTTTTGGATCGTCAAGTGCAGATTGCCACTGCAGATAACAGCGAGACTCTTGCACTTGCCCACGCTTATTTTCGAGCTAGAGAGGCGGACTGGCCTGAGATTATTCGTGACATTAAGCGGGAGTTCGCCCCCTCGCGCATTATTAATGCCAACGATTCAGACCGCTCCAACATGTTGGAGAAAGGGCAATATGAGGCGTTGAACAGCCTGGAAAGCCTGTCGAATCTGTACCGGGTAGTCTTTGCTGTGGCAAAACTCACCGAGGGTTGGGATGTACTAAATCTCTTCGACATAGTACGCCTAAGTGATCATCCTACGGTGAGCGGGACAAAGGCAAAGACAATTTCGGAAGCACAACTAATAGGCCGTGGCGCGAGATATTTCCCTTTTTTGCTAAATGGTCAACGTTCCTATACTCGACGATTTCGTGATGATTCCGAAGATAGTATGATTCTGGAGACTCTTCATTATCACACTATAAATGAACCACAATACCTTAAGAATCTAGTTGCGGCTTTGGATGAAATGAACTTGCCGACTGGAGTGGACAAGAGAAATCCACTGATTGATGTGAAGATCAAGAAAGACTTTAGAAGAACTAACGTTTGGCAAAAAGGGAGGGTCTATTACAATGAAACAGTGGAGGTGAGTGATGACTATTTTGATTCCCTAGAAAAATACGGGGTGGACAACAAAAGCGATGTTGTTATACCACATATCTCGGCATTGAAGGAGGTCACTTATAGGGAACGAGAGGTCCAGCCGGATTCCAGCCAGGTTCACAACGTTCCCCTGTCCTTTGATAGGCGCCATTTATATAAGGTCATGAACAGGGTAACATTCTATCACTTCTGTAATATGAAGAGATACATTCCGCAGTTGAAGTCTCGCGACGAGTTTCTTGGGGAGAAATGGCTGAATATTTTCAGCCGAACGATTTACGCATCTATACCCCAGTCCATGAAAGCCTCTTCCATTACGTCTCGGGAAAAGCTCACTATCTTAGAGCGATACTTTTTAGAGGTGTCCAAGCAGATAAAACTTGGCTATAGCAAACAGCGCGGAACGGCAACGTTTGTTGGCTATCCCATCAGGGAGTACATTGTCAATTACCGAAAAAGAATACCCAATTATGACACAGCTTTGGCTCTTTACGGCCGCAGTCCGCAAAATGTGCAGCGATATGAGATTCATGACCCTCATTATGTTTATGATTCGGCAATCGTTAACATCACTGAAAAACAGCTTATTGACAGGATTCTTGAGAGAGCTCAGGAGTTGCATGAGAAGCATGATGATGTGTTCCTAATCCGAATGGATGAGCACATGCATCGAGAATCGGTAAAAAGCCAAGAACTCACACTTCATCAGTTTGGTCAGGGGCATAATTCGATTGTGTTGGGGGGCTTCAAACCTGACTTTATCCTCTATCTAGGCAACTTAGACCAGGTGATTCAGATTTTTGTTGAGTCTAAGCGACCGAATGACGAAAAAGAGCAGTGGAAGGAAAAGCTCTTGCAGTATATCAATGAACATGAAGCTGAAATAACGTTTGAAGATGAGACAGAGGACGTAAGGATCAAAGGGGTGAGATTCTACACTCTTAACGATGGCCGGGATACTATCCGTCAAATTGGTGAAATTGCTCTGGGGCGGTCATTTAAGGGTTTGAGTATTGAGGAGGAAGCACCCCCGAGAACACATAAGGGTCTGTTTGATAAGTGAGCTTATTATCAATGTCGGGAACGGATTGTTGAGCAAAAGGTACCAGTTACATTGATAAAGCTACCGAGATTCTAATGATGAATGCACGAATGTATAACCTCCAGGTATCACTTTGAAAGACCGGTGATACTCTTGGAAAGCAATCGTGTATCATGGGTACATTCATACTCAGCTTAAAACTCAGAACCCATTGGGCATGTGCCCGATGAGTCGAGAGCACTCGCTCGGAACTATACGTTAGTAGTGCCGAGCGAAACGTTCGTTGTGTAGAAGGACCTAGGCCTATCGTTTAGTTGTTACCGAGGATTGACTTCATCAAGGACGGGAGGAACTATGAGCGGTACGTGAGGCAAGGGAACAGAGAAATTTAGAAGGAGATAGCGGTAGTTGCGGATGAGGCAAATGCCAGACCCATAAATGATGAACTAAACGAACGGAGGTAAGGCTGTGGCTCTGTGGCTTGTAAGGGCGGGAAGTTCAGGGGAATATGAGAAGAAGTTTCTTGATGAAAACCGAATCTATCTTACTTGGGATGACCTTGATGTTAATCTTCAGGAGGCATCGACAAAGGACGATGTTATGCGCATCCTAGATACGACATATCCTAATGGAAAACCAGCTAGAAATAGGAATTGGGCAAACCAGATCTGGGCATTCGCCAAGGATATGGAAGTAGGCGACTGGGTGGTAATGCCCAGTAAGATGAAATCATTACTCCATTTTGGTGAACTAGAAGGAGATTATGTACACGATTCGAGGCAGGGGAGTCCCTATTTTCATCACAGAAAGGTAAAGTGGTTTGCCAAAGATATCCCCCGCACAAATTTTGACCAAGATATACTATACTCTCTCGGTGCATTTTTGACAGTATGTCGTATCAGCCGCAACGATGCTGAAGCCCGCATCAAGGCGATGGCACAGAATGGTTGGAAGAGCCCCGTTACACCACTTGATACAACTGCTATCTCAGATGACGACGGCGAATTTGATCTTGAATTGATGGCCAATGATACCATCGTTCGATACATAGGAAGAAAGTTCAAAGGCCATGGTATGGCCAGACTCGTTGAAGCAATCCTGAAAGCAAAAGGTTATGCGACATACATGAGTCCAGAAGGTCCGGACAAAGGGATTGATATCCTAGCAGCTCCCGAGCCTCTTGGTTTTGGTCGCCCACGGATATGTGTTCAGGTCAAGACAACGGATACCCCGGTGGATCGTCCTACACTAGACCAGCTGATTGGGGTCATGCAGAACTCCAATGCTGAGCAGGGGCTATTAGTCTCCTGGAGCGGATTTAAAAGTAGTGTGCATCGGGAAATACCTACCCAGTTTTTTAGAGTGCGTTTATGGGATCAAACCGCCATCATTGACGAGCTAATCGCATGTTATGACAGGCTCGATGAGGATATCAGGGCAGAGATTCCGTTAAAGAGAATATGGACACTTGCGCTTCCACAAGATGGGTAAGCTTGCTAGAGTGTCTTATTGTTGGACCGACTAGGAAGTTGGGAGGTAAGAATTAGTGACACACGAGATTAAGGTGATTCAACCCAAGAAAGTGAGCATTAAGGATGACCCAATTCTAAGTGAAGCCTGGTTACAAGAGGTAATCGCAAACGATCCTTCAGTGCTAGGTTTAGGGGATTTAGTGCTCAAGGATCGGGAACGAATGCAGCCTAAGGCTGGTCGTTTAGACTTGCTCTTTCAGGATCAAGATACCAACAAACGATATGAAGTTGAGATCCAACTAGGAAAAACCGATGAGAGCCATATCATCCGCACCATTGAGTATTGGGATATCGAAAGGAAACGCTATCCCCAATACGAGCATTGTGCTGTTATAGTGGCAGAAGAAGTAACTAGTCGATTTCTAAACGTGATTAGTTTGTTTAACGGACACATTCCACCTCATTGCTATTCAGGTGAATGCCTATAAGATTGGAGACCAATGTTTTCTGACGTTTACGACGGTGCTGGATGAAATGCAACTAGGTCTTCTGGATGAAGATGAAGCGGTGCACGATGTTGCTGACCGAAACTATTGGGAAACCGAGCGAGGATCTAAGAATGTAAACCTGCATCCTTAAATCCTTAGAAATGGGTAGTTTACGGCTCATTGTTTTCTGTACAGGTCATCCATAGCTGGCTTTAATCTGCCGTTTTCTACGGCTTTTTTTGATCCATGTATTGATTTCCTTGGATCTTGTCCGTATAGTAAATTTAAGACAATAAAGAGAAAAAGGGCCCCTAGACTTTTCGACGGTCAGGCCCTTTCTCCAACCTCCCTACCACCAAAGAAGCGAGGTCTACCCCTATGATACGTGGTTTTAGCCTGTTGTGCAAGATCAATTTTAGACATTACTCAACGCTCGATCTGTTTTATTGCTGTATGAGCATGATCAAAATCCATGAATGCCCTTGTCCTGTTTGCGGCACTCGACATCCCTGCTGGACTGAGCACGCTATGTATCCTAGATTCCTCATCGGGTTCGACAGTGGGATTGTGTGCTGCCATTCTATCATGGTAACCCGCTTTATGTGTCAATCGTGTCGTTCTACCCATGCTTTGCTCCCCGAGTTCGTCATTCCCTTTAAGTCTCATAGCCTGTTCTTCGTGCTAGCGGTGTTAAAAGACTATTTCCTGAGCTCGCTTACCGTCAGCCAACTTTGCGCTAAATATGAGATTCCTCCTGCCACGTTGTACTCCTGGAAAGCCGCATTTCTCAAAGATAAAAGGATATGGCTTGGGGCCCTGCAGGATGTCTTGACTTCTGCTGAAAAGTTCTTGGATTTCCTCTTAAGAAGAGGATTAGAACACAATCTAGGCGAGTTTTTTGCCATTGCGAACCGCTCCCTCTTCCAAACCCGTATCATCCGAGGAAACGGCAGTTTTACGCCAGACTAGGTCACTGGCATTTTTCATCACCATCCATTTCACATACAACCGGAATTCTTTTCCTAATTTGATGTTGTTATGCTGAAAGCGGAGGTGATTCGTGTCATGAAAGACACATTTAATGACAAAGAGTACAGTGAAGCGGTGGAAATGGCCCACCTGAGGTTCGCTGTCATAGCCCCTGCCATCCAAGGGCTATTTAGTGAACCCAGTAAGACAGCCTACTACAAAAAGGTGGCAGAAAAGCCCTTAGCCTTGCCCGACGGAAGGACAATGTTTTTCAATTACAACACCTTTGCAAAGTGGGAGCAGTACTACAAGAAAAACGGAATCGACGGTCTCATGCCCCGTACCCGGTCGGACGCTGGCTCTTCACGAGTTCTACCCGATGCAGCCATTGCTGAGATTCACAGACTAAAAGAAGAGTTCCCCAGGATTAATGCAACGCTGATCCATAGTAAGCTCATTGCTGATGGCTTCATCAAATCATCCGAAGCCTCCGTTAGCTCAGTTCAACGATTCATTAAGAAAAATGCAATTAAGTGTGGGCGCCCACCAGGCGTTAAAGATCGAAAAGCCTTTGAAGAAGAGTTCCCAGGTGATATGTAT
>DIQZ01000007.1:0-2512 GCA_002424305.1 Firmicutes bacterium UBA5449
AGCTAACAGGTGATGCCTTATGCGTTGATCTGGAGAAGAGATCCATCCGGGCCGAAGGCAATGTAATCCTTAAGTACAAGGACATTACTATTTTATGCCATCTTTTGGAGATGGACGCTGTTTCAGGGGAGCTTGCAGCTTCAGGAGATGTGGAATTCCATGACGGCGAGGATGTGGCACGAGGCGAAAGCCTCACATACGACTTAACATCTAAGCATGGGGTTTTGCAGTCGGGAAAGGCGACTGTCCAGGGTGACCGTATGGAAGGCCCTATGTACATAACAGGCTCCGAATTTCAGGCTGAACCCGGCAGGGTACGTATAGAAGGTGGAAGCTTCACCACGTGCGACCTGGAGACTCCTCATTACCGGGTCAAGGCCGGCGAAATAAAAATACATGTAGGCGACAGGATGGAGCTCTGGCAGTTGTCCTACTGGGAAGGCAAACTATGTGTTTTCCGCTGGCCATACCTTGTCATTCCCCTCAAAGAGGAGAACAGATTCGATATGCCCCAGGTTGGCTATGGAGCTAAAGAAGGCTGGTTTGTTAAAACCACCTATAACTACTATAGAAGCCCTTCATTCCGCGGTTACTTGTATCTGGACTATTTCAGCAGGCAAGGCTTGGGTCTTGGTGCAAAACACCTTTATGACTTCGGAATCTTAGGGGCCGGCTCTCTATACATATATGAGTTAACGAATAGGACGACAAACCATGTCGAGTCCAGGCTGGAACTTGCCCACGAGTTGCCTGTAGCTTCAGGAACCACATGCTCTCTAGGCCTCAAATATTCTGATAACCTTTCTCTTACAGGAGTTTTCAATACGCAGATCTCAGGTACAGCAAGGATTAGATACGCTGATGACAGGAAATCCGCGGATTTCGTCGTGGATAAAGCTCAGGTGACAGGGACATCTCAGTCTGACCAGACACAGGTGGCGCTGACAGGGAGATGGAAAGAACCGGAAGGCTTGTACCTGTCAGGCGACCTCAGGTTCTTCGAGCGCCGAGTTCAGGACGGGTTGCGGCGAGACGATAGATATCTAAACTACCGTCTCGAAGCATCCAAAAACTTCGAAAAAGCGTCTGTCCGCGCCGTGGCTGAGCAGTATGTGAAACCTGTTGAAAGGCGAGAGAAGGAAGAAGAAGGTGAAGTGGACCCGCTTCCCTATGAAGCTATAGGACGTGCGCCGGAGATAGTCATTGAAGGGCATCCTTCAAAATTAGGAGGATTTCCGCTAAGACTCAAGTGGAATGTAGCCTTTGGCCGGTATGCGGAGAGGACGTCCCTATGGTTTGGCGATCCCATTACCAGAGGGAGTAAGGTGCATATAGGGATCGACGGGGTGGAGCAGTCATATCGCCTGGGGAACTCGACAAGGACCACTCTATCTGCAGGTTGTGGCTTTGATAGCTATTCTACAGGTGATTTACGGTATGTGCTTCAAGGCGCGTTAGCCTTGGAGACCCGGGCTTTAGATGGTGCAGTTGTAGTTTCCGGTAGGTATGATTACTGCGGTGTGTTCGGGGAGACTCCTTTCGCGTTTGACAAGAAGGACAGGAAAGGGCTTTTGACCGGGAGATTGACTCTCTCCAAAGGAATCTTCACTGCGTCAGTGGACTGCGGGTATGATTTCTACACGAAGATTTACCGGAATGTTACCGGGAAAGCCAGGCTTTCAGAGGGGAAAGCTTGGGCAGTGGAAGCTTCTGCTGCCTATGATCCTCAATCTCTTCACATGCGAGATGCAATTGGGAAGTTGGAAGTCGCTGCATCAGAAAGATGCCTTGTGAAAATAGGGGCGAGGTATGATTTCTCCCGAGAAGCTTTGGATAGGGTGGAAAGTCACGTGGCGCTCCAGGTATCTGACGCATGGGGTCTGGAATGGACACTGGTATACGGAGGCGCCACGAGGTCTAAGGTTCCCGGCGTTCTTCGCGGGGATGTGGCAGTCACGCGAGACATGCATTGCAGAGAACTCAGACTTTCCTATAGTTACACTGAAAAGCAGGTGTGGCTTGAATATAGAATAAAGGCATTTCCCCATGATTCGGTGAAAATGGGGATTGGGGAAGAAGGAGTCCTCTTCTAGTGAAGCCCGTCAATTGGCGTTCCGTTGAAAATCTGCTGTCCCGATAACTTGCTTTATATAGGGGATTGAAAATATTAAGACCATAATAACCATTATGATAGAAGCTGCTGCTGCATAACCGGTTTGGAAATACCTGAAACCATAGCGATAGATGTAGTAAGTTATGGTTTCTGTGGCATTACCCGGGCCTCCTCCGGTCAATACGTACATCTTGTCAAAGACTCTAAAAGTGTCAATTGTCCGTAGTAGCAGCACCAGAGCAAGGGCAGGCCTGAGCAGCGGTAGTGTGATGTATCTTAGGCTCTGAACGTAACTTGCACCTTCGACTTGCGCGCTCTCGTATATCTCCAGCGGTATAGACTGAAGGCTGGCCAGTATTACAAGAAACACAAAAGGCGTCCATTGCCATATGTCTGTCA
>DIQZ01000007.1:2721-10089 GCA_002424305.1 Firmicutes bacterium UBA5449
GACTCCACAGGCGATAATCCAATGGTCTTCAAAAGGAAATTGAATATGCCGAAGTTATAGTCGTACATCATCTTCCATGTTAAAGCTACCGTTATGGGCGGTAAGAGCATAGGCACAAGGACTATTGTCCTATAAAGCTTCATAAATCGGAACCCTGAATTAAAGAACAGGGCAAATACTGTGCCGAGAAGAGTCTCGAAGACTACGGCTAACACAACAAACAACAGCGTGTTTTTGACTGCAACCCAAAAGGTGTCATCAGTGAGGATTTCTGCATAGTTTTGAAAGCCATAAAACATAGTTTTGGCTTTTATGAAATCAATTTTGTAGAAACCGGTGACTATAGCGTATATCAACGGATATACAGTCAATAGCGCAAAAACCACTACTGCAGGTATAACAAATAGATAAGTGAGTCTTTCGGCTTTTCGCATAATATCACCTTTTGTTGCTCTTTCCCTGCTTTGAAAAGCAGGGAAAGAGCAACCGTTATCGTTATTTCAGTATTTTCCGGATTTCGCTGTTGGCTTTGTTGAGACCTTCATCAATATCAAGCTGTCCGGCTAGTATCTGAGACAGATACAATCCCCATACATCTTCAACCTGACTCCAATAAGGAGTTCTGGGACGAGCGACAGAATGCTCAAGAGCAGCAAGTTGTGCAGGATAATGACGATATTTCGCCGTCAAGTCAGGATCATTATAAAGACTTTTTCTGGTAGGAGCTCCGCCACCCATTAATGCCATTTCCTTTTGTGTTTCTTTGCTTATTGCCCACTTTATGAACGCTACTGCCTGTTCTTTGTTTCTTGATGTTTTCGGAACACCTATCAACCAGTTACCAATCATGGCAGCGGAGTCTTTAGCCTGGCCCGGCACTTGTAAGAATTCTATTTTCCCAACTACCTTCGAACTTTCAGGATTATCTACTTGAGATACCCAGGAAGGCCACGCAATGGTCATCGCTATTTGACCCTGCGTCAATGCGGTAGCAATCTGATCGCTGTCGAAAGTCTCGGTTCCCTTTGGGCTGAGATCTTTCAACTTCAAATAGGTCTCCATGGCCTTTATTCCTGCTTCGCTGTTTACGTTAGGCTGCATATTTTCATCTAGCACTTCCCCACCATAGGCCCAGAAAACCGGTAGATAATCGGCGACTATGGGATTCCCTCGCTGGCCTCTCACTACGTAGCCATAAGTATCAGGTTCTTCCCGTGTTATGATTTCTGCAATCTTGATTACCTCGTCCCATGTCTTAGGCGGAGATTGATTATATTTTTCCAGAAGGTCAGTTCTGTAATAGAACATTGTGACATTGCCTATCATAGGAAGAGCGAATAATGGACCTTTGCCATACGGGTTCCTGCATAATGCCACACACTTTTCGGTAAAATCATCATCGAGTCCGCCTGTAAAATACTCATCGAGATTTGCCAGAAGATCGCCTTCAGAGAATTCAGGCATCCACGGATCATCCAGCATCACCAGGTCATATGCCCCTGCATTATTCCTGACATCTAATACAGCGGTTTCTTTGAGCTCTGCGTATGGCATGCATACAACCTGTACCTTTATGCCTTTTGTTTCCTGGTAGTTCTTAGCCGATTCAGTCAAAGCATCTCCCATGGCTCCTGCTCTTGCTGCAATTGTTAGGGTTACTTCTCCCGACTTGCCGCTGGCTGCGTTAACGCCACAAGCTGCCAGCACAAGAGTCATCAAGACCACTACAGTAAACATGTGCAAAACAAAATTCCTCTTTAACATACACTCGTCTCCTTTTCTTATGATGTTCTCAACCCTTTACTGCTCCAAGGGTGAGCCCTTTGATTAGATAGTCTTGCATTAAGACTACAAAGATAAGTATCGGTATGACCGACATTATCCCTCCTGCACTCATAGGACCCCATAGCACTAAGTATTCGGTTATCAGACCTGATAAGGCCACAGGAACAGTTGCTAGATTTGGAGACTGTATAAAAATCATGGCATACATGAATTCGTTCCATGACATTATGAAAGTAAAAATGGCGGTAGCGGCTAATCCCGGCAGCACCAAAGGCAACACAATTCTTGAAAACGTTTGAAATAAGGTGGCTCCATCCACCATTGAACTCTCTTCAATTTCAACAGGAATCTCGTTGAAGAAATTTACAAGCATCCAAATGGCAAACGGCAAATTGAAAACAATGTATGCCAATATAAGTGCGGTTCTTGTGTTCAGTAATCCTGCATTTCTCATAATATTGTAAAGGGGTATTACAAAAGTAACAGGCGGAAAGATTCTAGTAAGCAAAATCCATATCATTAGCACACGTTTTCCTTTGAATCTAAACCTCGATAAGCTATAGGCGGCTAGTGCTCCAATAATGATGGCAATAAGCGTAGATGTTAACGAGACCGCAAAGCTGTTCACTATCACATTACTAAAGCCCAGATTATCAAAGAGATTCTTGTAGTTTTCAAGGGTTATCTGATGTGGAAAAAAGGTTGGTACGGCTGAGAATTGTTCTACACGATTCTTAAACGAATTATTCAGCATCCAGTAGACGGGAAATAGTGACCATATGATTATGAGTATTAATGCCAAATACTTAAATACTGCTTTTAACTTGGACTTAAATTGAAAGGCACTGTTTCTCTTGGGCATTTATCTATCAACTTCCTACTATCATAGTTAGGTTTCCAAAGTACAAAAGACTCATGGATCATTCTTAGCAGTCTGTCTTTTGCTTGAACACACCTGAGTTTGATATTAGAGGATATATTATTGCCCATATTTGTACGTCTAGTGCTTTTTTCATTGTTTCTTGCTCGGCACAGACATTAGGATGTCTGATGACCTAGCTTCGCCTAATTTATTCTACCTAATTTGCCTAACTCCTCCTTATTCTGCTGTATTTTTTGTACAATCTTGTCTGAACTGAATCTTGTAGCTTAATATGAAACGGGCTCAAAAGGTTGTGCTAAGTCAGGTGAGAATAACGCTTGCTAGGTAAGGCTATGCGTTATTATTTTGGATTCTATCGATGAGATGAATGGGTCAGCTACACTCAAAGCAGTACATATCCTATTTTCGAGCCAGCAAATCTCGTAACATCTTGACCTCATTTGTAGTAATAGAGTCAACACCCAAATTCAAGAAAGTCTCCATATTCTTGGCATCGTCAATTGTCCACACAAAAACTAATAAACCTCGTCTGCGGGCAACTGCAATAAGTTCATCCCTGCAGTGCCGATAGTTAATATTAATGCCGCAGCAGTAGCTGGATATGGCTTTACTGCAGATCTCAACGTTTCTAATGTCTTCGGTCTCCATTTCAGCGTTCAACAGAACTTGAATTTGTGGAGAATATGTCTTGATCTTATAGGCAGTTCCGGCATTGCATCCGGTAACAAATACTCTCTCGGCCGCATTACCGGCAATAACAGTATCCACAATAATTTTCCAGGCTTCGTGATCTTTTATGTCCAGATTGAAAAGCCTCTCTTTTGCATCCCTTATCTTGAAGGCTTCATCCAGTCTCAAGAGACCATCACGATGTTCTTTAAGTTCGCTGTATCCAATCTCTCTTATCGGGATGCTTTTGTTTTGAAAGGAAAGCGCATGATCATGAAACAGCACCGGAACACCATCAGAGGTTACACTTACATCAACTTCTATGATATCAGCGCCAAATCGTATTCCCTCGGCAATTGAATGTGCGGAGTTTTGAGCAGTATCCATACATCCTGAATGTGCAGTAACAAAGGGATGCGGTGAACAGTGGATCCCTGTATATTCATTCATGCCTCAATCTTCCTTCCCTAACGCAAAGGTAATCTCAATAGGGATGATCCGCGATTGTTATATTATACCACATGCCAAACACTCCTCAGGGATGACATGTGTCTTCCGACGTATCATGGGTAGATTATAAGCAACACTTAGCTTTAGAGAAACGCAGATATTGCATTATAATATGGGTAGCCTTGACATCTTCAAGAGAAAAGATGTAAATTGACGGTGCTGTAGTTAGGGAGGTGCAGGTAATGTCGAGAAGATCCATGATATTTGTGGCAATTGTCATTCTTGGTATTGCCTGCTTGTTCGCATTGGCGATAGTTTTCCCGAGATACATTACTCCTGAGGATTCCCGTGACTTGACTGATTCATCGAACGAAGTTGCTGAATCCGTTGAGAAACCCAGAATTTCAGTGGAGTCCACCCATCTTGTGGGGAGATCTAAAGGCAAGAAACGCTGGGAGTTTAACACTGACAGGGTACTGATAACCGATGATGATGACTGGGTTGGATTGGAAGGCATACGGGACGGGGTCTTTTATGACAAAGACGGGGCCTGGATGTATTTTTCAGCGGAACGGGCCAGGGTTAACGTAAAGACTGACAGCCTAAGCCTGGAAAACGTTGTTTTTCAATCTGCTTCAGGTGATAGGCTGTCCGCTGACACCCTGACTTGGGATGAGAAGTACGGTAAGGTGGTCTTAGTAGGTAATGTCTGTATACATCAAGGCCAAGATGCTGTCTTTACGTGCGCTGAAGCAGAGTATACTCCCGGTGATAATATTCTCGAGACTATTGGAGAGACGACACTGGAAATAGAACTCCAAGACGATTGATGACTGTTGATTGTTTAGGCAATACCGAGAGCAAGCGAGGGGAAGACAGATGTATGTAATGCCGAAATCAAGGTCTCGGAAGAGAATAGCTCTTGGACTGGCTCTGGTTAGTCTGATGGCGTTTTCAGTCATTGTGGCTGAGGCAGCCAAGGAAAAGGTAACAATAACTGCTCTGGACAAGGTCACTGTCGATTTAGATGCTGATGTCACAGTGTTTGAAGGTAATGTGAAAATTTCATACTCAGATGTTGAAATCATGGCGGAACGGGCCGAAGTGAAAGAACGAAAAATCGCTACCCTGCTGGGGAATGTAAAGCTTATTCAGCCTGGTATCGTTATTACGGGTGAAATCTTCACAGCTTACATAAATGAGAAGAAGGTTGTTGTAGAGGGTGATGTTATCCTCACAAAAGAGGAAACCAGGGCTGAAGAGGTGTCAGATAGCTCTGAAGAAACAGATACTGTCATAGTTATGTGTGACAAGATGGAGTTGTCTACGCAAACCAGGGGGTTCACAGCTGAAGGTAATGTACGAGTAAGACGAGACCTGTCTTACGCTGTTGCGGATCATGCTACATATGTGGAAAGTGAAAAAGTTGTGGTGCTTGAAGGCAACGTGTCAGCGGAAAGCAAGAACGGTGAGAACATGAAGTGCGGTAAACTCATCTTCAGGACAGACAGGGATTATATGGAAGCCGAGTCAGAAGTCGTCTTCGAGTTTGAGGTTGATGAGGACGTTGACAGCCAATAGAGGTAAGATTTTCATGGCCGTCTCTAGCAGGTGTTATGCTATACTTGGCATGGTAGTAAGGACAATTATGCCTGTGGCGATCCGTCCACCGGGCCATGGTCAAGTAGGATACGGGAGGCGGCTGTGTGCTGGAGTTGATAAGGGAGGGCTTTATTTGGGACCTCCTTGTTGTCATAGCTCTTACTGTGCTTCTAGGCGCCTCTGTGGCAGGCGGTGTGGCCTACGCAGTCAACGCATACCTTGCCCGACAGGTCACAGGGGTCTTAGGAGATCTAGGTGAATACGACCTTATTTTGCATGTGCGTGAAGAGTCTTGTGACGCGGCAAAGGCTGAGATTCAAAAAACAATCTCGTCCGGCTTCAAAGGGGCGCATGTGAAAGAGGGCCCTGTAGTCTTAGGGAAAAGCAACTTTTTCGTGGCCCTTCCGGATCGGCTCCGTAATCGAAGCGGGCTTGAGAGCCTTGCAAAACTTCTGGGTGAAGTCCCGGGAGCAAGCGGGGTGACCTTCATAATTGAGCCCAGACTCACCTTGACAGGTGTTGAATCAGGAGCTTTCTATCTAATTCTAAACCAGGCTGAAAAAATTAGAGGGGTGAGATTTTGCTTTCGTGACGGAGGCAGGATTGCTGTTGTACTGGAATCTGAAGCTGATGTCAGGCAGGTATCTGATGCTCTTACCGCCTTGCTCGAAAGCTATCAGGTAATCGAAGTAAGGTTTCCTATCGGACATGAAATGGAGGATGCTGAAGCTTCAGGCGAAGCCTATACAGAGAAATTGATTTCCGCTGCCGGCTCCGGGTTCGCCCGTGATATTACGCGCCGCGGCGGAAATTCAGAACTAGCCGATCTTTCCGTTACACTGGCTGAAATGAAAAGATTTCTCCGGCACTACGCGGCCTATGCGGACATCTCTATCACCGGTGATACCCCACTCAAGGCGGGTGATACCGTTCTACTGAGAGCTAACAGAACACAAGACATGCTTGTCCTAATTGAACAGGTTAAAGGCAATACAGCTCGGGGCATCGTAACCCAGGGAGACACAGATTTGGCGTCCGATGCGAAGCAGGTGGTGTTCTCGGTAGATTCTGATAACGAGGCAAAGGATCTTATTGGAACCGCAACTGTGATAAGTGAAAGCAAAAAAATAGGGTATGCGGTTGATGAGAGTATACGTCTCCTTGATGAGCTTGAGAAATTCAGAGGTAATGCATATCAAGCTGCAGTCAACGCAATGGACATATTGGGGATGTACGATGAGACAGTAGGAAATCTAGTCAGTGTCCAGAGGGCTTTGGAAGGCGCAATGGAGTCTTTGGGGAAGAGTCCTGACGGGACAATCGGATGGCGTGAGGCTGCTGCTGTAGAGAAAGCCCTAAATGACGCTATGAGTATCGTGGATTCCCTGGAATCCGCTGTTCGGGAAATGGACACTTTCGAAGCACAAGCGAAGCAAGTGGCTGCCCTACTATCTTCAAAAGGGGATGAGTTTCAAGGAGAGGCTGAATCCTACGGAGAAATGTCCCCTGAGCTTCAAGAGAAAATGTACATGCTCAGATATGTCCTGGACCTTGTGGGTATTCGCACCCTGGAAAGGGCTAAGGCAATTGATGAGTTTGCCGAAGATGTGGGTCCTATTACATCTCAGTTGGCAACGTGGAAATCAACTCTTGAGAATCTCTTTCAACGGGTATCAGGAATTCGGGCAGTCCTAGCTACAGGGCAAGCGGGCCAAGTGGTATCTGAGATGATGGATGTCACAAATAATGTGCTTGTCCGGGTCCAGGCGATGGATATTCCCGGCCTCGAGGATGTTGTCAGCGAGGCAGCAAAGAATCTTGAGGCTGTCGAGGCAATTAACACCAAGGCGATAATCGCCGAACTTCAGCAAGTGAAGGCATCGTTGCCGGATCTTCGAGACGACGAAGTAGGCAGGTCCATTCGCCTCATCGATCGCTACATAGGCGGTGAAGTAATCCCCGGTGATTGTCTCAAGATT
>DIQZ01000007.1:10362-13743 GCA_002424305.1 Firmicutes bacterium UBA5449
GCCGGACTCCTGGAGCCCGGCGTGAGGAGTGAAGTTTTCAGGGTGCTCCAGGAGGCACGAGCTTCAGTGGCAGCGATTGTATCAGTTATCGTAACCTTCCTTGCGTTGATTCTGGATCACGCGGCAATTGTCAGCGCAATAAGGGAATTTGAGAAAAGTTCAAAACGAAAATTCCCATCGTGGAGCTTGGTCGCAGGTTCGAGCACAGTTTATTTGATGACGGTCGGCGTAGTAATCCTCGCGCCGCAGTTCGCCCTTACAGGAGCAAAACTGCCTTACGTAAATTTTGGGCATATCGCAGTAGTCGGAGCGCTCATAGGTTTTGCAGTAGCCACCCAATGCAACAAAATTAGTCCGGCACCAACCGATGAGATAGTCGCCGGGGTAGCCATGGGCCTTACACATACACAGATAATGCGTGAGATTGTGGTGCCTTCATCAAGGCCCGGCCTATTATCCCTAATGAATAGGTCAAAGACTGTGTTTAGGCAGAAGGGAGGGGGTAGCCGTGTTGGTAAACTCATCTCAGAGAACGCAACCCTTAACAACCCCGGTTCTTAAGCTTGAGGGCCTTTCAAAAAGCTATGGGAAGAATGTAGCGTTGTCCGGGATTGACCTTCATGTTATGCCAGGGAATACAGTGGTGGTTACAGGTCCGAGCGGGTGCGGCAAATCTACCCTCCTAAGATGCATTGTTCGGTTGATAAATCCTGATTCCGGCAGGATTATCGTGGCAGGAGAAGACGTGACAGAACTCACCTATTCGGATCTGTTAAATGTTCGCAGGAGCATTGGTTTTGTGTTTCAACGTTCTAATCTCATCCAAAGACTTACAGCCTTGGAGAACGTGGCCCTTCCTCTATTGGCTGCCAACGTAGCCCGTAATGAGGCCGGATGCAAGGCGCAAGAGGCCTTGGAGCGTGTAGGACTCGTGGGGAATGTGGTCCATAGGAGGCCTTGTGAGCTATCAGGCGGTGAGTGTCAGCGTGTAGCCATAGCCAGAGCGTTGGCGCCTGAGCCTTGCTTGATGCTTTGGGATGAGCCTACAGCTTCTCTCGACCCCATCCTCGTTGCAGAAGTCTTGGATGTCATGGAAGACCTGGTCAAGACAGGTGGGACCGCCATGGTTATTGTCACCCATGAGATGCGATTCGCTCTTCGTGCTGCAGATTGGCTTATTCTCCTTAATCAAGGTAAAATAACAGAACAAGGTATACCTATGAAAGTATTCAACAACCCCAAGTCTGAGTTGGGTGTCAGGTACTGTCGTTTACTGGATCTATAGACCAATAGACTAACCTGTGGGCCAACCGGGAGTTGCTTAAGAATCTAAGTAAGCCATGTTGACAAGTACCCCTACCTGGCTGACTAGACTTGTTTAGCGTGGCCGGGGTTGTGAAGGGAAAACTACACAAACGTAGAAATAGTTAACGATTTGCAGGATAAGAAGAGAAAACAGAGGTGGATTCCGGGCATTGAGTAAAACAGGGTCGAATTGGCAAACTACCATATCGAAGTCGGTATCGTACGAAGGAGTAGGGCTTCATACAGGTAAGCCTTCCCGTGTTACATTGCTACCTGCTTCGTCCGGCACGGGAATCTGTTTCGAGAGATGCGATCTTCCGGAGCCCATAACTGTGTCGGCTGTTATGGCTAACATAGGGAGTTCACGACGGGCTACTGACTTACAGTGTGACGGGATAGCCGTTCGTACTGTAGAGCACATAATGGCAGCAATCGTGTGGTGCGGTATAGACAATATCATAGTTCGGTTGGATGGTGAGGAGCTTCCTCTGGGAGACGGAAGTGCACTTACTTATGTGAATCTTCTTGATGCGGCCGGTTTGACTGAACTTCATGAGAGACCATGCGATATACGTGTTACGCATCCTGTGTGGACTACTCGGGACGAAAGCCATCTCATAGCCCTGCCGTACGAAGGGTGTCGGGTGACTTTCTTGTTTCTCCATAGAAGGTTCAGACCTGACAGGAAAGGCTCAGATACAGAGTCAGAGTATTTGGATATTGAAGTAACTCGGGAAGTGTTTGCAAGAAAGATAGCCCCTGCACGGACCATAGGGTTCGAGTGGGAGCTTGATACCATCCAAGAGCAGGGACTTGCTCTTGGCGCGACTCTTGATCAAGCAGTAATCATCGGTAAGACCGGTTACGTTGGTGATACCAGGTTCTGCGATGAGGCATGTCGCCACAAAGTGCTGGATCTCTTAGGGGATATTGCTATACTAGGACGAGTCCGGGGACATTTTATCGGGATAGGTTCCGGACATTCCATGAACCATGAAATCATTCGACTTATCGCCGGTGATTGGGACGTTAAGAGAGGTGTATAAGCTAAAGTGATGATTGGAGCAGAAGAAATCCAGAAGGTGTTACCCCATAGGTATCCATTTCTCCTAGTGGATAGGATTATTGAAATAGAGCGCGGTAAACGTATTGTCGGTATTAAAAATGTCAGTTGTAATGAGCCGTGTTTTCAGGGCCATTTTCCGGACAACCCGGTAATGCCCGGGGTTCTAATTGTTGAAGCCATGGCTCAGGTAGGAGCTTACGCTGCTTTAGATTATCCGGAAATAGGGGATAAGACTCCTTACCTTGCTGCAATAGACAGAGCAAGATTCAGACATCCGGTAGTCCCGGGGGACCGGATGAGAATTGAGGTAGAACTCATCCGAATGCGTGGTAACATAGGGAGACTTGGGTGTATGGCATATGTTGAGGACAAGTTGGTAGCAGATGCGGAGCTTACATTCGCTCTGGTGGATAAGCAAGATAACAAGATGTGAGAAGAAATGGGATTGTCCCACGGGGAGGCGCATAAATGAAAGCCGCTGAGACTCGTAGCTTTCGTGTGAGAAAAATTCATGCCACAGCAGTTATTCACGCCGGTGCAGTTGTCGGACAAGACGTCATGATAGGTCCGTATTGTGTCATAGGTGAAGGCGTCGTAATTGGAGAAGGAACTAAACTGTCCAGCCATGTAGTAATTGACGGACCTACTACTATCGGACGAAACTGCACCTTCTCATCAGGGGCCACGATAGGTGTGGAACCCCAGGATCTTAAGTATGACGGAGAGAAGACGCCACTTGTAATAGGAGACAATAATGTTTTTCGGGAATTTGCTACGGTAAGCAGAGGGACAGCTCAAGGTAGAGGCGAGACGCGTGTAGGCAGTGATAATTACATAATGTCATACGGCCATATCGCCCACGACTGCATTATCGGCAACAACGTAATCATTACAGGCGGGGCAGCTCTTGCAGGCCACTGCACAGTTGAAGATTATGCGATAGTCGGTGGACTTGCCGGTGTTCATCAATTTGTCAAGATAGGTAAGATGGCTATGATTGGCGGAATGGC
>DIQZ01000007.1:14001-14586 GCA_002424305.1 Firmicutes bacterium UBA5449
CGGGAAGCTATGAGACGGGCTTACAGAATTCTCTACGAATCCGGTCTCAATCTCACAAAAGCCATAGGGAAAATCGAAAGTGAGCTATCCGGGTCATCCGAAATTGAGGTGTTTGTGGAGTTTCTAAAGGGCACGACCAGAGGTATTATCGGAGGGAAGCTTCCTTGAAGAAACTTGGGCTTATAGCAGGTGAAGGAGAACTTCCTGCTATTATAGCACGTAACGCATCTCAAAGGGGCCGGGAGATTGTTGTCATATCTCTATGCGAAGAAATAGATCCTGAAGTCATGAGTGTAGCCAGTTGCATTCACCGGGTGGGTTTTGACGAGGTTGCCCGAGTTGCTGAGCTTCTCCAAGCAGAAGGAGTAAGTGAAGTAGCGATGATCGGGAAGGTCTGGCGAAAAACCGCATACAGGCCGGATGTTGAAGAAGCTGTGGAAGAGATTGCGAATCAAGAGACAGATCGGGCTGATACATCTCTTCTGGCTGCCTTTGTCAAGAATCTTGGTCAAGCCGGGATAGGCGTGGCGAATCAACTGGAATATCTTGGAGATGCGGTGCCTGAGGCAGGGGTTCTCGGGCATC
>DIQZ01000007.1:14952-19410 GCA_002424305.1 Firmicutes bacterium UBA5449
TGGCAAGACCAAGACAGACGGTTTGATATCCCTACTGTCGGGCCTGACACAATAAGTGTCATGCTTGCGGCCGGAGCCGGAGTCCTTGCCATTGAAGCCGGTGGAACTATTATGGTCCGAAGAGAAGATACTGTGGCTTTTGCGGACGAGGCAGGAATTCCCGTTGTTGCAGTGGGAGAGGTGGAAACTCTTGAAGATAATGATAAGCGCCGGGGAAGCATCAGGTGACATATACGGCGCATACTTGGCTCAGAAGTTACTTAAATTGAACCCTGAAATTCGGCTTTTTGGAGTCGGTGGCGCCAAAATGAAAGAACAGGGTGTAGAGATCCTTAGAGACCCCACTGCCATTTCTGCTGTGGGACTTACAGAAGTTTTAGCGAATCTCCCTACGCACGGCAGAGTTTTGACCCAGGCTGCGCGCGAATTAGAGAGAATCTCCCCTGATTGTCTTGTTCTCATTGATTTCCCGGAATTCAACATGCGACTTGCCAAACGAGCAGCGAGTCAGGGTATTCCTCAAGTTTATCTTTTCCCTCCTACAGCATGGGCATGGCGCAAAAGGCGTGCTAAAACCCTTGCAAGACTCGGCACAACAATTGCTTCCGTGTTTCCCCTGGAGGAGAGCACATACCGACAGGCAGGGGCAGATGTGAGATTCGTGGGACATCCTCTGCTGGATCTTGTAGATCATAGAGGACCTGACAAGAAGGAATCTGCCCGTCGAGACCTGGGGTTGGATTTTGAAGAGATCATCGGAATCCTTCCCGGTAGTCGCGATCAAGAAATTAAGCAGTTACTTCCAACGATGCTGAGGGCGGCTTCCCTCATTAGACAGGCGAGACCCAAGGTGGGATTACTGCTTCCTCTGTCGCATACTGTGTCTTACGATATGATCCGAGAATATGTTGGTGAGTCAGGTCTTCCTGTGCGGGTTGTGGCGGGAGAGACCCACAGGTGTATGGCTGCGTCAGATGCACTCATGATAGCTTCCGGCACTGCCACTATGGAAGCCACGATCGTGGGGACTCCGATGGTAGTGATCTACAAGACTTCCTTGCCTACTTACTTTCTGGCAAGGTTGCTTGTGGACATACCTCATATCTCGTGGCCTAACATCCTCATGGAAAAACGCATAGTTCCCGAGCTGTTGCAGGATGAAGCGGAACCGGAAACTATAGCTCGCTTACTCCTGATGATACTGGAAAACCCCTCGCTTTCAGGGGAAATTCAAGATAACCTTGCTGAAGCCGTAAGCAAACTCGGATCGCCCGGTGCGCTTAGGCGAACAGCTGAGTTGATATTGGAGGTGGCACGTAAATGAAACCAAGTCGTGCCGCTATTGTAATTGTAGCTAATAGCCCCGGAGAAGTTACCGGATGGGCCAGGCCCCTCGTCTCCGGCTTGCGTGCGTCTGAAGAGAAGATGTCGTCAGAATTTGGCGGGCTCACTGTCGTTATTGTGTTGCCCCCTTGTCCTTTTGCCACCGGTAATGAGGCTGAAGTAGCGAGACTTATTCCCAGAGTAGATGCTGTAGTAACCCCTTCTGAATATCTGAGGTTTGTTATGCTGGGCTCTATCCCTCGGAGAGTCATGAGCCTGGCGGCGGGGAAAGAGAGGATGTCCTGGCGCGGGATAGTTGTCCATCTCGGGGGAGATCACTTGCATTCAATCCTCATAGCAAGGAGGCTTGGATTTCCGGCTGTTGCGTACAGTGACCGTACAATCAAGTTTCAGCGGCAATTCATACGCGTACTGGCAGAAGACTCCAGGGTTGCCCGGAAACTTCAGCAAAAAGGAGTGCCCGATGAGAAAATTGATATTGTGGGCAACCTTATGATAGACGGTGTTCAGTCAGAAGGAGATCCTGAGGGCGTAAGAGACATTCTCAAAGTTGCTGAGGACGCCCTAATGGTATGCCTTCTACCCGGCAGCAGACAACAGCAGATTCAACATGTTCTGCCCTTCTTCCTCAGGGTTGCGGAGATTGTGAAGAAATTCTGCGAAAGTGCTGAATTCGTTATACCTCTTTCTCCATTTGTCAGTCTGGATATGGTAAGGTCAGCTCTGGATGAGGCCGGTAATCGTATTGATAAGCTTAAAGGTAGCACAAAAAGGATTGGCACAGAGGGTGGTGGCCTTGAATCGACTTCCGGCACGCTTCATAGGTTAGCAGGCACTGAAGAAGGGGCAACTCTGGCCTCAGCAGTTATTGAGATTCCTGAAGGCCTGCGAGTCTTTGTGGTTCCTAAGTCGCGTTATTCTGTTATGGCTGCATGTGATCTTGCCATATCTATGCCCGGCTCTGTCACTGCAGAGTTGGGCTATCTTGGTGTGCCTACTGTAGTTTCCATCCCCCTTAACCTGCCGGAGGAGATTCCGCTTACCGGTATATTTGAGTTTCTTGGGAGGCTGCCTGTAATTGGCAAGCCCATAAAAAGGATGGCAGTGAGAAAAGCACTTGCGCGTATAGAATTTACCGCACTTCCCAATAAGAGGCAAAGGCGATTTATTACCCCGGAAATCCGCGGAGTTCTTACTGCTGAGGACGTTGCCATAAAAGCGCTGGAGCTCTTGCAGGATGCGGTGGCGCGCGATAGAATCTCTGTAGAGCTGAAAGAAGCGATGGGCAGACCGGGAGCAGCGGATCGTGTTGCTTCGGTAGTGCTTGATACGCTGAATGCAACTGGAGGTCGGTACTTTGAACCGACAGAGAGACCCGGCTAAAAGGCTTCTGGGGTATGTTGCCCCATATGGCCACATCCTGATGGTGGGTTTGATTTGCACAGCCTTGGCAAGTGTCTTAAACCTAGCCATATATTGGGTTGTTAAAGAGCTGGTAGACAGTGTTCTTACCGGTGGCGATATTGTCGCTATGGGTAGGATGCTCAATCTTATCGTTATCGGTGTTATTGTGCTGTTTACAATAAAAGGCGTGTTTTCGTATGGACAAGTCTATCTCATGGCGTTCGTCGGGCATAGGGTTGTGACTGACCTGCGTGAGCAGGTGTATGGTCATCTTCAGTGTATGTCCATACAGTATCATGACAGAAAGCATACAGGTGAGATGATATCAGGAGTCACTAACGACGTAGCTGTCTTGCAGGCAAGCGTGTCATCGGGAATAGCTGACTTGCTTTCCCAGGCGGTGATGAGCGTAGGCATTTTGGGACTCATGTTTTACTTAGATTGGAAGCTTTCCTTGGTCACGCTTAGCATAATGCCTATAGTAGTATGGATAGTCGGTAAGGCCGGAAGCAAACTTAGGCGAATAACCGGGCTTATCCAGACTACTATTGCTGATGTCACCACTGTTCTTCAGGAGACCCTCTCAGGGATTAAGGTGATAAAGGCTTTCACCATGGAAACCCACGAGATGGAGAGGTTTAGACGACAGAATGAAGGAAACTTCCGAGCTTCAATGCGAGGCGTGAAGGTGCACGCTGTAATAACGCCTCTTATAGAGTTACTGTCAGTTTTGGGGCTTGCAGGAGTCCTGTGGTTTGGGGGGAGGAGGGTCCTAGAAGGCGGATTGACCCTCGGGGAATTCATGGCGTTCCTTGGTGCTGCAGGAACCCTTCCTACTCCTCTTGCCAGACTTTCTTCTTCATACGGAGGGCTTAACCAGGCGCTCGGGGCCGCCGATCGGGTCTTTGACTTGCTTGACCAAATGCCGGAAGTTCAGGAACCGGCAAACGTCATATCCATACCTGAGCCAGTTGAAGGACGTATAGACTATGACAGCGTCAGCTTTGCGTACCGTCGTGACGAGCAGGTGCTACACGACATAGAGCTTACTGTGATGCCCGGAGAAGTTGTGGCACTTGTAGGTCCGAGCGGATCAGGGAAAACCACTATCGTCAATCTTATTCCCAGGTTCTATCTGCCTACATCAGGAAGAATATACATTGACGGGTGTGACATCAGTAAGGTTACTTTGCGTTCGCTGCGTCGCCAGATAGGATTGGTTCCTCAGGAGACTATTCTTTTTAGTGTGAGCATAGCCGAGAACATCGCGTACGGCAGGCCGAGTGCTAGGATGAAGGATATTATGCAGGCTGCCAAACTTGCTAATGCCCATGATTTCATCATGGAACTTCCTTTGCAATACGATACACCTGTAGGAGAGAAGGGAGTAACCTTATCCGGCGGTGAGAGACAGAGGATTGCCATTGCCAGAGCAATTCTCAGGGATCCCGCGATATTAATACTTGATGAGGCGACCTCATCACTTGACCCTGAATCAGAGGCTGAAGTGCAGGAAGCTTTGGCAAGGTTATTCCGGAACAGGACGACTCTTGTCATTGCTCATCGGCTATCCACTATTCAAATGGCAGACAGAATCCTGGTAATAGACAAAGGCAGAATTGTGGAGTCAGGGAATCACAAAGAACTTGTGGCACTGGGTGGCCTATATGCCAGGCTTGCTTCGTTACATTTTCATGATGATCGAGAGGA
>DIQZ01000003.1:0-422 GCA_002424305.1 Firmicutes bacterium UBA5449
ATTAAAGACACCGTATTTCTGGCTACTATAGCTACTCCCATAACCGGACTCCTGGCTATGATAATTGCCTTCCTCGTCGTAAGAAAAGAATTCTTTGGCAGACAGGCTCTGGAGCTCACATCTATGCTATCTTTCGCAGTTCCGGGGACAGTCGTTGGTATAGGATATATTCTTGCCTTTAACCAACCTCCAATACTCCTTACAGGAACTGCATCCATCATAATAATCCTGTTTGTTTTCAGGAATATGCCTACCGGAATTCAATCGGGTATAGCTGCGCTCCAGCAGATAGATCCGTCTATTGAAGAGGCTTCGTGTGACCTTGGGGCAGACAGTAAGACCACATTTAGAAGAATTACCTTGCCTCTTATTTCACCTGCATTCTTCTCAGGGTTGGTTTTCAGTTTTGTGAGGTGCGTGAC
>DIQZ01000003.1:683-6004 GCA_002424305.1 Firmicutes bacterium UBA5449
ATGGTCATTATAGCGATGGTGCTAGGTGCAATTGGAATCATCAATCTCCTCGTATATAAGCCCTGGAAACGTGGAACACAGGGCCTTACGAAAACACCAACGGTTATTTCAGGGGGGACAGAGCCATGGATTGGTACAGCGTAGAACTAATAGATGTTACGAAGATTTTTGGACATCGTGGGGCGGAGTCCCATCGTATTGTTGCAGTAGACGATATTTCGCTCCAGCTCAACCAGGGCGAACTCCTTACGCTACTTGGCCCGTCAGGATGTGGCAAGACAACTACACTGCGCATGGTAGGTGGGTTTGAGACACCTACTTCAGGTAGAATTCTGTTAGATAGCAGAGTAATAAACAACGTCCCACCACATCGACGTGATACCGCCATGGTATTCCAAAGCTATGCTTTGTTTCCTCATCTGACAGTATTTGAAAATATTGCGTATGGACTTCGCATGCGAAAAATGGAAGCTAGCACTATATCAGCAAAAGCACGTCATGCCCTTAGTCTAGTAGGCCTCGATGGCATGGAGGACAGGCCGCCCGGCTCACTGTCCGGTGGTCAGCAGCAGCGAGTAGCTTTGGCAAGGGCACTTGTTGTTGAACCTAAAGTCCTCCTTTTGGATGAACCTCTTTCAAATCTTGATGCAAGGCTTCGAGCGCAGATGAGGATTGAAATTAGAAAGATTCAGCAAGCCTTGAATATGACTAGTATGTACGTTACTCATGACCAAGAAGAGGCAATGAGTCTTTCCGATCGAATTGCCGTGATGAATCACGGTCAGATAGAGCAGATTGGGACACCTCAAGATGTCTATGCCCGACCGGTAAATCGCTTTGTCGCTGACTTCATGGGAAAAAAGACTACGTTTCTTGATGGTACTGTTATGTCCGTTGACGGGAACCAAGTGAATGTACAGGTGATGGATGCACTACTTCCGTTTGAGAGGGTTTCTGATATCACTCCCGGGGACAAAGTTGAACTTGTGGTACGTTCTGAGACGATAGACATTGTACCTCCTGGGAAAGGCACATTTCCGGGCAGGATCATTCACGCGGCATACTTCGGCTCCCAAGTCTCGTATGAGGTGGATCTGCTGGGCACCGGTATTACTGCGGAAATTCCTAACCCTCAAGAAAGAGATATGTTTCTGCGCGGGAGCGAAGTCGGGATCGATCTCAAAACCCGTAGCATTCACCTCTTGCCAAAGGTCATGAATTGACTTTTGCAGGGTACAATATGGACTAGACGTACCCAAATACCTAAGTGGCGGGCGTATACACTTGTTACTTGAAGCAGCTGCACTCAAACGTCACACAATTATATCAGAGAGACAACAGCTAATTTCCACGACATACCACGAACAATACTGAAAGCAACCTAACTACAACTGCAAGCTTATTCGTGCCTACCAATAGACTCCGGTCTATTACAGTAATTGCCACGCGCTCTCCACATGTCGGACTGGATGAAGCACATGATGATTCTAATCTGAAGGGAGGGCTAATCAGTCCAACATTACTAGAGAGCACCTAATTGATTGAAGAGAGTTCCGAAGGCAGATCACACTAACCCGGTAATTAAGGAGGGCTTGCTAATGAAACGTTTTGTTGGGTTACTACTGGTGTTATCTCTCGCATTGACGTTAGGCGGAATCTCTACCACTGTATCGGCTGCTGATAACATGACTTTCTACGTAATTGCTCATACAGGTCCCGGCGACCCATTCTGGGCAGTGGTTCAAAGAGGAGTTCAGGACGCAGGAAAAGCCCTTGGCGTAAGAGCCATCTTTCAAGGACCTGCCGGATACAATGTGCCGGAACAAGTTAACATGTTCAACGCAGCCATGGCAGCCCAAGCTGATGGTATTGCTACATCCATAAGTGATGCCAGGGCATGGGTTGAGCCGATTAAGGAAGCCAGAAGCCGCGGTATCCCTATAGTCGCGATAAACTGCCAAGAGCCTGAAGAGCATAAGGGAACCATACCCTACATGGCGTATATCGGCATGAACGAGTACGAGGCAGGCAGAATGGTGGCCTATAAGCTTATGCCCAAACTCAAGAAAGGCGCCAAGGCAGTCGTAGCAATCCACCAGGCAGGACACGTAGGCCTTGAGGCAAGAGCAAAAGGAATTTCAGACGTCCTCACTGCTGAACTTGGCGGTAAGGTAGATAAGCTGGACATAACACAAGACGCTACTCAGGCCATTGGTATCCTCAGAAGCTATCTGAAAGCAAATCCTGATACCGCTGCAATCTTCACAGTAGGACCTCTTGGCGCAATTCCAACAATCAAGATGATGAGAGATGACGGGCTTAAGGGCAAGATTCTATACGCTTCCTTTGACCTTGAATCCAACACAATTCAGGCAATCAAAGACGGAATCTGCGAAGGAACCGTCGACCAACAGCAATACCTGCAGGGATTCATGGCTGTCGTAGAGTTGTATCTCAATGCCAAATTCAAACTGGATCCGGCTGATTACGACACCGGACGGGGCTTCATCACTAAAGAGACTGCAGATATTGTCGAAGTCCTTGTAAAAGACGGTTATAGATAAACCACAGTAGCTATTACACTTAACGTGGGTGGGGATGCGCTCCCCACTCACGTTTCGGACCGGCATAAAGGAGGGAGCACAATGGATGGCAAAGGGTCCTCGCCAAAGCCTTCATTCTGGAAAGCCCTGTTGCATCATCGTGAGGTAGGCGTTGCTTGTGCCCTGATCATCGTGTTTACCGTATTCTTCTCCATGAAGAGGCAATTCCTGAATCCGGGCACACTTGGAGATATTGTGACAATCGCTGCAGAGCTTGGTGTTGTCGCTGTCGGAGCCAGCTTCCTCATGATTTCAGGAGAGATGGATCTGTCTGTGGGATCAAACTTTGCGCTAGGCGGTATGATCCTCGCCATGCTTGTCACAAAACAAAACTGGAACCCTGTCTTAGCTTTTATTCTAGCTATATCATGCTCAGCCGGTATAGGTGCGGTGAATGGAATAATTACCTTATCCGCAAGGATTCCATCGTTCATTACAACCCTGGGCGCGATGATGTTTTGGCGAGGGGTCGCCCTTTACCTAACCCAAGGCTGGCCTATTAGCATCTTTGAGGATGTTCCGTTACTTAGATGGCTAGGAGGAGGCAGAGTCATTTCCACAGTCCATATCTCAGCTCTATGGTGGCTTATTATCGGGGCTATCTTCTGGATAATACTTCAGAAAACACCTTACGGGAATTGGGTGTTTGCAACCGGAGGCAAGCGCGGGGCTGCCAGAGCACTGGGAGTGCCTGATGTCAAGGTGAAACTCATAAACTTCACTCTCATCGGTCTCTTAGCAGGTCTCGGAGGGTGTTTTCAACTGGGAAGAATGGGTTCTATGTCACCGGTGTGGGGACAGGAACTCGCACTTGAAGCTATCGCTGCGTCAGTTATTGGAGGCAACTCCTTGAACGGAGGGGTAGGAAGCATACTCGGAACTATGCTCGGTGCCATTACCATGGCATCTATCAGAATCGGGCTGGTCATGATTGGGGCGCCTGCATACTGGTATATGTCCTTCGTCGGATTCATTGTTGTAGCTGCCGTTGCCCTTAATGTTAAGCTTGGGGAGGTAATCTCATGGAGCAAGTAACGAGATCAAATCCAAGCGATATACCAATCATGCAAGGAATGAAGCTGTGCAAGTGGTTTGGTCGTGTAGCTGCTTTGAAAGATGTAGATATCACGCTTGAACGCGGTGAAGTCGTTGGGCTGGTAGGCGACAACGGTGCCGGCAAATCCACACTCATCAAGATCCTATCAGGAGTTTACCAACCGGACTCCGGTGAGCTGCGATTCGAAGGACGCAAAGTCGAGCTTGATTCACCTAGGGATGCACGAAAATTGGGAATTGAGACTGTGTACCAAGACTTAGCCCTTGTCGAAACCATGAGCATTGCCAGGAATTTCTTTCTCGGAGCTGAACCGCGGAAACGGGTAGGCCCTTTTAACCTGCTTGATACCGGCAAAATGCACCACGCCACCGAAGAAATGCTTAGGGATATTGGGATTACTGTGAGAACAGCCAACCAAGAAGTATCCACCCTCTCCGGTGGGGAACGCCAAGCAATCGCCATCGGCAGGACGATGCACTTCGGCGGGAAGCTTCTCATACTTGACGAACCTACTTCCGCCCTGTCAGTGCATGAAACAAATAAAGTCCTAAGCTATATTAATGAAGCCAGAAACAGCGGCCTTGCCGTTATTTTCATAACTCATAACCTGTACCACGTATACCCTGTAGCTGACAAGATAGTCGTACTGGAACACGGACGCAAAGCAGGGGAATTCCGTAAGGAAGAAACCAATGTTGAGGAGCTTATGAACATAATTGTTCATGGCATTGAAGGGGATAGAAGAGCTGTAGGGCATACCATCCAATAATGTCATCCTTACAATTCAGTTAGGCAACATAAGGTAATCCCGCTTTGAATGAGGTGGGATTACTTTCTTTAGGAACCAATGAATCAAATTTATAGCTCGTATGATATGCTTATGATACCATACTGGAACGGGATGGCGTATCCCTTCTGACCTATAGAAACATGACGTATTTGACCTGTTAAGCTCAATATGGATATGAGGTTCGGCGACAAGACCATGGTGTCCCTGTCCCGATCAAATCATAGAGAATAATGGAGAATAAAGGTGTGACTATGCAATATAGAGCGTTGGGTAATTCGGGCCTCAATGTCTCAGCTCTAGGTTTTGGTTGTATGAGACTGCCTGTGTCAAAAAACGGCGAAAACATTGTTGATGAGAACGAAGCTCGTCACATGATCCGATATGCTATTGACAACGGCGTAAACTACATAGACACCGCGTATAACTACCTTAATCGCAAAGGGGAGATAGCTGTAGGGAAAGCCCTGGCAGACGGATATCGCGAAAAAGTCTTCCTTACCACAAAATGCCCTGTCTGGCTTTTGGAATCCCCCGAAGACTTCGAGAAATATCTATCTGAGCAATTACAGAAGCTGGGAACCGACTACATAGACTTCTATCTGTTGCACTCTTTGAACCAAGCTTTATGGACTAAAGCAAAGAGTTTGAAGGTCTTGGATGCTCTCGACCGTGCTCGCCGACGTGGTCTGATTAGATATCCGGGGTTCTCATTCCATGACTCGCTTGACGTGTTCCGGGAAATCGTCGATGCATATGAATGGACACTTACGCTGATTCACTTGAATTACGTAGACGATTACTACCAGGCAGGCATCAATGGTATGAAGTATGCGGCTTCAAAAGGTCTCGGTGTTGCGGTCATGGAGCCTCT
>DIQZ01000030.1 GCA_002424305.1 Firmicutes bacterium UBA5449
TTGGATTATACTTGTCCCATATGCTTACGACATCAGTTACAGGCAAATTGCCACCTAAGTGATGTCTTCTCAATCTAAGAGCAAGGTTGCCGACGTTCGCAGGCATGGGTTAAGTCCCCTCCGACGTAACGCCGACAACCTCAAAGCGCGACCTGGATCTTGACTTATCTTAAGGCATATCTATTAACTGGATCTCAGCTATCTGTTTTACCCTGTCTTTTCTGGACGGCAAGTCCGGACCTGTTAGCATCAGAGGACCGTCTTTTTCTGACAGAACTTCACCGTTCTTCTTGTATGCCAAGATAATATTCTTGTTTCTCATGATTAGCATAGAGTCAAGTTCTGCACTGTAACCGTCAACTGACACTACTTTGACCTTGTAGCCTTTTCGTGCCAGGTCATCATTGAACCTGTAATGACCTTGAGGCGAGTCTCCTCCGTCCATCATAGATACCATTACCCACAAGGCTACCCCTTCATAGACCTCTTCATTACCTTCTTTATCCGTGGTTTCCCACACTATTGTCGGGTGTGGAGTATCGGGGCACGTTGCGATACTTTCAAAAGTAGCGCGATCGAATTCAGTTGTCTCTAAGCCTTTGAGTGCAATTACCCAGTCTTCTACTTCGTCTACTACTTCGATTTTCGCTACTGATTTTACCCACCAATGCCCGTCTGTTACAGGCACGTTGCCTTTCTTTATGTACGCGAGCCTCGGAAGGGTATCTTCCCCGAGGATCTTGGATTCGAAGATTAGAGCCATGGATACATCGCCTATGCGTAGCGCTTTGCCGGTCTCATCATAAGTCAACACATTTCCGTTGACCTGAGTGTTGCTGAATGTCATAGTGTAGCCGTCACTGGCCGTAATTTGAATGCCTTGGCCAGGACCAAGGCCACCTACTTTAGCAAGGAGATCGCTGATTGCTACTGCCTTATAGTCATAAGGCCCTCTGAGCGTGCCTGTGCTCCTAATTAAGCCTGCGTTACCTTCTACTGTATTCATTTTCAAAAGATCTGCCTCAGTCAGTCTTACGCTCTTATCTCCTGAGACCACTTCCACTGCTAAGGTTTCACTTGCATGGGCACTTGCCGGCTGCAGTGTTACAGCTAGAAGACTCAGCATTATGACAGCAACGATTAAGAGAGAGTTACGTTTTCTTTGCATGATACAGCCTCCTTTTCATTTCTTCCGCAAACTCATTTTACCAGGATACTTGATACCATCTTAACCCAGTAAGCGCCTTCATGCTCCGGGGCCACAATCCGAAGAGTGTCACCGTCCTGGGCAAGAATCACATTTCTGTCGTCCATAACACTGCTTAGTTCAAATTCCGCTTCGTATCCGTCAGTTGCTACTATCAGAATCTTCTTGGCTCCGGGCTTGGGACCTGCTTGCTCTAAAATCAACGACAATGGAACCCCTGTGTAGTCAGCAGGAGGGATATAGGTAACCTGTCCTTTGAGTTCAGCCGTGATGGTTATTGTATGGCGCTCAAAGTCTATGGGTCGGTATTCCAGAGGTTCCAATACATTACCTGCTACCTGGCAAGTAGGACCGGTCCAAAAAGGTTGAAAAACGTTGGTATAGTAGTAGACTGCTCCTCCTGCCAGGCTGGCTACCATTACCATAGTCAGAACCAAATGCAACTTGCTTCTGCCTTGCCTCTTTTGTTTGCCTGCTGCTCTTAGAAGATGTGCGCCTTCTACTATATCCAATATGCCCCCTGCAAAATATCCACCGAATATCACACCTGAGAGAAAGGCGAAGAAGGCCATTAGAGCAATATAACCCCATGATACGCCTGAAAAATAAAGCATCTGAAAGACTATGACGTTGGAAGCTGACGCTATCCCGCCTGCAAGACACAGCGCAAGGAGATTAGGATTAGGGAAGGGGAGCATGACAGCGTCTACCAGTAGTCCTTCAATTACCGAAACGAGCACAATAGGGAATCCGTGAGTGCTTCCTGTAAACATTTCCACAATTCCCTTGAGAACTCCGGCCATGGTACCGGCCCCGGTGCGGCCTACCAGAACACGGACTAACACAAACCAGAAAACATGCAGGCCTGCCATCCACTGCCCTGCGCCAAAAGGCACCCCGAAAACCCTGTTCATCAAGTTGCCCAGGTACCCAACGTATGTACTAAGCACACCGCCTGCTGCGCTTACTATGGCTATGAGCGCCAAATCTCTGGTGCTAAAGTAGTAGCTCTTTGGGATGCGTTGTTTTCCGGGGTTCCGATCCATCTGCTTTACCTCCATATCAGGGGTTATCTGACAGGACTTATGTGCTGCAAAGCGACCACAGTTCACGGCGACTAACTTAGGTCACACCTTAGCCTTCTTGGTAAAATACGGGTTGCCGGCGATGTATGAGGGATGGTGCCTTGAGGACGCTTTCATAAGCAGGTCGACCTGCAGGCTTAGGCCAGGATCTACTTGCGTTCGCAAGACAGATACCGGCAACCCATACTCCTATTTCCTGGGAAGATTCACTAATTGGATTTCGGCTATTCCTTTGATCATGTACTGCCTAAAAGGCAGGCCATTTCCGGCTAAGGTCAGTGGGAACATATCTCCTGACAGAATAATGCCGTTCTTCTTTATGGCCAAAAAAATGTCGTTATTCCTTGCTATTTGCTCTGAATCGAGCCTTACAGAGTACCGATCTCCAGCTATTAACTTAACTCTGTACCCCTGGGTTGCCAGGTCATCATTGAACCTGTAATGGCCATCCGGGCTATCGCCACCATCAATCATAGCCACCAGAACCCAGAGAGGTAAGCCTTCATAAGTTTCGAGATTGCCATTCTTGTCCATGGTTTCCCAAGTTGCAGTAAGATGGGGAGAGTCTTCACAATCAATGATAGTGTCAAATATCGTTTTATCTATGACTGCGCTTTCAATGCCTGAGAGCTTTACTTGCCAGTCGTCTGTTGAGGTAACAACCTCAAGTTTTGCAATGCCTTTCATCCAGAGGGGGCCTGAAGTGAAGAGTTCATCTCTCTCACTTGTATAGATGATGCGTGGGAAAGCAATGGGTGCGTCTCTGTTTGATTCATAGGTCAGGAGCATGGTTGAGTTACCCAAGCGTAGAAGGTTTCCGTCTTTGTCATATGTAAAGATATTACCTGTAACCTCCAGATGACTGAAGTCTCTAACGTATCCGTCTCTGGAAGTTACTCTGAGAGATTGTCCTTTCTTAATCCCTCCGACCTTCTCAAGTAGGTCTTTCATGTATACGCCTTTATACGCAAACGGCCCCTGAACTGTGCCTCCGGATTTTCTGAAGCCTGCTTCTGTTGTTACAGCCGGCATCTTCTCTAATTCGTCCTGCGTAAGATTAATTGTCTTTTCGCCTGATGTAATCTCTAAGCTCCATGCCTCAGAAGCCTGAGAAGCAAAAGGTATCGCTGAAAAAACAAGAAAGCTCATCAACACGAACAAAGTGACCAACAGTAAATTGCGGTCTTTTCTCATGAATTATCCTCCTCACACCGGATAGTACTATTAAGACAGCTGCTGCTACTTGACTCTAATTTCGGAAACAAACCTCGCCCACCGTCCACCTGCAGACTTATACACATGCCATCCCTGGCCGGGAGAGGACGTTTGGGCGCAGTCGTCATTACCATATATTCCGTCCGGCGGGGCAAAAACCAATCTTGGCCCTTCTTGCCAATCAGGTGGAGCAGCCCCGTCCTTTTCGTAGGCAATGAGCATCGTCCCTTGAATCTCAGCCCACTCAGGTGACGGATGCACGTTATCGTAGCTGAATTCTTGAGAGTAACCGTCACTGCACGTAACAACAAGGGTTTGGCCGGGTTGAATTCCACCGACATGATCAAGTAATGTCGAAATAGGGACACCTACATACAATCCTTGTCCGCGGAGATTACCGAACTGATTCTCAAAGGAAGAATGTGACTCAACCGGGGGAAGGAGCGAAAGTTCACCCAATGTGAATTCTCTTTCTTCTCCTTCGGATATGACTTTTATCCGTGGTTCTTCATAGTCTACATCAACACGGACAGCTTCTACCTTGACGTCATCCTTATGCACCTGTACCAAAGTGTAATGGTGGAACCCACCTTGTTCAGGTGGCGCATAGAGTAACGCGCCTGCTCCTCCTGTCGTAACATAGAGGACACCGGCATCCTCCTTTATGTCAAAGATATGAACGTGACCGTTAAAAACAGCCTTGACATCACCGGCTGCAAAGAGCTCTTTGAGCTTCTGAGCTTGATCTTTGTCCACAAAGGAGTGTTCGACTTCAGGTAGAGGATCGAACAAGGGAATATGCATGAAAACGAATTTAGGTCCGTCCCATCCCAGTTCCTCTATGAGCCATGACATTTGCTCTTCGTCTATGGTACCTGCAGAACTGTCCAGGGCGATGAATTTGTGGCCTTTTTCAAAAAAGGAATAGAACCTATCCTTGCCTATCAGCTCACCATAGATTCGGCCGCCTTCACCTCGGACATCGTGATTTCCAAGAACAGGATACCAAGGCATTTCCAGTTTTTCTGTTTGGCTGATGAAGTCTTCATACTGCTTTCTGGTGCCGGAAGCCACCATGTCGCCACAATGAAGAACGAATTCAGGACCGCCTTTATCTAATGCATCAACCACGTTTTGCCAGACGTGACTCCTGCCTTGGCTATCACCGACCACTGCGAAGGTAAGACTTGCCTGTGATGCAGCATAATGCTTATAGACGCTGAACGCTGCGATGGCACATATTATCAGTACTCCTATGATGACTAGGGAACGCGCTTTAGATCTTGACGCTCCTGTCTTTTCTAAGGGGAGTTTTCGCGTCATTGGTTAGGTTTTCCCTCCTATAAGTGTGCTCTCAACAACAAAGAAACCGGATTCTGCGGAAAAGAGCAAAATCCGGCTTTAGCCTGCGATTACTACTTTCTCTCCTTTCCGCGACGGGAGGCACACAAGTTTCCTAATTGCACCCTATCGGTCCGCCTGCCATAGCGTTCGCCTTAGGTCAGGGGACTCGGAGAATTTATCATAGTTTCTGATTGATATTCGACATGTTTGCGGGAATTCCTTTATTTCCGCGGGCTTTACAAGCTCGCTCGCTACGTGATAAAATATACCCGGCTGAATGGTTGGGATTGCTGCCTCGGCGGATGCGACTCAGTTGTCTACCGGGGTATTGTTTTTGTTTGTTCCTATATTGCCCGGAGTTATGTGTTAAGGTTACTTATCTCCTGACCACAATAGAGTTAGTGTGGTACTCAGATCTTGACGGCGGGGTGGACATAAGTGAAAGCGATAGTGGAAAAACTAGAAGATAGCTTTGCGCATCTAAGCATTGAAGTGGAAGAAACTAGGTTTCAGGAGGCTCTGGAAGAGAGTTACCATACATTGTCATACCGTGTGAAAGTTCCGGGTTTCCGAAAGGGAAGGGTTCCAAGACAAGTCTTGGAGATGCGTATCGGTAAAGAAACCCTAATCGAAGACGCACTTCGAAGCCTTATCCCTCAAGTTTATGTTGAGGCTGTGAAAGAAACCGGGATTGATCCGCTGGATGAACCGGAGTTGAATGTTAGCGAAGTAGGGGAAGGGAAGCCCTTGAAGTTGACAGCTAGAGTTCTTGTAAGGCCCGAGGTAAGCTTGCCCGACTACAAGGAAACCCGTATTGAGAAGGAAATTCCGAAAGTCAGCGATGAAGACGTTGACAGGCAAATCGAGATCCTCAGGGAAAATCAGGCCGTATTGGTCCCGATTGATCGCGAGACCGTCGTTGAGGGCGACTTTGTGCTAGTTGAGGTAAAGATCACTTCTCAAGGCGAGCCCGTGGAATTCGGCGTTGGTGAGGATACCGTTTTGGTTCAAGCCGGTGACAGTGAACATGATATATTCGGTATTGGCAAAGGTATTGTAGGCTTAAGTATAGGAGAGCAAACAGAGATTGAAATGACGTTGCCTGAAGGCTTTCCTGATGAAGAATTGGCAGGAAAACCGGGTTTAGCCGACGTTAAGATCGAAGGCATTCGAAAGAAGGAAGTCCCTGAGCTGAATGAAGAGTTTGCTAAGACAGTAGGCGGTTTCGAAAGCGTAGACGCTATGCGTCAAGGGATTCGAGAAATCCTTGAAAAGTCCGTCAAGGAACGTTTCGAGACTGAATATATAAATAAGGTAGTAGACAAGATTACTTCAGAGGCTGAACTGAATGTCCCCGAAATTCTCGTGGAACGAGAAATCGATCGGGTGTTACAGAGTCTTGAGGTGAATCTTGTCCAACAAGGCCTATCACTGGATGGATACCTGGAGTCATGCGGCATGGACAAAGAGGCTCTACGCAGCAATTATCGCGATAACGCATACTCCGGCGTTAAGTCGGAATTTGTCTTGGATGCTGTTGCAAAAGCTGAAGGATTTACCGCATCAGATGACGAAGTCAACGAAAAGATTCAAGTGATTGCAGATTATAGGGAGACTTCTTTTGAAGATGTGAAGGAACTACTGGAGGAATCCGGACGTATTAGACAGATAGAAGGTGCAATAATCAGAGAAAAAACCAGAAAGCACCTAGCTCAACTTGCTGCAGGAGAGTAGACCCATGATACTAGAGAGGGGGAATTTTGATGAACCTTGTTCCTATTGTAGTTGAACAAACAAGCCGGGGAGAACGAGCTTATGATATATATTCCAGACTGCTAAAAGATAGGATAATCTTTCTGGGAGGTCCTATAGATGACACCGTAGCAAACCTGGCAATCGCACAATTGCTTTTCCTCCAAGGGGAAGACCCTGAGAAGGATATTAATATCTATGTCAATAGTCCCGGGGGTGTAGTTACTGCAGGTCTTGCTATTTATGACACAATGCAGTACGTGAAGCCCGACGTAGCGACTACCTGTATTGGAATGGCTGCAAGCATGGGCGCGCTGTTACTTGCAGCAGGGGCTAAGGGAAAGAGGTACGCTCTACCTTATTCAAGAGTGATGATTCATCAGCCGCTAGGTGGTGCCCAGGGCCAGGCTACTGACATTGAGATTCAGGCAAAAGAAATCGTCAGATTGAGAACGGTAACCCAGGAGATACTGTCTAAGCATTCCGGTCAATCCATGGAAAAAATAATGTCGGATACTGATAGAAACTTCTTCATGAGCGCTCAGGAAGCGAAGGAGTACGGTATTATTGATGAGATATTCGAACCCAGGAAATAGGGGGTGGTAGGGTGTTCAGGTTCGGCGATGAGAGAGGCCAACCCAAGTGCTCTTTTTGCGGTAAAGCCCAAGATCAGGTTAAGAAGCTAATTGCAGGCCCGGGCGTCTATATTTGCGATGAGTGCATTGAACTATGTAATGAGATTATCGAAGAAGAACTGGGCGAAGAAGCCGATATCGAACTGTGCAATATCCCGAAACCCAAGGAAATTAAGGAGATTCTTGATCAGTATGTCATCGGTCAGGAAGAAGCCAAGAAAACGTTGGCTGTTGCAGTGTACAATCATTACAAGCGTATTGGTGCAAATACCCGTGTAGACGATGTAGAACTCCAGAAAAGCAATATTCTTCTTCTTGGCCCGACGGGAGTTGGGAAAACTCTGCTTGCTCAGACATTGGCCAAGATCTTGAATGTGCCTTTCGCCATTTCTGATGCGACTTCTCTTACTGAAGCCGGGTACGTAGGTGAAGATGTAGAGAACATTCTTCTTAGACTAATCCAGGCAGCTGACTATGATATTGAAAAAGCTGAGAGGGGTATTGTCTATATTGATGAAGTAGACAAAATTGCCAGAAAATCAGAAAACCCTTCAATAACACGGGACGTCTCAGGTGAAGGTGTACAGCAGGCCCTCTTGAAGATTCTTGAAGGAACCATGGCAAGCGTGCCGCCTCAAGGTGGACGGAAACATCCCCATCAGGAGTTTATTCAGATTGACACTACAAATATCCTGTTTATATGCGGGGGCGCTTTTGACGGTCTTGAGAAGATCATTAACAACCGTGTTGGAAAGTCAATGCTTGGATTTGGTGCCGAGGTAAGGCCAAGGATAGACATGAATATCGGGGATACTCTGAGACAGATTATGCCTGAGGATCTGCTTAAGTTCGGGCTTATACCGGAGTTCATCGGGAGACTTCCGGTAGTAGTTGTTCTGGATGCGCTTGATGAGAATACTCTCGTGAGAATACTCACTGAACCCAGAAATGCCTTAACGAAGCAGTATAAGAAGATGTTTGAGCTTGACGGTGTTGAGTTGGAAATTCCTAATGAGGCTTTAGTTGCTGTAGCAAGGAAAGCGATGAGTCTAAACACCGGGGCACGTGGCCTCAGGTCGATTATGGAAAAGATCATGCTAGACATCATGTATGATATCCCATCAAGACAAGACGTGAAGAAAGTAATGCTGACGCAGGAGACAATAGATGAAGGAACGAAGCCTGCAATGGTGCTTCAGGAGCGAAAAGCTAAGAAGCGGGAGGAAACTGCGTCATAAAGATTCACGCATATAGAAGTTTGCCTGAAGGGCCCAGCTTAGTCTGGGCCTTTTCTTATGTGTACGCTATCTGTACCCTATGCTTAACAGAAGAATCAGTGGACATAATACAAATAGTACAGTTGAGACTTATTATGTTCACCCGGTAGGCTCACTGAATGTGTAATTAGGAATGAGGCGGCTTGGGTATGGATTTTTCCGGTGGCATTTTTGGGCTAATCAATCTTTTCTTTGCTGCAGTCATCGGGATATATTTTTGGCAGATGCTAAAGACACAGCAAGGAGGCAAGGTTGCGGTTGACCGTGAGTCACGGAAAGAAATGGATAAGCTTCGCAAACTGAGAAGCATATCTTTGACTGAGCCGTTGTCAGAGAAGACGAGGCCAAGCTCTCTCAAGGAGATTATTGGCCAACCAGAGGGCTTACAGGCTCTACGAGCTGCGTTGTGTGGGCCTAATCCGCAACACGTCATTCTCTATGGTCCTCCCGGTGTTGGAAAAACCGCTGCAGCCAGAGTTGTTCTGGAAGAGGCAAGGCGTAACCCCAAGTCACCATTTAAGCAGGCAGCAAAATTCGTCGAAGTAGACGGCGCTACGTCAAGATTTGATGACAGAGGAATCGCAGATCCGCTTATTGGGTCAGTCCATGATCCTATCTATCAAGGAGCCGGAGCAATGGGAATAGCCGGGATTCCACAGCCAAAGCCCGGAGCTGTAACGAAAGCACACGGAGGAATACTGTTCATTGATGAAATCGGAGAACTCCATCCAATTCAAATTAATAAGCTCTTGAAGGTGCTCGAAGATAGAAAGGTGTTCTTAGAGAGCGCATATTACAATTCTGAAGATCCAGGTATTCCCCAGCATATCCACGACATATTTCAAAATGGTCTGCCTGCGGATTTTAGGTTGGTAGGTGCTACAACCAGGACTCCGCACGATATTCCTCCTGCAGTGCGGTCCAGATGCATTGAAGTGTTTTTCAGGGGGCTTACCGATGGTGAAGTAGGAATCATAGCTTCCAACGCAGCAAAAAAGGCAGGCTTTGAACTGGAGGATGAGGCGCTGACTGTCATTAAAAGGTATGCTACAAACGGGCGTGATGCTGTGAATATCCTGCAAATAGCAGGTGGGTCATGTATGTCTGTGGGGAGTCCGGTGATAACCAGAAAAGACGTGGAATGGGTAGTCAGCGCAGGACAGTATTCTCCGCGCTCTGAGCGAAGAATCCCCCTAAAGCCTCAGACGGGTTACGTGAACGGCCTTGCAATTCATGGCCCGAATATGGGCTCCTTAATAGAAATTGAAGTTGTGGCCATACCTGTCCAGGGAAGCTCAGGTAAGCTGGTGACCACGGGGCTTGTTGATGAGGAAGAGCTGGGGGGACATGGTAGGGTGGTAAAGCGAAAGAGCATGGCAAGGGGTTCAGTAGAGAACGTAATTACTATCCTGAGAAAGTTTCTCTCATTGCGTCCTGAGAATTACGATATTCATGTGAATTTTCCAGGGGGACTTGCTCTGGACGGCCCGTCAGCAGGAATAGCAATTGTGACAGCAATTTACTCTGCAATCACTGAACAACCGATAGACAACAAGCTTGCTATGACAGGAGAGGTATCAATTCTTGGAGAGGTAAGACCGGTGGGAGGGATAGTCCCTAAGGTAGAAGCTGCGGTCCACGCCGGAGTTGAGAGAGTGATAATCCCCAGAGAAAACTGGCAGGAAGCTTTTGTCGATAGAAAAGATATTATTGTCATGCCTATAGACAGAATTGAAGAAGCGATTAGGCTTGCAGTAATAGATCAAGATCTAACTGCAGGTTTGCTGGGCTTCCCCACTACAATAGCAGGTTCTTCATCACCCATTGGCAGACGTCAGATTGGTTGCTGAGCCATCAGATATAGCAATGATTCCCACGAGGTTGACATAATACTTTAGCCTATGGTAGCCTTACCTAAACGGATCTAACGTATATGCCTTTCTACCATTTTCCCCTGTATTGCTTTTCCAAATTTCATATGGTAGGTTTAGGTATTACTGTTCAGGCATTTAGAGAGATTTTGGGACGTGTCGTCATGATTTGACGTGTTCACGGTGAAGGAATCTGACAGTGTGGGGAGAATAAACTGGATATACGGATGGTTCATAGGAGAGGCCGAGGAGGTGTAGTAGACTATGTCAATAGACTTGGGCAGATCAGGGTTAATTGGAGAAGTGGTGCCTCTTCTACCACTGCGTGGGGTTATTGTATTCCCTTGCATGACAGTCCCCCTTGAAGTAGGAAGAGATAGATCTATAGCCGCTCTTGAAGATGCTATGATCAATAATAGGCTGGTGATGCTTGCTTCGCAGAAACAGGCAAGGCTGAATGAACCTGCACCTACCGATATTTTTGCTGTAGGCACACTTTCTGAAATCAGACAACTGGCGAAGTATCCTGACGGAACAATTCGCGTCCTTGTTGAGGGTGTGGAACGGGCGAGAATTCTCGAATACGTTCAGACAGACCCATTCTACAAGGTCAAGGTTGAAGACTTATCAGTGTCTGAGCGCATGACAAAAGAACTCGAAGCCCTAATGAGAAGCGTCCTTAGTTACTTTGAATCATATATTAGGCTTGGCAAAAAGATTCCTGCTGAGATCCTGGCTTCAGTGCAGATAGTAGAGGATCCCGGTAGGCTTGCTGACGATATCGCGGCTCATCTTCCACTGCGTCCGGAAGACAAGCAGTCCATTCTGGAAGCAGCATCCCCAAAGGTGAGGTTAGAGAGGCTTTGTGGAATACTCTTGAAAGAAATCGAAATACTGGAGCTCGAGAGGAAGATCAATACTCGCGTAAGAAAGCAAATGGAGCGAACACAGAAAGAGTATTATCTTCGTGAGCAGATGAAGGCTATTCAGAGAGAGCTGGGTGAGCGCGACGAGAAGCAGTCAGAAGCTGAAGAATATCGAGATAAAATCAAAGACAAGGATTTGCCTGATGAAGTAGAAGAGAAGGCCATGCGTGAGCTTGACAGGCTTGAGAAGATGCCTCCTATGGCAGCTGAAGCAGTGGTAGTCAGGACCTATATTGATTGGCTATTAGCCTTGCCATGGACATCTGAAACTAAAGATCGTCTTGACATAGAAGAAGCTGCCAAAATTCTTGATGAGGATCATTACGGTCTTGAGAAAGTTAAGGAAAGGATTCTTGAGTTTCTGGCAGTGCGGCAGCTTACAAGTGAGCCGAAAGGCCCTATCCTTTGTTTTGTAGGACCGCCCGGTGTAGGCAAGACTTCCCTTGGAAAATCAATAGCCCGCGCCCTTGGCAGGAAATTCGTCAGGTTTTCTCTTGGCGGTATACGGGACGAGGCTGAAATCCGGGGACATAGACGAACCTATGTTGGTGCGCTCCCTGGCAGGATCATCCAGGCTATGCGTCAAGCGGGGTCCAAGAATCCTGTGATTCTTCTGGATGAAATCGATAAGATGAGCAGTGATTTTCGTGGGGATCCGGCTTCTGCCCTACTGGAGGTACTGGATCCTGAGCAGAACGTAGCATTCAGTGACCATTACATTGAGGTGCCTTATGACCTTTCTGACGTAATGTTCATCACCACAGCGAATCTACTCTATTCAATACCCAGGCCCCTTCTGGACAGGATGGAGACTATTACAATACCTGGGTATACAGAAGAGGAGAAGATTCAAATTGGTAAGGGATTTTTAGTGCCCAAACAGAGGAAGGAAAACGGCCTTAATGAATATGATGTCACCATCAGTGACCATGCCTTGAAGGCAGTTATTCGTAATCATACACGTGAGGCCGGTGTGCGAGGGCTTGAACGCGGTATTTCTTCCATCCTTCGGAAAATTGCCCGGGAGGTAGTAACCAAGGACTTGTCAGAATTTGAAACTACAGTAGATGAAGACGATGTCCTTCGATATCTTGGCGTTCCGAAGTACAGATATGGAGTCGTTGAGTCGCAAGACAGGGTGGGGGTGGCCACAGGTCTTGCTGTTACTGAGGCAGGCGGGGATGTGCTGGCAATAGAGGTTTCAGTAATGACAGGCACCGGTAAGCTGATGCTTACAGGTAAGCTTGGCGATGTGATGAAAGAGTCGGCACAGGCAGCCTTTACCTACATTAGAGCGCGTGCTGAAGACCTCAACATAAATCCCGGCTTCTACCAGAACTGTGATGTACACGTCCATGTGCCTGAAGGTGCCATACCGAAAGACGGACCTTCTGCAGGTACAGCCATGGGAGTTGCACTGGCGTCTGCTCTCACAAGATGTCCGGTCAGATGTGATGTGGCCATGACAGGTGAGATTACTCTTCGTGGACGGGTTCTGGCAGTGGGTGGCGTGAAGGAGAAGGTTCTTGCCGCACATAGAGCAGGCGTATTTACCGTTATTCTTCCGTCTGAGAACCGTAACGACATTGAAGAGATTCCGGAAAACGTCCTCGACAATGTACAGACACTCTTTGTAGAGCATATGGATGAAGTCCTGGAGTTCGCTTTGAGAAAAGACAGCATGGACTATGAAATACCAGGCACTCAAGATATCACAGGGATCCCGCCTGTGACGCCGGGAGATGAGACTGCAGTTGGAAACGAGCTGTACTGCGGTTAGGACGATTGCAGTGAACTCACTGCCTGAAGGCAGGAGTTCACTGCAGAATAATAGAATAGCAGATCTTGGATGACGCAAGATACACATGAGGTGGTGTTTGTAATGGCTAAGAAGAAGATTGTGATTATGGGTGCTGCGGGACGTGATTTTCATAATTTCAACACTTATTTCCGTGATAATGATGACTATCAGGTAGTCGCGTTCACTGCAACACAGATACCTAATATTGAAGGTAGACAGTATCCTGCAGGGCTTGCAGGAAACAACTACCCTGACGGTATTCCCATTTATTCTGAGGACGAGCTTGCTTCCATTATAGAAAGAGAAGGTGTAGACCAGGTAGTGTTTGCCTATAGTGATGTGTCCTATGCGGATATCATGCATAAGGCATCACTTGTTCTTTCAGGAGGGGCAGATTTCTGGCTTATGGGTCCGGCAAGTACCATGATTCGATCAAGTGTGCCTGTGATTGCAGTTACAGCAGTCAGAACCGGTGTAGGGAAAAGTCAGACTACCAGGAAGATAACACAAATCCTGGAAGATCGTGGCAAGAAAGTGGTAGTAATACGTCATCCTATGCCGTATGGGGATCTAATGAAGCAGAGAGTGCAGCGGTTTGAGACTCTGGAGGATCTGGATACACATGAGACAACTATTGAAGAGCGAGAAGAGTACGAGCCCCATATTGACAAGGGATTTGTGGTTTATGCAGGGGTAGATTACGGTGCGATCCTTAAGGAAGCAGAGAAGGAAGCTGACGTTATACTTTGGGATGGCGGTAACAATGACCTTTCATTTTATTATCCGGATCTTCTGATTGCTCTTGCTGACCCACATAGACCCGGACATGAGGCTATGTTTTATCCCGGGGAAGCTAATGTAAGAATGGCTGACGTAGTTATTCTAAACAAGGTGGATACCGCAAAATCTGAAGACGTGGAGCAAGTGGAGAGATCCGTAAAGAGGCTTAACCCCAATGCTAAGATTATTCGCGCTGCTTCTCCCTTGACAGTAGAAAATTCAGAGAAAATAAGAGGTAAGCGAGTCCTTGTAGTAGAGGACGGACCCACGTTAACTCACGGTGGAATGACCTATGGGGCGGGAGTTATTGCTGCGAAGCAGCATGGCGCAGCTGAGCTCGTTGATCCTCGGCCTTATGCTGTAGGCTCAATCAAGGCAACGCTTCGGCAGTACCCGGGACTGGAACCGCTCATTCCTGCAATGGGTTATGGGAAGGAGCAAATGTCAGAGCTGGGGGAGACTATAGATAAGACGCCTGCAGATGTTGTAGTCATAGGAACACCTATTGACCTCCGTCGCGTGATTACCATAAATAAACCTGCACTTCGTGTCAGCTACGAAATTGAGGAGATTGGAAGACCAAATCTGGAGGATATTATTCTGGATCGATTTAAGGGCATTCTTTTCTAGGGGAAGCGTCATTATTTGCACCACTTCTTCTGAGTGTATTCAAGCAGGGTTCTCCATTGATGGAGAACCCTATCTAATT
>DIQZ01000080.1:0-7151 GCA_002424305.1 Firmicutes bacterium UBA5449
TCCCTTTGCTCATTGTTAAGACGTATACCGTCCCTTCGCTCCATCTCTTCGATGAGACGGGGAATATTCCCTGAAACCGTCCGAGGCTTCGACGTGGCAAGATCCTGAAATCCCTTCACCACATTGACTTCAGCTCGGTAGAGATATGCCAAGTACACAGCAGTCTCACCTTGGATCATGTCTCGCACAATCGCGCCCCGCTCCTCCAGAACCGGAATTGCCTCCTTGACCAAGGTCTCCTCAACCTGGAGGATATCAGCAGCCTCCTTCAAAAGGTCCTCCTCAGGATAGTAAACATGGCCGTCGGTAGCAAGTTCGTTTAGGACATACACGATTCCTGCGGTCACCCTCTCCATGGACACAGGCTCAATACCGAGTTCAGCAGCTACTTTGTCGGCTGTCTTAAACCCCACTCCATGGATGTCATCTGCGAGACGATACGGATTCTCGCGGACTGCTTGAATTGAAGCATCCCCATAGTGGCGGAATATTTTGATGGCAAGCCCGGGGGTCACGCCGTGGTCAGCTAGGAAAACCATAACCCGCCTAATTTCTTTCTGATCCTCGAAAGCCTTAGTTATCGCGTCAGCTTTCTTCTGACCAATCCCTTCAACCTTGGTGAGCTTTTCAGGCTCATGCTCGATTACATCAAGGGTTTTTGCGCCAAAGCACGCAACAAGCCTCTTGGCGGTTACAGGGCCGATGCCCTTAATAAGGCCGGACCCGAGGTACTTCTCTATACCCCTGACTGTGGCAGGGACTACCGACTCATAACTTTCGACCTGGAACTGCTTACCATACTCGGGATGACTTGTCCACTCCCCCTTCATAAGGAGGGTCTCCCCAACCGTAATAAAAGGAAACGCGCCAACCACTGTGACAGTCTGGCGTCCTCGTCCCGTCGGACCCCTTCCTTCACAACCGACTCGCGCTACAGTATAGAGATTATCTTCGTTTCGATAAGTAATTCTCTCAACTGTCCCTTGAACTGAAAGCATGTCCACCCTCCATGCGATCTTGATACCTGTGATCCAGAATCTCTTCCATATTATTCTAGCATGATGTTTCGGATCAGTAAACGAAGCCTTGCGGAATCTATGTATGCCCGGTTGCATGACTTCTGAATGTGTGATTGCTGAATTACGTGATTGCTGGATTACATAATTTCCGAAAGTCCTACCAACTCATATCCCATATCAGTAAGCTCCTCAATAAGACGTGGAAGCGCCTTCAAAGTCTGTTCCCTGACATGGAGCAGCACAATGGAACCATCCTTTACTGAGGATGTAATGCGTTTCCTGATTACTGCTTCACCAGGATTCTTCCAATCATCCGGCGTGAGATTCCATAGGACGATAGATGCGCCTTCGTCTTTGGCAATTGCTCGAATATCGTCGTTGTAACTTCCATAAGGGGGCCGGAACCATTTCGGAGTAATGCCGGTCGCTGATTTTATGGCACTCTGTGCTTTACTAATCTCTCGTCTCACCTCTTCAAGGTCGAGTCCTACCAGATCTGCATGGGAGTAACTATGATTTCCAATTTCATGACCTGCTCCTGTCACTTTCTTGGCTACGTCAGCATAGCTTGTCGCACGCCATCCTACGAAGAAGAAGGTGGCTTTCACCTGGTATCTGGCTAGTGTATCCACGATCTTTCCGGTAATCACAGGATCAGGACCGTCATCAAAGGTCAATGCAACTTTCCCCTTTGGCTCCCGGGGCTCCCGTTTTTCGACCGGGATTCGCGGATTTATTGTATCCTTCGACGGCGATGCAACAATGTGCCCTGAAGCAGTGTTAGAGGCGCCGGTCGGCGCCTCCGAAGCTGCGTTGCTTTTGCCTGTTGGGTATGGAATACCCAACGGCGCTTGGACAATCACATTCCGAAAACCGTTGCTAATCGTCACAGTGCGAGTAGCTTGATCCCAAGTATACCAGCACCCCAAAATCGGTACCAGGTTTTTCGCAGGCATCCACGCCTGATCCCACCTGATTACCACATCCACAATATAGCCGTTTACTGTTGTCTGACCGTCCGGGCCCCAATGGACAATAGCCTTGAACGCTTCTGCCACGGGACGAATAGGAACCATCATTGTATCATCCAGAATAAACCCCCTGAGAACGATATCATCATACTTGACCCTAACCAGCTCACCGGGTAGCTCGGTGCCGGCTTGCAAAGATGTGCCGCCTGTGTCAGAGGCTACTGCTGACATCCCGCCAATGCCCAGCCCCAACAAAGCAATGACGGTTATCACAATAGCCTGTCTGTACTTAATCCTCATCAATTCTCGCCGTCCCTCCCCTCCGCTTGTACGCCCAAAAGGGTGTCACATCCATGCTTATGCACTATCACCTCCAAACATGACAACCTATAAGAATTCAAGAAATTGTTCTGCAAGCATTCAAGCAATCACGCAATGAGATTCCAAGGAATCTTGCCACAGCAACTCATATAATCATGCGGTGTGATCTACGGCATAAACATCTAAACAACAACCAAAAGTCGTTAAACTAATTATTTCGGTACAAATCCCAACTTACCTTCAATACTGCGCTTGGTATTCCAGGACGCCACCCATTGCCTCTTCCAGCGCCCACTGTAAAACCGCGCGCCCAGAGTAAATACTAAGCATGTCACGTGAGCCAGAGGTCCGCTCCAAGCGCCCCATATCCCAAATCCCAGCACAAATGCTCCGATATAGGAGACGGGGATGAAAAGGACACATGCGCACACCAGAGTCATTAGCCCGGTATACGTAGTCTGACCAGCTCCGTTCAGTGCACCGCGGAAAACCACATAGACGACATCTAGGAGCTGATAAAGAGCGACGATTTTCAGGAGCTTGCTCGCAAGTAGAATCACTTCACGATCACTTGTGAAAGGGGGGATAAAGACTGATGGGAAAAAGCAGAAACAAAGCCCGATTAGGCCTACGACTACCACCCCGACAATTATGCCTGTCCGTCCGAATCTTTCAGCCTTCTCCGTATCCCTCTGTCCCAAGGATCGCCCTACCAATGAGTTGGTGGATGCACCAAGTGCAAAAGCCGGCATGAAGGTGAGGTCATTGAGCTGACTTGCTATTTGGCTTGCGGCAAGTTCGATTGCGCCTATCCGAGAAATCAATGTAAGGAAGACTCCAAAAGCGCAAAGATCAATAGAGTTCGCAAGTCCCATAGGGAATCCCAAGATAAAGCTGTCTTTTAGCTCCTTACGGCTAGGGAATGAGAATCCCTTGAGAAGATTGTATTCTTTGTTGTATTGCCAGAGGACAAATATTGCATATAAAGTCATCTGCACGCCTTGGGATATGACAGTTCCCCAGGCAGCCCCTGCAATGCCAAGCTTGGGGAATCCAAACTTACCGAAGATGAGGATATAGTTGGCGAATGCATTAACCGCAACCGTCAGCCAACTGACAAACATGGGAAATGTAGAGTTACCTATTCCAAGAAGGAAACTACCTGCACATTTTGACAGCAGACTAAAAGGGATCTCGTATGATCTTATAGTCATGTAAGTCAGGGCGAGCTCCCTGACTTGCGGTTGGGCTTTTGAAAGCCCGAAATACAGTTCAAACAGGTTTGGCAAGACCAAACAAAACGGAGCAAGAAGAAAAGACAGCACAATGTATCGTTGGAAGGATCTTCTTATCCGTTTGGTATCACCGGCACCATAAGCTTGAGAAACCGTTACCAAGGTGCCCCCTACCGTGCCTCTAAAAATTGCTGATACGGAAACGAAAAGAGTGGCTGCAACACCGACAGCGCCAAGTTCAATTGTCCCGACCCGGCCCATAAAGATGGTGTCTAAAGCTCCGAGCAGAGTATAAGCAAGATTCGACAGAATCAGCGGCCCCGCCAGATGAAGAAGCTCCCTTGTATATTCTCGTTGCAATTCTCTTCTACATGACATCTAACCCCTCCGATGTGAATACCTCTGACTACAGTTTGATGACTGTTGATGAATCCGATTGAATAATTACTTGATGACTGTTCATGAATCCGACTGAATAACTACTTGATGACTGCTGATGAATCCGACCAAATAACTACAAGATGAAGATCACTGCGAAAAACTACCGAAATTGAAATAGTCTCGCACACAATAACCCGAAAATAAAAAAGCGCGACTTCGTCAGGGGAAAAATGCCCAACGAAACCGCACAATAATGCTTGACACGAGCCAACAAATCGCAGGTCTTCCCTGTCCAACGAACATGGTGCTTTGAACTGCAAGAACTCAAAGCAGTATTCGTAAATATTATATCATTTTCGGGTCTCTCAGGTCAAAAAACGAGTCTTGCGAATCTCGGATCTATGTTGGCTTGGATGTCTTAGCTTGGCTGTCTCACTCGGAGCGCCATATTCCTGTTTTTGCAACCATTGGACATGCTAAGCGCAATGTTTGCACGTCTCTTGAGTCAGGCGACTCATTTTGTGGGACATTTTTACAAATCTCCTTGGGGGGTTCGATACTCGAGCAATCAGACGCCTTGGGATGGTCGAATTTGAACCACGTTTCTACGAATTAACTTGGGGCGTTTGTCGGCAATCGAGAATCGGGCATACTCCTGGAGATGAGTGTAAGGATTTCGACCACACTTTTCGAATGAGTGCTCGAGTTTCGACCACGCTTCCCCAAATTAGTTTAGAAATGCTTGAGGGTGATAGAGAATCGGGCATACTAAGAGGTTAGGGTGCTCGCATCTCTACCACGTTTTTCATTTGAGTGTATGGATTTCGATCACACTTTCACGAACTAGCCTGGAAATACTTGGGGGTGATCGAGAATCGAGCACCCTACAGGCGAAGGGTGTGCGGATTACTACCACGCTTTTCATTTTGGTGATAGAATTTCGATCATCAAGTCCGTGTCATAGGTAATTATTAGGAATGCCTGATCGAAATCCGCACACATTTTTTGAAAAGGTGCGCGTTTTTCGACCACGTTTTTGGAAACTGTGATCGATTATCGAGCAGCCACCTAATAACTTAAGCAAATTTGGAAAGAGGTGTCCTATTTTCGATCACGGATCTGGGTTTAGTGATCGAAAATAGGACAGGGTCTGAGAAATATTGTGACATTTTTATCCAAATAAGGTCAAAAGGAGCGTTATGGATAAAAATGGATGCAAGTGTGGTCGATTATCTACCAGTACTTGAGCGAAAGATGAAAGCTTTTCGATCACTGATGTAAGTTTCCGGAGATCGCAATTGCAATAATGAATTTCCCTTACAGTTCTCACCATGACAACAGTGACACCAAGCCTGACTGTGGCTATAATTGACATGAATACATAATAAGCGTATCGTCGCGCACTTCGCCTACACAACCTTATAGCTAACGCAGAAAAACGACATCACAGTAAGAAAGTAGCGACAGAGAGGTAAACACAGCAGCATAAGGAAAAAATAGAAGAGAACTAAGGGAACCGGAGATTCGCCAAGACTCACAGAGATACACAAATATCAGACTGCAACAGATAAGAGACTGCAAGTAGGGGGAATAACATTGCAGAAGATAAATGGCAAGGGAATAGCGTTACAGAAGCTATATAGCGGTAAGACTAAGGACGTATTTTTGCAGGACGACGGCAATGTCCTGCTTCACTTCAAGGATGCTGTAACCGGAGCGGAAGGACTGATCGATTCCGGCGGAAATACAGTTATCGGAGAAGTGGCCGGAAAAGGTAATGCCTCTCTCCGCCTGACTATATACTTTTTTGACCTGTTGCAGAAGGCAGGTATACCTACGCACTTTCTCAGTGTCGGCCCAACAGAGAATACGATTCTTGTAAAGCAGGCTCGCTCTTTCAACTTGGAGGTTATCTGCAGGGAAAAGGCATGGGGCAGCTTCGTTCGCCGCTATGGAAAATACGCCCGAGAAGGTATGCCTCTGCAGTCTCTTGTGGAATTCACCTTGAAAGATGATGAACGCGGAGATCCCTTAATCACTAAAGATGCTCTGGTCGCACTTGACATCGTATCCAAACAAGAAGTTGAGTACATGGAGGACACTGCTCGCCAGGCAACTGCCCTCATCAAAAGCCATTTGGCATCACGGGACTTGGAACTCATCGACATAAAGTATGAGTTCGGTGAGGTAGAAGGGCAGACCATGATTATTGACGAAGTATCCGGTGACAGCATGCGGGTTGTAAAGGATGGCAAGGTTCTTATGCAGAAGGAACTTGCTTCGGCTCTTCTGGAAGGATAGCCTCAATCATGACCTTCTTGCTTTCTCACTTCGCTGCCACAGGTTGTGAATGGACTTACGATCACATAGGGGAGGTCGGCCCGGTCGTTTTCAAGGCTTCTTGCCTCCCCTTATCCGTATTTCTCAGCCCCTTATCCCTTGACTCTTCAGTTTCCTTTAACCGGTTTTAGGTCCCAGGATACTTCAGCAGTGATCCAATCGTCGGCGCCTTCAAGCCTCACCGTCTTTTTGCCGGACAACCTATCAGTTCCGGTAGGCACCGGAACGGTAAAGCTGAAACTGTGTCCGCTATAGTTTGCTTTCTCCTTATGGTACATGGTGCCATCTGAGTAATAGTAGGAGAGTTCGCCTATAGGTCCTAGAAACTCAAAACCGCCGTACCCTACTGCATAAACACCGGAAGCGAAGGGATCGAACTTGCTGTGCTGAACGAAACAAGGACTGAATTCTGTTTCCACAGTCCGCTCTTCGCATAGCCAACTCTCTATCACTACATCGTCCTCGTATCTTTGAAAATCGAAGCTCACTGTGGCTCGAACCGGGCTCTTTGCATCGGCCACGGTACCTGTACTAAGGACGATTTGAGGCACATAAACTACAGCTTTCTCACGGACAATCTGCTTGTGCCGGGTGAAACGGTCTTCGCCAATGCCTCCGACAAGTGCTTCCCATTCCCTCTCTCCGCTGACGATAACAGAGAACGTTCCCTCATACACGTCAGGCAGGTCTTGCCCGCTGTCTTGAAGCATCTCTGGCATACCAGGCATCCCTGATCCGCCCATTCCAAGCATACCGGGAATGCCAAACAGATCTACCTTTTCACAACCCTCCGGCAGCTCAAACAGGCAGTCGCACAAGGCTTCTTCCTTGATGTTTGAGTACTCCGTTATTGATTTGACTTTGCCTGTCTCGTCCATCTCTTC
>DIQZ01000080.1:7399-8664 GCA_002424305.1 Firmicutes bacterium UBA5449
CGGATTACGTCACACACGTAACCTTGCACCGTCTCCACACCGAGGTTTACTTCCTCGTATTCATCACTCTCGAGGATGCTGGGGTCATCGGGGGCGAAGATCTCCATATACATGTTCTCAGGCATCAGTAGCCAGGCAACTCCCTCATTGAGGTTAATGATGGTAACCAGCGTTTCGTCCTCAAGGTCTAACTCGCTTCGCAGCATGTTATTCTTGACATAGATTCTCCCGGTCATTTCGCCTTCGCTGTCCCTCGTGACCATGTCAGCCGAAAACTCAGATGCAAAGGCGAATGTAGAAAGCAGTAACACGCCTGCTAACGCAATTACCAGGGTACCTGCCAAGCGTGGTCTTACGAACCACGGCATTCGTATCTTCAAATTCATCCCCCCATATGCATGATCCTGTTCTGAGTATGAGTTCATCAATTTTCGCTGGTTTTCCGAGGTCTCGGGTTGCCGGTGATTGCAACGAGGGGTGTCAAATCCGGCCACCGGCCTACGGGCCGGCTTTTGTCAAGGCAACCCGCTTGGGGCGCCGTCCCCGAGTGCAACACCGCCAACCCCACACGGTACTTACATTTCCTGGAGCCAGCGATTACGTATGGTGATCTACTTAGGAGAGTCGTGACACCCTCTCACAAACTCATAGAACGGCGCGAGTCGCAGAGTGGCGCCGGGAGAGGACATGCTCTCTCCCGGCGGCTCATCTAATGTCGGCTGGATTCTACGTGCAATACATTCACTCACCTCAGCGAAACGCTTTTACTACTCAAAATCCTCGTCAGTGAGGTTTAGTTCCATGTCGAATCTTCCGCCTGTAATCTCCACACCTCTCATCCAATATGAAGCAAAGAAATTGGTGATCTCGATGTCATAGACTCCTTCCATGAGTTCTCCCTCGAAGAACCCGGGGAGAGTCTCTTCCAAATCGCGGACGTAATCCTCGGTCTCAACGTCGTACACCATAACCCTGATATCGTCGTTAGTGCATGGGTTCCCGTTCAGTGTGACTTTAAACTTGACATCACTCTTACTGCCCAGGTCCAGAATCCTCTCGAACGTTTCGCCGCCGGAGATCTCCACATCTCTGAACCACTTCTCTCCAAAGCCCACCATCGAACCGAGATTGCATACACACAGATCATATATGCCATCCACAATTTCTTTCTCAAATACGCCTTTTGTTGTCTCCTCAAGGTCAAAGACGTACTCATCCCCATCTGTGCCGGCCTCAGATACCATAACCCGGGTTCCGGCTTCCGG
>DIQZ01000080.1:8986-9288 GCA_002424305.1 Firmicutes bacterium UBA5449
TAGAGCCCTTCCTTCAATTGCCGCTCAAATGTGCCTTTCCCTATCTCTTCAAGATCACAGATGTAGTCACTGGTTCCTGCATGGTACACCATGACCCGCGTCCCAGCATCCGAAAGATGATACGGCTTGCCGTCCATGACAAGCTTCACCCTGATTTTTGTGCTGCTTATCACAATCTCCTTATTTACGGTCTCTCCACCTTTGACTGCCACACCGTTTAGCCACTGCGGAGAGAAACCTGCAATCTTCGGGGTGGCCAGGATATCATAACTACCTTCCAGGACACCTACCTCGAATACACC
>DIQZ01000080.1:9499-14745 GCA_002424305.1 Firmicutes bacterium UBA5449
GCTTGCCATTCTGGTGTAACTTGACATCCACCTGGTCGCTGGGCTTGCCATCCACAATGGTCTTCACACGGATCCGCCCGGGCCGTTGGAAAGTAAGCTCTACCTTCTTGACCTCACCACGCTTAACCTCAATTCCCTCAACTCCCAGGGACTGTTTAGGAACAGATGAATAATCGCATCTCAAATCATATATCCCGGCAGAGACCTTAATTGACAACCTATCACCGTCAGATGCAAGCTGTCCGCGGTCTTTTCCGTCTCTAAAAACCCTGGCAGCAAGCGCAGACGGAGGTATTGCCTTCCCGCCTGCCTCTGCATAAAGGACAATCTTGCCTGTCATGTCCCCAAAATCCAAGCGGACTCTAGTAGTCTGGCCGCCCTTGAGATTCACGTTCGCCTGGCTTACCTCCATAGGCTCATTGTCCACTATGAATTTACCTGTCACAGTGTACACGCCTTCAGCCGCCGAAAGCCTCAAGACTTCCCCGGCTTTGGCTTTCACCTCGACCGCCACAGGCTTACCTGATGAATCAAGGACTTGGATATCAGTTTGGGCTGTGACATTCTTCCCGTCAGCCCATGCTTCCACCTCAAGGGACGGCGCAGCGACTACTTCAACCATAATTGATTTCAGTGCGTTGCTAAGGCTGGCCTTGTCCTTCGCAGAAAAGTAATTCCCAATACATTTTACTTTCTCTTCAGCTGCAGCAGAAAGGGCAAATCCTACAACATACGGCTTAAGGATGATCCCGTCCTTCTGTAGTTCCTGGGAAATTGCACACGGGTTTGCCCAACAGCTTTCCTCTCCGTCTGTAACCAGAACAATAACGTTCCTGCTGTCTTTCCCTTTAGGGAAGTCCTTTGCCGCCTCCTTCAGCGAATACCCTATCGGTGTCATTCCTTTCGGGCTCAAAGATTCAACTATCTGCAAGATAGAAGACCTCACCTTACCTACCGGGCCGAAAGGCTGCATGAGTCCTGAGTCCTCACACGAACTCTTTCCAGGCAACTGAAAACCGTATACTCGCAAAGCAATCTCGAGCATAGGGTCATCATCCAACCCCTCCACGAGCTCTTTCAGGACTTCCTTAGCCACATCCATACGGGATTGCTTTCCTTCTACTTTTTCCTTCATGCTGCCGGATGCATCGATAATGAATTCTATATACGTCTTCTCGCCTGACTCGGCGGCAAAGACGGAACTTGCTTGCGCAAACAAAACTACGACTACTAGAAGGACAATTACTTTCAAGCAAAAATCTCTCCCGGAAAATCTCATCATTGGAACCGCCCCTCTCAATAATTCCTTTTGGTCATTGCTCATCATCGACCAAGACTAGCAACGCGTTACTGATATTACGTCCCGGACGGGTAATGTACTCATCCCTGTAGGCCAAGCCGCTGGAAGCCCCACCGTCTAAGTTCATTGCTTCCAATGCGCCAAGTGATTTCATCACCTCCGCAAGTTCAGCCATCTTCGCGCCTGGCACGGTAACCATGAGAAGTTCTCCTGACTCAGTTATGCCCAGTGCTGATCTGGCATTGGATTGAGAGAAGATCTTCGCCTCTGTGAAACCTTCAGCTTTAGCGGATTCAACGCTGAAAACAATACGGCCGTCTTTCACCAATCTGGGTCCTGCACCGATACCCTCTGTAACATCAGCCCAGATACCACTCGCTGACGTCCCGTCCTCTATCTCAAGACGGTAATGGACAAGGGCACCTACGTGAAATCGACTTGCCAGAGACGTCTCACTGCCTCTGAAATTAATGACGTAACCATCGTCTGGAATTGCCTGATCACCTGTACCAATAAACGTTACCTTGCCGCCTTTGACTACCACGGATATTCCGTCGCCCACACCGGTGGTCATGCCCCGCCAAGGGGTGTAGATTATGACGCTGTTTGCGGAAGTGGGTGCTCGGTTAATGAAGTAGGAGTACCAATTATTCGGCCATTTTTCAGAACCATCGATCCCACCGACAATCTTGAACCTTACCGGCGCCATCATCCCCTTCTTGTCACCGGTTATCCCAAAAACAGTACCGGTATTGCCTTTGTGGACAACCTCACCACAAGTAATAATAGTTCCCACAGGGTCTTTCACAGGACCTTTCTCATATGCATTAAAGAAAGTCCCGTTGATAGCAGCTACAGCTCCTTTTCGCCGGGCAAGTTCCAGTAGACCCTCTGTCGCGCCCACCATGTCATTTGCCAGCCCCACCATCACCCTGACTCTGGGATCACGAAGCTTCACTCTGACCACGCTGGCAGTAATAGTCTGACTTCCCAACTTAACTTGTACCGACTCACTGATTACAGGATCTCCGACTGCTTTAGCCTCTGCAAAGCCTACGGAATTGACATGGAAATACACGGAGCTGACATGAGTAAATCCTATAACCAGACCATGTACACACAAAAGGCCTACGACTACTCGTAATAGTAGACCCCAGGCCCTGTCAAGTCTCAAACCTGTTACACGGCTTCCAGCCATGTCTCTCGCCTCACCCCTATCTTTCCCCCGATGTCTATCCTTGTCCCTTACCTTTCATAAAACGGCCGCAAGTTTCAGTATTACACTAAGAAAGCACGCTGAAACCGTATCGTGTGCATCGAGGTGTCCATATGACGGCATATATCCCGGTAGACCTACACCAACTAATACACCAACTAACTCGGGAAATGATTGATCCTTCACCCATTAAGATTATTGTACAAATGTCACCTGACCAAAAAGTTGCCATAATCTGTCCACCTGAAGTTGGAGAATGATAGGAAATTGACCTTGTGTGTAGAAGAATCATGTCAGTAGCAATCTTCCTGTAAATCAAGGGCGGTGCCTCTGTTGACAGAAGTAATAGTAACGAAGTTGGTACCACCGAAACCGGGGCCTGGGTTGATTGAAAGACCCCGTCTCCTTGAGGCCTTGTCTCAGCTTGGGGAAAGAAAAGCGACGTTTCTCGTGGTGCCTGCAGGTTACGGGAAGACCACTCTGATTCTCCAGGCCGTCGGCACCACTCCAAAACCCCTGATCTGGTATCGGCTGGACACTTATGACAATGACATTTCTATTTTTCTCAAACACTTGATAGCAGGTATAGAAAGACATTTTGGCATCCCGTGTCACGGAATGCCACACCCGCTAAAGCCGAGGTTAGACAAAGATGGCTCACATAGACGTTCACTAGTAAGTGCGCTGGTAAACTATCTCGCAGCCAGAGCCGGTGACGGGCTACTCATAGTCTTAGATGACTATCATCTAGTGACTAACCCCTCAATCCACAGTCTCGTCGAGGATCTCATTTCCTATCTTCCCATAGGAGTCCACATAATCATCGCAAGTCGCACATCTCTTCCCCGTTCCTTCTCGCGGCTTCTTTGCATAGGACAAGGTCTCATTATCGGAGCTCAGGCTCTACGCTTCACTGCGGACGAAATGGAAGCCGCGCTTAGCTATGGCTTTTTGAGCCGAAACTTCCGGATGAAAAGCTTCCTCATTGGGAATACCGGGAGGGGAAGCCTAAACGAGGGGAACATCGGGAGCGAAGATCCCCACGGTGTGCCTCTACAAGCTATCCTGGATTTTGAACACATGACAGGCGGTTGGCCAATAGCGTTAACGCTTCTTCCGGAATTCATCGCACGATCCAGTGCTATGCGCTCTGATGCTATGCGATCCGGCACTGCCGACGATAACAGCCTTCTCCGTTCTATCCATTCCGACGCATTTCTTCGAGACGTTTTTCACCCGGACAAAAGAACCCGTGCAATCTATGAATACCTAGAAACTGAGGTCCTCAGTCAGCAGCCTGATGATGTCAGAAGGTTCCTCCTTGCCACCTCGGTGCTGGATTCAATGACACCTGCAAACTGTGACAGCCTACTAGGGATAACTCATTCCAACCGGCTCCTGGATCACTTGAGCCTTGAGCAACTGTTCCTGGTTCGTCTCGAGGGAGATGAAGAAGCATACCGTTATCATGAGCTCTTTCGTAGGTTCCTCTTAGATCGATTGGGTCCGGAACGTAAAAGCCTGTTAATGCAGGCAGGCCTAATGGCAAGACAGGCTGGGAAACTTGAGGCTGCGGCCGGATATTTCTCTTTAGCGGAGGCAAAAGAGGATACGATTTCAGTTATCAGGGACATCGCCGGTCGAGCTCTCCGTGCCGGTCGTTGGCAGACAGCAGCAAAATGGTTAGGATGCATTTCCGCCACGGACTTAGCCTCTGACCCCTGGTTATCCCTATATAAGGCACATGTAGAAGCTTCTAAGGGGAAACTGACTGATGCCGAGATCTGGGTAGTTCGAGCCAACGCGATGTTCGAGAGCGCCGGTGAACGTCTAGGCCTTTCTGAAGGACAAGTGCTCATGGCGCGAATCCTGCGCTCTCGCGGCCGCTGCCACGAGAGCATGGCATTGCTGGATCAAGCTTGCTCAAACCTAACGGAGCAAGAGATTAGTGAACGTTTTCACATTCCGCTTGAACGCGCACTGAATCTATTCATCACAGGTGAACTGCATCAGGCAGAGGCCTTGTTAATTAGCGCTTTCCGACAAGCTCAGGAGGAAAATGACGGCCTCATTCTATCATACATAGCAGAGAATCTGGGCAACTTGAACTACATTCAAGGAGAATGTCAAGAGGCGTTACGTATATTCAAACTCGGTATTGAGGCATCGCCTGAATCTACGCTACCAGGCCACTGGCTCGAGGAGAGCCGTTGCTGGATCTACTTAGGTTGGGGTCAACTGAATCGAGCGCTTGAGCATGCCAAGCAGAACCTTGAAGCGAAAAAGAAGTTTGGCCCTACCGGGACTCTTCCTGCAGCATATGTTTACGTGGGTTGTGTTTACACTGAGCTGGGAGAGCTGAGACTTGCGGAAGAGTATTATAGGAAAGCCCTTCAACTAGGAGAAGATCCTTTTGCTCATGCTCTGGGTAAAGCTCACCTAGCAAGATGTCTGAGCTTTCAAAGGCGCTGGACTGAAGCGTTAGCTGAAGCGAAGGAAGTCCTTGATCAGGTTGAGAATGAGTCGATTCTACATGCGCTATGCAAAGTTGTCGCCTCGACTGTCTTTATTCACGTGGGCGACCTGCTCCAAGCCAGATTTCTACTTCAAGAGGCAATCAGTTTTATGGAAGCATGCGACATGTCAGGCCAACCCTTATGCAGCGCATACGGCCTGCTTAGCGGGATTCTGTTCTCTCTGGAGGAGATGTCAGATGCCCACATCTTAGCA
>DIQZ01000035.1:0-24504 GCA_002424305.1 Firmicutes bacterium UBA5449
AAATAAATGGTGCAGGCGGAGAGAGTCGAACTCTCACGGGGGTTGCCCACTAGATCCTAAGTCTAGCGCGTCTGCCATTCCGCCACTCTCGCACCTAAAGCAATTTCGTTATTTCTATTTACCTTTACCATCAAAACGTGGTAATGAGTCTCCGAAGAGAGGTTCTTCTATCAGGTAAGACCCACATAAAGAGTTTACACTAATGCAAGAAGGATATCAACCATGATCCCCCTATCTCTCACATTCAAATAAGTTCTTTAAGTTTTCTGTATAAGGAGGCCTCACAATGCCCTTATCGGTGATAATGGCTGTAATATATTTTGCATCTGTCACATCAAAAGCAGGATTATAAGCTTTTACACCTTTGGGTGCAGTCCTTTTTCCAAATCCGCTGCCAATTTCATCTTCATCACGCAGTTCAATTACTATGTCTTCCCCTGTAGGAGTATTCAAATCAATAGTTGAAGTCGGTCCAAGAATATACATGGGGATACCATATTCTTTGGCAAGAATCGCAACCCCGGAAGTGCCTATTTTATTTGCAGTATCTCCATTGGCTGCAACACGGTCACACCCAACAAGCACTGCATCGATTTTGCCTTCCTTCATAACCAAAGATGCCATGTTATCACAAATCAGTGTGACATCAATTCCTGCTTTGGCTAACTCGTAGGTTGTTAATCTCGAGCCCTGTAATAGGGGTCTTGTTTCGTCAGCATATACCCTGAAGTCATACCCTCTTTGGTGACCTAAGTACATTGGAGCTAATGCTGTTCCATAACCTGATGTGGCAAGACCACCTGCATTGCAATGTGTCAGCAACCCCATACCCGGTTTCAGTAAAGACAAACCATATTCACCGATGGCCTTACACATTGCTTGATCTTCCGCCAAAATTGTTTCACTTTCATCAAGCAAAGCTTGTTTGATTTCATCTACGGTCTTGTGTTTTTCTTTGTCAAATCTATTCGTCATCCTATCAAGTGCCCAAAATAAGTTGACAGCGGTAGGTCTTGATGTTGCAAGATAATCTCTGATTTCTTCAAACTCTTTTTTGAAGTCTGCAACGGTGGTGGCTTGAGATCTTAGGCTACACACATAAAGCCCAAATGCAGCCGCAATACCAATTGCCGGTGCTCCTCTGACCCTGAGCTTCTTTATTGCTTCCCAAACATCTTCAGCCTTATCTAATTCCAGAAATCTTTCTTGATTTGGCAATAAGGTCTGATCTATGATTACAAGCTTATCTTTTGCCCTATTTAGTGTAGCCGGTATCACAGTCATAACCATTCTAAGACATCCCTCACTCTATGATCTTAGTTTTTCTCCTTATGTCTCCCATATCTCACCCAATCGCAAGATTTCAATGATCTATACCATCCATTCTAATGCCTTCGTTATCAGTGGTCAGTCCACTTGATGGGAGCAAGTTTTTGCCCTATACACTTCCCCACCCGAAAACGGAGAATATCGATAAAGGTCTTAGCGCACGCTTGATCTCCGGAAGCGCCTCAAGAGCAGCCTGCTCGCCGCACTCGATAATACGTCTGGCCTCCCAAAACTCGATCCCTGAAGCAAACGAAACGTGAGGTTCAATAGTAATCTTCGCAAGGGACTTAGTTGATTCGTACATTTTCTGCTGCATGATATCAAATGCGTTGAGAAAGATGTCAACTGTAGTAGGTCTTTCGGCTTGCTTATGCTCGACTTTTGGAATGACGCTTACGGCAACCGGCACCGCCCTGGGGTCAAGTGAAGCAACCAAGTCTATGGGCACCGGATTTACTACGCCTCCGTCTACAAGTGTCTTGCCCCCCACACGCACAGGCACGAATACCACAGGAATCGAGATACTGGCTCGGATAGCGTCTACCACGTCCCCTTTATCCCTAAAAACCAGTTCCTCACCGGTAAGGATATCTGTAGCCACTATAGCAACAGGGATCTCAAGCTCACTGAAATCCTTATTTCCGATGAACGAGCGAAGCATTTCTTCTATCCTCTTCCCCACCATCAAACCTTTAAGCGATGGAATAGGGTCTATGTAGCTAAGGACTGTCCGTTTCGTGGCTTTAAGCGCGATTTTCTCCAACTCTTCAAGGGACATTCCCGCTGCGTAAAGCCCACCTATTAACGCACCCATACTTGCTCCGGCAATCGCTCTTATCGGTATTCCCTCTCTCTCGAAGACCTTGAGCACGCCAATGTGGGCAAGCCCTCTTGCTGATCCAGACCCCAGCGCCAAGCCTATTCCACGCTTACGTCCACCATTCAAATCTTCCACCATCCCCTAAGTCTTTGCAGCCTTTGAAATGATTGATCTATCGATTATCGAATAGTGAAGGAAGTAAAATCTCCCTTGTATTGCTGCCATTTAATAGACACGTTATCCACCCTTGACCAGGGTGAACCTTCTTTAAGCAGTTTTATATACTGAGAGACCTTCTTCTTCTCTCCTTCTACAATCACTTCAACACAGCCATCGTATAGGTTCTTGACAGCGCCTACAAGCATAAGAGCATTGGCATATCGACGGGAAAAGCTCCGAAAACCCACACCTTGAACACGGCCTGAAATCAACACCCTTGCCCTTACATAATCCCCTTGCACATCATTGTTTGACCCTGTCATAGCCGGGCTGCCTCCCACGACAACATTGCATTCCATATTGTAACACTATTGCCACAATATATAGGAACGTAATTCAACACATATACGACTAAAACCTTCTCATACGGGGAACTAATATGGTTGCCGACGGTTTTACGGCAATTAAGAAGGGATTATGACAAGAGTCATATTCTTAAAAGAGAACGTTACCTTTGACCTATTTGTGACTCTGCGTTCTCTCACTTCGAGAACGCCGTCACCGTCGGCCAGCGTGTCGATGAATAAGCAAGGTAAGTAGCAAGCAAGATAACTCGGCGACAAAAACGGTAAAGGCAACTCGGCAAGAAAAACACTCATAATGGGCCGTCAGGAATAAATGCCTGACGGCTCATTACTACGGAAGAACATAAAAAAATGGTCGGAGCGGCGAGACTTGAACTCGCGACCTCCTGAACCCCATTCAGGCGCGCTAGCCAAACTGCGCTACGCCCCGGCCAAACGTAATCGTATTCCAAATGTAGCTGCATTATATCAGACAGCATAGATGTTTGCAACCTGTTGAGCTCATTTTACTAAGCGACTGTGATATTGTCACCCTATAACGCGTCTGAGACGAGGTCTCTCCAGGACGCGCCTGCAAGAGTGTCACCGCATAACGGATCCCAAGAAACATCCTGCCTTGTAGGCGGATTCGAGAAGCATCACTTCATCACTCATCCTAAGAACATGCCCCCGGGAGAGGTCCTGAAATACGATTTATGGTGGTCGAAAATAGCACTCATCTTTCCGAAAAATCTTTTGAGATAGTGAAGATCGCTACCTTTTTGAGACTGCAGGCAGAAAAAACCCAAATTCTCAGGTAAGGTGCTCGCATTTAGCGCACCTAATGCGGATCGCTGCTCTAAAATAGCACACGTTTCTCAGAACCTTTTTCAGGGTGCTCGGTTTTCTACCACATATTTCAAAAAGGTGCTCTAAAAACGCACACACTTCTTAAAAACGTGCTCGTTTTTCGAGCACGCATCCTCACGAAGCACCTAACGCATGCACTTTTTCGCGCCAGGTGATCGAAAATGAAGCACTCTTACGAAAAGTGTGCTCGAAAATAGTACAGCAAAATCGTTTTGGTGGTCGCATTTGAAGCACCCCAAAGCTCAAACTCAAAAGCGTGGTCGAAAAGAGTACACAGATTCCAAAAACGTGGTCGAGAATAGAGCACCCTGCGGAACATGTCATAGAAAATGTTACACTTAACCCGGGTAGGGTGGTTAAATTTGAAGCCCCTCAGACAAACACTTGAAAGTGTGGTCGAAAACAGTACACATATTCTAAAGAGGTGGTCGAGACTCGACCACCTCTTTGGCACCATCAGCCCGAATCATGAAAACGTGATCGAAAACAACACACCAAGCCGGCGAATGATTCTTAGCCGGACAATTTGTGCAAGTCTTCCTGCCTGCGACCAATAAACCGGTACATGCCTCCGACAAACAGTGCGCCTCCGACAATATTCCCAAGGGTAACCGGAAGAAGGTTCCCTAACAAAAAACTTTTCCATGTTACCGGAGATGTAGAACCTACTGCAATAAGACATGCCGGTATTGTAAACATGTTTGCCACACTATTCTCCATCCCCAGAGTAACGAAAGTCATAATCGGAAAGTGACTGACCACCGCTTTGCCAAATACGGTATCACTCTTTGTGGCCATCCATACTGCAAGACACCCCAGCCAGTTAGCGCCGACCCCTCGCCAGAATGCCCTACCAAATGTCAAGCTGCATTTGGCGTCAGCAATTGAACAAAGATAGCTTACCCATGGGCTACCCCGGAGCAACCCCCCTGCGCCTCCAAAAAGGTATGCTACAGCAATGCTCCCAACAAAATTACCAATCCAGACCCAAAACCAATTCCGGAGTAAATCATATAGGCTAACCTCACACCTAAGAAGCCCTACAGTGAAAAACATACAGTTTCCTGTGAAAAGCTCAGCTCCGGCAATGACTACAAATATCATCCCTATTGGGAACGTTGCTCCGTATAATAATTTCTGTAGACCCGGTATTCCTGCAGGCCACGGCGCTCCGGTGCTTGCAACTACTGCAAGAAATGCCCCAAAAGCAATGTAGGCCCCCGCCAGAAAGCTAGATGCTAACAGTACATCCACCGGGAGCCGCGCTTTGCTCTTTCCTGAAGAAGAAACCGATTTTATCGTGTCCTGCAGGCCCATTACTCCCATCGTAATTCACACCTTCCCTTACTACGACTTGTTCTGCGACATGGTGAGAATTCGATGGGGATCTCCGATTATCCTCTTATCTTATCATTATCTACTCTAATCTTGCTGCTTCACCTTACCTCACAGCATCTTTTAAAGTCTTGCCTGCCTTGAAAACAGGGACCTTTCGCGCACTTATGCGAATAGTCTCTCCTGTTCTCGGATCACGCCCGGATCTGGCTGCCCTCTGGCGCACTTCAAAACTGCCGAAACCTACAAGGGCCACTTTCTCACCTGCAGCGAGAGCCTCAATCATCGAGTTAAGCACTGCGTCAACTGCTTTGGCAGAATCCTTTTTTGTGAAACCTGTTTTCGCCGCCACTCTGTCCACTAATTCCGTCTTCGTCATGATTTACCCCTCCTTTCGGAGGTATATTGCCCACAACGAAGAGGATTTATGAGATTCACCCCTACAGAATCCTACAGAATAATGCAAATAAGCCCTCCGCTTCCCTCATTCACAATTTTCTGCAAAGTTTCCTGGAGTTTCTGCTGCGCATTTTCCGGCATCCGATAGAGCTTACTCTCTATCCCCTCTTTAACTAGCTCATGTAGGGACTTTCCAAGGAAGTCCGTGGTCCAAATTCTTTCAGGGTCTTTTTCAAATTCATCGGACAACCTATTGACAAGTTCTTCTCCTTGCCGTTCCGTGCCTACGTAGGTAGTAACCTCGGTCTCGATATCTGCACGAATCATGTGGATGGACGGAGCAGCCGCCCTTAGCCTCACCCCAAACCTACTACCTTGCCTAATGAGTTCGGGCTCCTCAAGTTCCAGTTCATCAAGGAGTGGCATGACTATTCCGTATCCCAGCTCCTCAGCATCTCTTAGACCGTCTGCTACCTTATCGTACTCCCTCTTAGAGACAGAAAGCTCTCTCATGAGTCTGAGCAGATGGTGGTCGCCCTCTACCTCAAGTCCGCTGACTTCACGGATGACCTGGAAGAATAACTCCCTTGGAGCCTCCAAGTCAATTATCACTTGTCCTGTACCCAAGTCTAAGGTGGTAAGATCAGCACGAGATATAAAATCTTCTTCAGCAAAGCTCTTAACAGTCCCTGAAATATCGCGGATTCGTTTGACTTCCTTCATGCCGGATACAACAACATCTTGAAACTTCTCTCTGAGCCAGTGTTCTGTGGAAACCTCGTTAAGCCAAACAGGCAAGCGCACATTCACTTCGCGGATTGGGAACTCATAAAGCACCTCTCTCAAGACACTGAGGACATCCTCCATATCCATCTTGAGACAGTCCATGGGTATGACCGGCACTCCATATTTTGTGGCCAGTTTTGTCGCAAGATCCAACGTATCTCTTGCCCAAGGATGCGTTGAATTCAGCACTGCAGCAAACGGTTTTCCCAAGTCTTGAAGCTCTTGGATGACTCTCTCTTCAGCAGCAACGTAGTTTCCTCGAGGGATGTCTGTAATGCTGCCGTCTGTAAGAATGACAAGACCGATTGTGGAATGGTCGGATATAACCTTTCGCGTTCCGAATTCGGCAGCTTCTTCAAATGGAATCTCGTAATCAAACCAAGGCGTCATCACCATTCGAGGCCCATTTTCCTCTTGATAACCCAATGCCCCCTCTACGGAATAACCTACGCAATCCACCAGCCTTACCCGAACCTTGACATTATCTTGAATCGTCACCCCCACTGCTTCACTTGGAACAAACTTGGGCTCGGTAGTCATGATAGTCCTGCCGGCACCGCTTTGAGGCAATTCATCTACTGAACGCTCTTTGTCATACACATCGTCAATATTCGGAATGACCAGGAGGTCCATGAACCGCTTAATAAACGTGGACTTCCCAGTCCTCACCGGACCGACTACTCCAACGTAGACATCACCGCCGGTCCTCATCGCCATATCCTGGAAAATATCGAATTTTTCCATATCCGGTCCCTCCCCCTGGGCCCCTATCACATCAAGCTTTCAGAATAATGTATATGAGTGGGAGAGACAATTATTCGTCCTCTTATTCTCCTTTTATTAGAGTCAATGCCTCAGCTCTTGCAGCTGCATCCTTCTTAAACAGCCCTCGTACAGCCGAAGTCACAGCAACACTCCCGGGTTTGTTTATTCCACGCATTGACATACATAGATGTACCGCCTCCACCACCACAACTACACCGTGGGGCTTCAGTGCTTCGTATATCATGTCCGCAACTTCGCTGGTAAGCCTTTCTTGAAGTTGAGGCCTCCTTGCAAGTATCTCAACTACCCTGGCAAGCTTGCTAAGGCCTACAACCCTTCCCCCCTTAGGAAGGTACGCTACATGAGCCTTGCCATGAAACGGCAGCAAATGATGTTCACACATGGAATAGAAAGGAATGTCTTTGATTATTACCATCTCTTCGTGTTGTTCGTTAAAGACAGGGGTCAACTGTTCCCGAGGATCCTTACCCAGCCCACAGAATATTTCCTGAAACATCCGGGCAATTCGTCCAGGAGTATTCTTTAGACCCTCTCGCTCCGGGTCTTCTCCGATAGCCTCAAGAATTTCTCTAACTGCTTTCATGATTCTTACTTCATCCAATTTGCACTTGTCCCTCCCGTTAGCGCAACAATCTGTGCGCATATGTCATTCTTGCTGCATGCTGCAGATTCTGATTAAAATCGCTATGCTACCTAACTAAGGCAAGCCCCTGCAGAATTTATCTCGTTGAGCCTTGATGCCGGAGAATACCGGCAAGAAGAAGAACCAGAGTATGGATATCCATGGCGTTGTGTTCCAGGATAGGACGGATCAAGGCCGGACGGGGGTTCATTACAAACTCGTGATATACTTCAGGTATCATATAACCTGGAATATCATCGTATCGTTCATAGCCGAGGACATGGGAAGCAACTGTCACAAGCTTGCAGTTGGGAAGCGCCTCCCCAAAGAGCCTTCTTGAAATCCAAAGAAGGTCAAAGTGAAAATGATCCTGTGGGCAACCTGCTCCATAATATGCCATACGATCTCGAATATAGGGCATATCGAACCTAAGTCCGTTATACGTCACCACAACACGCGCACTCTCCAGCTCGCACTTGACGGCAGTAAGCACAGCAACTTCCTCTTCATATGATCTTGCAAGAAACTGTTTTAATAGCATCTCCCCCGCTTCCGGCGCTCTCATCACACCTATGAGAAAAAGAGGCTGAGTGCTTACGAGACCGCAAGTCTCAATATCAAGAAACGCTATCTCGTCAGGTGAGTGCAATTCCATCACCTGCCAGTCAGGCGCCTTTGTCCTGGAAAGAAAGCCTGTATCTCTATGCTTTAAGGCCTTAACAATAGGCCCGGCTTGGTCTCCCCAACGCTTATGATCACAGAGACTCTCCACGTCCCGATATCCTTCGCCCTTTAGCTTCTCTTCGGTTATAGGTCCTATTCCGCGTATTACTTGGAGGTTACAGACAAGTGCAGGTTCCTCCAAGGGAAGTGGCAAATCAACCCGAGAGAAGGTACGCTCTTTGACATAGTAATCACCTTGTCCAAGAAGCTCACGCGCAGGGACAAAGGATGCATCAGGTATCAATTGGAGTTCCTCCTTAGCCTGTTAGGTCACTTGGATTTGGTATGCACCCGAAATAGGATCTCTACCTCGCTGTTCTGCGGGACTGATACTTCAAACATTACTGTATTTGCATCTACCTTTTCATAAGGCATCGGGCTGGAAACAGTCCAATCACCGTAAAACCTCTCTACAACAGCAACCTCTATGTCTTCATCTTTTCTGTTTCGAACCTTAATGCAATACGCTTCTTCACGAGTCTTCTCAACAATCTTGAAGTCAGTGACTATCCTTTCACCGACTACATCAAATGCATCTCCTACATAGAGTCTCACCGTCTCGTCCTTGGGCGTATGAGAAATTGCGTCTTCCCCGATAAAGTCCATACTCCCGTCAGATGAAGTCTTGTATACACGAACCCTACCTGCAGGGAGGGGCACCCCAAGACCTGACTGCTCCCTATTCTCCAACTCCAGGATAGTCTTGGTATTCATGATTTCGCTTTGTCCCGGGTAGAGAGTGCTTTCATACACATAGCGGGACGTCGGTCTCTCAAGAAAGTACAGTTTCTTTGACGGCACGTGTGGAGCTTGGAGAAGGCGTATCTGTTTCAGTTGGTTATTGGCAACTGTAGTCTGTCCCGACAAAGCGTATGTATGATACTCAAATCCTGCCTTCTCTTCAAACGCCATTTCTGCATCAAGTAACGACTCGGAAACCATCATGACCTTGGCAGCACCTCGAGCCGGCTCAGTTGACGCAAGCCTGTGTATGTTTCCTGCAATTAGCTTCAGATGTGCATCTTGATAAGTTACTCCACTCTTATTGTCCAATGTGACCCAACCGGTTAAGGCACATGACTCATCCCCATCATCAAGTATGCATACATAATCAGCCGACCAATTAAGGCCTGTGGTAAGGTATGCTATCTCCACCTCATGACCTCGAGTCCAATCTGCCTTTGCATGCCATACCAGCGTTGGACGGGTAATAAACCCTCCGGGCAACGGAGGAAGCTCAATAGATCCCGGGGGATCAAGGATAATATTCCCATTAATGTCCACAATAAGCCTGCCTTGCCCGTCAACAGATATGAGCCGGGCCGACATACGCACACCGTCAGCTATTAGCCAAATTTCCTCTCCGACGTATTTCTCTAAGAGCGTCTGTCTACTGACTACTCCGTAGTCAAAATTGTGTTCAACAGTCCTTATGGCATTGGGATCAGTCAGTGAAGCAAACGAAATGGAAGTAGGATCCATATTCGCAGCGAGACCGGAGAGTTCCACAAGATTTAACCCTCTGGTAAATTGGATTATTCGAGTATCCCTTACCAATCCAATATTACTGTTATAGACAGTCAGGGACATGTCTTTTCTCTCTTTTGGCCCCACCTCTAATCGCACCCCATCCATGTTTTCACCTCCACCTGCAAAAGCGTATTGACAAGGCACAATTATGCATGAAGCTACGAGGACAAATACCAAAGTCAATGAAATACGATGCATTGCCATCCCTCCTCAGCAACCTAATCAACGATTAAAGAGAACTTCTATAAGACTTGGCGCTCTCCTGCTACGCAGCACCTATCCCAACAACAAGAAGGGGAACAGTAAGTCTGCTCCCCACATGATACTTCGGCGGTGTTCGTGATTTGGCTTTGCACATAACCATAACCCTACCCAGGGGAGATCTTCGCGATATAGTGCTCATCGAAGATCCCCCTTTTCACCTCTGACGTCAAAGCCCGGCGGGCCTTAAATTCGTCGCGTATGTAGTCCACCGCGACCATGGGATCTACCCTATCCCCACATGTAAACACATCAACTGCAGCATATCCGAATTCGGGCCAAGTATGAATGGACAGGTGAGATTCGGATATTACTACTACACCACTGACCCCTTGGGGACTGAATTTATGAAACGCTGCCTCGCGGACCTCAGCTCCCGCCCGCAAAGCAGCGTTTACCATGACTTGCTCTACAATTTCAACATTATCAAGAGTCCCCGGGTCACATTCGTAAGCCTCTATAAGGATATGGCGCCCAAGAATGTTTGTCATCCAAAGTCCCGCCTCCCTTCAAATCGCTCCCTTCTCGTCGGTAATGTGCCGATCAAAGTAATAGTAGCAAATCTTTGAAAAAAGTCAAGACAAATCAGAGAATCACGCCTAAACAGGCAGCTATAGAAGGTTTTGCTTTTTCAGGGCGGTAAGGCCTGAAAGCACTGCAAGTTCCACATGATAACGGAATAGTCCGCCTTGCATGTACATAATGTACGGAGGACATATAGGAGCATCAACAGTCAGTTCTGATGAAGACCCTTGCACGAAAGTCCCGCCGGCCATAATTACGCTGTGGGCATATCCGGGTAATTGTGATGTTTCAGGTCTGTACAAGGCATTTACAGGGCTGGCAAGATGAAATCCTTGACAGAACGTAAGCAATCTCTCTTCATCTCCCATCCTCACAGCAAGCACGTTATCAGACGGCACTTCCTTTGCATCCGGGAGGGTTGGATATCCAAGTAACCGGAAGACATGATTTGCCACACATGTACCGGATAATGACTCCGCTACCATTTGAGGTGCAAGAAACAACCCCTGAAGCATGAGGCGGGAAGTGTTGAGGCTGGGTCCGATTTCACCGCCTATTCCCGGAGCGGTCAGTCTTGTTGCAATTCGCTCCACAAGGTCTCTTCTGCCGACAATATATCCGCCTGTAGGAGCAATACCACCGCCGGGATTCTTAATGAGAGACCCTGCAATAATGTCTGCACCAACTTCAATAGGCTCAACTGTCTCTGTAAACTCTCCATAACAGTTGTCCACGACAACTGCTACATCCGGCCTACGCGCCTTTACGGCAGCAACAATCTTTGAGATGGTTTGGCATGACAGAGACCGCTGCCACGAATAACCCCTGGAACGCTGTATGAACACGACTCTTGTGCGATCACCGATAGAGTTTACAATAGCGTCAATCTCCTTGTCGCCAAAAACAGTTAATGCCTTTGAACAGCCTGTCCCAGTCCCAGCGCAGTTTTCGACGGCTTCCCCGGGTGCCACCCTCCATGTAATACCAAGCTCGGCAAGGCATCCCGGAACCTGCTTGTCCATGCCAACTACCGCCTGTAACGTATCGTATGGCTTACCGTTAGCAAAAAGGATCTCATCACCAGGAAGGAGTAACCCGAAGAGGCAAAGGGACAAGGCCTGGGTTCCTGAAGCAATCTGGTGGCGCACCAGCGCACTCTCTGCCCCAAACACCTTGGCGTATACTTCTTCAGTAACCTCTCTCCCTCGGTCATCGTACCCATATCCTGTGGTCCCTGCAAAATCCTGATCACTTATGCCAACAGCCCTGAAGGCTTCCAGCACCTTCATGAAGTTCTCCCTCCGGTTATTCTCAATACGTAGAAGCGCAGTACCTGCCATATCACGGCCTTTTCCAAATAGCTCAATAAGATCAGGGTCTATGTCCAGCTTGTTTTGATGATTCACTGTATTGCCACTCCTTAGTCTTAAGTCGGTTCCTAAGTTTTCAGTGCTCTTAGGCGCATACGCCTGCGTATAAGTCATGTTCGGGGTTGTCGGTGCTTGCGTTATGATTCAGTCATTTTATTCGCCGGAAGGCGTCGGAGTCCTTTCATCGCGCTGTCTTCTTGTGCCTGTCCCACATATCGTGCACCTACCTCTTTCCAAGGTGGCACGACGCATTTCTATCGGTGCAAATACGGCACCGTCTCTGAATCCTTCTACCTTGCCTTGTCTGTGACCGATAATGTATCCGATGAGAAACGCCACAACAAGGAGTAGCAGCCAACCCTCAAGAGCCATTTGCTTTCCTCCTGTATGATTGGCTTATAAGGTCAGCAATTGCCGCAGTTGTGGGAGCGCATATAGCGACCAGAACCGTAGTGCGTCGGTCAACGATGAACGCTGCGATGATGACTGCAACTGACACGAGAACCAGCTGCGTTTTCCCTATGCTGTGAACAAGATTCGTGGCGCCCCCTACACTATCCCTTGAATAATCAATAATGTCGTCCACAAACTCAATTGCGATCATAAGCAGGACACTTACTAAAGTTGCAGGCCATCCGAAAATTGCCCACGTAGCAAGAACAATTACTACTGACTCCATCCATGCACTCAGCCCCAGGGGCAGCATTTGCGAAGGAGCCTTCAGCATGCCTACAGAGTATGCAGCCAGCATAAGCGGAGCAGCAAGTCTTAGATTAATACTGCACGCCAAAACCGCAAACACCATGGTGTAGACTACACTTCCGGAACCCAAGATATCTATGAGTGAGGGGCTGTCGCAAGCTAAGTCTACCGCATAATCCAGAAAATCGTCGAGAAGCTTGATTGCTATACCGGCAAGTGCTATTGCAAGGAGATCCAAGAGGATCCTAGAGGTTACAAAGGACATGTCGCCTTACCTCCTTAAGGCCGTCTCTTGTAGCTGCGGAAACAGGAATCACCTTATACCCGGTAAATGACCGCCGTATCCTGGAAAGGCCACGCTTTGCCCCTGGCAAATCCATCTTGTTAGCGACGATACAGTAACCGCCCCTTGGTCCCGCAAAGGCTGCTAGCTGTGTATCTAAATCCGTTTCTGTCAGTTGAGATGACAAACTTGCCTGACCTGCCTGATGCGCGTCTATTACATGGATAACAATTTGAGCACCACGTATGGCAGATAAGGTCTGTGCCATGGCCTTACGAGTCAGAGGATCATCATGAATTTGCTCAATGAGACCGGTTGTGTCAATGAGTTCCACGGTTTTTTTGCCCTTCCCTGCCCTGAACTCCAGTGTCAGTGATTGAAGACATTTTGTCTGGTGGGGCAAGGCGCCTACAAGTTCCCTTATGGCTACATCGATAGGATATTTCCTGGAATACCCGACACCACCGGGATCAACAAAAGAAATGTCAATATCTTTCACTTTCATATAATCAGCGAGCCCAAGGACTAGAAGAGTCTTACCTACGTTTGGTTTACCCAAAACGATGCACCGTTTCATGGTTGTCTTCTATGTCTTCCCTTCGAATGAGCATGAGCTCTTCCCGGGTCAGTTGCTTTCTGTCTACAAGCCTGGTTGCTTGACGTCTAATGGCGCGCTCGATAATATTTCTGACAAGACGCGCATTCCCGGAATGCTCAGTGTTAGGTCCTAAGTTCCTGCTGAGTATCGCCTCGAGTCTGGCCCTGGCTGCAAGATCCAGTCTGTAATCCCTTTTCTTCAGCATGAGGTCTGCAATGAGCATCAACTCTTGTGTGGCGTAATCAGGGAACTCAATGTGGATAGGGAAGCGCGAACGTATGCCGGGGTTTGACTGAACAAACTTCGCCATTTCTTCGCGGTACCCGGCAAGTATGACTATGAATCTATCCCTATTATCTTCCATAGCCTTGATCAATGTGGAAATTGATTCCTTGCCGAAATCTTTGTCGCCACCTGTAGCCAAAGAATACGCTTCATCAATAAAGAGTATGCCACCTAATGCTTTCTTAATCTGATCTCGAGTCTTTTGAGCTGTATGGCCTATATACTCTCCAACGAGGTCAGCTCGCTCTCTTTCCACAAGATGACCTTTTTCGAGCACGCCCATTTCCCGAAAAATTTTCCCCATGAGACGGGCGCATGTAGTTTTTCCTGTGCCCGGATTACCGCTGAAGACCATATGCAAAACCAGAGCATCTGAAGCAAGCTGACGCGTTTCTCTGATCCGCTGGATTCTAACATAGGCCACAAGTTCGCGGACTAATACCTTGACTGAGGCAAGCCCGACCAGACTATCCAATTCAGAGAGGGCTTCATTGAGCCTCCACTCACTGGAATCAGAACTTCCGGTTTCTGCCTGTTGCGTTTTGGCATGGGAATGATAAGACGTCCTCAGGGCGTGCATAGCCTCGATAGGGCTCAATCTCCCCTCTTCAAGGCCTACAAGGACAAGATTTGGATTCCGAGATTCAAAAGCCGGCATGGCCCCGGCCCTCCTTCAGTAGGGATGACATATCCGTAAACTGACGGCTGGGACCATACATCGTATGCCTATCATGCAATAATGGTCACAATTTCAAAATTGGGATTAACATGATACATGTAGCCTACTCAGGCATAAGCCGACTACCTTTACTTGACCGATACTTCCTACCAATAATTGACCATGGAATAAGGCGAAAACATTCCGCGTTCAGTGATGATGCCACTTACAAACTGTGGCGGCGTTACGTCAAATGCAGGATAATACCCCTTTGCTTTAGGCGTGGCAGTACGTTGCCTCAAGCACTGCAAAACCTCGTCAGAATCCCTCTCCTCTATAATTACGTCAACAGCTTTAGGAGCTTTCGGATCCGGTCCGTCACAAAATACGAAAAACGGAACACCGAAATGGTGAGCGCATATTGCAATCTGGAAAGTGCCTATCTTATTGATCACACTGCCGTCCATTGTGACCCTGTCAGCACCTGTGAAGAATTTGGAGATCATGCCTTTCGCCATAAGGTAAGCAGGCATATTATCTGTAACTACAGTGGTTTCGACCCCCATATCACACAGTGCGTCAGCTGTTAGCCGTGCACCTTGGAGATAAGGACGGGTCTCTGAGCAATAAGCCTTGATTTTCTTTCCCTGTTGAAGAGCAACATATACAGTATAGACGATTCCGCTTTCAGCCCAGCAGTGGTTCAAGATCGCGTCGCCGTCTGCAATGAGGCCGGCTCCTTGCTCTCCTATCGACAAGCCTCGTCTATGCCTGGCTTTAAACTCAGCATCAACCGCCGTAACTAATGCCTTCTCTATATCTTGTCCATCCTTTGCAGCCTCTTGCGCCACTTGCAGCATCTTCTCAGTCATTAGGACAATACTGTTGTTGGTGGGTCTCGTACTAATCAAGCATTTTGCGGCCTTCTCAAGCTCCTCCAGCATGCCTTCATGAGACCGCCCCGCAGCTTCACGTGCAGCCTGTGCCATGCCATAACCTGCGCAAAAAGGAGGACCACCGCTTTGGGTAACCATGTCTTTGATTGCTTTCGCCACATCTTCGTATGTCTTACAGCTCACAAACTTGACCTCAAAAGGATAAGCTCTGCGATCGAGAATCAGAACTTCCCCGTCTTCATAGCGAGCTGTATTCTCAGGCCTAATAAGGAATGGAAGTTCTACCGTCATCCCACGGGTCACGTTGTTCACTCCTCCAATAAGAGGTCTAAAGTAGCCAGGAAGAGTCTCTCAAGACGCCCCTTAGCTTCAGCAAAAATCTCTCCGACTTCTTCGTGGCGCACCTTGCCACGGAGCATGCCTGCACCATAATTTGTAGTGACAGTCACTGTAGCGTAATCTATCTCCGCTTCATTGGCCAAAACGACTTCAGGCACAATTGTCATCCCGACAACGTCGCCTCCCACAAGCCTCATCATGGAGATCTCAGCCGGTGTCTCAAATCTAGGCCCTTCAGCCGAAACGTACGTACCGTAGGGGTGAATATGGATGTCATTGTCCTTTGCGGCTTCTAGGATCTTTTCTCTGAGAAACCCGGAAAATGGCTCAGTAACATCAACATGTTTGAAATTCGGGTCTTCTTCATCAAAGAATGTTCCTATCCTACGTCTTGTCCAATCTATAAACTGGGATAGTAGCACGAGTTCTCCCGGGGGTAGGAGCATATGTAACGAACCGACAGCTGCTGTGGACATCACATACTCTACACCTAAATCCTTCATTGCCAAAATGTTTGCCCTGTAGTTGACTACGTGCGGCGGAAGAGAATGGGATGCTCCGTGTCTTGGCACGAAAGCTATTTCTGAACCTTTATACTCAGCAATAGAAACACGAGCTGTGCCGTATTTATTCGTGACATCCTCTTCCCGGATAATGGGTAAACCCTCCAGCCTGTAAAACCCAGTTCCTCCTATTATGCCGAACTTCGCCATGTGTCAGGCCTCCTTTCATAACTTCCATTCATCGTTCCAGTGACGATTTCCTGCTCAGTTAGGTTGTCAAAGGAATTCTCGCATGGCTTCATTGGAAAGCATTAAACCGTGCCTGGTAAGCCTAAGCCTTCCGCCATCCCATTCAAGCAGTCCATGGGCTACCCCTTTCTCGATGGCTCCGGCAAAAACATCCCGCATTGACTTTCCGAAACGCTTGTGGAATTCTTCTTCCTCCACACCGTTTGCCATCCTTAGCCCTAGAATCATCACAGTTGACATCTCATCGCTCTCTGTAAATGTCTCTTGCTCGTCAACCGCAGATCCGAACCTCATGATTGAATGTCGGTAGTCTCCGGGATCTTTCAGATTGCTCCACCTTTCTCTACCCACATATGAATGCGCACCAGCCCCGAGGCTGATATATGGCGCCAAGCGCCAATAAATGATATTATGTCGACATTTAAACCCGGGGAGTGCAAAATTTGATATCTCATAATGCTCATACCCTGCTCGCTTCAGCCTATCCTTGGCAAGATAATACATGGCTATCTCGCAATCTTCGTCACAAGGCCTTATCGCTCCCGCTCTCACTTCATTCCATAACGGTGTCCCCTCTTCGAGCATCAGGCCGTAAGATGAGATATGTTCCGGTTCAAGCTCCATGACCAAGTCTAAGGTTTCCTCCCAATCCTTCATTGTCTGATCGGGAATAGCATATATGAGATCGATGTTTATGTTGTCAAACCCCACCTTGCGTGCAAGATAGAATACTTCGACAGCGTCCAATGCACTGTGAGCCCGGCCCAGTCTCGCAAGAAGACTGTCATCCAGGGACTGAACTCCTATGCTTAACCGTGTCACTCCTGTATCTCTCAGGCGCCTAAGCTTCTTGTGATCTACTGTCCGAGGATTGCATTCCACTGTTACCTCAGCATCACGCGCCACAGGGTACGCCTGAAAAATCTCAGTCAAAAGTGTCAACAGCGACTCCTCCGGAAGACATGTGGGGGTACCGCCTCCCAGATAAATCGTAACTACCTGTGCGCCTAGCTGTCTTACTGCTTCGGACTGGATTTCTGCTTCTTTGTGAAGTGCCTCCATATACTGATTTATCAAAGCCTCCGGCATGTCAAAGGAGTTCAGGCAAAAGGAATTGAAGTCACAGTAATTACACTTTTTCACGCAGAACGGTATATGGATATATAGACCAAGAGCCTTCACCTTGCCGGGTTGACTCCGCCTCAGTGTGCTTAGTCCACCTTGAGGACAGCCATGAACGCTTCCTGGGGAATCTCCACATTCCCCAGTTGTTTCATGCGTCTTTTTCCTTCTTTTTGTTTCTCCAAGAGCTTTCGTTTTCGTGAGATATCTCCCCCATAGCATTTTTGCAGTACATTCTTCCGGATTGCCCGTACTGTTTCTCTCGCAATCACCCGAGAGCCTACGGCAGCCTGGATTGGCACATCGAAAAGCTGACGTGGAATAATCCCTCGCAACTTACTCACTAGCTGGCGTCCTCGCTCTTGCGCCTTTTCCTGATGGATCATGCATGAGAGCGCATCTACAGGTCGGTCGTTAAGGAGAATATCAAGCTTGACAAGATCTGACTCAAAATGTCCGATATATTCATAATCCAAAGATGCATAACCTCTGGTTCGCGACTTAAGCCGATCAAAGAAATCCAGAAGAATCTCTGAAAGAGGCAGGTCATAGACAAGCCTGACCCGGTTCTCACTCAAATACTCCATATCTTTATACTCACCACGCCTGTCTTGACATAGCTCCATTACAGGCCCAATATAGTCGGAAGGGGTAATGATAGTGGCATTAACAAATGGCTCTTCAATAGCCATGACTTTAGAAATTGGGGGTAACTTAGCCGGGCTGTCAATTTCTGCTGTTTCTCCGTCAGTTTTCCTTACTCTATATACGACACTCGGAGCTGTAGTTATCAGATCCAGATCAAACTCACGTTCCAAGCGTTCTTGGATTATGTCCATGTGCAGGAGACCGAGGAAACCGCACCTAAAACCAAAGCCCAACGCAACCGATGTCTCAGGCTCGAACACAAGGGAAGCGTCATTTAACCTAAGTTTAGTCAGTGCATCACGAAGATCTTCGTAATCGCTGGTTTCTACAGGATAGAGCCCACAAAACACCATGGGCCTTACCTGCATGTACCCGGGGAGAGGAGCATCAGCTGGGGACTTGGCACAAGTGATCGTGTCACCGACACGCATGTCTTGCACATTTTTTACCCCGGCAGCCACGTACCCAACCTCACCTGCAGACAGAGATTGCGTCTCCTCCATATCAGGCCTAAAGACACCCAATTCCGTTACCTCAAATTCCTTATCGGTCGCCATCAGTTTTATCTGCGTGCCGGTCCCGAGATGTCCGTCCACAACTCTCGCATATGCAATGACTCCCCTATAAGCGTCAAAGTGCGAATCAAAAATTAGGGCTTTCAGGGGAGCATCAATATTGCCGCGCGGGGACGGGATTCTTTCAGCGATAGCCTCTAGCACCTCATGGACACCCTGACCGGTTTTGGCAGAAGCAAATATGAACTCATCCGGCTCAAACCCAACGATATCCTGAAGCTCTCGTCTAACCCTGTCCGGATCCGCGTTGGGAAGGTCTATCTTGTTTATCACCGGGATCAATACAAGATCATTCTCCATGGCAAGATAGAGGTTAGCAAGGGTTTGAGCTTCAATCCCCTGAGACGCGTCAACAACCAGAAGCGCCCCCTCGCAGGCTGCAAGGCTACGAGAGACTTCATAACCGAAATCCACATGGCCAGGAGTATCGATAAGGTTAAAGATATATTCTTTGCCGTCAGGAGACCTATATGTGAGGCGTACGGCTTTAGCTTTGATGGTAATGCCTCGCTCACGTTCCAGGTCCATGCTGTCTAGGACCTGATCAGTCATCTCCCGCTCGGAAATGGATGAAGTCGCCTCCAGAATTCTATCTGCAAGCGTTGATTTCCCGTGATCTATGTGGGCAATTATGCAAAAATTCCTTATATTGGAATCAGACAAAGTTCGAGCACCTCCGTATTACTAGGCGAATGAGGCCGAAAGAGCAAGAGTCTTGGCCACATCCAAGAGTTATTATAACATCATCAAAAGACCGAAACAATTTATGTCACAAACCGCAGCAAATCGCGATTCGTATTGACACGGTCCAAAATGAGGTTTAACATATTAGCGAATGGTAATATGAGTTTGCTGTTCATTTGTGCACCGGTACCATATTCACAACGAGCATGTTATCAGTGGCAAGTTTGTTTATGGCTGTTTTGTCGCTGTTAGGGAGGTGGAGTCTATAGAACGATCGAGGGATCCGGTCCGGGCGTTTCGTGCACTAGGACAAGAAACACGTTTTAAGATCCTAGACCTGGTTTCATCAAAAGCGTTCAGTGTGGGGGAACTTGAGAAGCAACTCGGAGTTAGCCAATCCGCTATTTCTCAGCAACTTAAGATTCTTCACGAAGCCGGTCTGGTTAGGCTGCGTCGAGAAGGTAAGTATACTCTGTGCAGTATGAACCATTCACTCCTGGAAGAGGTGCGCAATCTTCTTACTATGCTTCTCGATGGGAAACACATGTTTAGTTTATAGGCATTTACTTGGTTTCATGTAAATAGCGTCCTAATTTCATTATTCGCAACTGACCTGCTAATAACAGGTCTTCGCAAGGGAGGTAGACAATATGGCGTTTGAAGGCGCAAAAGCAATGCTTGGCGAAGCTGTTGTCAAGCAGATGCTAAAGTACCTGGCAAACGAACCCGAGAAAAACCTCGTCAAGATTCTTCAATGGGGAGAAACTTTGGCGCGCGAGCCTTTACATAAAGAATACGCTCGCACATGGATCAAAGCAATGGCAGATGAAGACAATAACTGGCGCAGACTGGCTATTAGAACTCTTAATCAGGTTTCTCCCACCGTCCGTGACAAGGCCGGCATTAACTTCTTTGTCCATGCCGGTATCCTGGCCCCTACTTACCGCAGGCGTACTGAGCAAAAATATGGTGTACACATACCATGGGCAATGCTTATAGATCCTACAGGAAGGTGCAATCTCAGGTGCAAAGGCTGCTGGGCTGCAGAGTATGACCGTACCAAAGACATGGATTATGCTACTTTAGACAGGGTTATCGGTGAAGCAGAGAAACTTGGTATTCGCTTCATAGTAGTTTCAGGTGGTGAACCTACTGTCAGAATGGATGACCTCATGTCTCTGGCGAAAAAATATGACGAACTTGTATTTCACGTATTTACAAATGGCACTTTGATTGACAAGGAAGCAGCACAGAAGTTTGCTGACATTGGAAATGTGACTTTTGCCATAAGCTTGGAAGGCTTTGAAAAAGAAACTGACGCCAGGCGTGGCAAAGGAGTCTTTAACAAAGTTATGCAAGCAATGGATAACCTGCGTGAAGCCGGTGTGGTATACGGTTTCTCAGCCACTTACAACAGAGAGACTACAGACATAGTAGGTAGCGATGAATTCATAGATCTGATGGTGGACAAGGGCTGCATCTTTGGCTGGTTGTTTACTTATGTGCCGGTCGGAGGAGAAGCTGATCTGAAGTACATGGCAACGCCTGAGCAGCGTCAACATATGTATAAGACAGTTAATAGATGGCGCTCTGAAAAACCGATTTTCGTCGCAGACTTTTGGAATGACGGCTGGGTAACAGGTGGATGTATTGCAGGCGGACAATGCTACTTCCACATTAACGCCACAGGTGAAGTCGAACCGTGTGCGTTTATCCATTTCGCAAATGTTAACATCAAAGACACAACTCTGCTGGAGGCCTTGAAATCACCTCTGTTCAAAGCGTATCAAGAATCAATACCGTTTAATGAGAATCTCTTGAGACCATGTCCTATGATTGATAACCCTGAGAAACTTCAGCAACTCGTAGAGAAGTCAGGTGCTTATCCAACTCAAATCGACAACCTGACTGCATCTGCTCTTTGCCAGCCACTCCACGGGTATGCGAAAGCATGGGGTGAGGTGGCAGACGATATTTGGGAGAAGAAGCATGCCCCGAACAAGCAATGTAATTGTGGGCCAAAGACGACATAGTTGTGGTAACCGGTAAACCACAATGCAGTTCGTTTCTTGCAGATAACGCTCAGTTCTTGATAGCATTTTCTGCAGAACATCAAAAGCAGTCTGTAGGTATTGGCTTCTCACCTGCAGACTGCTTTTTTACTTATGGGTTGTTTTTACCTAGAGGTTGCTTTTTCAACCTTGATGTTGTTCATGTCTATATGTTCTTCAGTTCTGTATTTTCTTTAGCTTGTTGCATCAACTAAAATTCGAGTCCGAAAGCAGGCACAACTGCACCAGGGTAATTCGCCTTTATGAATTCAGCCACTGCGTCTGACGTTAAAACCTTGGCAAGTTCTTTCAGAGCAGCATTATCCTTATCCTTTGTCCTTATCGCCAAGACATTTACATACGGCGAGTTAGCATCCTCTATGATAAGGGCATCTCTGGTTGCAACAAGCCCCGCCTCAAGAGCATAATTTGAGTTTATCACAGCAAGATCCAAGTCCTCAAGTGACCTTGGGAGTTGTGCTGCCTCAAGCTCTATGACTTGAATGTTTCTGGGATTTGAAACAATGTCATACTTAGTCGCGGCAATACCCGCGTTTTTATCAAGTTCGATAATACCTGCCCTCTCTAAAAGCAGCAGAGCTCTCCCACCGTTTGTGGGGTCACTTGGAATTCCGACTTTGGCCTTGTTCTTCAGGTCATCGAGGTTTTTCACTTTCTTTGAGTATGCTCCCATAGGCTCAATGTGCACCCGTGCAATGTAAGTAATGTTGAGACGTCTTGCTTCCGCAAAATCCTCAAGATAAGGAATATGCTGAAAGTAGTTGGCGTCAATGTCTCCGTCATCCAACGCAATGTTGGGAGTAACATAGTCAGTAAATTCAATGACTTCCAACTGGATGCCTTTCGCCTCAAGAATCGGTTTTGCGATTTCAAGTATTTCTGCATGGGGAACAGGCGTCGCTCCGATTCTCAGCTTCATAGGCTCTACTGCCTCACTGCTTGCTCCTCCGGCACATAAGACCAACATAAGCATCAAAGCTACCACCAATGTTTTCTTCATGTCTTTCTCCTCCTCTTCTTCTTTATGTTGCTATATTGAGCAGCCCTTTCCCTGAAGACGCTGTATACCCGGCGCCCCGGGAACGGAACTTGCTGACAGCACACTCAGTTTCCCCTGCTCCCTGCCCTTCTTGCCAATGCACCACCCAACATTTGAACCCCTTGGACCAAAATGATAAGGATAACCACTGTCGCCAGCATCACATCTCCTCGGAATCTCTGGTATCCATATCTTACTGCAAGATCCCCGAGCCCCCCTCCGCCTATGGCACCTGCCATAGTCGAATAGCCAACCAAGTTAATGGCGGTGATTGTAACTCCTAAGATGAGTGAAGATTTTGCTTCAGGAATCAGGACCTTAATAATAATCTCCCATGGAGACGCACCCATAGCCTGGGCTGCCTCAACCACACCGGCATCGACTTCACGAAGAGATGTTTCAACCATTCTTGCCACAAACGGAATCGCAGCTATAGTCAGCGGAACAATTGCGGCACCGGTGCCAATGGAGGTGCCAATCAAAAGCCTTGTAAATGGCATTATCGCCACCATAAGAATGACAAAAGGAATAGATCTACCGATATTAACCACAGTTGAAAGCACCTGACATATCCCTGGGTTCTCTATGATACCTTGTTTTTCGGTGGTCACTAGAAGGACGCCGATGGGTAGTCCGAAAGCTACGGCAAGCGCACAAGATGCCCCAACCATATAGAAAGTCTCACCAAGACTGTTAATAATAATTTGAATCAGACGAGAATCAAACACCTACTCCGAACCTCCGTTTCCCTTTGCCACAAGATCTCCTACGTCGTCAATGACCTCAACAGATACTCCAAGCCCACGCAAAAACCCTATGGACTTGTCTACTCCGTCACCCTCACCGGAGAGTTCTACAAGCATAACACCAAACGGAACTGACTTAATATGATCAATCTGGGCAGTTAGGATGTTTATATCAACCCCGAAATCACGAACAATTGACGAAATAACCGGATGACCGGTGGACTCACCAACAAAAGACAGCCGTGCCACTCGCCTGTCAGCCGCCTTTGCTGATGCTTCAAGGATCTTGATAGCCCAATCAGGCGCGTCTATCGGGGTTGTCCCTCGGATCATAGATTTCGTCGTTTCATGGCTGGGAGACGTAAATATGTCTATGACTCGTCCGGACTCCACTACCTTCCCATCTGCGATTACCGCTACTTTGTGACATATCTGCCTGATAGCATCCATTTCGTGAGTAATCAGGATAATAGTCAATCCAAGCTCCTCATTGATTCTGTCAAGTAGCCGCAAAATTGACCGGGTTGTCTGGGGATCCAGAGACGAGGTAGGCTCATCACACAGAAGCACTTTCGGATCATTTGCCAATGCGCGCGCAACTCCTACCCGCTGCTTTTGTCCGCCACTTAGTTGAGAAGGATAGGCATCTTCCTTATCTTCAAGACCTACGAGCTCTAAGAGTGTTCTTCCTTTCTTGATTCTCTCCGGTTTCGGCAGTCGTGCGATTTCCAAAGGAAAGACTACATTCTCCAGGACAGTACGGGAGGCGAGCAAGTTGAAGTGCTGGAATACCATGCCTATTTTCTTTCGGACTTCACGAAGCTCTCGACTTTCTAGCGCAGTAATTTCTAACCCGTCCACGTATACTCTGCCTTCGTCAGGCACCTCCAGCATGTTGATACATCTAACAAGTGTGCTCTTCCCTGCCCCGGACAGGCCAATTATCCCGAAAATCTCCCCCGGCGCTACGCGAAGACTCACATTTTCAAGCGCTAATACCCTGGACGGACCTGCATCGAAAGTCTTTGAAATGGACTCCAGTCTCACCAATCCTGACACATCCCCTCTAAGATGCAAAAAACCCTCCCCGCAGTGGGAAAGGGCCTAAACTTCAGTGATGCCTTGTTTCCCTCATCTGCCGGATTAATCCCTTGGATTCATCCGCTGGAATTGGCACCTCTCCGCAATACAGCCCAAACGCAAGTGGGCCGTGATAACAGAAGGTTGCCGGGCTTCATTGGGCCAG
>DIQZ01000035.1:24728-39448 GCA_002424305.1 Firmicutes bacterium UBA5449
CGGATTCGGTGTAAAAGTCAGGATCTTATATATTAAAATGCATATTATCACAGCGTACGCAGCTTGTCAATAAAAAGTCCGCGAAACTGTGGTCGATTATCTAGAACTGTTAGCGGTCTGGGTGGTCGACAATAGAACAGTACTAGAAAGATACATGTTCGGTTCTGGCAATGATCTCGTCCTGCAAAGCTTTGGCAAGATCGCAAAAATAGTCACTGTAGCCTGCCACGCGCACAATGAGGTTCTTGTATTTCTCAGGATCCTCCTGGGCTGCCCGAAGAGTCTCAACGTTGACGACATTGAACTGCACATGGTGGCCGCCGAGCTTGAAATATGATCTCACCAGATGCGCAAGGTTTATGATACCTTCCTCTCCCTCAAGTATCTTAGGCGTGAACTTCATGTTGAGAAGCGTGCCTCCGGTAAGTGCATGATCCATTTTCGCAGCCGACTTCATAACCGAAGTAGGCCCTTTCCGGTCTCTGCCTTGCACAGGGGAAATTCCCTCTGACAGCGGCTCTTTGGCATATCGCCCGTCAGGAGTCGCACCGCATACGCTTCCGAAATACACATGACACGTAGTAGGCAGCATGTTTATCCTGTGAACCCCGCCCTTCGTGTTAGGTCGGCCCTCCACTGAATTGAAAAATTGCTGAAAAACCCAAGCCATCAAATCGTCTGCGCGGTCATCGTCATTACCGTATTTAGGTGATGAGTTCACAAGGCGCATCCTGATAGCCTCGTGCCCCTCAAAATCACTGTGAAGCGCCTGGAGCAGATCCTGCATGGTCAAGGTCTTCTCATCAAAGACATGATGCTTAATAGCAGCCAAACCATCAGTGGTAGTCCCGATCCCAACCCCTTGAATGTATGATGTATTATACCTGGCTCCGCCTTCGTGGTAATCCATGCCTTTCTTTATGCAATCATCAATGAGGAGAGACAGGAAAGGCGTAGGCATGTATTTGGCGTACATCCGCTCAATAACATTATTACCTCTGATCTTTATGCCGACAAAGTAGTCAAGTTGCTTCTTGAATGCCTGCAACACCTCATCAAAGCTTTCGAACCCCGCGGGACATCCGGTAGCCGGACCAAGCCTCATCCCTGTACGTGGGTCGATCCCGTCACTTAATGCAAGCTCCAAGATTTTCGGAATGTTAAAGTATCCGGTAAGAATGTAGCTTTCCTTACCGAATGCCCCGGTCTCCACACATCCGCTGGTCCCGCCGCACCTTGCGTCCTCCAGTGACTTACCTTGCCTCAGGAGCTCCTGAACTACCATATCAGCATTGAATATGGAAGGCTGGCCCCAGCCCTTACGCACAATTCGCAGGGCACGCCTCAAGAACCGATCCGGATTCTTGGCACTGAGTTGTATATTAGAGCTGGGCTGCAAGAGCTTCATCTCATCAATTACGTCGAGAATCAGATAAGTGAGGTCGTTTACGCCGTCCAAACCATCTTGAGTAAGCCCTCCCAAGTTAATGTTAGCGAAGTCGGTGTAGGTTGCGCTTTCCTCTGCGGTGACCCCCACCTTAGGTGGCGCAGGTTGATTGTTGAACTTGATCCAGAAGCACTGAAGAAGCTCTCTTGCCTCTTCCTCAGTAAGCCTTCCTTCTTCGATATCCTTCTTGTAGAATGGATACAGGTGCCGGTCAAGACGTCCCGGGTTAAAAGAGTCCCATGTGTTGTATTCGGTAATAACACCGACATGCACAAACCAGTAAGCCTGAAGTGCTTCCCAGAATGTCCTAGGGGCATATGCAGGAACATGCGAGCATATCTCAGCTATCTTCGCGAGCTCAGCCCGTCTTCTCTCATCTTGCTCTTCCTCGGCAAGTTCCAAAGCCTTCTCTGCGTGTCTCCGGGCAAACCGAATTAAGGCGTCCGCACACATATCCATGGCCACGAGCTGCTCACGCTTATCATAAGCGTGGCTGTCACCGACATAGTCGAGACCGGCTAGGCTTTCTTGGATGTCTTGTTTGAAATCAAAAAGCCCTTTCCGATATATCTTATCATCCAGGACTGTGTGTCCCGGCGAGCGCTGCTCCATGAATTCAGTAAAGATACCTGCATCGTATGCAGTCCTCCACTCATCTGTCATCTGGGCAAAGATCATGTCCCGCATAGATCTGCCTTTCCAGAAGGGTATTATTTCGTCCTTATAGATCTTGCGAGCTTCGGGACTTACCGCAAACGAAATCTTCTCTCGGGAATCCAACACTTCAAGGTCATTAAGACTGTGACAGCAAATCTCAGGGTATGTAGGCGTGGCTTTCGGCCCAGGGCCCCTCTCTCCGACAATAAGCTCACCGTCATTGATGCAGACAGTCTTCCATTCCATGAGAGCCTTGAACACCAAAGCCCGTGTAACAGGCCAAGACAGATCCTTTACGTTCTTATAGGCCTCTGTCACAATCTCTGCCCTCTCAGTGGATATGTAAGGCTTCGCCCTTAGACTCTCCTCCCTAAGCAGGAGAACTCTTTTTGTCATCTCCCCCACCCCCAATTCCGGTTTCAAGTCCGAGTTTTCCCAGTCTCTCCCGAACAGCATGAACCATCTCATCTGTTGGCCGCGGGGTATCAGGTATGCTGTATACCCTCCCCAGCCTCACATATTTGTCAGCCCCCATCTTGTGGTAGGGCAATATATCAATATGCGGTGATACACCTTTGCCTCTTAACGATGAGACAAACTCGCCCATAGACACTATATTCGCGTCGCTATCATTGATACTCGGGATGAGCGGGAAACGCACTGTCACATTACTATGGGTCTTGGAAAGATGTGTCAAGTTCTCGAGGATTATCTCGTTCCTCTTGCCTGTAAGTTCAAAGTGCAGGCCGGCATCGATACACTTAAGATCATAGAGAATGAGATCTGTGTACGGGACGATCATGGATAGCGTCTCCCATCTAACGAAACCGCACGTATCCACTGCTGTATGGATCTCTCTTTCCTTGCATTCCTTAAGCAAAGCAAGGAGGAAATCAGGCTGCAACAAAGGTTCTCCACCGGAGAATGTGACCCCGCCTCCTGAGCTGTCGTAGAAAATCACATCCTTCATAATCTCGCAGATGAGCTCATGGGAAGTTGCGACTCTTCCCACAACTTCCCTGGCGCCAGAAGGACACACGTTGACACATGCTCCGCAGGCTATGCACTTTTCGCGTAATGTATGGATCTCGTAGACTCTGTTGACATCCGGACTATTATCTTTCAGATCAATAGACCGATTAGGATGGACTCTGTTCATCCCCGGACTGCAGTCCTCAAGAACAACAGACTGATTAGGGTGGACTCTGCCAGACTCATGACTGACATCCTTCAGAATAATCGCCTGATTGGGACAGACAGAAAGGCAATTTCCGCAAGCAGTGCATCGTTCAGAAAAAAACATGATCTCAGCGGACATCAACTGACCCTCAGGATTGTGACACCAGATGCACCTAAGGGGACATCCCTTAAGAAAAACCGTGGTCCTGATACCAGGCCCGTCATGAATGGAGTATTTCTTTACGTCAAATATAGTTCCCGTCAACCGCCCACAGCTCCTTGACGCGGAATTTGCCTGGTTTCTGCGCGAGAACTCAAGGTTTGCAGCTTCATTCTACTAGACCGAGAGTTCCACGGCAAGCTGTGCAGCGCATTCTTGTCGTAAAATGCAAGTCTGTCCGGTTCGAGCTTTCATGAATAGTATGTGTGGATTCCGAGCAGCCTGAGGATAGGCTCCATGAGAAACCTTGTTCCTCTCGCCGGACTCGGCAGAGGGACGTCAAGTGCAAGCAGGACACTGAGAGTAAAGCCGAAAACGAGCAAAAAGCTAAACACAATAAGTTCACGCCAAAGCCTCTTCTCAACGATCTTCGGGACCTCGAAGAGACCGATGACAGTAAACACTGCTACAAGCAGAACGATAGTCGCCATGACTAGTCTTCCTCCTTGCGAACCACCTGGATGCTTCTACGCGTCAGACCGGAACGCCTTAGTGATGTTTCAACCTCAATCTCTACATCCAGTTTGCGAAACTCTTCATCCCATCTATCTTTAAGCTTCATCCACTCCTTTGGATATTTTCTGTAGATCTCAGCTCCGAATCCAAAGATATCGGAGTTAAACTCATATTTCGCAATATCCAAAGCTGCTTGAATCTCATGTTTTATCATTTCAGCCATCCGTCGCTCCATCGATATCCAGATTTCTTGGCTCTCCATGGGATCGAAGTACTCTTGTGTCTCACCTAAATTCCCAAGAGCGCCGACCTTAATCAGGACAAATGGACGCCCGTCAACGATTTTAGGAATCACAGCTGAACTGGCCCTTAGGATCTCAATACTTGCCAGCTTGTCTTCTGTTTCCAGTTGCTCGATTACTATGATACCGCCTCTGACCTTTCCTTTCACCCACTGAAGCCCTCTGGTTTGGGTCTTATCCAGCCATCCCACAAGCTTGTCTCCTTTGAATGCAGCAGCACCGGTCTCCCTCCCACTCACCGAAATTGTCTCTCTTTTCAGTTCTCCCCTTGGGTCTTCGAAAGAAGGCCTCCGAACCAACTCAGCCCTGGAAGCCACAGCCTCATGGCCTTCCACCTCCAATATCTGAAGAAAATCGTTGAGTGTAACCATGACAGCCGTGGAGAGTTCTTGTACTGCTATCTTCATTATTCCCAGTGCGCCTTCAGCAGGCATACGTTCGAGTTCGAATTCATTCCAAACAACCTCTGAAGCCTTGACTCCTTTCGCGACAACAACAGTATTTGTTTCCCTGACTTCCCCCTCTCTGGAAAAGAAATCTATGGCTTCACGGATGCCTCCTCTCGCGAATTCTTCTCCAAACACTATGAACCTGCTATGGTGTAAGAGAGGCCTCCGCGGAGACTGCTGGCGGAGATTCCTCCATGCCTCGAACACAGTATGCCCTGTGCTACTGACTTGCCAGAATGGTTTCTCATCAACAGCACCTGCGACTCCTGTCGATATGGCAAACGGCTTCGCTATGTGGACAGTAATCATAATCTCTCCTTCTTCTGCAGCATGGTCTACGCCGATTGAAAGGACAAAACCGATATCTTCTATCTCTTTCCTGCTCCAACACCCAGTCATAGAAAGGACAACCGGGACGATGGCGAGAAGCACCGAAATACTCATATACCGTCTGACTCTCACCCGGACCCTCCCTTCCGGCGACGGATTAACGTCCGGATTCCAAGCGCAGCATAGAGAAGCGTAAGCGTCACCCCTGCAACAAGAATAGAACTCACAGCACCTGCCTTGGCAAGAAAGTCCTCAAGATCCACCATGCTGTTAAAAAAGAAAAGACCGGATGCAACGATAACAGCACCTAGAGGATACACCAGATGCTCAAAAGCCCTTAAGTTGAAAAGCTGGGCTATTGCAATAGATGCCGCCCAAAGAAACAGAGCTAACTTGATTCCGGTGCTTAGCGTCCACGCAGCCATCACTGCCACCTCTATTCTCTCAAAAAACTCTCCCAGACTTATCATCCTGGAAAGACTGTATAATGGAAGGGTCCATGAGTTTGCAGTAGGGCCAAACACTGCCACCAAAACTACGGCTGCAAGTGCCATCAGCCCGCTACCGATAAGGACTGCATATATGGCATATTTTGTCGCATCCTCGGGTCTATTTAAATACGGAACAAGCATACCTATCATAAGGAACTGACTGTAGAAACCGAGATCCGAGATAACCGGCGGAACAAGGTTTGATACACCCCACGCGAGAACAGGCCGTAAGTTCTCAAACCGCATGGCGTTATAGGGTAACACATATGTCAATAAAAGAACAAACACGAGGATGTAGAATACATCTTCTCCAAGACGACATGTTACTTCGAGCCCGGATCTTGCAGCATAAGAACTCATGAAAGCTAACATGACCATGAAAGCTAGAATCGGTGTCTCAGGCATGATGGCAATAACATACCCTTCACCGAGAACGCGGGTAATGTCTATGGAGGTACATAAGAAACACCAAAGGATGACAAGACCAAGAAGTCTCCCGACGACCGGTCCGAGGAGGATCTGGCTGTATTCAATGATTGTCTTCCCGGGGAATCTAAGACTAAGTTTGGTTACGAGAACAGCAAAGGGTATGGTAATGACAGCACCGATAATAACGGCAATCCACACGTCCTGAACATGGTTTATGTTGCTTATCAATGAGAATACCAAGGTGACCGGCACAATTCTTAGAACTATTAACACAGCCATGAACTGGCGGCCTGATATCTTCCCGCCCTCGAGAACAGTCATGTTGACCCCCTCTTCCCAGGGCTGCCGGAAATCTTGTTTTCTTGAGGCTTCGGTGCCCTTGGCATAAGGCCTCTGGACTGTCTCCTAAGGTCACTCTTTCCTGTAAACTCCGGACGAGTATCCATTGCCCACCATGGAAGTCTAATAAGGGTATCTTTCAGATCAGATGCAACAACCGGCGCAATAGGTTCTAAGAACGGAACACCGAATGAGCGAAGCGAAGATAGATGAATTGCTACGACTGAAAACCCAAATACAACTCCAAACAAACCAAGTGTGCCTGCAAGAAGAATTATGGGAAAGCGAAGCAACCTTACAGCAATGGAAAGGCTGAAGATAGGGGTAACAAATGATGCAATTGCAGTCAAGGCAACGACTATTATCATTGCAGATGAGACCAAACCTGCACGAACCGCGGCTTCCCCCAGGATTAGAACGCCTACTATACTAATGGCAGGTCCGTAGATCTTAGGCAATCTAACCGCAGCTTCTCGTAATATCTCGAAGGACAGTTCCATGAGAAGAGCTTCAAATATGGCAGGGAAAGGAACACCTTCGCGCTGAGCTGCTATGGCAAGAACCAAGGGGGTAGGAAGCATCTCCTGGTGAAATGTGGTGACTGCCACGTACAATGCCGGAAGCAAGAGTGCAATAAAAAATGACGCATACCTGAGAAGTCTCACCGCAGATGCGATAAAGAAACGCTCGTAATAATCCTCAGGCGAAGTAAGAAACAGCAAGAATGTGACCGGAGCAATAAGGACAAAAGGTGTGCCGTCTGTAAGTATTGCAATCCTTCCTTCAAAGAGTGCGCCAGTTACTCTGTCAGGCCGTTCTGTGCGAAGAATGGTGGGAAACGGCGAAAAAGGTGCATCCTCAAGGTATTCCTCCAGCTGTCCACTTTCCTGGATGCTGTCTATGTCAATCCTTGTAATCCTATCCCTGGCCTCTTGGACAACTTTGTCGTTGGCTATACCTTTGATGTAAGCAATTGCCACTTGAGTACGACTGACCCTTCCAACAGTGAACTCCTCGATCCAAAAACTCGGATCCTTGATCCGCCTTCTGAGCAAGCTCGTATTGATCCGTAAGACCTCACTAAACCCTTCCCTTGGCCCACGAATAACCACTTCGCTCATGGGCTCCTCAACACTGCGTTTCTCAAACCCGCGCACATCACAAACGAACGCCACAGAGCTTCCGTCCAAGATTATCCCGCACTTGCCTCCGGCTATTGAGTGAAACAAATCGGCTATATCGGAAACCTGCTTTACGTCTGAGAGTAAGATTAGCCGGTTTTTCAGCATATCTTGAACTTGAGCTGAAGACAACCGTTCCGGTTCGAGGAGCTCAGAAGTCACCCCTATGGGCTTGATAATTGCCTCACTGACAAGAGCTGTATCAACCATTCCATCGATATGAACTACCAATACAGCTATACCCGGACTTATCCCGAATCTCACCTCGCGAATAATTAGGTCACAACTGTTACCAAAGGCATCCCTAATGAAAGCTTCGTTTTCTCGGAGCTTTCTGCTGAGAAGCGTTTGGGGTGAACTTGGGCAGGCTCCCAGAGCTCGACTATCCTTCCTTTGCCTCGACAGCAAGCGCTTTAATGCTTTCGACAAAATACCCAAAGCCACGTTTTGTCATCCCCCTAAAGCTTGCCTCAAGAATCACGACTGGCTAAGTCTGACTCGAGGTATCTCTCCGGGATTTCCATGGGTATTGTTGCCTCCTATGGGAGATCCTATCCCCATAGCAATTTTGCGCTCATTTCCCTCCGGAATGCGCCTACCAATTTGCTGTTGAAATAGCTCTGTCAGGGAAGAGAATTATCCGGATTCGGCATTCTCGCTCTTATCTCTTGTGGGAATGAAATTCACTGAGCGTGAAGGAGTTATCGTGGATATTGCATGCTTGTAGATGAGGTCTTGCCGAGTACCGTCGCTGACAACTATAGTGAAGTTGTCAAACCCCGTAATTACTCCTTTTATCTGGTAACCGTTGAGTAGGTAGACTGTAACTGCAATATTCTGGGAACAAAGAAGCTCGAGGAATCTGTCCTGAAGATTTTGAGTCATCTTATTCACTCCCATTACTTTCTACATTGCGGCCATTTTGCCTTTTATCAGAGCCAACACGCATCTTGCAGCTTCTTCTTTCGATTCCAAAGCTCCTACATCTAACCACTCCACACGTGGATCAGCTCTGAACCAAATAAGCTGTCGTTTTGCGTACCTCCTTGTATCCCTCTTGATAAGTTCCACCGCCTCCTCAAGCGAGCATTCACCTTTGAGGTACCGGACAGTCTCCTTGTATCCCAGGGCTTGCCCGGAAGTCAATGTTCTACTGTAGCCATGCTCCAGAAGTTGCCTTGTCTCTTCTACCAGCCCCATTTTAATCATTTTGTCGCACCTATGCTCTATCCTCTCGTACAACGATGCTCTTTCACGGACCAAGCCGATCATTACCAGCCTGTCAAAACGTGCTCTCTTCCTTCGTCGCCCCTCCCGCCACATGTCTGAGATAGGGCGACCTGTAGTGACATACACCTCGAGCGCTCTGATGACTCGTCTTTTGTCATTGGGATGAATCTTTCGGGCAGCTTGAGGATCCACCACTTCAAGCCTGGCATGAAGTGCGTCCGGCCCCTTTTCCTTAGCTTCCTCTTCCAAAGATTCTCTTACCTCGGGTGATGCGCCTTCCCAGGGAAACAGAAACCCGTCAACTATTGCCTTGATATAAAGACCCGTCCCGCCCACCAGAATAGGGATGCGGTGTCGCGAGGTTATGTCTGAAATCGCAGCTTCAGCCAATTCTTGAAATATGGCAACATTAAAATCTTCATCCGGAGTTACAACGTCTATGAGATGATGAGGTACAGTCTCCCGCTCACTGAGGCTTGGCTTCGCAGTCCCAATATCCATATACTTATATACTTGCATGGAATCACATGACACTATCTCACCGCAAAGCTCCTCTGCAACCTTGATAGAGATATCTGTTTTCCCTACTGCGGTAGGACCTGTGATTACCACAAGCCAGTCCGGCGCCTGAGAATTCTTTACCTGATTCACTGAGTCATTCACAGAACCTAACACATCCTTCGGCTACTTCCTTGTTACTTTCTCCTAAAGCTTCGCTCCAGCTCGTCCCGGCTTATCCTGAGGAGAGTCGGACGCCCGTGAGGACATGAATAGGGATCCTCAGCACGCGTAAGATCCAGGAGAAGCTCTTCAACTTCCTTAGGATCCAGCCGATCCCTTGCCTTGACAACAGCCTTGCACGCAAGTTCAGCTGCAACGCGTCCCAATAGATCTTTGATCCTGTCTGTCGCCTTGATGCTGTCCACACCGGAAGATACTTCCTCAGCCAACAGCTCAATTGCAGAAGATACAGCGCCAATTGGATCAGTGCCGCCATATGCAGTGAGAGCGGAAGGAACGCCCCTAAGAAGCAAGGACGATACACCGAACTCCTCAAGTATTATGCCAATTCCGGCAAGTTCAGAAAGGTACGGCGTAACTTCCTGAACCACACCTGGAGTAAGTTCCAAAGGCTGCGGAATCAGCGTTTGCGTATTCACATGAACACCTTCAGTCAATGCCCGAAGGATCTCCTCATATATGATACGCTCGTGGGCAGCGTGCTGGTCAATAATCACCAGATCCTCGCCGTCTTCAGCCAGGATATATGTATCTTGAAAGATTCCGATTGGCCTAAACCTGCTGTAGCCGGTTTCAGTTTGCCACTGGGTGGAATGTTGGGTGTACGAGTCTTGAATCATTCCGGCGTTCGAAAGGCCCATGCCTGATGAGCCAGTACTTAGCCTGCAGATGCCAAGCATACCATCACCGTGCGGCATGCCCATGCGTTGCGTACGATCTTGCACATCAGCTTCAAGACCGCTGTCTCCCGAACCAAGCTTCCACCCAAGATCAGGTGCAGCGCCCACCGATCTCAGCGCAGACGAGGTGGCCTGTGCCACGAGCCTGAAAATATCGTGATTTTTCGAAAATCTAACTTCCCTTTTTGCAGGATGAACATTCACATCGCAAGATGCAGGATTAGTTAGCATCCACAGAAACACCGCAGGATAGCGCCGATTGGGCAGTCTCCTCCCATAGACATTTTCGATGGTCCTCATTAGGGCAGGAACAATACAAGGCCTGCCGTTAACAAACACATGTTGCATATCACGTCTTGTTCTGGAAACATCAGGAGGAGTGATAAACCCTTCAATACGAGTATCTTGGGAACCTGCAGCAATAGGTAGCAACCCTTTCACAATCTCACTGCCATAGACTGAGGCGATAGTATTGCGCCGGTCTCCCTGTCCCTGAGACACCAAGACTACCTTTCCGTCGCATATGAGACGGAATCTCACATCCGGTTGACCTAAGGCGAGCCTCCCTATGGCATCGCGTATGTGTCCGGCTTCTGTAGAAGGGCTTTTCTGAAACTTACGCCTGGCGGGAGTGTTATAAAACAAATCCCGGATCACAACAGTGGATCCGACCTGTGCAGGATGATTCTCCCGGGTAGTATGAACACCGCCTTCAAACACTATTCGAGTCCCGACCGGGTCCTGCTTTCGACGGGTGATGACTTCTACCCGAGATACCGCAGCTATACTCGGGAGCGCCTCCCCGCGGAAGCCCATGCTGAGGACATTTGGAAGATCATCTGCCGTCCTTATCTTGCTCGTAGCGTGCCGCATGAAAGCAAGCCGCACATCATGACGACTCATTCCCTGCCCATTGTCAGACACCTTAATAAATGTCCCGGGCGGTCCTTGAGTTTCAACAACAATATCCGATGCCCCGGCATCAATGGCGTTTTCGATAAGCTCCTTCACCACTGACGCAGGCCTCTCCACAACCTCACCTGCAGCTATCCTGTTGATCGTATCTTCGTTTAGGATTGCTATGGTTTCATCTACACTCACAGATTCTCTTTCCCCTCAATCCTTGATTTGAGCTCTGCAAGCCTGGTAAGTGCCTCAAGAGGTGTCATAGAATCAATGTCCATTTCTCTTATGTCTTCTGCAATCTTCTGACCTACTGAAGCTGAAGCAGTGACATTTGCGTTGGAATCAATATCAACACAGACATCCTGCGGTAAATCTTCAGCCACATCCATAAGCACAGAAAGGAGACTCATCTGCTGCGGCCTTGAAGGGCTTCGCCTCTCAAGTTCTTTGAGGATAGCATCTGCCCTCCTTACTAAGTCTCGTGGCATACCTGCCATCCGCGCCACATTAATCCCGTAACTTTTATCGCACCCTCCGGGTCGCAGAGTGTAGAGGAATACCACCTCTCCCTCGCGTTCCTCGGCTTCTACTCGAAAATTCCTCACCCTATCCAGCTTGTCCTCGAGTGCAGCAAGCTCATGGAAATGAGTAGTGAAGATGGTTTTCGCGCCTATCTTGTCGTGGATATGCTCAATTACTGCCTGGGCTATGGCCATTCCATCGTAAGTGCTTGTTCCGCGGCCAAGTTCGTCAATGAATATTAAGGTCCTTGACGTGGCCTGTGACAGTATTGCAGAAGTCTCAAGAAGCTCCACCATAAATGTGGATTTACCGGAGGCTATCTCTTCAGATGACCCGGCTCGCACTGCGATTCTGTCTGTCAGCGGAATCACCGCAGACTTCGCAGGAACAAAGCTCCCCATATGCGCCATAAGGGCAATGAGAAGCGCTGTTTTCCCAAGTGTACTCTTACCTGACATGTTCGGGCCGGTAAGGACCATTATTTGACATGATTCAGAATCCAGCGAAATGTCATTTGGGATAAATACACCGATTGGTACAGTCGTCTCCACAACCGGATGACGTCCGCCGATTATCTTAAGCTCATGACCCTCATGAATCACAGGACGCACATATCCGCATATTGCGGCCACATCTGCAAGCGACGCAAATACGTCTGCCTCTGCTATCGCCTCGGCTACCTGCTGTATTCGAGGAATTTCACACGCAGCCTTTTCCCTGACTTCACAGAATAGCTCGTATTCCAAAGAAGCCATACGCTCATTGGCTTTGAGAATGATGGCCTCATGTTCTTTTAACTCAGCGGTGATAAATCGCTCTGCTCCGGAAAGAGTCTGCTTTCTCGTCCAATCTTCAGGGACAAGGTGTAAGTTTGGACGGGTAACTTCAAGATAGTACCCGAACACCTGGTTATATCCGACCTTCAGCGACTTTATGCCTGTCCTCTCTTTTTCCGCAGCCTCCAGAGAAGCCAGAAACTCCCTGCTTCTTGCGCTGGTATCCTGGATTCTATCAAGTTCGTCATTATATCCTTTTCGGATTATCCCACCCTCAGTCAGAATAGGCGGCGGATCATCCACAATCGCGCTACATATGAGCTCCTTCAAGGCGCCAAGGTCTACCACATTCGAAGCCAGCTCCTGCATGGCACAGGTTTCTGTCTCACGCAGAATCTGTCGTAATTCGGGCAAGACAGCAAGGGATTCAGCCAAAGCCACCAGATCCCTGGCATTTGCACCTCCTGTGCCAATGCGAGTCGCAAGTCTCTCCAGGTCGCGAACCTTGGCTAGCACCCGCCTGATGTCATCCCGGGTAATAACATCACTGACCAGCTCTTCAACTGCATCAAGTCTCCTGTTGACTTCAGTTATGCTTTGTGAAGGGCGGTCCATCCACTTCCTGAGCAGTCTTCCACCCATTGATGTGACTGTGCGATCCATCACCCTCAAGAGGGTATGTTCCTTCCCACGCTGTGTAGGTCGGATAGGATCCACAAGTTCAAGACTACGGCGGGTTTCAGGATCCACGGCTACAGCATCATCAACGGAATAAGGTTGAATCTGGTTGATATAAGAGAGCGACGTCATCTGCGTCTTGGATACATAAAGAAGTATGACCCCTGCAGCTTGCATCCCAATGGGATACTCCATGCAACCTGAACCTTCAAGACCAAGTGCTCCAAAGTGGTCAATCAAAGCCTTCTTGGCTGACTCATCATCGTCTACGTGAGTTGTGGCAAGTCCCTCCACAGACTGCAGCTTAGCTACAAGACCGGGATTATCCGCAATGCGGGATGTGACAAGACATTCTTTAGCACCCAAACTGCTTATCTCAGCAAGGATTGAATCTTCAGCATGTTCTCCCCCTGCTTCAGTAATAGCAAACTCGCCGGTGGATACGTCAAGCATTGCAAGGCCTATCGCCTTACCCTGAGTTGCCAAGGCTATCAGATAGTTATTCCTCTTCGCCTCAAGGAATTCAGGCTCCAGGATTGTCCCCGGGGTAATCACGCGAACTACTTCCCGTCTCACAATTTTTCGTCCGGGGCGAGGAGGCTCCATTTGTTCACATACAGCAACTTTATATCCTGCCTCAATAAGTCGACCTATATATGATCGGGCAGCATGGTGAGGCACCCCACACATTGGCATTCTCTTGCCTCGACCTGCCTCCCTGGAAGTCAAAGTTATGTCCAGAACTTCTGAGGCTGTCTCTGCATCCTCATTGAACATCTCATAGAAGTCACCGAGACGAAACATAAGAATTGCATCAGGATGCTGGGCTTTCATGGCACTGTATTGACGCATCATAGGAGTGGTCAATCAAAGATCACCTCTCCGATTTGTGTCCAAGCTTGGGGATTCGTGATCTTAACCAATACCATGTCCCCCTTGTGTATTTCGGGCTGTTCCGCGAAGATAACCAGCTTATTTGTGCGAGTACGTCCGACGACCATTGACGGGTTCGTTTTGCTTTCCCCTTCAACCAAGACCTCTACCACTTGTCCTCGAAGCGTCATGTTGATTTCCTCGGTAATGGTGCTTTGCGTATCCAGCAGTTCTTGAATCCTCGCGCTTTTTACATCGTCAGGAACTTGGTTCGGCATGGAAGCTGCAGCCGTGCCCCTTCTCGGTGAATACACAAACGTGAAGGCAGAGTCGAATCGGACTTCCTCTACCGCTCTTAGGGTCTCAGCAAAGGCATCATCATCCTCGCCTGGAAAGCCTACTATGAGGTCGGTGGTAATGGAGCATCCGGGCACAGCTTGGCGTATACGACATACCAGATCAGCATAACGTTCTATGGTATAACCTCGGTTCATACGAGACAGAATCTTGTTTGATCCTGCCTGGAGAGGCAGGTGAAAATGCTCACACACAGTCTCAGATGAAGCTATTTCATCAATGAGCTTTTGTGAGAAATCCCTGGGATGGCTAGTCATATAGCGTATTCTGGATATTCCCGGCGTCCTGTCCAAGGCATGAAGAAGGTCAGCAAAATCACGTCCGTTATCAAGATCCCGTCCGTAGGCGTTTACGTTCTGACCGAGGAGCGTGATTTCGCTGAACCCCTCCTGCCCTAAGCCTTCTACTTCAGCAACAATATCTTCGAACCTGCGACTTCTTTCCCTGCCGCGAACATACGGCACAATACAATAGGAA
>DIQZ01000035.1:39709-40024 GCA_002424305.1 Firmicutes bacterium UBA5449
CTATCTCCTTGTGTATCTCCTTCCCATACGCGATAAGATTTATGACCTGCCTCTACCTGATCCAAGAGTTCAGGCAGTTCGTGGATGTTCATAGCGCCAAAAACAAGATCCACATAAGGAAGGCGCTTTGCTATACGCTCCGCCTCTCCGGGCTGCTGCGTCATGCAACCTGCAATCCCTATAATCAGGTCAGGCTTCTCAAGCTTCAGGTTCTTCAAGCTTGCAACCCGTCCGTATACCTTTCTTTCAGGATTCTCCCTTACACAACAGGTATTGAATATTATGATATCTGCATTTTCTATAGTGTCAGTAGGT
>DIQZ01000035.1:40273-86022 GCA_002424305.1 Firmicutes bacterium UBA5449
CATCCAAAGGTGTGGATATGGTACTTTCGCATAATCTCGTCTCCATAAGCGCAAATCATATCTATCCTAAGTAAACTACCACAATCTACGCCCAAACCGGCCCCTGCCTGTCTCTGTTCGCCAATCTCAGTCTGTAAGTCATCTCCGGCAGGCCTTGTTCGGGTAGCCTGCGACTTCATCATAATACCACAGGCGAATCAATCCAGATAATGGCATCATACCTAGACACCCTCAGTTTACCAAACAGCTACATTAGTTGCAAACAACCTCTACCTTCATAAGTCGAAGATTTTGCCCGGATTCAGGACAAGGTTCGGATCGATAGCGCGCTTAATAGATCTCATCACATTAATTGCTGTCGGATCCATGAGTTTCTCAAGGTGGTGAAGCCTCTTGGCCCCTATACCATGTTCACCGGAAAGATTCCCGCCAAGCATGTATGTGGCAGCATACATTTCCTGAAGCGCCTTTTCCTTAATGTTCCCCCAGGTGTCTTCGTCCATGTCCTCCCTGAGCAAAGTCGCATGGATATTGCCGTCGCCTGCGTGTCCGAAACAGGGAATTTTCACGCCATGCTTCTCCGAGATATCGGTTAACTCCCCTAGCATCTTAGGAATCTCGCTGGTGGGCACGGTTATGTCTTCCATGCAATACACCGGGCTTACAACCCGTAAGGCTTCTGCCACGCACTTCCTGGCTTTCCATATGCGCTCCTGCGTAGCCAAGTTGTCAGCCACATATACCTCTATACCGCCATTCTCCAGACACAACTTGCCTATGGTCTCATAGTCCTGTTCTACCTGGGTCTCAGAGCTTCCCTCAACCTCCACGATGATGTAGGCGCCGGCGTCACTGTGAGGGAGAACTTGGTTGAGATAGAGTTCCGCAGCTTTTATTGACATGCTGTCCATGAATTCCACTGATGTGGGAACAATCCCACCCATTGTCATGACCTTAGGCACTACCTCTATGGCTTTTTGCATCTCCTTGAAAGGAATCAAGAGATCCGCTCTATACTTCGGTAGGGGAAGGAGCTTAAGCCAGATCTTTGTCACTACTCCGAGAGTACCTTCAGAACCGACAAGTAGATGAATGAGATCGTACCCTGTAACATCTTTCACGCACTTACCGCCGAGAGTCATGATCTCCCCGGTTGGCAGGACTACCTCAAGTCCATATACATACCTGGAAGTCGTCCCGTACTTAACAGCTCTGTTGCCACCTGCGTTCTCAGCGATGTTCCCACCTATATGAGAGCTTTCAGCGCTACATGGGTCACCTGCATAGAACAGACCCTCATCTTCCGCCCGTCTCTGGACTTCTCCTGTGGTAACCCCGGGCTCCACAACGATGAACAGGTTCTCTTTATCTATTTCGAGAACTCTGTTAAACTTCTCCAGGGAAAGTACAATTCCTCCGAACACCGGCACACACCCTGCGGAAAGTCCGGTTCCTGCCCCGCGCGGGGTAACCGGGATCCTCTTCCTGTTGGCCAGCTTCATAATAGAGGCGATTTCCTCTTTCGTCCCGGGCCGTACCACAACTTCAGGCATCTTGACATAAGCATCTTCAGATACCTCATCGTGAGAGTACGGCAGCATCTTCTCCTCATCGGTGACTACAGCGGAAGGCCCGACAATACTTCTAAGTTCATGTATGATATCTTCTGTAATTCGCCTGTATCTTGACATAAGCTTCACCCCTCCCTTACGTTACTTCCATTCTTCCTGTGCTTCAGTTTCTCTATTAGCTCCGGTACAACGTCAAACAGATCTCCGACTATGCCGAAATCGGCTACCTTGAAAATCTGAGCATCAGGATCTTTATTAATTACGACAATAGTCTCAGCTGTCTGCATACCTGCAAGATGCTGGACGGACCCGGAAAGGCCTATTGCTACATAAAGCTTTGGCGATACTGTCTTTCCACTTAGTCCTATCTGGTGAGGATATCCTACCCAACCCAAGTCTACGACATCTCTGGTAGCACCTACTGCAGCGCCAAGCAAGGATGCAAGTTCCTCTATCATGCGAAAATTATCCCGGGTCTTTAGACCTTTACCGCCGCAGACCACGATATCTGCATCTTGCACATTTACATCCTGGGTGGTATCTTTCACAAATTCAATGAGCCTCTCAGGAGTTGCGAAGAATTCCTTGTCGTAACTCTTGAATATCACCCTACCTTCTCTGGTGGGATCAGCCGGAAGGGGCTTTGCTGACTTCGGCCTCACAGTAGCCATCTGAGGCCGTGCTGTCGGCGTCTTTATTGTAGCCATTACGTTACCACCGATGGCAGGCCTTGTCTGAAGAAGTAACCTATCATCAGGATCTATGTCAAGCCCTGTGCAGTCCGCTGTCAATCCCGCTTCGAGTCTTGCTGCAAGGACAGGCATAATTGTTCGACCTTGCGTAGTCGCAGCAGCCAGGATAATTTCAGGCCTCGCCTCCCTTGTAAGTCTGGTCAAAGTTGAAGTAAAAGGCCCGGGAAGGAAATACTTAAGCGAAGGGTCGTCCACTATATATACGACATCAGCGCCTCTTTGGATTATTCCTTCTGCATACTGTTCCATCTCATGTCCAAGGAGTACACAGGAAAGCTCATCAGAAAGCTTGTCAGCAAGAATGCGCCCCCTTGCCAGAAGCTCATATGTTACAGAGTGGAGCTTTCCACCTCTTTGTTCCCCTATTACCATTACGCCTCTATATGTCAAAGCCATCACCTGCTTCCATTAGTAGCTTAGATAATTTCACGCATTTCGAGGAAGGATACAAGGTTGTCCACTGCAGTGCCTGCACTGTCTTGTTGATACATGATTGTGTCTCGGCTGAGTCTTGGCCGAAACACCTTGGCAACCCTTGTCGGAGAACCTTGAAGTCCCACATCGCAGCTGCAAATATCCAATTCATCAGGCGTAAGAACAGGTATCTCCACAGCCTTCGCACGGAGTTTTCCGGAAAGCGTGGGGAATCCTGGTTGATTCATGTCTTTCACCACAGTTATGACGGCAGGAAGAGGTGTTTTCACACGCTCCAGCCCATCCTCAACTATTCGTTCAGCCACAATACATCCGTCTTCATAGACAATCTTCCGGACATAAGTCACCACAGGAACATCCAAAACGCCGGATACCATAGGCCCTACCTGTCCGGTCTCTCCGTCAGTTGCTCGTTCACCACAAAGCACTAAGTCATTTTCGCCAAGTTCGCCACCGGCTGCTTGGGCTAAGGCCCTGGCCAAGGCCTTGCTTGTGGCTAAAGTATCAGAACCTGAGAATCCTCGATGTGATAGTAGAACTGCTTCATCTGCGCCGAGGGCTATGGCCTCTCTCAAAGCCTTCTTCGCATGAGGCGGCCCCATGCTGATTGCCGTAACTTTCACCTCAGACATGACACTCTTAACTCGAATAGCCTCAGCCAGTGCATTTTCGTCTAGTGGGTTAATAACGTTTTGGTGCTCCGTCCTTATCATTGTCCCAGTCTCTTCATCCATTTTCACATTGGATGTGCCTGGTACCTGCTTGAGTAAAACGTAGATATTCATGTGAGTCCTTCTCCTCCTGAATTTGAATGGGGATTATTCACAATTTGGTCCACGTAAGGTTTTGCGACTTTCCTAAAGTGATCTCTCATTGCTTTGCCTGCGGCGCGAGAATCCTTGCCGGCTATGGCCGAAACTATCTTTCGGTGATATTCATACGACTCTCCGGTGACCCCATAGAGTTCCATGATCTTTCGCAACTGAACCATGAGAATATCCTGTATTGTGGAAAAGAGTTCAACAAGAACCTCATTTTGTGATGCTTCCACAACCATCACATGAAACGCGAAATCTTTCTCTACATACTCCTTGGGACTGTCCAGAAGCTCACCCATCTTACGAACAAGTTCACAGAGGGCACGAGCCTCTTCTTCGCCTGCCCGCTCCGCTGCTAACATGGCTGCAGTTACTTCAATGGCTTCGCGGGCTTCAACAAGATCAGTCAACGTCCTTCCGCCCAACTTGAAGAACTGAAGAGCGCGAGTCACAAGAGAATTGCCACTCACACGGTTAACGTAAGTTCCGTCACCATGCCTGACTGTGACAATACCCATTGTCTCCAATTGACGAACTGCTTCTCTAAGCGCGTTTCTGCTCACCTGCAGCGTTTTAGAAAGCTCGTGCTCAGGCGGGAGTTTAGCACCCATTTCAAACATACCGTCTGATATCGCTTCTATAAGCTTTTCGGAAACAGAATCAACTACTCGAACGCGTTTTATCGGTTCCATATCAGTACCACCTATCACCTCTTGCAAATAGTTGTAGGATGACCCTATAATAGTATGATTCTTCGACGACATTTGAGGATCTCCTGCTTCTGCTAAAGATTCTCTTCGATAGGGAAACAGAATGAGTTGGTCAATGAGGAAACGACGATCATGTAGAGGGTGGCTTCTGCTTAGTGCGCCCAACCGATAAACTGGAAAACCCTAACCAAGACATTGCCGATAATGGGGATTATCGCCATTTCGCGCAAACTGAATTCCCCGAGAAAAAGCAAGGCTAACCCATACGCAACTACACCTGCAAGGATCGCGGCAGATGTAGATATTGCACAGTTTAGGGTACGCATGAGTAGAAGCCCATTGACACCTTGGACTACCGGGAACATCATGGCGGAACCCACTATTGCCCGCCATCCTACTTTAAGAATGCCAAAACCTGCTCCTGTCAGTCTCCCTATAGCAATCATGTTGAGGATCCCTGTTATGAGAAAGCCAAGTCCGATTCCAAGAGCAGCGCCTCTTATGTCTACTCCGGGGATTCCCGTAAGGATGTAGTTTGCCAAAGTGGCGCAACTTGCCCCGATAAGACCGTTTCGCGCAGGAAGACCCACCTTGCCGACACCGTTAAGAACGCTTGCAGTGGTCTGTTGCAGACATAGGAATGCGGCGCCAAATGCCATTATCCTTAACGGGATTCCTGCGGCGGGATCACCGAATATGAGAGTACTTATTTCCACAGGCAATGTCAGAAGTCCGATTGAAGAAGGAATCCCAACCAATAACGCACCTCTCACTGAGCTCTTTGCCAACTGAACTATGCGGTAACGCTGCCCCTTCGCATGAGCTGCCGCGACTTGGGGAAGAAGGTTTACAGCCATTGCACCGGTAACAACACCCGGTAAGGCCACTAGACCTAATGCCATTCCTGACAGACGTCCATATAGTTCTGCTGAACCGGAGATGGAAAAGCCGATAAGCTGAAGCCTAGATGGGATAATGGCTGCGTTCAAGAATTCCTGTACAGGTCCTACCAGCGACGCTATTGTTACCGGCCACGCCAGATACACAAGTTCCTTTAGGGTAGAAAAGGGCGACAGCCGACCCTGGGATTGCATAGCACGAGCCTTCAACTTTCGTCCGCCTTCTCTTGTAGAGTTCTTTCTACCCATGGCCACAAAACACGTAACAAGAAGCAAAAGCCCCACGCCTGACCCGCAAGAGCCGCCCATAGCAGCCCCTGCGGCAGACCAATGTACGCCTCTGGGTAGCAGAGCGTAAGCTAACCCAAGCCCTACAACAACCCTCACCACCTGCTCTATCACATGGCATATGGCTGTTGGCGCCATGATGCGGCGTCCTTGAAAATAACCTCTGAAAACAGCGGAACAGGCCACAAAAAGGATTGCAGGAGATAAATACCGTAGCGGAAAAAACACCCTGGGGTCTCTGACTACAAAAGCTGTAATAAAGCCTGCACCGGCATACAGTGCATATGAGAGCAACAATCCTATGGGGATCATGACCCAAAGGCATGCAAGTACGACCTGTCTTGCACCGGGTTCATCTCCGGTGGCAATCCTCGCTGAAACAAGTTTTGCGGTTGCGACAGGAATTCCGGATGCACAGAGCACTAGCGCCGTAACGAAAATCGGTGACGCCATCTGAAGAAGCCCAACGCCTTCCGCACCTATCAGCCTGGTTAGGGGAATAATGAACAAGGCGCCCAACGCCTTTGTAATGATTCCTGCGCCCAGCAGAATAAAGGTACCTCTTAAGAAAGACTGAGGTTTCATGGCAGTACCCTATTTATGCCGCGCACGTTCGGATGATGACAATGTGAAACTCAGTAGTCGGGCCGAAGGATGACAATGGGGGTTTGCTGATCGTCATTCCCCAGAGGATTGCTTGCAAGCGCACGGGATACCCACTCCACAGCAGTACGATCAGTTATTCCAAGGACATCTACACAACCGAGATCATTTACGTCTACTATTGCAATGTCTATACCAATTGTGTCTTTAATGTGTCGTGCAACGTTGTCCGGATTGGATGGACCAAGAATCACATACTTATCAAATGGGGGAAGAGTCATTGCTACATCATCGATTTGGGCAAGCGATCGTCCTGCAACCCTGTAAAAATCACCCCTCCGCCCTATGAGTCTGCCTGCGCCTGCAGCTACAACCCCCAGCAATACTCTATGGGATCCAACTTCATTGATGGCAAGCTGCATGGCAGGTGGGGTAGCAAGGCTTCCGCCTTTCCCGGGAAGCTTACAAAGCATGCGCGCAAGCCTACCCGGATGGACAGACTCAGGCAAAATAGCCCTACCTTGAGTTATGGATACAACACTCTCAGCGACTGCCACAACATCACCTGGTTTTGCAATCTTCGAAGTATATTTTTTCACAACCTCAATCAGACTTTCGTTTTCGCCTATTAAGTGAGTCCTTATTGGAATCGTCGCGACACTCACAGGGACAGTCCTAGACTTATCAAGGGTCATACTACACTTATCAGGACAGTCAGCGCTGAGAAGAAAATACCTTTTGAGTCCTGTAACCAATGCGTCTGCAGCCCGCTCTTTAAAAATAAGACTACGAAACCACCCTTCTTCCACCCGGTTGGTTATCGTAGCTACTTCTGCGATTACATACGGAATCTTGAAATCAGGAGGAAGCCGACCCGGAATTTTCGCTATACCCCTATCTGCCACCGGAAGTTTTTCGACGAGAGAAGCTTGTACGCATTCGGCCAGAGCCCGACTTTCCCTCTCAGTCTCCCTACTATACAAAGTCCTGGCGCCTGATATTTCTCGGTTGCCGGATGCATTCGCGTGGATACTGATGAGAACGTCAGCGCCTGACATTTCAGCGAGAGCAAACCTTGCTTTCCTTGAAACGTCTTCGTCAGATATGCGAGTCATCACTACCCCTGCCTTTTCCAGCGCAAGGGCATTGGATAGGAGTCGCCCTGTCTCAAGGGTTATCTTCTTTTCCACAAGATTCACCTGACCGCGTCCTCCGAAGTCAGAGCCCCCGTGTCCGGGATCGATCGCCACAAGTTTGCCTTCAAATATTGCCCTTATTGGACTGCGGTCAAGGTCTATCACAAGTCTTCCCGGCCCATCCTCTTTGGGCATCGCCGGGACCTCAATCACAGTCCAAGACGAGGGATGTTCGAGACTCACAAGGACATGAGGATGAGGTGGCCCAAGAGCCACTGTCATTGAGGATATAAGCCCATCATTTACTGCTATACGGTCAGGTGCCATGATAAGGACGGAGTCCGGAAGATCTATCCTTAATTGATTGGCAGAGACTGTACGAACACGGTAACGCGGCAAAGAAACAGCCTCTATAACCAGGCGGGACGTCACGCGATTAGCGATGAGGTCAGTAAATCTGGTAGCTCGGATATTTGTGATTCTTGGACGCTCCATAAACTTAACCCCGCCTACCATAGTCATGTCTCTCTCCGGGGTGGAGACACAACATATACTATGCTTTGGCGAGGCATTGTGTAGCTTGACTCAAACGGTCTCTCTTATCAGGCTCTTTAACCGCCCGAAACCGGCGGGAGTACTGTGATTATCTGACCATGGGTGACTTCTTCATCTATCTTGCAGAGTCTGTCATCCGTAAGAAGGAGCCCGCAGGCGCCTTCCGGCAAGTTTGCGGCAGCCAGAGCCTCTTTCGCTGTCGCTCCCTCTTTAAGTCTTACTTCCATTGACTCACCAAGGTGGTCATAAATCTCCCGTAGCGCCCGGCCAAATCTTAGAGTAACTCTCATGAAATCCTCCCCATCTTGTAGAGCTCAGACGCGACATTTTCCAGCCCCAGTCGTATCAGAGTCTCTGCTTTAGGTCTCCCGTTCTCATCCCAACCACGCGCCTCATAGTACTCATCAAGAAGCGTATTCAAGTCGTCCTCTGTGATACGGAACCCTGCAAGCGGACCGTCAGGCACAGGCTCTTCATAGAATCTGGCAGGCGGCCAATCATCCGCCCTTCCGAAATCTTCTCTTTCCCGCACAGCGAACGCCCGCGTTAAGTTCCATATCCTCTCAGACTTAACCAACAGGTCTTCCCAGGAATCATCCATACCTGTGACAACAGGATACAGCTTAGCATAGTGCTCAAGAGGCAGACCCAGTTCCACCCACTGTAGCCTGCATACGCCAAAGCAATCGAAAAGAGGTCTTACGTGTTGAAATTCCACAACCTTCGCGGCCTTTCCCTTAATGATATCACGTCCTACTGCGATATCATGGGTAACTGACCACGCACGGTTGTGATGTGCACCTATATCGCAAGTCATATATGCCAACATCATGGAAGGTGCGCCTCTGGATTCATAGCCGCTCCACTCAAGCCCTTTAACATGAATAGCAATGCGGCTGCTTTCCTCGCCCCAGGCTTTGGATGCACCTGCAACACCGTCAGCCAGAATATTCCCGATACCTTCTCTCCTTGCTATCAAGTGAGCAAGATCACAAAACGCATCAAGGCTCCCGAACTTAGCTTCGATACCACCGGTATCCTCTTTAGTGATTATGCCTTTTTCAAAGCATTCCATGACAAAGGCTACAACATTACCGGCGGAAATAGTATCAAGACCAAGCTCATCACAGACATAATTCGCAAATGCAACTTCCTCTATGGAGCGTAAGGCACAATTACTCCCAATGAGTGCTGTGGTTTCATATTCCGGTCCTTCTACAAGGACTGTCTTCCCACGAAAACTGGCTTTGCATAGTTTGCCGGTAGCCATGGGACAAGCAAAACAAGCTTTATCACCTACAACAATAGTCTCTTTCATCAACTCGCCGCTTAAGCCATTTACATCCTCATAAAAATTCTCCCTGAAGTTGCGTGTAGGAAGGGCTGCTATAGAGTTCGCCCATGTGGTTACCTGAGCAAGCCCTAGATCTTGCCATATTTTGAGTCCGGGATCTTGCATGAGTTCCCGGAACATTACAGTCGCTACACTTTTCAGCCCATCCATATCAGCCACAGGCACGCCTTGAGTCCCCCTTACGGCAATAGCCTTGAGGTTCTTAGACCCCATGACCGCTCCCATTCCGCATCTGCCTGCCTGGCGGCCGAAATCATGGTTTATGCATGCAAAAACAACCCTGTTCTCTCCTGCAGGGCCTATAGTGGCAATCTGGAATTCATCTCCTAATTCCTCTTTAAGGACTTCTTCAGTCTTGATCGCGCCTTTCCCCCAAAGGTGCGTTGCGCTGCGGATTTCTACCCTATCATCATCAATGAATAAATATGACGGAACCGGGGTTCTTCCTTCCACGATAATAGCGTCTATTCCTGCGTACTTTAATTCCCCTGCCAAATGTCCACCGACGTTACTGTCGCCATAAAGACCGGTAGCCGGACTTTTCGCCGAGATACTGGTCTTCGCGCCGCTGGGCAAGAACACTCCTGCAAACGGACCTGACGCTATAACAAGCCTGTTATCAGGTCCGCAAGGATCAGCGCCCGGTGGAACTTCGTTATAAACGTAGTACGCGCCGAATCCCCTGCCACCTATGTAATTATCAACTAGCTCTTCAGTAAGTGGCTCATGTGAGATTTTTCCTGCAGACAAATCCACCCGGAGAATCTTGCCGGCATATCCGTACATCTAATCTGCCACCTCTCTTTGATCGCTAGCTGCAAGAGGACCCAGAATTCCCCTGGGACAGAGTCTTTCGCACTCGCCACACAAGATACACTTGATGGGGTGATCCACTTCCGCATGGGTAAACAAGGCTCCATTCGGGCACGCGCCTATACAGACTCCACAGTTTGTGCACAGCTCCGGATCGATAGTCACAACCCCGGAAGCCATGCTAATCGCATCAGACGGACAAGCATCTATACATTCGCCGCACTGATCACAGACAACAATATCGTACCTGGCTTCAGTAAAAAGTCGCGACACTATTCTTATACCTGCTTTCTTCGGATTATTCTCCCCGAAGTTAGCAATGGCACACACAATCTGACAGAGTTTACACCCTGTGCACCGCGCAACATCTATATCAATCCCCATACTCATACCTCCCCTGCCTGCCGAGAGAGTTCTGAACCCGTCAATTCCCTCACACAACTGACGGCTCAATCACTAGTTCACCACGTTCAAACCTTCCAAGGTCAAGTCCGTGTATGTCGATGGAAGGTTCCTCATCACACACAATTTCACTGATAAGCTCACCTGTAACAGGCGCCAACATGAACCCATGCCCTGAGAATCCGCAAGCCAGATAGAACCCGTCAACAGGTGTACCCCCTAAGATCGGATGGGCATCAGGAGTCATGTCGTAAAGACCTGCCCACTGTCGGACTACAGACAGCTCCCCTATGGGCGGTAATACCTTCGTTATCTCCTCTGCCATTTCAACCAGAAACTCCCATGTCGAAGAAGTCAAGAACCCCGGCTTTTCCTTGGGGTCTCCCATGCCCATGATAAAGCTCCCGTGCGGAGTCTGTTGACAATAATATCTCCTGGAAAACGACATTACCATTGGGCCTAGGACAGGCTCTACAGGTTCTGTTACAAGAATTTGATGTCGCTCAGGATAAAACGGAATATCAAGACCTGTCATTCTTGCAACCACTCCCGAGTACGGACCTGCGGCATTTATCACTACTTTGGTGGAAATAGTCCCCTTATTGGTTCTTACCCCTTCGACTTTTCCGGATTCAGTCAAAATTTCACAGGCATCAGTAAAAGTATGTATCTTAGCACCCAGTCTCCTCCCGGCCGTAGCATAAGCGTACGTAACATGAAAGGGATTAGCGTGACCGTCTGTAGGGCAGAACGTAGCACAGTAGATATCGTCTGTATTAAGTATAGGCACGATTTTTCCGGCTTCCCGGGGAGTAAGAAGACTGACCGGTATGTCCAGACTCAGTTGAAGCTCAACGTTCTTTGTGAACTGCTCCATCTCTCGCCGAGTGTACGCTATAAGAAGGTAACCCCCTTGTTTGAACTCGATACTTCTTCCGTACCCTAACTCCTCATCCATACGTTCAAATGCCCTTACACTTGCTATTGAGAGAAGGCAGTTCAGCCTAGTGCCCCATTGCTGCCTCACCCCTGCTCCACAACGCCCTGTGGAGCCGCAAGCTAAGTAGGACCTCTCCAGGAGCACTACGCTCCCAAACCCTTTCTTGGCAAGGTGATATGCAATGGATGTTCCAACAACCCCACCGCCGATAACCACTGCATCAGCAGTTTTCGGCAGTTGTTCTGACACCGCAGACGACACAGTTTCAGCCCAAGTCACTGCTATCACCTTCAATAATGCCACCTAGACGAATAGGCTTTGCGGGCGGCCTGTACTTTGTCGGCGCTACTTCATCTATCTTCCTTCCCGAAGCTCTTGCAAGCTCAGCGAGGAGAAGTTCACGGCATGTACGTCCCTGGCAGGGTCCCATGCCACACCTTGTAATCCTCTTGATCTCCTCTGCAGTAGTGTAGCCTTCCCGAATGAGATCTCGAATCTCCTCTAGGGTCACATCTTCACAGCGGCAAACCACAGTGATCTCTGCAGCGTCCATTGCTTCTTCTCTATCAGTCTTCTTGTTCATCAAGTGAAGTCCCTCCCACGCGAATATGCCTTACATCCATAGCAAGGGTCCGAGGTACCTCCACCCACACTACAGGAGTCCTATCATGCCCCTTAGTATTTTCTACTCTTATTACCTTAGCCTCACACAACTCGACTCCATTCCTTGCAAGACCATATACCCTCTGTCCCTCACAGGGGAGGGGGATGAACTCAAAGGGGAGTTTAACAAGCGCAAGGTCATCTTTCCATGTTTCGTCCACAACGAAAATGGCTAATCCCGGACAGCGAGGAATACACCTTCCACATCCATTACACTTCTCAAAGTCGATCTCCGGCAGACAGTTGATATCGTCGAACGCTCCAATCGCGCCTTGATTACATGCCTCATGACAGGGGTCACAAGGAATTTTCTGAAAGCATTCTATTACTACTACAGGGCCCGCGGCCCGCCTTTTGCAGTCCGGAATTGTGCGAACATCCTTATTGCTCTCAGTCAATTATCCTCATCCCCCTCTCCAAATGTCATGATTTTCGCTACCCCTTGCCGTACCTTTGCACCTGTCGGACCTTGTCTCAAAGCTTCAAGCTCTGCTTTTGCCCGGTTAAGCTTCTCTTCAGAATCGTCTGTTACATAGCCTAAGGATTTAGCTGCGGAAAGGCCTGCGACAGTGCCTTCAATCATTGCAGAAGATGCTTCTTCTATACCTGCTAAGTCGCCTGCCACAAACAGACCGGGACGAGTGGTTTCATAGTTTTCATCGCGAAGCGGTGTGTACCCGCCAAGCTCAGGCACATAGGCCATTTGGCAATCTGCCTGCCATAGAAGCTCGGTAAGGGGTGTAAGCCCTACCGCAAGGCAAATAGTGTCTACTTCAAAATAACGCAGAGAGTCAAAAACAGGACGGAACTCACTGTCTAACCCGCACACAGCAGCACCTTCCACTACTTGTGTCCCATAGGCTGCCCTTATCGTGTGGGATGTGAGGATGGGAATGCCTGCCCTCTGAATCTTGCGAGCATGCACATCATACCCTCCTACATGCGGCATTGCCTCAATCACTGCAACCACGGGAACACCGGCCTGCAGCAACTGGTAACTAACAATAAGACCTATATTCCCTGCCCCAATCATCAACACGGCATTCCCGGGCCTGACTCCGTACAGATTCATGAGGGTTTGCGCAGCGCCGGCACCGTACACTCCCGGAAGGTCGTTATTGGGAAATGAAAGCATCCTCTCGGAAGCCCCTGTTGCGCAAATCACGCGCTCAGGCTTGAGAAAAATGAGGCGATTGTCTTTTTCTATGGCAAGTGTCCCGTCGCTGTAGAATCCCACAACTTGCGAATCACACAGTACGTCTACTAAAGGGTCATTCATGATCTCATTTGAAAGGAGTCTTGCGATATCAATACCTCGCATACCGGCGAATTGCCCTCTGGAGCCAAAAAACTTATGGGTCTGCTTGACAAGCTGGCCCCCGAGATGTGCCCCGGAATCCACTAACGTAACATGGGCCCCCATATCGCGACATGCAATGGCTGCCCGGAGCCCTGCAGGCCCTGCCCCAACCACACATATTTCAGTTGTCAGCAAGGAGGACACCCTTCCCTTTTTGAGTTATCACATTCATTCCCTCTCGTAGCTTTTCAACACATACCCTAACGTTAGGTCGTCCATCCACTGTCATCAAGCATGAAGAACAGTTCCCAATAGCACAAAAAAAGCCCCTTGCTCTCTTTAGCTCAGGACTTTCTCTCAGTACACGCACACCTGCTGCGTGCAACGCACAAGCTATTGGCTGACCTTCATACCCCTCAAGCTCTTTACCGTCAAATACGAAGCGGACTTTCCTACCCTCCTTGAACTCAAGTATCGGATGGCATTTGATCCTTCCGTCATCCATTACATGGACCATCCCTTCTATGGCGTAGAATTTGCATCGTATGACATAGAACTGATATCAAAGATAGGTACTGAAATCTTGATGTGTTAACTTATTTATTCGTTACAATAGTGGGATTTCCTTCGTGTCAAGAGGTAATATTTGACTATTGAGCTGTTCTGAGCATTTCTTTTGCATGTTTCATACTTGCTGTATCAAGCCCTGGGTCTCCGCCTAGCATTCTTGCAATTTCTCTGACTCGCTCTATTTCTTGCAATTGAGTAACAACTGTACGGGCACGTCCGCCCTCTATCTCCTTTGTGATGGAGTAATGGGTATCTGCCATACAAGCTATCTGCGGTAAATGCGTTACGCAGATTACCTGCCTCATTCTGCCTATTGCTGCCAGTTTCTCCCCTATAACAGTAGCAACTCTTCCCCCGATTCCCACATCGATTTCATCAAATATCAGTGTGCTTACTTCATCCACGGATGCCAAGATCGACTTGAGCGCTAGCATCACACGGGAAATCTCGCCGCCGCTCGCTATCTTTGCCAGGGGTTTTGGAGGTTCCCCCGGATTTGCCGACAGAAGAAATTCCACACTATCAATGCCATTGGCCTTAGCAGCCAGCATTTTATCGCCTATGGGGATTCCTTGTGGATCTTCTTTGTTTGAAAAGTCCACCCGGAAAACAGATGACTCCATAGCGAGCTCTCGAAGCTCATGAGTAACATGCTTCTCCAGGACTTCCGCTGCTTCCATGCGGACTTTGTGGAGTCGTTCTGAAACCCGACCTAGCTCCAGACGAGTCTTGGCTATTTGCTCTTCCAGCGTGTCGATTCCCCGGGAAGAGGATTCAAGCTGACTTATTTCCTCACCTATGATTTGCCTGTAATCCAAGATCTCGTCTACAGTATCCCGGTACTTTCTTTTCAGGCGTTGAATTGCTGAAAGTCTTGCTTCTATTTGGGCTAAACGCTCGGGATCCTGATCTATCCTGTCCCTATATAGTCGAATCTGTCTGGAAGATTCTTCGCATGCAGCCAGAGCAGTTTTGAGGAGCTCCATAGTATCCCTTAGAGTATCATCAATCTCTAATATGGGCTCCAATTCTTTCAGCACACCGGCAAGCCCGTCAATAATCCCGGGAGCACCGTGATCTTCACCGTGGATCAGCGAATAAGCAAGACTGGAGCGCTCGTGGAGTTCACCTGCTGAAGCCAGCACATTATGCTCTTTAGCTAAGGATGTATCTTCATTCGGCATGAGACGGACAGCATCAATCTCCTGGGCCTGGAATTGCAAAAGATCAAGTCTCTGAGCACGTTCCCGTTCACTTAGACGGAGCTCCTTGAGGCGAGTCACATGTTCATTGAGTTGTTCATAATAGGTCTTTACCTGTCTCCTGAGGTTTGCTCCTTCCTCGCCTGCGAAATTGTCAAGATACTCTATATGTCTTTGCTGCCTGAGTAGAGCCTGATGATCATGTTGGCCGTGAATATCAACGAGATACTCCCCGATATCCATGAGCATGGCTTGGGTAATAGGACGACCATTCACCCTGCGTTGACTTCTTCCTAGTCTGGATACAAGACACGATATTACTACGGTATCATCCTCTCCAAGGTCGATACCGAAATCCGCCAGACTCATCCTCAAAGGCGCGTCTTCCGCGACAGCGAACACGCCGTGGACAGAGGCTTCGTCACACCCTGTCCGTATATGTTCGACAATACCACGCCCGCCCAGCAAGAGTGTTACAGCACCGATTATTATGGACTTTCCTGTTCCGGTCTCACCAGTAAGAACATTAAGTCCGGGACCGAATTTGAGCACGGCTTCTTCTACTAAGGCATAATCCTTAATATAGAGTTCAAGGAGCATTTAAATCCACCACCATACTGCCTCAAACAATAACTTGCTTGTTCTACTCCCTTGATTGAGCCCTAAGCCTGTTAAACTTCTCCATGACATTGATTGCTCCGGATTTCGGTTTCACAACTATGAGTATTGTGTCATCACCTGCGATGGTGCCCACAATCTCAGGGAAACTCATCTCATCGATAGTGGCTGCTACCGCATGGGCGTTACCTGTCAGAGTTCTAATAACCACGAGGTTCTCACTATAGTCAACAGAGACCACGGAATCCTGAAATAGTCGTCTCGTCCTACGAGCGGAGTCTTCGTATGTTCTTTCCTGCGGTACCATGTAGCGGTATCGGCCGCTACCGGTAGGAGTCTTGGTTATGCCAAGTTCCTTGATATCCCTGGACACAGTAGCTTGTGTAACATCAAAACCCTCTTTCTTTAAGGAAAGAGCCAAGTCTTCCTGGGTTTCAATTGGTTGTTGCCTTATGATCTCCAACACTTTTGCTTGACGCCCGGCTTTAGACGGTCTTCGTCGCATCACAGTTTACCCTCCGCAAGACGTGTCTTGAGGACTTCATAAAAATCCCTATGCCCCAGCTTAACAAGGCGGGTTCTTTCAGGCGCGCATCTGACCACAACTTCATCTTGATCCTCAAGCCCAAACCCCACCTGACCGTCGATTGTTAACATTACCTCTTCGCTTTGGGCATGTAGCACGATTCTTACGTCATCCTCAGGAGATACCACAAAAGATCTTGCCCCAAGTATGTGTGGGCAAATAAACGTCACTATCAGCATGTTCATGGCAGGATTGACAATGGGGCCGCCTGCTGAAAGCGAGTATCCCGTGGAACCGGTGGGGCTTGCTACAATAACACCGTCCGCAGGATAAGTGCCGATGAAACCGGACCCTACGTGAGTATCCAGTCTAATCATCCTGGCAAATGCTCCCTTAGTGATTACCACATCATTAAGCCCTACGAATTCTCTGACAACCCCTTCTTCTCCTCGTCTCACTTGGGCCTGAACCATCATTCTCTCTTCTACTTCGTAGTCACCTGAAAGGATTCTGTCAAATGCATGATTCATACCCTTCAGTTCCGTTTCAGTGAGAAACCCTAAATGTCCTACATTGACTCCGAGGATAGGGAGAGCGGTCCCTGAAAGCCGTCGCGCAGCATTAAGTAAGGCTCCATCTCCGCCTAAGACTACTGCTACATCTATCTTCCTTGCAAAATCTCCCTCGCCGAATGACAATTCAGGCACGTGAAGATAATCGGCAGATTCGGGATCTACGAATACTTCAACGCCACGCTCCGGCAGAACCTTTAATAAGTCCTGTGCAGTGGAGATTGCAATATCTTTTCCAAGGTGTACTATTAGGCCAATTCTCATTACATGATGTCTCCTTGTAAGAATCATGCATTCATAAATTCCTGATGGGCAGCTTCAACCACCTGTGAAATTGCATCCGGAGAATACCGGCTTACGGTTGAAGCCCCTCTCTTTATACCATACACCAGAAACTCAATGTTTCCTGCCGGTCCTGTTATGGGTGAGTAGGTCAAGCCTTTGATTTCAACGCCTATCCCTTGGATGAATCCAATCAGATCCCTGATGGTAGCAGCATGTACTTGTGGATCGCGAACTACTCCGCCTCTTTGCACCTGCTCCCTGCCTGCTTCAAACTGTGGTTTGATGAGGATAATCAACACTCCGTCATCTTTGAGGAATGTCAATAAGTGCTCCATGAACTTAGTTATGGATATGAATGATACATCTACAGTGGCAAGATCAATTAACTCAGGAACTCGGTCCGGGTCAAGGTACCTGATATTTGTGCGCTCCATGACAATAACTTTTGGGTTATTACGAAGTTCCCAGGCAAGCTGCCCATACCCAACGTCTATTGCGTAGACTCGCTTTGCGCCGTGCTGCAGCAAGCAATCTGTAAACCCTCCGGTTGATGATCCAATATCCATAATCACTTTGTCTTTCACGGCAATCTCAAATACCTGAAGAGCCTTAATAAGCTTTTCCCCGCCACGACTTACGTAAATCCGTTTTCCTTTTAATGGTCTCATCTCAATTTTACAATTGGATTTTACAAATGTGCCCGGTTTAGTCTCAAGGATACCTTCAACCACAACTTCGCCTGCCATTATGGCACGACGGGCCTTTTCCCTTGTAGCTGATATGCCTCTTTCTACCAGCAACACGTCAAGACGTTCTTTCATGTCACACCTTCAATACTGCTTGTTAGAGTTTCATGGCAGCTTCAACAATTCCCATGGTTGAAAGACCGCATTCAGCAAGCAGCACTTCACGGGGTCCGTGGGTTACAAAATTATCAGGAATACCAATATGGGCAAACCCTACCTCTCCCTGAACCTTTCCGGCAATGATGTCTGCTACTGCACTACCCAAACCACCGACAACGCCGGCATCTTCAACCACAAGCACCTTTTTGCATTTCTCTGAAATCTCCACAATCAAAGCTTCATCTACAGGTTTTGCAAACCTGGCATTTACCACAGCAACACGCAGGCCTTCTTTCCTCAAGAAGGCCGCAGCATCAAGTGAAGGATAGACCATGCTTCCAAGGGCAATTAGTGCTATGTCTTTCCCGTCTTCGAGCAGCACACCCTTGCCGTGTTCAATAGGTTTACACTCCCTTGTCTTCTTGCTGCCTATAGCAGACGAGCGAGGGTACCTGATAGCGCAAGGACCGTCCATGCCTATGGCAAATTTCAGCATTGAGACAAGCTCTTCTTCATCTGCCGGCACCATTACAGTCATACCGGGAATACTTCTTAAGTATGCTATGTCAAGACTCCCATGGTGAGTAGGACCATCCTCCCCCACAAGCCCTGCCCTATCTACGGCGAAGACCACATGAAGATTTTGAAGGGCAATATCATGGACTATTTGATCATAAGCTCTCTGAAGAAAAGTGGAATAGACTGCGACGACCGGGATGAAACCTTGACTTGCAAGGCCTCCCGCCATGGTCACTGCGTGCTGCTCCGCAATACCGACATCAAAAAATCGCTTCGGATATGCCTTCATAAACATGCTAAGACCTGTGCCGTCAGGCATCGCAGCTGTAATCGCAATGATACGGGAATCTTTGGCTGCCTCTTCAACAAGAGCCTCACCGAATACCTCTGACAGGCTTTTGGAATTACTTGAGTTCAGGCTTTTTCCTGATGGCACATGAAACTTGCCTACCCCATGGAAAGTCTTGGGGTCTGCCTCTGCAGGAGGGTACCCCTTACCCTTCTTTGTTACTACATGAATCAGCATGGGGCCTCCTTTAGCCTTGGCATGCCGAATTGTGCGAATAAGAAGAGGGATATTATGTCCGTCAAGTGGTCCCAAGTAAGTAAAACCCAGATCCTCAAAGAGCATACTGGGTAATGCCAAATACTTCAAGCTTCCCTTAAGCTTTCTTACACTCTCAGAAACATCCTTACCGATGACGGGAATATTCTTAATGATCCGATCCAGTTCCAGACGAGCCTTTAACAGATGAGGCTCTGTCCTAAGACGGGCAAGGTAGGATGCAAGACCGCCTACGTTCCGAGAAATCGACATCTCATTATCGTTCAACACAACAATGAGATCTGAACCAAGCTGTCCGGCGTGATTCAAAGCCTCAAATGCCATTCCCCCGGTAAGGGATCCATCACCGATAACTGCAAGAACACTGTAGCCTTCGCCTCTTAAATCTCTGGCTTTGGCGATACCGAGAGCTATAGATATGGAAGTGCTGGAGTGGCCTGTATTGTAAACGTCATGTGGACTCTCATCTGTTCTGGGAAAACCGCTGATCCCCCCGTACTGCCTGAGACTTCGGAAATTATCCAGCCTGCCGGTGAGGATCTTATGGGCGTATGCCTGGTGACCTACATCCCATATTACCTTGTCATGAGGGCTGTCAAGGACAGTATGAATAGCCAAAGTAAGCTCAACAACCCCAAGGCTGGAAGCCAAGTGGCCTCCGGTCTTCGAAACAGTGTTTATGATCTCTTCCCTGATTTCTTCTGCAACTTGCTGAAGTTGGCCTAACGTAAGGCCTTTAAGGCCTTCCGGCAAATCAAGGCCGTCAAGAAGTCTTGCCACAATTTGAATCTCCTTCAATACTCTTTTTCACCGAACCGGGACTCTTCCTCTTATCGATTGTTTTCCGGTCATTCAGTATGATAAGACCGATTGAGTCTTCTATCCAAGCCAAAACCTTACCGACAGCAAGAACTATTCTCTCTGATTCACTGATAGCAGCATTCTTTCCCCAGGCTTTACCCCCAACTGTAAGACCTGCAATGATTCCAATAACAACTGTGCTTACCACTGTCTCACCGGCAAAGCTCGAATTGGTTCGCATGACAAATTCAATGGCAATGGCAGCTCCTATGGCTCCACTGATTGTGCCGGTCATATCACCGACGATATCGTTACAGAAACTCGCAACACGATCAGCGGATCTGGTCATACGAAGTGCTTGCTTTGCTCCATACACTTTCTTAGCGGCCATAGCATTAAACGGCCGTTCTTTTGCAGCGGTGGCGGCAGTACCAATTACATCAAAAATAACACCGGTTATGACAATTATGAGCAAGACAAAAAATCCAAGAATTAACCCCACGCGACCAAGGATAATCTTGGACACAAAGCTAACAACTATAGCCATTAGAAAAGTAACGATTGCTACAGATAGTGCTCTTGACATACGTGGGTTCACAAACTACACCCACCTTAATGAGAGGCATCCGGGCAGGTGGTAACATTACGAGTAAATACTGTGGCTTTAGGTCTGGCAGGTTTTCCCTGCAGCGCTCCCTTGCGTCACCGCTTGGGCGGTTTCCCGTTTACGACCACAGCCCGCGGTTGCCCTTCGGGCGGCCAGACTACCACTTAGCTCACACTGCAATCCCCGTAATGTCCTCATTACCACCGGACAGTCTAGGAGTTTTCCTCAACAACGCCTACCCATCTTCTAGCCTCTTTTGCAGCGAGACTTTCATGCAGCAAAGGGCCGTTTCTTCCGGCCTGAAGAAACACGCCTGCTACCTGCAATCCCTCTCTCACCACTCAAGGCAGGCTACACTACACCCAGCGCGTCTTGATCACGTCTTTGCACCTAGGCGTAGGTTTACCCCCCGGCCGTGGCCTCGATCTACATCGACTAGCCACAGGAGCGGGTCTCCGCGAAGCAAGGGTCAACGCCTGTATGCCATTACAGATCGCCCTCGCCTCTTAACCCCCAGCACCAGCCCCCAACTGGGCGTCGGCGGCCGGCACCAGAGACTTCATCGTTGTGCCCTCGACGGATTTTTAGGCCCGCCTTCAAAGATGGAGGTGCTGACTAGAATACTGCACCACCTGCCCTGATGGACTTGATTATATCATATGCGAAATTTTCCATCAACCAGAGCCAAAGTCGCGCCGCACTATGCCACAGAGGAATCCAGAATCCCATCGGCAAGCAAAAGGAGTTCTTCTGCTTGCTTTTCATAGGGCCTTAAAGCGTCAACAGCAGCGGAGAGCAGCCCCAATGCGTAAGATCGTGTCTCTTCTATCCCCAGAACTCCCGGGAACGTCAGATTTCCCTGTTCATCTAAGTCTTTAATGTCGTCTTGAACCTGAAACGCACGGCCGAACAACTCTCCAAAACACGTAAGCGCGTCCAACTCGCGGCTTTCTGCTCCTGCCACCAAAGCGCCGCACCTAATTGCAGCCCTCATTAAGGCACCTGTCTTGCGGTCGCTCAATTCTTCAATATATTTAATTCCGATTCCGGGGTAAACCGGAGAAATATCCATTACCTGCCCGCCGACCATACCAAGACTTCCTGATGCGTAGGCCAACTCATAGGCGATTCTCACTGAAGTCTCCGCCCCCATTGTTTTGTGCGCCTCCTCCTTCGAGATGGCTTCAAAGGCCAGGGAAAGCAGCGCATCTCCTACAAGGATTGCTTCGGCTTCCCCGAAAGCCTTGTGAACCGTAGGTAGTCCACGTCTAGAATCGTCGTTGTCCATAGACGGCAGGTCATCATGGACAAGGGAATATGAATGTATAAGCTCTATGGCAACTGCAGCAGGTAAGCTTCGCTTCAATATCTGCGTCCTTCGAGTCGAATCTTTCATACCGTATTTTACCCGGTCTACCATAAGCACGGTAGACAACACAAGAAGCGGGCGGATCCTCTTACCTCCGGGGAATACTGAGTATCTCATAGCTTTGTGAAGTAGCTGAGGGTGTACATCCGAAGAAGGCAATGCAGCATCCAGAGCCGCATCTACCATTAACTTCCATTCATTGAATCTTCTCTCCACTAGGACTCATCCTCAATCTGAAATGGTTCTGTGACAAGGCTTCCGTCCTTATTCTTAACAAGCTTTGCGATTTTTGTCTCGGCATCCTCAAGTTTCTTCTGACACATTCTCACCAGGGACATCCCTTTTTCGAAAGTCTTGAGAGACTCCTCAAGCCCGAGGGCTCCCGCTTCAAGCGAGTCTACCATCTCCTCCAATTGCTCCATAGCCTCCTCAAAACTAACGTCTTCCTCAACCTTTCCCATCCGCATTCCCCCCCTGCACTGACTCTACAATACACCTAAGACTTCCGTCTTGGAGCACTATTTCCAGATCCTCTCCAAGCGTCACCTCTTCCACGCTGCGCACAACACCCATGCCAGGCAGTTTTCTGATGAATCCGTATCCTCGGGAAAGAGTCCCCAAAGGACTAAGACCATCAAGTTGACCTGCCAAAGCTCTGAAATCTTCACGTTTCTTAGAAAGTATACTTGTAGTGGAAGCGTAAAGACCGTCAGTTGAAAGAGAAAGACGCTGACGGCAATCTCTGGTCAACTCCATTGGAAACCTCAAAACATGTGACCTTATCAATGATTGGAGTTTGCCCCTATTGTCTGACACAGCAGTCCGGATGTTGCTGTTGAGACGCAAATTGAGCTGAAAAAGAGTTTTTCCGAGTTCTGTAATATCCGGCACAGCCATTTCCGCTGCAGCGGACGGAGTCGCAGCTCGTCTGTCAGCCACAAAATCAGCAATGGTGAAATCTGTTTCGTGTCCTACAGCAGATATCACCGGAACTGTGCATGATGCAATTGCTCTTGCGACGCTCTCATCGTTGAACGCCATGAGCTCTTCAATGGACCCCCCACCGCGTCCCACAATAACAACATCAATGAAACCTGCTTGATTTACCAGATCAAGGGCTGCTACCAGACTCTCCGGAGCGCCGTCCCCTTGAACCAGCGCAGGCACAACAAGAATAGTCGTACCAGGCCTACGCCTACTGATTACTGTAATCACGTCACGCACAGCAGCTCCGGTAGGAGAAGTCACAACTGCTACAACCCTTGGAAACCTTGGCAGCTCTCTTTTCCTGGAAGGCGAAAAAAGCCCTTCCTTATCCAGTTTTTCCTTAAGCTGAAGGAAAGCCAGATACAAAGAGCCTGTTCCGGAAGGCATCATCTCTTCAACATACAGCTGTATGTCGCCGGATCTCTCATAAATGCCTATTGCACCATATGCGAATACAGACATTCCATCAGATGGCATGAACTTAAGGCGAGAGTTTTGAAACCGGAACATCACACATCTCAGTCTCCCAGACTCATCTTTTAGGCTAAAGTACATATGGCCTGATGAATGCAGAGTAAAATTGGAGATCTCTCCTTTTACCCAAACACCGGAAAGAAAGTCATCACTCTCGATGAGTCCCTTTATGTACCTGCTTACTTCGGAAACAGAGTAGATAGCTAACATCTAGGTTTCTTTCATCTCCCGCGCCAATTTCCCTAAAATACCATTGACGAATTTCCATGACTCTTCGTCACCAAACTTCCTAGCTAGGGTAACTGCTTCATTTATCGCAACATTTACAGGAATATCGTCAAGGAATAGGATCTCGTAGACAGCAAGTCTTAGGAGGTTCCTGTCTACAGCACCCATTCGCTCCAATGTCCAACCGATAGTGAGGCGAGAGATGGTCTCGTCAACAGACTTAAGGTTTTGGAGGGTTCCAAGCACAACTCGCTGAATATATTCAAGATTTCCACCGTGGGCCTCTTTGCCACTAAGTGTAGTCTCAATGGCAGTTTCAGGCCGCATACGCCCAACGTCTACCTGAAAAAGCACAGCAAATGCAGCTTCTCGAGCATCCCTCCTTGTCAAAGCCATTCCCCTAACCTTTCATGTCCCGTGTTAACGTTCATCAGGCGGGAGAAATTCTTCCAAAAAAATGTCGTCAGTACGTCCTCTTCCTTTATCCACATAATTACCGACAAGATACCCTACTCCTATGCATGCAGCCAAATAAAGTCCGGCAATGGGACCAAAAATCACCATCACCAATCCCACAGTAAGCCCTAGAATCGTCCCTATTAATTTACCCGGATGTCTGATAAGAGCAACACGCAAGAAATCCCGTAGTCCGGGCTGCATCAACTCGCACCTCTTTTCCTATGCAGTCCACATCCTTTTGCCTATCTGTTCAGAACCAAAGACCATATGTAAGAGTCTGAGTAGTTAGATTACCCTCTGAGGTCTCTGTTCATGACCTACATTGCGGACATGCACTGACACCCTGGATACATCAACCCCAACTGTATCGCTAATGTATCTTCCAAGTTTCGCCTGGATTTGTTCGGCTACTCCGGGGATAGAGACGTCAGGACTGACAATTATTGAAACGTATACTTCAATATCGTCCCCTGAAACATCAACCACAGTATCAACATCCTGTATTCCCGGAACCTCGCGAGCACCCCGCCTGACAAGTGTCTCGATGGCCAAAGGCGAAATTCTGACCTCGCCAAGACTAGTGGCGCGAATAATGGCCTTCCTACGTCCCCGACTGCGAAAAGTCAGCCATATCAAGTACCCGCCGGCCACTACCGCAACGATTGAGCTGACAATCACTGCAGGACGCAGGCCTCCGTATTGTCTGGTAAGAAAAACATGTGCAAAGAAACTGGTTGGATTAGGCCCAAACGCCATAGCAACAAAAATCAGGCCTATCACCAATAGCAGTATGGCTGAGATGAATGCAACGATCCGGTCATGTATTTTCATAGGACTGCTCCTTTCACCAGCCTAACTAACGTACTCTCGGTTCCGCTTGATTCTCCTGTATTAAGAAATTCACTCCCTGGACGTGAACATTGACTTCCACAACGTCACGGCCGGTCATGCTTTCGATAGCCTGTTTCACATTCTGCTGAACCTTCCATGCGACCTCAGGGATTCTAACGCCGTAGTTCACAATAACATAAAGGTCGATAGCAGCTTCTCTCTCTCCTACTTCAACCTTGACTCCTTTGGCTAGGTTTCGTCGCCCAAGTAGCTCAGCTATGTCACCTGCAATACCGCTGGACATACCGGCCACACCTTCGACTTCCATAGCAGCGAGTCCGGCAATTACACTGACTACCTCGCCTGCGATTTTCACGATCCCAAGAGCCTCACGCACTCCGTGCGAAGGAGCTTCAGGGTAACGCAGTTCTCCTGTCTGCATAGCGCTCATACCCTCCTCCTGGGTGTATTATATCAGCGCGTGTTGTCGGTGACAATCAGTGTGCATCCTTAGAAACTTGGGATAGCACATTATTGTCACAGTGAATCTCCGCTTGTCGAAATCCAAAGCTCGTAACGAGTCTGCGCTGAAACTCAATATTCGTGGCAATTCCTTCAACTCTAAATTCGTCCAAAGCCCTTGCCATTCTAGCTATTGCTTCGTCTCTGTTTCTGCCCCACACCACAACTTTAGCAATGAGTGAATCATAGTAAGCCGGAATATGGTAACCTGGATAAAGGGCTGTGTCTACCCGAACCCAAGGTCCACCGGGCAATATTAGATTATTGACCCGTCCTGGCATAGGCATAAAGCCTCTCTCCGGATCCTCTGCGCATATCCTGCATTCTATGGCATGGCCATTCACATTCACATCTCTCTCGCTGAAGGGCAATGACTCACCTGCAGCTACCACAAACTGAGCTTTCACAATATCAATCCCTGTGACAAGCTCAGTTACAGGGTGCTCCACCTGAATTCTTGTATTCATCTCGAGGAAATAGAACTCGCCCTCATCGTTCACAAGAAATTCAACAGTGCCGGCGTTTGTATATCCAATAGCCTCCGCACCGAGTAAAGCTGCACTCCCCATAGCTTCGCGAATACTGTCATCGAGAACCGGAGAAGGCGACTCTTCTATGAGTTTCTGATGTCCGCGTTGGACAGAGCAGTCTCGTTCCCCCAATTGTATGGCGTGCCCTTGTTCATCCAATAACACCTGAACTTCGATATGCCTGGCGCCGGCAAAGTAACGCTCGAGATACACGCCTGGGATACCAAAGGCAGCCTCTGCTTCGGCCTGAGCAAATCTTATGCCGCCGACGAGCTCGTCTTCGTCACGAGCCATGCGCATTCCCTTTCCGCCGCCACCTGCAGCCGCCTTAATCATCACGGGAAAACCATGTTCCGCAACAAATGCTTCAGCTTCTCGCACATCATGTATGATACCATCAGTGCCGGGAATTGCGCGCAGGCCATGCTCTTCCATCAGCCGTTTCGCTCTGGCTTTGTTTCCCATAACACTCATTACATCATGGCTCGGCCCTACGAACTTAATCCCGTGAGATGAACATATCTCCGCAAAATATGGATTCTCTGCAAGAAACCCATAACCCGGATGAATGGCATCTGCCTGTGACATCAAAGCTGCGCTTATAACATTAGCTATGTTAAGGTAGCTCTGTATACTAGGTCCCGGCCCGATACAGTATGCTTCGTCAGCCATCATTACCGGAAGCGAATCTCTATCCGGTTCTGAGTAGAGAGCTACTGACTTAATACCCAGTTCTTTAGCAGCCCTGATAATTCTGAGGGCGATTTCGCCCCTATTTGCTACAACTACTTTTTTGATTGAGAGATCCGACACAACATACCTCCTGCATTTCGTCGGCGTATACCTATGATATCTCCAGGATGAAAAGTGGTTGGCCGTACTCTACGGGTTCTGCATTGTCTACCAAGATCTCTGCAATCCTGCCTTTTACCTCAGACTGGATTTCGTTCAAGATTTTCATGGCCTCAATAATACACACAGTCTGACCCGGTAGGACCATATCACCAACGCTGATATAGGGTTCCGCGTCAGGAGACGGCGCCCTATAGAAAGTACCTACCACAGGTGCTGTTATTGTGATACGACTATCCTCCGGCATCACCTCGGCTCCAACCCCGACCTTCCGCGCAGGAGAAGTATTTATCTCCCTGCGAAGTTTCACTGTCAAGCCTTCGAGCTCCAGCTCCAGATCGCTGATATCATGAGTATTCATTATTCTGGCTAATCCGGCGATTTCTCGCCTTAAATCCTTGAGTTCCACCTGTTTTTCCTGCCTTCCTCAGGTTCCATCATGCCCTATACCGGGCTGGATTGATGCTTATTATTCTTACAAGCTTAATAGTCCAAAGTCTTTTAGCTATAGACTACCCGCCCAAGGGTAACACTAACCATAACCTGGGTCAATGCCCATGCTTCCCTATATTCACCACAATCTTTTCATTTCCTGCTTCAATCATACCACTAGCAGACCGTTCTTGAACAGGTTATCAAGGCTTACCCCGCTCAACTATGGTAATGTTAGCTAAGTCCACTCCCAAACACCTTGCAGCAATATCCCCGATTTGCTCAGCATCAGCTTTCGACAGCTCCGGACCGGAGATTACTACATCACAGGCATCTCCCCTGACGAAGATCAGAGCATCCTCGTAACCTCTTGCCCTGATTAATGCTTCTGCCTCTGCCTCAGCTTCTGTCCTTTTTGACAGATCTACCAATTGCATGCCGGCGGCTGCCCTTGCTTCATCTGAAAGCCCGGTATCTCGCGCTACCATTTCCAGTGTTTCCATACTTCTTGACCTCGTCTTGCTCCGCTCAAGTCTTAGCGCCTCAAAGATATCGCTTCCTTGCTCTTGAGACTCTATGATTGAATCCATAAGACTCACACCCAAAACTGAGTCATCTGATGAGTCAGGCTGTGTCCCAATGCCTCTGATCCCGCTTATGGAGAACAGCCCTTCATTCTGCTTCATTCCACTATTCCTAATTCCTATGAGTGCGCCCAATACCACAGCAATGACAACCATGAGTGCAAAGCCTGCTCTTGCCCTGTCCTGCATAAGTGTCACCTACCTTTGACGTGGTAGCACTGCTACCTTATGATAAGGGATATCAAGGAGCGTCGTTACCGCCTCGATTAGCGCCTTTTTCACTTGAATATCCTTGGCACCGTCTGCCACAACAAGAACACCTTGGATCTTAGGCTCAGTGAAATTACGAACAACAGGTACAGCAACCCCTGTTGTTCTTTCCTGTGTCGTAACCACCTCACCGCTTGTTCTAATCTGTGTTGTTTCTCTGGTTATGCCTTGCGTATCCAATTCTCGCGAGCTGTTCTCCTCATGCGTCTGATTTTCCGCATAATCATAGAAGCGTCCTGTATCAAAGGTAACCTTAACACCTACTCGACCTGCCCCCTGAACCTGAGAGAGTATCTCCACCAATCGTCGCTCCAGGCGAGCCTCATCCTCACTAAGGCCTGAACCTCCGGTGCCGGTTGCGGTCAGCACCTGGTCACCGCGGGTGAGGCCAAGCCCTACCTGTGTGCCGGACGGGCTGCTCAGCCTTGGTGAAAAGCTGAGGAGAAGAAGAAGGACACCTATAAGCCCTATAACAATGAGGACACTGATTCTCTGCATCTGAGGGGGCTTTATGTCTCCCAACCCGCGTTCACTGCCTTTGAAAATTCCGGCTATAAAATCAATAATCCGAGAGCCCACTCTTCCCACCATCCCTGTTTCCTCATACATACGTACGCTTCGAAGTTTCCGCTAAACACCTAAGATAAGAGCCTCATAGGTTCACCAAGGGCGAGTTACTGCAGACTGACTGATACAGAGATCATTACATCGTTGGAAAACCCATAAAAATCCCGTACAGCGCTGATTACTCGCGCCTCCATGATATCAGTAAGCTCCTTACGACTAGATGCAGTGCGTTCCTCAAAGTTGTCGCTATCGCTACGTGAGGTTCCAAGGGCCAAAGTATTGAGTCCCCTGAGAGTCACGTAGATATGTCGTATATTCCCTGACGACGCGAACCCAATCTCGGCATGAGCTTCATCTGCTCCCGACGCCAATCTGGCAATAGACTGTATCTGCCGCGTAACCTTTGTCTCTGTCTCAGACCCTGCAATTTCAAGCCCTGCTTGAGTAATGCGTTCCCCCCTCGCAACATAACTTGGGACATTCAATGCATAGGCTTGACCCATCGAGAATTCAGCCTGCGACTCTAGGGCGTCATCCATTGATCGAGAAATATCCAAAATAGAACCTAAAATTACTGCAATCATCACAATACCCATAACAACCCTGGCGAATTTCTGAAGGTCGTTGGCAGGTAGAAGCATTTCAGTAAATGCAAATGCTAAGCTAATAATAATGAGATCCCTGGCCCACTCTGTAACAGTCTTAACCAACACCTTCACCTACCTCAGAGTCACAGCGAAATTAACAAGGCCGGCTATGACGGTTATGATAGCAAGGAATGCAATGGCTACAACACCCAGCGTAACAAGAACAAGTATCAGTGTGTTGCCTAGAACGCCAAGACATTTAGAAAGCCCCCGGTCGCCCAATGGTTGGACTATTGCCCCTGCCAGCCTATACATGACAGCCACAGAAAGGATTTTTGCCGCAGGCACAAGGCAAATCATGAAGACTGTAACAACCCCTGCCACAGAGAGGGCACCATGTATAAGCGCAGCGCAGCTAGCCACCATACCTACTGCGTCAGAGAACATCTTGCCTACAACAGGAACAAAAGTTCCCGACACGAACTTCGCTGTTCGAATCGACAGAGAATCAGCTACTTGGGCTCCTACACCTCGAATCGTCATTACACCGACAAAAAGCGTCATCCCACCGCCAAGACAGGCCACAGCAACATCCCTGGCGAGCCCCGAAAACTCTGTCAATTGCACGCGGTCCGCGATCATACTGACAACCTCGAGTATCGCAGAGAGAAAAATCAACGGGAACACGATATTGCGTATGAGCCCGCTCGTGAGTCCTGAGATCGCCACTACAGCCGGACTCATTACCGCAGCAGACGTGATTCCGCCTACAGCAGACAGCAAGGCAAACAGAAGAGGTGTAGATGCGTGCATGAAAGTAGTCATCCTATCTACGGCGTCAGTAGCAGCTCTCATCGTAACAAGAAAGCTGTTTGTCGCCATCAATGCAAGAACCATGAAACATGCAGACCGAGCTATGGTCGTCACCTGTTTTATTTCAAACCCTGACGCAAACTCTGAAAGAATCCCGCACATAACTGCAAGGATGATTAACTGGCCGAGTAAAACTAAGCTAGCCCTAACCTCTCCTGCAATTACCCGCATCACACCGGTTGCGATACTTGCCGGATCGAATCCACCTAAGATTTTCCCCGGAGATCTCACAAACCCGGCAATGTCCAGATCCGGGAAGAACTCCTTCATACTACTGTCCATGTCTTCCAGGAAACCCTGGAGAGCCGCAATATCCAGTGCATCCAGCTCAGCCCTGATAATGTCGTCTTTAAGACCTGGGCCGTCTTCTGAATCCTGAAGCTGAGCCGGGTTGGCATAACACTGACTCTTGTGATTCAGGACAAGAGCTGAGAACACAAGGGCCAATATAACAATGGCTGATATAATACTAATACGTGTCATTTGTCAGCTCCAAATCTCACTTAGCGAATCTGGCAACCGTCTCCAGCACAGCTATGAGAACCGGGAGAGCGGTCATCAATATGATTACCTTTCCTGCCAGTTCCAGTTTGCCGGCGGTTGCCCTCTCACCTGCGTCGCGACACACCTCAGCCCCAAACCCCGCAAGGTACGCGATTCCTATAACCTTGAGCACAGTAGTAAAATATACAGACTCAGCTCTGGTCCCCGACGTAATATCAGCAAGTGTTCTTACAATGAAGTTGATAAGAGGAAGTATCCTGCCGACTATGATCAATCCTGTAACGACACTGAGCCATATGGCTATCTCAGGACGATGGGACCTAACTAATACTGTGAGAACAGTTGCTATGATTGCAATTGCAAGTAGACTTCCCATCTCCACAGACCTGCACCTCTTTATGTCTCCACAAGCAGATTGCCTCGATCACCAAAGCCTGAAAACAGTTAGAATCTCATCAAGAAGCTCCTTGAACCGAAGCAGCGCTACACCAAATACCAGCACTGCTCCAATGACTGTCGCTGCCCAAGCAAAATCCTTTCTGCCGACCTGTTCAAAGATTAGGGAAATAACGATTGAGATTATGCCAATACCTGCAACCTTGAATATAATGTCGATTCCTCCCACCCCGTCATCCCCCTTTTGCGTAGGACACGTTTTGATGGGCTTCAGGCCACTGCAACCCGACGCTGCAATTAATAAAGCAAGAGAGTTATCATAGCACCCACAGTAAGCCCGAGATACCGCCACATCCTAGCTGTCTGTTCTGCTTTTTCCCTGGCTTGAGCCTCACTTCTTCTGAGCCTTTCACGGACAAGCGCAATGTGTCTTAGCTGGTCAGTACTGTTGCAGGAACCCAGTTTCGCGCCAAAAGCAAGAAGCGCATCGCGATCCTCAGATGTAAGGGCTGAAATGGAATACGCATACCCCACAGCAGCCTCCCAAGCCTGTCCAGGTGATTGGTCTCCTGAGGCAATAATGCAGGAAGCCATCTCAAACATTTTGCCTGCAATGCAATTTCTGTATCCTCCGGATCTTACCAGTGCTTCAGAAAGAGGAGTTTTCGCATATGATATCTCAGTCTCCAGGAGAGTAAAAGCTGAGATAAGTTCAGCCAGTTGTCTTGGCCTCTCTGAGTAACCCCTGGCAACAACATTCCCTATCACACCGGAAGATCCTACGACTAAGACTGCTCCGACAATCTTTACCATGAGGGCGCCCCCCGTCACTCACTCTACTTCACCTAAGAGGCCCGGAGACTATGGCTTTTCCTGTTCTCGCATTAAGAATTGCCTCGACTGTGCCAGGTCCGTGTGCCTGGCTAAGTATTAGTGCCCTTTCAAACATATCGCCTTCGAAAAGGCACTTCAGGGCAGGTCTCCTCGCTACTTCCTCCAGAGAGCCTCCATGAGCAGTAGCAACCAAGCTCACACCTGCGCACATAACCTCTCGTATGGCGAGAGAATCCTCTTCCCTGCCGATTTCATCCGTAATAACCACATCAGGTGACATTGAACGAATAAGCATTATCATCCCTTCAGCTTTCGGACATGCGTCTAACACATCAGTGCGGATGCCACAAGTGGTTTGAGGGACTCCTGTGTAGCATGCTGCTATCTCTGAGCGCTCATCGGCAATACCCACTCGTACTCCCGGAAACTCGAGATGAGGAACACCGTCACTTGCCTGTCTGGCGATGTCCCGAAGCAGAGTCGTTTTGCCGCACCTTGGCGGTGATATGATAAGCGTGTGGTAGAGTCTGCGGGGTGGCTTAACAAGGTATTGCATGACACTGTCTGCTGCGCCTACGATCTCCCGGGCTATCCTGATACAGAAACCGGATATGTCTTTCAGAGTTGAGATCCTGCCATGAGAAAGAACAACTCGACCCACTAATCCAACTCTATGACCTCCCCGTATCGTGATATAGCCTTGACGCACATCGTCTTCGAAAGCATAAAGAGAGCCGCATGCAATGAGCTGCAAAGTGATGAGCGCGTCATCGTCTGAAAAGATGTAAGGTGGGATAGGACATATCTCATCATCGCCTGCCATCAATATCACAGGTCGCCATGTGCGAAGTCTGATCTCATGCACTCTGTTCAATTGTTCTCTAGGCAAACGGGCAATAGTTGATCGAAGACCCGGTGGCAGGCAAGGCAGAATCTCGTCTAGGATAATGTCGACAACAGGTTTTCTACCCGGATGTTCATTTTGCAAGGCAAGTCCCCCCTCATACAAATACGTATTCCGGGGGGACTGGTTTTATGACCGAAGACCTACAGACTTCAACCAAGCGGCAAGTGAAAACATCTCCTTACGCATAATGACCCGGACTAATAGACTATCATTGATCTCTTGACTTCATAATGGCTATATTCTAATATAGCCATGAAGGTGATAATTATGAGTAAAAGAAAGACCAGAAGACGCGTAACTGTGTTTAAGGCTCTCGCTAACGAGACCAGGTGTAGAATCATAGAAATTCTGGCTAACGAAGGCGAGAAGTGTGTTTGCCAACTTGTAGACGAATTAGGCTTTGATCAGTCTACCATCTCCAGGCATTTAGGTGTGCTCAGAAACGCTGACATCGTGTCATTTAGAAAGGAAGGGTTGAATGTTTGGTACAGCCTGCATGCAACCTGTACCTACCGGTTCATGAAGTGTATCGACCATATGTGCGAGTCTGAAAGAGCGCCCAATCTTGGCAACTGTTGGCTAAAGCAAGCGAGTGGCTCAATTCTATCGACTGAAAGGTGAGGCATTAATGAAAGAACTAAAGACATTTCTTCTGATTGCAGCTGTGTTTCTCATCGTGTATTTCGCACCTGTCGATAGTCCGAGGGTGCAATCTGCAATCCTTGAGGCGTTCTACATGGTGCAGGAATACGCCAGGCAGCATGTATTGTTCTGCCTTGTCCCTGCCTTTTTCATCGCCGGGGCAATGCAGAATTTCATATCAACCAAATCGGTCATGAGGTACCTGGGTAAAGGCGCTAAGCAGTGGCTTGCATATGCTGTGGCTTCTGTTTCCGGTTCGATACTCGCAGTTTGCTCATGCACCGTTTTGCCACTGTTCATGGGTATCTACAAAAAAGGCGCAGGCTTAGGCCCTGCTTCTGCGTTTCTGTATTCAGGTCCGGCCATCAACGTCCTTGCCATAATAATGACCGCCCGCGTGTTGGGCTGGAAGCTCGGACTCGCCCGGGCAATTGGGGCAATCGTGTTCTCCGTTGTCATTGGATTGTTGATGGCGTTTATTTTCAGAGGAGAGGAAGCAGAAAGGCAGAAAGGCTTGTCATCAGCTCCTGATGATGCTGTCGGCCGTTCCCTCGGACAGACAGCCGCATACTTCGCGGTTCTCGTGGGGCTTCTCGTCTTCGCGGCCTGGGGAAGGCCACCGGAGCCCATTGGGTTCTTCTATGCTGTATTCAACCTTAAATGGATGATTGTGTTGGGACTCCTGATAATCCTCGCCTATCAGCTGTACGCATGGTTCAAGCGAGACGAACTGGGTAGTTGGATAGACTCGACGTGGGAGTTTGCGAAAAAAACTCTCCCGCTCCTGCTGGGTGGAGTCGCAGTTGCAGGTCTCCTCATGGGGAGGCCAGGCACAGATTTCGGGCTCATTCCGTCCGCATATATCTCCGGATTGGTCGGCGGGAATTCCATCTGGGCGAATTTCTTTGCGTCCATTACAGGAGCGTTCATGTACTTTGCTACTCTAACTGAAGTCCCGATTCTCCAGGGCTTGCTTGGATCGGGCATGGGGCAAGGCCCTGCTCTTGCACTGCTTCTTGCAGGACCGGCTTTGAGCTTGCCCAGCATGATCGTAATCGGTCGCATCTTAGGACTAAAAAAGACAGCAGTGTTCGTCTTGCTGGTAGTAGTAATGGCTACCATAAGCGGCATGATATTCGGGGCTATCGTCGCATAGCATCATCTTGCAAGGAGGAGATCATCTAATGAAAGTTGAGATTCTGGGAACAGGCTGTCCCAAGTGCCATAGGACAGAAGAGATGATATCAGAGACCATCAAGAAGCTTGGGATTGAGGCAGAGATTATCCACGTCACTGATATCAACGAAATAATCGAAAGGGGAGTTATGATGACCCCTGCAGTCATCATTGATGGGAAGACTGTAATGGAAGGCAAGATGCCGTCGGAGGCCCAGATACGCGCCTGGTTCCAACGTTAGTCTGCGCCGGCGTCGGGCTTGGCGTGGAGCTCAGGCGTCAAGCCCGCTGGGCTTCTGGGAGGTAGAGAGTATGAGGGAGTTCAAGGTTCCTCGCACAGGGATAACAGGGATACCATGGTATCCCTGTGTGGACACGGAGAAATGCGTCGGGTGCGGCGCCTGTTACGAGTTCTGCTCGCACTCGACGTATGGGTGGGACGAAACGGCACAGAGACAGAAAGTCCGGAACCCATACAACTGCGTAGTTGGTTGCAGCTCGTGCGCGGCCCAGTGTCCGGCAGAGGCTATTGCATTTCCGCCTCTGTCGGTTCTAAAGGAGTATCTGTAGGTGAAGTACCGGTGATGACGAGAGTGCTTCGTGAACACCAAGAAACTACAGGCTGTCAAGGAGCTGCCCGATAGAATCACCTGCCCAGATGGGAGGCTGTAATGGACTCATGAGTGAGAGGAGAAAACGCTCGATGAATTGGACGAAGACAGCGAAAATACTGGCACCCGTCCTGATCATACTGGCGGTGGCAGGCATTTGGTGGCTGAAGAACTCACGGGACGCATTAAACGGCACCGGAAACCCGGGAACGGAGGACAGCAACCCCGACTTCGCTCTGCATGTCACGGAAAAGATCAATCTTGAGAAATTGAAGTCTTATGGCATCCCCATAGTGATTGACTTCGGTGCCGATTCCTGCATTCCATGCAAGGAGATGGCTCCAGTACTTAGGGAACTGAACGAAGATCTCCGTGGAAAAGCCATAGTTAAGTTCGTTGATGTATGGAAATATCAGAGCCTGGCAGATGGCTATCCTGTGGCGGTAATCCCGACCCAGGTGTTCATCGATGCCAGGGGGAAGCCTTATGTGCCTTCGGATCCCAGTGTTCTAAACCTAAAGATGTACTCCATGAGGGACACCAATGAGCATGTGTTCACCACACATGAAGGAGGCCTTACCAGGGGTCAACTCTTATCGATTCTAGAGGAGATGGGTCTGGAGAGATGAATGCTGTTGTGAACCAGTGGCTTGAGTGGTTCTCATCGTCCATTACCACGAACTCCTGGTTGGCCCCGGCCCTCGCACTCTTGGCAGGGGTGGTCACTTCATTCACCCCGTGCGCGCTTACCAGTGTTCCTCTGGTGATAGGATATGTGGGGGGCACGGCACAGCGGAATGTAAGGAAAGCTTTTGGGCTATCAGCTACTTTCTCAGCGGGGATGGCAGTCACGTTCACCATTCTAGGAACTGCTGCCTCACTGTTGGGCAGACTCATGCAGGGTGCCGGAGGCTGGTGGTATCTGATTCTCGGAGTGTTAATGGTCCTGATGGCGCTTCAAACCTGGGAGATTTTCAACTTCATCCCGTCCACGTATGCGGTAAGCAACACCACCAGGCGCGGATTTCTGGGGGCATTTCTTGCCGGGATTTTGGGCGGTTTTTTCTCTTCGCCCTGCGCAACTCCGGTTCTGGTTGTTCTCCTCGGAATTGTTGCAAGGGAAGGTAGTCTGGCGTGGGGCATGATGCTTCTGCTGCTGTATTCAATCGGGCATAGTGTACTAGTGATAATAGCCGGTACGTCCATTGGTTTTGTGCAGCGACTGTCTTCCAGTGAACGATATGGCGCACTCCGTAACGTTCTAAGGATTGCTGTGGGAGCGGTGATGCTGTTAATAGCGTTCTATATGTTCTACTTAGGATTTTAGAAAGTGGAGTATCAGCACTATCAAGATATTGGGTTCACGCTGTGGTAGCTGCACGGCTCAGATGACGAGAGGGTGGTATCCTTCGGTAAGGTGCTGAAACCCAGAGAGATTATAAAGATTCCGGAAGGTGTGAGAAAGTGAACGTGGATTGCTGTTCAGAGGGTGTATCCTGCTGTTGTTCAAAACGCGAACGGCGCACTGTTCAGATAGATTTCTTATATCTGGACTTAAACGTGTGTACGAGATGCATAGGCACTGATGCCAGTCTTGACGAAGCTATTGAGGAAGTGTCGGGCGTGCTGAAAACGGCCGGGTTCGATGTGGTGGTGAATAAGGTCAATATCACTTCAAAGGAATTGGCCGTCAAGTACGAATTCGTGAGCTCACCCACGATTCGAGTGAACGGCAGGGACATTCAGCCTGACGTGAGGGAGTCGACCTGCGAAAGCTGTGGAGACCTATGCGGAGATAGTGTGGACTGTAGGGTTTGGATGCATGACGGAACAGAACACCGAGTGCCCCCAAAGGAGTTCATAGTCAACGCGATCCTGCGAGAGGTCTATTCGGAGGATACCCGAACTTCGGTTCAGGACAAGCGCGAATACCGAATTCCTCATAACATTGAGGTGTTCTTTCGGGGACGCTAGGCTGTGTCCGAGAGCACAACGGAGTTTCTCTTGAGTCCGGTCTGGGTGTGCGTCGCTATTGTTGCCCAAATGGTACAATGGCAATATAGCCGCGGATAGGCAATTTAGAGACTGTAGAGGTGAATAAGGTGACTACATCTGATACTGAAGCTGTTGATCTCAAAGAAAGCGGTGGACTTGGTTTTTTCGAAAGGTACCTAACAGCATGGGTCGCGATATGCATTGTGTTGGGCGTACTCATTGGAACCAAATTCCCCGGATTCCCGGAGGCCTTGAGCGAACTCGAATATGCGCATGTATCGATTCCAGTCGCTGTACTAATCTGGTTCATGATCTATCCCATGATGGTACAGATCGATTTTGGCAGCATAGTCAAGACGGGGAGGAATCCCAAGGGACTAATAGTTACTCTGGTCGTGAATTGGGTGATCAAGCCCTTCACCATGCTTGGCCTGGCCTGGCTGTTCTTGAAGGTGGTCTTCGCCAGATGGATACCTGCCGACCTTGCCGGTCAGTACATTGCAGGTGCAATTTTCCTGGGAGCTGCTCCCTGCACGGCTATGGTATTCGTGTGGAGTTACCTCAGCGAAGGCAATCCCGCTCATACGCTGGTACAAGTAGCCATCAACGACCTCGTACTACTTTTCCTTTATGCCCCGATAGTGATTTTCCAGCTCGGCCTGACAGAGCTGAGAGTGCCATACGACACAATTCTGTTGTCAGTCGTCTTGTACGTCGTCATTCCTCTGGTTGCAGGTTACGCTACCAGGAGACGGATAATCAAGACCAGAGGCGAGGAGTGGCTCAAGGACTCCTTCCTTCCCAAGCTAAAACCGTTCACCATCATCGGTCTGTTGCTGACGTTGATAATCTTGTTCTCCTTCCAAGGTGAAACAATAATCAAAAACCCGCTTCACATCCTGTTGATCGCAGTACCTATGACAATACAGACCTACCTCATCTTTGCAGTGGCCTATCTGTGGTGCCGTGGGTGGAAGGTGGATCGTACTGTTGCGGCTCCTGCAGCCATGATCGGTGCCAGTAACTTCTTTGAGTTGGCAGTTGCAGTGGCTATATCGCTATTCGGACTCGGTTCAGGAGCTGCGCTGGCTACTGTGGTAGGAGTACTTGAGGAGGTTCCCATAATGCTCAGCCTAGTGGCAATCGCCAACAAAACGAAGCACTGGTTTCCTGAACCTGGAGACCCAAGGTAGGGGCACGCCTCAAAGGCTGCCCCCTCCGTCTTCGTTACGTCTAACATATTCGTCGCCTATAGGATGAAAGAGCCAACAATGGATACCCCACACATAATGCAGGATAGGTTATGCTCGCTCCAGATACTGACCGGTTCGCGTATCTACCCTTATCACATCTCCGATATTAACAAACAGCGGTACCTGCACCACCGCTCCGGTCTCCAAGGTGGCAGGTTTGGTGCCACCGCTTGCAGTGTCACCGCGTAGGCCTGGATCTGTATCTGAGACAGCAAGCTCTACGGAGTTTGGAAGTTCAACTCCAAGGGGAGCCCCCTCATACATCTGGACACCGATTATCATATTCTCCTTGAGGTATTTCTTATTATCCCCAAGCTTTTCATCGTTAAGATTTATCTGATCATACGTAGAGGTGTCCATGAAGAAATTATCTTCGCCTGAACTATAAAGGTACTGCATCTCGCGGTACTCAATATGGGCTCTGGGGACCTTTTCGCCTGCTCGGAATGTCCTCTCTATTGTAAACCCGGTCTTAACATTCCTCAGTTTGGATCTGACAAAAGCAGACCCTTTTCCGGGTTTTACATGCTGAAACTCAACAACGGAATATACCTCCCCCTCAAGCTCAATAGTGAGACCTGTATGAAATTCGTTAGTTGAAATCACATAACCACCTCCGGCATGGACGATTCACACTTTTCTTACTTCGCGTCAAACCTAGATTGTCCTTTCAAGTCCCTAAATATATGATACCAGTATACGGATCATCCCGTACATTGGCCTTAGCACACAGCGAAAAGATTGCATCAGAGTTCTATGAGCTCCTTGGACGAACTTGTAAGATTTCGGATACCGTCTTCCTCAACTACGACAAGATCCTCAATCCTAACGCCTGCGAAACCCGGTACATATATGCCGGGTTCAACGGTAACCACCATTCCCGGAAGTAGCTTTTCCGTGGCTGTAACAGAAAGCCTGGGTTCTTCATGTATGGCAAGCCCGACCCCGTGACCCAGTCCGTGACCGAAATTCTCACCGTATCCTGCATCCTCTATAACCTTCCTGGCGAGAGCGTCAATTTCCTGACCGGTTCTCCCCGGTCGAATACCTTGCAAGGCAGTTTCCTGTGCCCGGAGTACTATGTCGTAGATCTCACGCTGTTTGGGTGATGCCTTCCCCAGCGAAACAGTACGAGTCATGTCGCCTCTGTAACCATGATAGATTGCGCCAAAATCCATCACTACCAGTTCACCTTTGGCCAACTTCTTAGAAGAAGCCACTCCGTGAGGCATGGCTCCGCGTTCTCCTGATGCAACAATTACGTCAAAGCCTATACCCTCTGCGCCATTCTTCCTCATAAACCACTCTATCTCAAGGGCTACCTCAATTTCAGTCATACCCGGTTTGATTATGTCAAGAACGTGAGAAAATGCCGCATCCCCTAAAGCTTCTGCTTTGCGAATGGCATCAATTTCATGTTCATCTTTCACTGTGCGTATCATCTCAACTATACCTTCTGTAGGAACCAGCTCTACCCCGTCAAGTGCAGACGAAAACATGTCATGCTGCTTGTATGTGACAACGTCCCTCTCAAAACCAAGCTTGTTGATGCCGGCGTCTGTCACTATCTCTCTTAGGGTATCTGCTATTTTCAACCCGTGCTCAACAACACGAAATTCAGGCGCCTGCAAAGTCGCTTGCTCCACATATCGAAAATCCGTGATGAAATACGCGTGATCCTTGGAAATCACCGTGACCCCTGCAGAGCCTGTAAATCCCGTTATATAGCGCCTATTCTCAGGTCTTGTTATGAGAAGCCCGTCAACTCCCGCAGATGATAACCTGTCTCGAAGTGCAACTAGTCTATTCTTCACCATTGTACTTAAACTCCTCTAAATGTATATTCTGTTCATCGATGTGGTCAGATAGTAAGTTCTCTTCATCTACTGTTACTATGCGCGGTGTTACGAATATGACCATCTCCGTCTCTTTGGTGTCCAGCCTCTTATTTTGGAAAAGCATTCCCAAGAGAGGGATATCCCCAAGTATAGGAAGTTTCAGGATACTCTCTATTTCCTCACGCTGAAGAAGACCCGCTATCGCAATGGTCTCGCCATCACGAACAGTCGCCACAAGATCCGCCTCACGGGTTCTTACATGAGGGAATCCTTGGGTTTGCTCCTTCCCCAGAATCGATGAGACTTCAGGACGTATCCTCACAGTTATAAGACCGTTTCTATTCACCCGAGGCGTTATAACAAGTTTGACACCTGCTTCAATGAAAGATACCTCTTGAGTCGGCCCTCCGGTTTCACCCGCATCGGATATGATGACAGGTATCTTGTCGCCTATGAAGACTCTGGCTTCCGTCCCATCAAGCGTGGTAGTGCTTGGTCTTGCAATTGTCACAGCTTTTCCGGAGTCCTCAAGCATCTTCAAGAACGCACCCACTGCAAGAGATATTCCCTGGAAAATGCCGGTTGTCGGGTCTGTCCTTATGTAGATTCGTCCAAACCCGCCATACTCTCCCGCTTCCTGAAAGCTAATCCCATACTGGTCTAATGCATCTTTGGCAATCTCTTCAAGCCTTGCATCAATTCGCACCATGGGAATAGGGACGTCGAGTTTTTGAACGATCTTTTCCGCCTCATCAAGCTCCACGGATATCCCTGTTACAATAACAGAGTTCGTACGGGAGTCCAGCTGAATTCTGTCGGGGGAAACTACCAATTTCAGCGCATCTTTCATATCTTGAGGAGAAGCATAATGCAGCTTAAAGATCCTGGTTTCAACATGGTCAAACCCGGTTCTAAACCTATCAGGCAGGCCTACGACAAGAGTGTTACCTACATACCTATAGTCGAGTCCTGTAGCCCGTGTAACTAACTCCACTGCATCAACTACAGGAACCCCTTTGAGTGAAAGTGAAATCTCACCGCGCACAGAAGGGTCAGAGACAATATTGACACCACCCAATTCTGCCAGGATCTTCAAGACGTCTCTTACGTCAGCGCCCTTAAGTTCAATGGTGACCGGATTGCCTTCCAGTCGTTCCCCTTGCGCCAAAGCGGCAAATGGTATATTTGTCATACCTAACGCTATTAGAAGGACTATCGCGACAAGCCTAATACACCTGGCACTCCTTGTCCCATTCATCATGGTTTTCCCCCTCCACCTAGTTCAAGCACAAACTCCTCATCTTGCTTGATAACGATGACAGCGTCCCCATCAACAGACTTCACTGTCGCGCCTTCAATTTCATCCCCCGGTTGCACTATTATGCTGGAAGTAGACGTCCTTAAAATTGCATAGGACGTATCTTCCGCAGTTATGATCCCTGTCACAAAAAGCCTCGGAGGCATAACCTGTGGTTTCGATTCATCTTTCGAGAGCTCATCGTCTCTCACTACATTTCCGTTAGGCTGCCACTCTACAGCAGGCTCTGTCTCGTATGTCTTGACATCTGAAGGCAGATCATCTATAGAGGTCTCATCCTTCAGCTCCGTCTGCTCTCCCGTAGGCTCGTTAAGGCTTGTTTCCATGTCCTCGGGCCTCTCTTTGGGCTCAGCGTCTACAGCATGACTCACAGCAGTACCGGCCTTTTCATCCGGACCCTTCATATCCTTGCCGAAATCTTCACTTGCTAAGGATAAAGTCAACAAGGCAGATAGCTCATGACATTCTGTGAGTGGCTGACTCAAAGCCTTTTCACTTCCCCGATCCTCTTTTTCAGTCTGTACATCTACTCGCGCGCTCCGAACAGGTTCACCGACATCTTTCTTGTCCTGTTTGGAGCTTATGGACCAATCCGGGACAAAAGGATCCTTTTGTCTCTTTGCCACAAAATCTATGGGGGGTTCCTGTTTGGACATGATCATAACCTCAGGAAGTGGTGCCCTAAGCTCATCCAGCTGCCCGGGAAAAGCAGGCGTGCTTTGCGGCCGGGCAGTTGTCGGCTCAAGGGCAGGTTTTATCTGCCCCGAAAGCCAAATGAAGGTAAACACTGCGACTCCCACCATAATGAGACCTGCCGCCACCTTAATATTAAAGCCGGAAACATGCTTGGGCATTAGTTCTCACCGCCTTTGGGAACTACATACACAATCAGCGAAAGAGTCACATCGAGGATTTGCTCTTCATTAATACCTACAGAATCCAAGAATCCGGTTGTGCGGAGGTGAAAGTCGCTGATGTTGAACGCACGTTCAAGCTTTGAGAGCCCCTGAACAAACCGCCTTATTTGTCCATAAAATCCCCGGCAAGTAATGGTCATCGGAACCCTAGAATAGGAAGATCCGGGAATTAGCGTCCCTATGGATACACTTGAGAGTTTCATTCCGGCTTCTTTAGAAGTTTTCTCAAGCTCAGTTGTAAAATATGGTAATGCAGTCTCATGAGTCACTCGGGAGTTAATGATATCTAACGAAGACACGGCCTTATCATAATCATCCCTTAACCTCCCAAGATCCTGGATCTTCTTGGGCAATGATGTTATCTTCTGATTGACGGCAACAGTCTCAGCCCTGATACTGTCAAGCTCTATGGAAATAGGAACGATAACTATACTGTAAAACACGTATCCTATGATGCCTAAACATATTAACAGCGCAAGCAGCCGCCATTCAGCAAGTTTCCTCAGTAATGCCATATCTAGTTGCCTCCCACAGGCGACAACTTTCCTGTTGTCTCGAACCTGAAAATCTCGTCCGGTTCGTTTGGTCTTATTGCCTTCAGCAGCTTGACATCATCGATAAGATCAGACTGTTCCATAGAAATTACAAACCCTGCCACTCCGGAGAGCGCAATAGCTTCACCATGAAACAAAATTGTGCCGTCATTTGCCAGCGATAACTGCACTAATCGTACTCCTGCCGGCATCAATCCAGGCAGTTTCCCCAGAATGTCGTCAAACGAAAGGTGTGGCTCAATTTCTGCTTCAGCAGATTTGAGCTTTGAATCTATATCTTTCTTGCGTTTTCCCGTCCGGATCAGCTCCTCGTCAATCCAGGCATAGCCATGAAAGTCAGATTCCAAAGTTGAAAGAACTTCCCGTGCCCTGTTAAGCTGAGTAGTCTTGGTTGTGTAGAGAAAAGACATAGCGAAAACAAAGAGGGATACGATTATCAAACCGGTTATCCACGACAACCGGGAACGTCTTGGTTTCGCTGTTTCCTGTGGAAGTAGGTTTACTCCTTTCATCTTTCATCCACCCCTCGAAACGCAAGTCCAATGGCAACTGCAAGTGAGGTCCCGTAGTTAAGCAAATCTTCTGCAAAAGGTGAAGTTCGGGCAAAGGTAACGTTAGCCAGCGGATCGCCTACAGTCACTTTCACGCCGACACCGGCTTCCAGGTACTCTCTGAGCCCATTCAGCTTTGACCCCCCGCCGGTTAGGGTAATTTCAGATATTGCTGACTCTTGCCCGCTCCTTACTCTGGCCTGGGCATTACAGTAGTCTATGGATCGCCTCACCTCTACCGCCAGCTTTCGAGTTACTTCCTCAAGGGCTTCCATGGTTTCCGGATCCCGGTAGATCTCCCCTTGCTCCTCATCTGTTTCCAGCAGGGTCGCTTTGCGTTTCAGCTCTTCCGCCCGAGCAAAGTCTTGCTGCTTAGCGCGGGCAATTGCTTCAGTAAAAGTGTTACCGCCTATGTTCACAATACGGGTGAATCTTAAAACTCCTTTTTCGGAGTATACCAAATCAGTTGTGCCTCCGCCGATATCCACAAAGAACTTTGCATCTTCAAATTCACTGTCACAAAACACTCGGCACAAGGCAATTGGTTGAATGTCAAGAAACAGCGGCCTGACCTCCGCAAGTTCCATAGTCTCCACATGACTTGCCACCAGGCTTTTAGGTGCAGCAACAATCATGACTTCAAGCCTATCAGAGGAATCATTTCCGGTTCCGATAACGTCAAAATCTATGTTCGCTTCATCCACAGGATAAGGAATATACGCCCCTGCCTCCCACCTCACTGCTTGGGCCAGCTCTTCTCTGGGCATCCTGGGGAAGAACACGTGTCTGACAATGACTTCACCGCCTGCTATTGCAGCACAGACATCTCTGCCCTGAATACCGCCTGCACTTAGAGCCTCTTTCACTGCAAGAGCAACCTTTGGAGGATCCGTCACTCTACCGTTACTAATGACTCCCTGCGGAGTGGGAAAAACTCCGAAATGTGTGATTTCTACTTTGGCTCCTGCCTTTTTCACTTCAACTGCTTTGATAAGGCATGTCCCTATATCAAGCCCAACAACCCGCCTGAAGCGACTAAGTGATAATATCCTCCTCAGAGAGAATCGCCTCCCTTCCTACAGTCTAATCCACGGGAAGACCAGGGGAATAATTCGGTCACCAAAAATACATACAATAATCGTCCCTACGGAAATGAACGGACCGAAAGGAATCTCGTCTTTACGCGACTTGATGCCTAGCACAATGAGGATTACTCCGACCAAAGCCCCAATAATAAAGGCAACAACAAATGATGTAAGTCCACCCAAGAATCCGAGGAAACTCCCGACAAGAGCCATAAATTTTATGTCCCCGCCGCCCATTCCACCTCGGCTCAGAACTGCTATTAGAAGCACTAAGCCTCCGCAAGCCAAAAGGCCTAGCGCCCGGCTGAGAATCCCTTGTAAGCCTCCTGACAAAGCACCCATAAGTAGACCTGCAATCATCCAAGGCATTGTCAAACGGTCAGGTATGACCCTGTGCCCAAGATCAATGCCGGCGGCCACCACAGCAAGACTTATCGATATCAGAGCGTTAACCGCGGACAAGGTGAACCCGTATTTGCCGAGAACTCCTGCATATAGTAATCCGCAGCCCACCTCAAGTAAGGGGTACCAAATAGGCACCCTCTCCCCGCAATGTCTGCACCTACCCCAAAGAAGGACATATCCTATTACAGGAATGAGCTCCAGTGCCCCAAGCTGAGCCCCGCACTTGGAACAGTGTGATCCCGGCGCTACGACAGACTCTCCTCTGGGCATGCGATCAATACACACACCGAGGAAGCTGCCTACTATGGTTCCGACTATGAAGCCTGCTAACTTCAACACTTTCTAAATAATCCCCACCTTTTCGTGATCTCCGGATGTCTTACACTCGGACGACGGCTGCTTGTCCCAGTGGCTTGTTCCGGTCGGGTTTTCCGCCGGAACAAGCCGCGCGATCTCCTGCATCACCTTGGTGGAGTTGCCCTCAACAAGTGTTGATTCTTCTTATTTCCCGTGGTTGCATGTTACATATCCATCGTCGTCTAGGGTGTATTCCCCGCCCAGCGGGCACGCAGGTATCTCCTTGATATATGTCGGGACTAAGTCCGTAGCAGTCAATGTTGGATACGTCTCATCATTGTCTATCCAGTACCTCATTACCGCGCTTTCAAGAATTGCCATATTAGCTTTACATGCACTTTCCTTCGCTTTCTGCAAAGAAGCAGTATACCTGGGTATGGCAATTCCTGCAATAATAGCGATAATGGCAAGGACAATGAGAAGTTCAATTAGGGTAAAACCTCGGCTGTTATGTAATACACTCACCACACGGTTCTTGATGCGGGTTGCAAT
>DIQZ01000035.1:86265-136351 GCA_002424305.1 Firmicutes bacterium UBA5449
CACCTGTATCATCTCAAACATAGGCAGCATTACCGCTGCCACTATCAAACCGACCGATATACCCACCACTGCAATAAGAACAGGTTCTATGATACTTGTCAGGGACTTGACGCCTCTGTCCACCTCCTTTTCATAGAAATCCCCAAGCTTCATTAGGACCTGGTCTATAGCTCCGCTTTCTTCTCCTATTGCTACCATTTGCGGAACAACCGGTGGGAAGATCTTCGCTTCTGCAAGGGGAGACGCAATGCCTGCCCCTTCTCTAACCCCGGATCGAACCTGGCGTAGTCCGAGCGAGATCACTTGATTTCCCACCACTCTTTCGACTATCTCAAGACTCTGCAATATAGGCACACCTGCACCGACAAGACTTGCAAGAGTTTCAGAAAAACGCACGACAATGACTTTCATTGTAAACTTTCCTATTACGGGAAGCTTCAAAACAGTGGAATCCCACAGGTAGCTACCTTCATCAGTCCTGATGAAATATCTCACTCCGATCACAATCAGGGCCAAAACCCCAATCAGTAAATACCAGCCGGAACTGATGAGTCTGCCAACAGAGATTAATGCCTTGGTAAGCCCGGGCAGCGCAACACCGGATTCCTCCAACACCCCGGCAAAACTTGGGACTACTGTACCAAGTAAGATGATAACAATAATTACAGCGAATGCCGCTATCACAGCAGGATACGTCATTGCGCCTTTGATTCTCTGCCTCAAGTCATAGTCCCTCTCAAAGTACGCGTCTAATCTCGAGAGGACTTCATCCAGCTTACCCGTAGCCTCCCCTGCCTCAACCATATGAAGGAAGAGCGGAGGAAACGCCCTCGTCTCAGCCAATGAACGGGCGAGAGGCATTCCTGCATCCACCTTCACCCTGGCAGCGTCCAATACCTCTTTTTCAAGCTTCGATTCTGCCTGCTCAGAAAGGGTATGAAGTGCAGGTGACAGTCCGACTCCTGCAGTCATCATAATCGACAAATGCCTGGCAATCCTGGAAAGCTGCACTAAGCTAAGCCTGCCCTTGTATGAACCCATCGGTGCTATGGCAAAAGCCCGCTCACTCCTCTCATCTCGGGTAAGCCCTGTAACGTAAAGCCCTTGCGCCTTCAACATGTCAAAAGCCAACGCTTCATCCCGGGCTTCAATTGTACCCTGAGTCAGTCGCCCACCGGAATCCCGTGCCCGATATGAGAAAACAGCCTTCATCTCAACCCTCCTGCGTCTCCCAAGTTCATATGGCTTCAAGAAGGCGCTTCAAGTCGTCGGCATCAACTGCTACGGCAAGAGCATCTTCGCGAGATACTACCCCCTGCTCAACCCAATAACGGAGGGATTGTTCCATTGTTTGCATCTCGAATCTCGCGCCTGTTTGAATCAATGATCTTAACTGATGAGTTTTTCCTTCACGGATAAGGCTACGTACAGCCGGAGTACCCACCATTATCTCTACGGCAGGTACTTGACCGGGCTTGTCCATCCTGGGGACAAGCTGCTGGGAGATTACCACCTCAAGCGTTGCTGCAAGTTGAACCCTTACCTGGCGCTGCTGATACTCTGGGTAGACATCAATTATCCTGTCAATAGTTTGGACAGCGTCACCGGTATGAAGCGTAGCGAGCACCAGATGTCCTGTCTCAGCTGCGGTTATTGCAGTACTCATTGTCTCCAGATCTCGCATCTCGCCTACGAGAATTACATCAGGATCCTCTCTGAGAGCAGCCCGCAAAGCAGACGGAAACGATTTAGCGTCCCCACCGATTTCACGCTGATTTACCATTGCTTTCTTGTGTTGGTGCAAATACTCTATGGGATCCTCAATAGTGATTACATGACAACTACGTTTCAAGTTAATAAGGTCAACCAAGGCTGCCAGAGTTGTGGATTTCCCGCTGCCCGTAGGTCCTGTCACTACCACAAATCCCCTGGGCTTGTCTGCAAATTTCTCTATTATCTGAGGCAATCCTAAATCCCAAAGACTCGGCACATCGTACGGAATCACTCTTATGGCAGCTCCATAAGTGCCTCGCTGTTTATATACGTTTACCCTGAAGCGTCCGATCCCTGATCGTCCCAAAGAAAAATCAACATGTCCCTCTTCATTAAGCATTCGCTTATTATCATCACTCATCATGGACATGACTAAGCGTTCCGTATCATCCCCGGACAGGCGAGGTAAATCGTCAACAGGCCCGAGTTTACCTAAGACCCTCAGAGTAGGCGGAAGCCCCACTGTAATATGCAAGTCAGATGCTTCATGTTCCACTGCAGCCTTTAGCAGGTCTTCCAACCTCATTGTCAAAACTCTCCTATCACTTTCGGAACAGCGCATACTTTTCCCAGTTCTTTAGGATCGGTTATACCAAGGAGAACCTTGCTCACACCATCTATTGCAAGCTTTGTCATGCCGTTCTTGACAGCAGCTTCTTCTATATCCTCAGCAGGAGCGCCTTGCATGACGAGGCTTCTTATGTCTCCGGCTACGTTCATAATCTCACATATGGCTGTCCGCCCCAGGAATCCTGAATTTCCACATTGCCTGCATCCTCGTCCGCGCTTGAATGTCCGACCTCGTTCAGCTTCGGCATTCTCTGCGATTTCAGGGGCCAAGCCCTTCCACGCATCCCAGGTCGCAGCATCAACCTCATAAGTTTCAACGCAGTAAGGACACACCTTCCTGACGAGTCTTTGCGCAACAACAGTGGTCACCGATGAAGCTACAAGATAAGGCTCTGTTCCCATTTCAGTGAGCCTTACCAAAGCCCCTGCTGCATTTATCGTGTGAAAAGTGCTAAGGACAAGGTGCCCTGTCATAGCGAATCTCACAGCAATCTCCGCAGTCTCCCTATCTCTGATCTCTCCTACCATTACGATATCCGGATCTTGCCTGAGGATAGAGCGAAGACCTTGAGCGAAGGTCAGACCTGCCTTAGGATTGGTTTGAACCTGGCTTACTCCCGGAATACGAAATTCCACCGGATCTTCAATAGTGACAATACTTTTCTCAGGCGTATTTAGATGCTGAAGGGCTGTATAGAGAGTCATTGTTTTACCGCTTCCTGTCGGTCCCGCAGCAAGGATAATACCATTCGGGTCCATCAACGCCTCTTTAAGCCGAACCACATCTTTGTCCAGGAACCCGAGCTCTTCGAGGCTCCCTACAATACCCTTTGATCGTAGGATTCTAATTTCAGCCTTCTCTCCGTAAATAGTAGGAAGAGTAGACACACGAAGATCAATATCCTCACCGTCCAGCCTAAGCTCGACTCGCCCATCTTGCGGCAAGCGTCTCTCAGCAATATCCATTCCTGCCATTACCTTAATACGAGAGGCTACAGCAGGCCCTACATTGAGAGGAAAGGTCATTACCTCACGCAAAACCCCGTCGATTCGATATCTTACACGAACATTACTGTCCTGAGGCTCTATATGCACATCACTTGCTCTCGCCTTTACAGCCTCTGCGATGATGGCACTTGCGAGTCTCACCGCAGGCGCGCTCAGCACCTGAGCATCCTCACGCTTCTTCTCCTCTTCTCGCGTGACAGCTTCACCGGCCTGGACCTCAACCTCTCTTGCCAATTCAGTCCCCGGCCCTGTCCCAAAATACTCACTGATAGCAGCGTCGATTTCAGCATCACTTGCTATCACCGGGTCTACCTCAAGACCGGTTATGATCCGCACATCATCCATAGCAAATACGTCAAGGGGATCAGCCATCGCAAGGGTCAGGCGATCCTCTGTTTTTTCTATCGGAAAAACCCTGTTTGCCCTGACAAACGTCTCCGGGACAAGTTGTGCCACATCCGGACTTATTATGTACCTGGCAAGGTGAACCCTGGGAATCCCGAGCTGAGTTTCGAGTGCGGAGAACATGACATCTTCGTCTACAAGCCCTTGGGACACAAGGATTGACCCAAGCCTCATACCGCTCTCTTTTTGCAGCCTAATAGCTCTCTCCAAATCTTCGGCTGTCAAAATGTCTGTATCCACCAGAATCTCACCCAACCGGCGCCTAGGTTTCAAACCGAAGGGAGCTCGAGATCTCATTTCCTCATTTGCATCTGATGTATTGCTCACAAACTCACACCCTGAATGATTTAGCTGAACTCAGTAAACCCAAGCCACACCAGTCATAATCGTCACGACATATTCGTATGATCCTTTGGACACTAATTATGGTATTCCTGCATCTCTTTGTCGTACTATGCAAATATAACAAATCTTTACAGAAGTTGCGTCAAATATTGACTGCCCTTGATATTATCAGCCAACTTTGCTTTTGGCAATACATGGACACAAATGCAGGGTGAAATCACCGGACTAGGCATCCGAGATAGGGCGAGTAAGAGGAAGCAGCGATGTGACACGATCCAGAATCTTATGTGCAACTTCGCGCTTAGTCATATAAGGCAGGTCCTCCCGATTTCCGTCAGGATATAGGAGTTTCACTTCATTGAAATCTGATTCAAATCCTGCATCCCTTCTTGAGACATCGTTTGCTACGATAAGGTCAAGGTTCTTAGACATAAGTTTATGGCGGGCATTCTCAATTAAATCACAAGTCTCAGCGGCGAATCCCACAGTAATCTGGGTCTTTTTACGCCTACCCACCTCTGACAGGATATCCTCACACCTTGCGAGGGGAATGGAGTCCAATCCTTCACTTTTCTTCAGTTTCTCCAAAGACACCTGAGCCGGACGCCAATCAGCAGGCGCTGCAGCTCCGATAACTACATCAGTATCACTTAAGTGGTCCATAACTGCGCGAAACATCTCTTTTGAGGTTCTCACCGGGACTACCTTAATACCAAACGGACGAGGAAGCATGACAGGCCCTGTAACCAGAATAACATCGGCTCCCCGCTCCTTTGCTGCCTTGGCCAGTTCATAGCCCATCTTTCCGGAAGAGCGATTTGTTATGTATCTTACAGGATCCAATGGCTCTTGCGTGGGACCTGCAGTTACAAGGACAGTCATGCCCATAAGATCTCGTTCCCTCAAGAGAAATCTCTCGATCTCAAGAACAATATCCAGAGGCTCAGGCATCCGTCCCTTTCCCTCCTTACCACATGCAAGATACCCACAATCAGGTTCCATTACACTGTATCCCAACGTTTTCAGGCGCGTAAGATTCCTCTGCACAACAGAGTTCTCGTACATAGCCTCATTCATTGACGGGACAAACAGCACAGGAGCTTTCGTCGCCATGATCACTGTAGTCAATAGGTCATCTGCGATCCCCTGAGACACTTTCCCCAAGCAATTTGCAGTAGCAGGCGCTACCACAAGGATGTCGGCCACCTCTGCAAGACCTACATGCCGAACATCCCAAACATCCGGATCTGCAAACATGTGGTATGAAACCGGGTTTCGAGATATGGTCCTGAATGTCAATGGCGCAACAAACCTGGTGGCTGATTCTGTCATAACCACATGAACAGAAGCCCCTCTCTTAACAAGGAGGCTTGCTATCTCTACGCTCTTATATGCAGCTATACCCCCGGTCACACCAAGGACAACAGTCCTGCCCTCCATGGAATCCTCCTAATATGCAAGTGGCGCCCTGTTCCCAGGGCGCCGTTCTTTCTACTTGGTTTTAGCCCCTAGCTCCTTGAAGGTGACTTCACCTGCAAGGACTTCTTCCATTGCGATAGTGACAGGCTTGTCCGATTTTGTTTCCACAAGCGGTTTTGCTCCGTTCACCAATTGACGAGCTCTCTTTGCTGTAGCTACTACCAAGGAATATCTGCTCTTTGTCTTGTCAATAAAAGCTTCAAGCGGTGGATGTAACATAGCCTACCAAGTCCCTCCTGTAAAAAGCAACACCCCGAACACCCCTGGTTACGACAACTCTTCCCCCATCATACCCATGTACCGCGAAATTACACTGTCTGTCCTTTTAGATTCTTAATGAACCCCAACAAATCACACCTTGCAACCTTGGAGCGTTCAGCCACTATTATGGCACGAAGACTATCGACTGCTTCATCCAAATCACTATTGACTACTACATAATCATAATCAAATACAGCTTCTAATTCATCCCACGCCAATTTAAATCTGGTGCTGATTGCATCTGCACTGTCTCTACCACGAGTACGAATACGCTTCCAGAGCTCCCCCATGGAAGGAGGCATCAGATAAACGAAAATGCCCGCCGGCCACCTGCTCCTCACTTGTCTAGCGCCTTGAATATCTATGTCAAGTATTACATCGTACCCTCGCGTAGTAGTTCTTTCAATAAATTCTCGTGGAGTACCGTAGGAATTACCATACACCGTTGCCCACTCCAGGAGCTCCCCCGCCTCTTGCATTTCCTGAAACTTCTCACAAGTAACGAAGTTATAATGAACCCCGTCTACCTCTCCTGGACCCGGCGGGCGGGTAGTCGCAGATACTGAATAGCGAATTTTGTCCAATCGCTGACCAAGCTCATTAACAACAGTATTCTTTCCGGCACCTGAAGGCCCGGAAATCACTATAAGGAATCCTTGCTTTCTACGGAGACTAGTCATTTCGCTGAGTCACGTCCTGACTGGCTGGGCTTTCCTTCAAATCTGTGAGCTACAGTTTCCGGTTGTACAGCACAGAGAATAACATGGTCGCTATCAGTCAAAACAACGGCCCGCGTTCTTCTCCCGTATGTAGCATCAACTAGTTTACCACGTTCCCTAGCTTCTTGCACTATCCTCTTTATCGGGGCTGACTCCGGGCTCACAATTGCAATGATCCTATTGGCTGCAACAATATTCCCAAACCCTATGTTAATGAGCTTAACCGTCATAACCTGCATCTCTCCCTACTTGGCCAATTTGCTGAGCAATGCTTCTTTTTGCCTGGCCCCTAATCCCTGCACCCTCCTGGATTGGTGTATACCGATCTCTTCCATAATCTTACGGCTTCTCACTTTTCCGATTCTGGGCAAGGATTCTAACAGATACGTTACGCGCATCCTGGATATGACTGCATCATCAGCGTTGCCTAGTACTTCCTCAAGGGTGACTCTACCTTGCTTGAGGTCTTCACGAACTCTGGCTCTCTTCGAGCGCATTTCTTGGGCCTTCTTAAGAGCTTCTCTCTTGGCTTCCGGACTCAGTTCTGGTAATGTCATTCTTTCACCTCCTTGATTAGTAAACTCTGCTATGCTAAGGCGGGGTTACTCTATGTTCTGGATTTGCTCCCTGATTTTCTCGAGTTCACTCTTAATATCTACAACCATATGGGAAATATCTGCGTCTTGAGCCTTTGAACCTATCGTGTTAACCTCTCGCTGCATCTCCTGAACCAAAAACTCGAGACGACGTCCAATAGGTTCGTCTTGGTTTATTACTAAGTAGACCTGAGCGCAGTGGCTCCCAAGTCTTACCAACTCCTCAGTAATGTCGCTCCTATCAGCATAAACTGCAGTCTCCATCACAATACGACTCTCATCAACAGTGGCATCACCAAGGAGTTCCTTAAGACGCGCTTCCAACTTGATCCTATAATCTTGCAGAACAAGCGGAGCGCGTTCCGTGATTGTCGCTATTAGCTCTTCAATTAGATGCGTTCTATCGACAACATCTTGAGCAAGAACTGCGCCTTCCGTGGCACGCATATCCTTTAACTCCCTTATGGCGCCAAGACCCGACTGTTCCACTAAGCTCCAGACTTCTTCTTCATCAACTGATGCAGGAGCTAACTCAATAACACCCGGCAACGAGATGAGGCCCGAGATGCCAAGATCCCATGGCAATGTAAGATCAGATGCCAGTTGCCGAGTAGCATGTACATATGAAGTTAGGAGACTATGATTCATTTTGACAGTCCTAAGGCTTTCTCCTGCTTCTTCCATAGTTACAGAGACATCTATGCGACCACGGACAATATGCTCCATCACGAGACGTCGCAGTCTATCTTCAAATTCCGCGAACTCTTTCGGGAGACGAACGAATATATCCCGATAGCGGTGATTGACTGAGCGCATCTCAACTATACAACTAAATCCCGCTCCTGAACTCTCGCCACGACCATAACCTGTCATGCTATGAATCATTATCCACGTTCCCCCTGCTCCCTATTCTACTACACTGCATTTGGTCTCTACAAGGGTCTGTGCCACAAATTACCGCTATTTCCGCATGAAAAAGCACATTAATGCCTCAAAGGACGGGTAAGTCCGATATATCCAAGCACCAAAGCTTGATTCGGACAATACCATGTTGTAGATAGTTTTGGCCACAAGTTGCAAGTTACAGTGGGGAGGGAGACTATGCAATCTCAGAGTCGAGGTAGGGTAAAAAAAGTCTTCCCCGGCGCAAATACGCCTGAAGGCTTTTTCTCATTTTACGAGTATGTGGTTAAGCCTGACGCTAACATGATCATGATCATAAAAGGCGGACCGGGTATTGGAAAATCTACATTGATAAAGCGAATAGGAACTGCCCTCCTTGATATGGGCTACGATGTAGAGTATGCGTGCTGCTCGCAAGATGCAGCCTCATACGACGGAGTCATCGTCCCAAAGTTGGGGCTTGCTCTCTTTGATGGGACTCCCCCACACATTCTTGAACCGCGGTTCCCCGGTGTAGTTGAACATATTATCAACCTCGGAGATTTTCTAAACAAGAAGAGGCTTCGCCTATCCAAACAGGAAATAGTCGAAACCCAAAAAGAGGTCTCAATACTTTTTGAAAGAGCATATCGCTATCTAAGAGAAGCACGAATCATCCATGACGACTGGGAAGCATGCTATTTCCAGGCTCTCAATTTAGGCTACTTAAATCGCATGGCGGAAGAGCTCTCACATGAGATGTTTCATGGCACAGTAACTTCACCCAACCCCGGTAAACCAACACATCTATTTGCCAGCGCTATTACCTCTAGCGGGCCTATCCATCACCTTGAAACAGTAATAGGCCCTGTATCACGCAGATATATCTTAAAGGGCGAGCCCGGTACCGGAAAATCAACCATAGTGAAAAGGATGGCGGACACTGCTCTCTTTCACGGTTTCGCTGTTGAGTTTTACCATTGCCCTCTTGACCCGCGGAAAGTAGAACACATCGTCATACCTGAACTGGGGATAGCCTTGGCAAGCTCATCGTGGCCCCATTTATTGGACCCTATCACAGATCTTGACAGAGTCATCGAAACACACCCGGCTGTTGAAAACAAGATTATCACCAAGTACGACTCTGTTATCACCTGTTCAGAACAGCGTTTTCTCCAGGCGATGGCAAGAGCTATTGAATTTTTGAACAAAGCCAGACAAGAATATGATAAGATCCAGGCCATCTATTCAGAGAACATGGATTTTCAGGCTGTTGAGCGCTTAGGCGATGGCATCCTCGGAGAAGTTCTTGAACTGGAACGCAAAATCAGGGAGGCTACTGCATGATATCAGAGTCCGGTAGAACAGGACGTACCATAATCGTCTTCTCGTGATCATATATGACCATGCCGGGCAGTGCGGCTTTAGGTTTTCTTACGTGCCTTTTGTACGTATAATCCACCGCAACTTTTGAGCCTCCACGACCGTTACTGTAGTGTGCAGCAATCTCTGCAGCAGCCATAAGAACGCCTTCAGGCAAGCAGTCTTTTGCAGAACCCATCTTTATTATCACATGCGCACCTGGAATACCCCGTGCATGCATCCATACATCATCTGCGTTAGCCACCTTCATAGTAAGACGATCATTTTCTTTGTTGTTTCTGCCGACAAGGATTTCGTAACCTTGAATGGAAAATGACACCGATGCAACCTCACTTGGAGTTTTCTTTCTCTCTCTCTTTGCCTTTTTGCTATGGGCTTCCTTAAGATAACCCTGTTCTATTAGTTCAGCACGGATAGCTTCTGTACCTCCCAGTGTATCTACCTGCTGAAGAGTCATTGCTACCTGCTCCAGATAATCCAGCTCTCTCTCTGTTGCTTCTATTTGCTCAGCAACACTCTCCAGTGCCCGTTTCGCCCGTGTGTATCTTGCAAAACAATTCTGGGCATTTTCGTATGGTGAAAGCCTGGGATCCAGCTGGACTTCTATGCATCCACCTGAGGAATCAAAGTAATCCACTAAGCTGGCCCTATCCTGCCCGGGACTAATAGTCGGGGCATTGACAGTTATCAAATCACCTAGTTTCCGGTATCCCAAATCCTTCTTAGCCTGGGATATCTCATCGTTCTGCGCCTTGAGCTTTCGCTCACACCTTGCCATATTGGCATTGACAATATTGAGAAGCTTTGCGCTTAGATCAGATACTGCCCTTTGATCCTCCTTGACAGAGTACGCAGCGTCAAGAAGCTGACTTGCATGTGGAAGAAAGCGTTCATCTCTAATGGAATCAGCCAATGCTAAGAGGGCATCCCCGAGTCGCGTCACCTTGTCTTGGCTGAGGCCACCACATGACTCATCCCCCGTGATGCCTGCCTCAGAAAGAATTTTTGCAGCAGAATCCCGTCCGAACCCGGAAAATGACGATACGAGAAACTTGCTGCAAGACGAATCAGGTGATGTCTCTCGAAACTTATGCAATATCTCATTCAGCTCCTCTTTGGTCACAAAGAGCAGGTTCAACTTATCTTGAGCAGGAGGAGGCGACCACTGAATCCCCGGACCCATGTGACGAATTCTGCTCACGTCAGAACCGACATGCTTGATACTATCCAGAATTGTATTGGAACCTTCGTCAACAAGCGCGATATTGCTGTGTCTTCCCATCACTTCTATCACTAAGTTCTTAGGGGTCTCTTCCCTAGACCGCAAGAACCTAATCTCAAGGACCCTATCAAGACCTAACTGAGTAACTTGCGTGACTTTCGAGCTTACAAGGTATTTTCTAAGAAGCATACAAAACGCAGGTGGAACCGGTGGATTCTTACGCTCTATTTGTGTTATGTGAACACGAGCCACCTCAGGCTGAGATGACGCAAAAACCGTGATGTTCTGCCCGGGCTGCCTCATGATAATGATAAGTTCAAGCTTGGACGGTTGATAGATCTTATCTACCCGCGCCCCAATTAGCCTATGTCTGAACTCAGAAGCTATCGCAGCCATTAAGAGACCATCGAATGCCAATACCATCAACTCCTATCACAAGTAGTATATGGACCTATAAGGTACCAGTCAACAAGGTATTAACCTTTGGACAAGTGAATATCAATGATTACTGACGGGTTCAAGTAGAGGAGGTCTCATGCTTTGTTAGTCCCTTGTGCACATTCATGGCATGCGCTTAGTCCTTCTGACACAGCTTCCCTGCTGAAGACCAGCATCATCACAGGGCTATCCGCAAGAGAGGCAGAGCGACGACTTGACCATTTGGGAAAAAACGCGCTGGAAAGGGCAAAAACTATCTCGCCTCTGGAAATTCTTCTTGACCAATTCCGCGATTTCATGGTGATTGTCCTATGCGCTGCTGCAATAGCGTCTTTTGCCCTTGGAGAGCTTGGAGATACCATTGCCATAATTACCATAGTAATCCTCAACGCTCTCTTAGGATTCATTCAGGAATACCGCGCGGAACGCTCCCTGGAAGCACTTCAGGAGCTGGCAGCCCCTAGTGCCAAGGTTATCAGAGATGGTGTTCCGGTTGAGGTTAAGGCTCATGACATAGCTCCCGGGGATCTTCTGGTCATTGAGGTCGGCGCCAGAATAGCTGCAGATACCCGTCTCATTGAAGTCGCAGGGCTGGAGGTAGAAGAATCGATTCTTACAGGTGAATCTCTGCCGGTTGCAAAAACAGCCCACGATATTCTTTCCGGCAATGTCAGTTTAGGCGACAGACGCAACATGGTGTTCATGGGCACTGTAGTCACAAGAGGGCATGGGAAAGGAATTGTTGTGGAGACAGGCATGTCAACGGAGATTGGGAAAATCGCACACATGGTGCAAGAGGTCAAAGACGAAACTACTCCACTGCAACACAGGTTAGAGCACTTAGGCCGTATTCTTGTTGCCGTCAGCATTGCCTTGTGCGCCTTTGTGGGAATCGCGGGTTTCATTCGAGGAGGTCATCCTGTAGAAATGATAATGTCCGGTGTCAGTCTGGCAGTGGCGGCAATCCCTGAAGGCCTTCCTGCGGTGGTCACAATTGCTTTGGCCTTGGGTGTTCAACGGATGGGAAGACGTAATGCAATTGTGCGAAGGCTTCCGGCAGTGGAGACCTTAGGCTGTGTCACAGTGATATGCGCTGACAAAACCGGTACACTTACCAGAAACGAAATGACGCTGAGGGAAATCTTTCTCGGAGACAAACGAGTGGAAATAACCGGAGCGGGGTATGCTCCTTTCGGTGAATTCCACATATCCGGACAACGCATTGATCCTCGCGGTTGCAAGAACCTCATGCTTGCGCTGGAAATAGGGCTCCGTTGCAGCAACGCCGTGCTAACCCGAAACCGTAAGGCAGTAACCTCAGAGTCGCTTTTAGCAGGGAAGAAATCAGGGCCGGCTCCCAGATGGGGAATCCTCGGAGATCCAACAGAAGGGGCTTTGATTGTCGCAGCCTTGAAAGCAGGTCTGTTGCCCCATACTCCCAATGCCACGAATTATCCGGTGCATGAGATCCCTTTTGATCCCAACAGGAAAAGGATGACCACGATTCACAGAGAATCAAAGGGCTTCATCGCTTACACCAAGGGGGCGCCTGAAGTAATCATAAGCCTCTGCACCTCAGTACTCGAATCAGGCAGAGTGCGAGATCTTTCTCTTGCAGAAAAGAGAAGAATTCTTCAGGAGAACTCACGCATGGCCTCTAAGGGTCTTCGTGTTCTCGCGCTGGCGTATCGAAACATACCGGAACTACAGGTTACAGATTTGGACAGTGTGGAATCAAATCTTGTTTTCGTCGGACTTGTAGGAATGGAGGATCCTCCTCGTGAAGAAGTAAAGAAATCTATTGCGTCAGCTAAAAGTGCAGGCATCCGCACAATAATGATTACCGGAGACCATCTGGGCACCGCTCTTTCAGTCGCACGTGCCTTGGGTATTGCCCAGAGCAGCGATCCCGCGATAACCGGAGCCGAACTTGATAGTATGACTGATTGCCAACTCCTAAAATGTGTAGAAAATTCGTGTGTATTCGCCAGAGTAAATCCTGAACATAAGCTGAGAATAGTCAAGGCATTAAAAGCTCATGGACACGTTGTTGCGATGACAGGTGACGGAGTGAACGATGCTCCTGCTGTAAGAGAGGCAGATATTGGAGTCGCAATGGGACTTTCAGGAACCGACGTCACCAGAGAGGCTGCGGCCATGGTCTTAGCAGATGATAACTACGCTACTATAGTGGCTGCAGTAGAGGAAGGCAGGGCAATATACGACAATATCCGCAAATTCATAAGGTACCTCTTAGGGTGTAACACAGGGGAAGTCCTGACAATGCTGATAGCGGTAATCATAGGACTGCCGTTACCTCTTGTTCCGATTCAAATTTTGTGGATGAATCTGGTAACAGACGGCCTCCCTGCAATTGCCCTTGGTGTTGATCCTTTGGATCCCAAAGCCATGACGCGAAAACCACGTGACCCCAGGGAAAACATATTCGGAGAGGGTCTGGGGCTCAAAATAGTGTCCCAAGGTATTATCATTGGAATATGCACTATCCTGTCGTTCATAATATCCCTGGCTCTGCATGGAGATATCAAAAGAGCAAGGACTGTTGCATTTACATGTGTCGTAATGGCACAGCTCATCTATGTATTTCATTGTCGGTCAGAATATCAGAAGCTATCAGAAATCGACCTCAGATCAAACCCATATGTCATAGGCGCTGTCATAATATCCGGGGCTATGCAACTTATGGCAGTTTACTTACCTGCTGCTCAAGGCGTCTTCCGCACTACGACACTTGATGGGTTCGACTGGATTGTGATATTTCTACTATCCGGGTGGTCCAGTATCTTCACGGTGATTGCCCAAAAAATAAGGCGCCTGATTCTCAGGCGCACTTCCATAATCCGAGTTTAGGAATACAAGTCTTGGTCATCATGACTTATTTGCCTAGCTCAAGCTCCCTTTGGGTTTGCTCTACCAGTAGTTATTTGACGTCTCTTTCGCTCCCTGTCCCATAGAGTCCACTCTACCCAAATCGAAGGGGCTATGCATATCGACGAGTAGGTTCCTACAACAAGACCTAGAATAATGGCAAGACTGAAATCCTTTATGCTGGCGCCACCGAAAAAGTACAAAGCAAGCACAGCCAAAAGAGTAGTGAGAACCGTATTAATAGACCTTCTTAAAGTCTGCCGTATACTGTTATTGGCTATCTCTTCGATAGTTTCCTTCTTTCGGAATTTCAGGTTCTCGCGGATCTTATCGTAAATCACGATAGTGTCATTAATAGAATAACCGATAATTGTAAGAATAGCAGCGATAAATGGGCTATTTACCTGTCTGCCAAGGAGTGCAAACGCACCGAGCACAATAATAGTGTCGTGAACAAGCGCACTCACAGCGGCAACACCGAATTTGAACTCGAATCTCAAAGATACGTATATGACAATGCCAACACATGAAAGCACCATCGCAAGAATCGCTTTATTAAGGAGTTCCTTCCCAATCACAGCCTCCACCATCTGGGATTCCACTATACTGACAGCGCCGAGTTCGTAAGACAGTTCATCCACTATCCTATCCACCTGCGTGCTACCTAGAGGTTTGCCCTCAACCTGTGCTCTTATCTGCACATCAGGGGTACCACGAATCGGCTGTATAACAGCCTTTCCGAGGTTCATGTCAGCCAAAGCGCTGCTTGTCAGAACGTTACTGATTTCGCCGGCTGCAACCGGTCTTTCAAACCTGAGCCTGATGAGGGATCCGCCTGTAAAGTCTACTCCCAGATTAAGACCTTTCGCTGCCAAAGCGATTATTCCTATAACTACCAGGACGGCTGAGATGGCAAGGTAGTTTCGCCTCTTGCCTATGATATCCAATGCGCCGACCTCCCTAAGCTCCGAAGCGCTTTGCATATTTTTCAGGATTTCTGTCTACTATTGCAACAAGGATAAGCTTTGTCACGACAACCGCTGTAAACATGCTGGCAAAAATTCCCAACCCCAGCGTGACAGCAAATCCCTTGACAGCACCTGAACCAAAAATGTAAAGAGCTCCTGCAGTAATTAGTGTTGTTACGTTAGAATCAAGAATGCACCCAAAAGCCCGCGTAAACCCGGCTTCAATAGCAGCACGTATACGCTTTCCGCTACCTAGTTCTTCTCGGATTCTCTCGAAGATGATGACGTTTGCATCCACAGCCATACCGACTGAAAGGATAAGGCCTGCTATCCCCGGTAACGTTAGCACCGCCTTGAGACTTACTAAAGCAGCCATCACTATAATCGCATATATCAAGAGCGCGACATCTGCCACAAGGCCCGGAAGCTTATAGATAACCAACATAAATATGATGACGAGAGCAGCTCCGATAAGGGCAGCGACTTTGCTCTGATCGATTGCTTCCTGGCCTAGGGTAGGCTCCAGAACTTCGGCATGAAGGACGTCAAGGGGCACAGGAAGAGCGCCTGCTCGCAACATCATAGAAAGGTCTTTTGCCTTATCCATATCTCCCAATCCTGTAATCTGACCTTTGTCTTTAATAACGGTTTGGACTACCGGCGCTGAGAGAAGTTCTTCATCCAGGTATATTGCGATTCTACGCCCGATATTATCCAACGTCGCTTTCTCGAACTTCCTAGCGCCCTCTGAGGTAAGTTCAAAGTTCACTGCCGGACGGCTATATTGGTCATACCCGGCCACCGCAGTTTTCAGATCATTGCCGCTCATGATTACATTGTTACGTTCGTCCCTAAACTCTAATTGAGCAGTACGTCCGATGATCTCTCTAGCCCTATGCGGGTCTTTTACACCGGCCAATTCTACAACAATACGCCTTGATCCCTGTCTGTAAATTACAGGTTCAGCAACACCCAACTGGTTAACCCGTCTCTCAATGACTTCCTTTGCGCGGGTAACAGCGTCATCATCAGCCTTGATTGTCTCGGTATCCTTAGCTTCCAGGACCATCCGAGTGCCACCACGCAAATCGAGCCCAAGATTAATCGGGAACTTCCAGATGGCCAGGGCGCATATGATCACGATAGCAACTACACCGACAAATTTCCAGATGATTCCCGGCCTCATACACTGGGTTCCTCCTTCTCGCCTACCCGAAATTGGTACAACCTCATTATATGAGTTAGGTATTGCCTTGTCAATTGACCTGACAAAGGCGCAAAGGGACAAAGGCCTAAAGCTTGCCGGCCTGTTGGCATACGAGTCCTATCCGAGGTGAAGCAGCCACCGGTCATCCCGCCGCAGAGGTAGCATTCTGACAATCAAAGCACGCGGCACGCGCAGACGGTACCCGGCTTCGAAATCTTGCAAATTGTGACTTCGTACACCTCCGATACATAGACTATAGCGAAGACTGGAAGCTCCAGTAATCTCAGGAGATAAGAAAACGGAAAACGCCGAAGATATCAATGCACCAGGATGTAAATATGCCTGGGGGGAGGGAAATGTCCGAATTCCTGGCTATCGGTGACCTTGTAGTTAGGAAATCTCACAATGCGGATGTAGTATTCAAAGTAGTATCTCTCAATGACGGCATCGCGTTGCTGCGCGGCATTTGCCTTCGGGTGATGGCTGATGCCCCACTAAGCGACCTCGTCAAAGTGACTTCTGATTATGAAAAAATGCAACGGGAGCACTTCGAGATGCTGAAGAGACAAATCGGTTAGCGTGAAAGGAAGTGATTTACATAGTGCGTGAGTATACGAAAGAGCAACTCCTTGAACTGGAGAAGTACATCAAAGATTTGGCTGAAGAGGAAAAAACACAAGAAATACTCCAAGTCCCGCAACAGCTTACTTTTCTCCTGGCAAGGGCGAGCTGGTTCAGACAGTCTGCTCCGGAAGGAAGTTCAGTTCTTTGGATCGCATCTACTGACAGTGGGTATGCAACCCGCACTGTCAGTGAGGGATTCGTCCGAGACTGGGGACCTGTGATTATTGAAGCAGACCAGCTATGGCTTGGAATTGATTCCAGATCCGTTATACAACTGTGGCAGCCTGGAGTATCCTATTATTAGTATCTCTTATAGTCCTTACCTCTGCCGCAACAACGACTCCCCCGGTTCCAGTCGCGCCACGGGAAGAGGCGTCCCTCACTACAGAGGGCGCCTCGACTCTTTTCGGGCTAACGTTCAATAGCAAACTGCTTGTCAACCCCGTACGGTATGTACAAAACCCACCTTAAGCCTTCAAGGCTCGGATCATCAGCAAAATCAGCGACGAACTTCGGAAATAAGAGAAACCCTCTCTTAGACGACTTGGATTGGATTGGCCCGTCAATATCGTTATCCTTTACAGCAATTGGATAATAATGTGTTTTTCTGACTCTCGTAGTCTCAACCGTATAATATGCTTCAAGCTGTGGATAAATAGCTATTTCGGTATCACTGCGATTTTCCATGAGAATGTCAAATTTTATCTCGCCAGGCAGTTCCAATAAAGCCTGCACCGTTATTCGCAGACCGTCAATCTCCAACGGTTCTTTGAATACTATGCCAGGCATAAAGCTATCTGAAGCCCATCCTCGGCCACGCCTACCATCATCGATAACCGAAAACCCGAACTCTTCTGATCTTGAGACTCTTACATACCTTGCGCCAAAGTCTCCGTCCCTATCCTGGAACACAACTTTAACCAGCCAATACCCGGAGAATTCGATACTCTCACATGACACAGTGCTAACAGGGTCCTGCCGGTAAGTTCCGAAAGCCTCCATATACTCTGCCCAGGAGACTGCTGCTCCGGCCGAAAGCCCGATTGCTGTTTGGAAATCTCCGGATTCAACTGCCAGCACATATCTCTCGGCAAACTCCTCTACTTCCTTACCTGTCATAGCCAAAGAAGGGCGGGAAACACACAAGCTTAACAGCAGGATAAAGCACACAAGAAATCTCCTACTCACTCGTTCTCCCCCCAGTTGACTCCGGAGCCCGTACCTGTCACTCGGCTAATTCGGGTTCTTTGTCTTTGCTGGACTCGCCTTTCCCCAAGACAGAATTGACGGCACCGCGTACAGCTCTAATTCTTACGTTATCTGCAATCTGAATTATCAGTGAATCATCTTTCACATCAACAATTTGTCCATAGATCCCACCGACTGTAACTACTGTATTTCCCTTGCGTAGGGAATTAAGCATTTCTTGTCGCTTCTTCTGCTGAGTTTGCTGGGGTCTTATTAGGAAAAAGTAGAAGACCCCAAACATTAAAGCAAGCATTATCAGGCTTGATGCCATTGAACCTTGTTGTGCACCCATTTACTTCACCTCTTGTTGTTATTTAGCAGAATTATTGTGGTTCACTCTTCGATAGTTCCACAAAGCCTATGAAACTCCTCCCGAAATTCACGGAAAGTGCCATTTAGAATCGCGTCACGAATATCTTGCATGAATTTTATGAAAAAATACACATTGTGATAAGAAAGAAGTCTTGCGCCCAGCATCTCCTTGGCCCTGATTAAATGACGGAGATATGCCCGGGTATAGTTGCGACATACCGCACAATCGCACAAAGGGTCAAGGGGTGTGAAATCACGTTCATAGGGCCTATCACGCACAATGATCTTACCTTCGCTGGTGAATGCTGTTCCATGTCTTGCTACACGCGTTGGCAATACACAGTCGAACATGTCAACTCCCCGGCTGACTGCCTCCACGAAATCCCATGGCGTGCCGACTCCCATAAGATATCTGGGCTTGTTTTCCGGTAGATGCGCTATTGCGCTTTCCAGGGCGATAAGCATCTCGTCTTTTGACTCGCCCACTGACAGACCACCTATTGCATAACCGGGGAATCCTATTTCCACAAGAGCTTTTGCGCTCTCTTCTCTAAGATCAGGAAATACCCCTCCTTGGACAATTCCAAACAAAGCTTGATCTTCTCGGATCTTCGCTTCCTTACATCGCTTAGCCCACTCAATAGTCCGTGCATTAGCTCCTTTCACATAATCGTAACTAGCCGGGTAGCGTACACATTCATCAAAGGCCATTATGATATCTGCACCGAGAGCTTCCTGGATAGCTACGACAATTTCAGGCCCAAGAAAATGAGTCGAGCCGTCAATGTGAGACGTGAATACCACCCCGTCTTCAGTGATTTCCCGAAGTCCCGCCAAACTTGCTACCTGGAATCCTCCACTGTCAGTTAATATGCCCCGGCTCCAATTCATGAACGTGTGCAGACCGCCTGCCTCACGAATCACATCATGGCCCGGTCTTAAATAGAGATGGTATGTATTTGCCAGAACAATCCCGGCGCCTGCTTGAACAAGCTCATCAGACGATAGGCCCTTTACTGTTCCCAGAGTCCCGACAGGCATGAAAATCGGGGTCTTAATCACCCCGTGGGGCGTAGTAAGGATTCCTGCCCGAGCCATGGTTCCGTCAGCCTTCGCCTCCACTTGAAACTCTATCGACAACTGCTAACACCCCTCCCCTGTTCATCCTTACAGCAAAAGCATGGCATCGCCGAAACTGAAGAACCGATATCGTTCCTTGACTGCAGTCTTATATGCGGACATGACCTTCTCGTGCCCGCTAAATGCTGAGACCAGCATGAGAAGGGTGGATTTAGGCAAGTGAAAATTAGTCACTATGGAGTCTACCACTTTGAACTTGTAACCCGGGTAAATAAACTTGCGAGTCAAGCCTGAAGAAGCAACGACCCTTCCGTCTTCAGTTATGGGAAGGGATTCCAGTGTGCGAACGGTTGTTGTCCCCACCGCTATGACCCTTCCACCGCCGGCTATTGCATTATTCACTGTATCTACTGCCTCTTGCGTTGCTTCGAAGTACTCTTCATGCATTTCGTGTTGCTCTACAACATCGACTTTCACAGGCCTGAAGGTGCCTAGACCGACGTGAAGAGTAAGTCTGGCAATCATTACACCTTTTTCAGAAATGACACGCAGCAGCTCCGGAGTAAAATGCAATCCTGCGGTGGGAGCAGCTGCTGAACCCAGCTTTGTTGCATAGATTGTCTGGTATCGCTCTATGTCACCTGTGTATTCTTCAATATATGGTGGAAGAGGCATGTATCCAATTTCCTCTACAATACTATCAAAGTTTCCATCTGAAGAGAACTCTATCACCCGGACACCGGACGAAATGATATCAACGACTTCCCCGCTAAGGCGGGCATCAAAGACAAGCCTTGTGCCTATCCTTCCCTTCTTTCCAGGCTTTACCAAGGCCTCCCAGGTGCCATCTACCTGCGATACCGGAGATAAAAGCAGGACCTCAACCTTTCCACCTGTATCTTCACGTACTCCAAAAAGACGAGCTTTCATGACGCGGGTATTGTTTAATACAAGGACGTCTCCTGAATTTAGAAATCCCGGCAGGTCAGAGAATTTTTTATGTTGTATATCTCCTTGTTTCGGTACAACCAATAGGCGCGATTCATCGCGCCGCTTCATGGGTTCTTGTGCAATCAATTCCTTCGGCAAATAGTAGTCAAAATCGTTAACCAACACCGGCCTTATGTATTCTCCTTCCTAAGATCTCAAGCGCATCTTAATCCCCATCTTCTTCATTGGGAAGATCTATTCTTGTGAATGCCCCGGGCAGTAATTGTGACGCGGTACAGGTTGACACATCACCTTTTAGGTTTGTCATAATAACTTTCATATCAGGGTTAAACTCAACTAGCACTTGTCTGCAAATACCGCATGGAGCGCACGGTTCCTCAGAGTCACCGATAACGGCAATAGCCACAAACTCTTTTTCGCCTTCAGAGACAGCCTTACCCACAGCGCACCTTTCCGCGCACGTCCCTGCAGGAAATGACGCATTCTCCACGTTGCAGCCTGTATATACTGTACCGGATCTCCCAAGGAGTGCAGCACCCACCTGAAAACGCGAGTATGGGGCGTAAGCCTGCTCTCTGGCATATCTCGCGTGCTCTATTAGGTCCTTATCTTTCATAACCATCCCCCTCTACGTTGGGCATGTTCAAATCATCAAATACCGTTCTGCCCCAGGTGGCCAGACTCTGAGTTGCCTATGCTTACGTGAAAGTGAGTCCTCCCTAAAATACAATATGGGACACCCTGACCCCTAAAGAAGATGCGTCCATCACGGCCACAATACTTAGTGAGAAGACCCGTAATACCCCTTAGTGTACGCAGAGAGCGTAATCGTCTCCTTGACTTCAATCTCCAGTTGCTTACCATCAGCTTGCAGCTTCTCATTCAACTCAAAAAGCCCATCCTCGAGGGAGTCACAATTACCGACAGCCCTTATGACCACAGGGTTCACGGCTACAGGTTGCTGGTTAACCAAGAGAATCGGTCCTGCGCATCTGATGGATGATTGGGCAATAATTCGCCTGCCACCCACCTCTACACCTTCAGCTCCGCTCCAAAAAAGCAGATTAATAATATCCCGCACATCTTTATCGTGGATTATCTCACGACTACGAAATCCATCCTCAGCATCAAAAGCACGAACGACAATCCCGGGCCCTGAGAGCTCAGCAAACCCGGCAGCCTCGCTAAGTCTGCTTAGCTCCTCGCGAAATACTCTCACTTCCTCCTGGAGTTCTTGGATCTGATCCTCCATTTGAGCCCTTTCATGGGCATTCCCATGTAAAGCTGTAGTATCTTCCCTTGCAAAGGCTATGATCTCTTGAGCCTCACGCGCTTCCACAGACAAGGCGCGAGCCACGTCAGCAGGACTCGCAGCCAGGCCCAACGCTGTATCCAGCCTTGATAGAACCTCTTCGACCTCGGGAAGATGAAGCACCCCTACTTGCTTTGCAAAATCCTCCAGCTGAACCGCTACACCAAATCCCCCTCTTTGCGCCATCCCAAACTCGTCCAGTTCGCCGGGAAAATGAAAAAAAGACAATGTCCGCGCTAACATAATCATGTCAAGCAGAAGAAGCATTGCCGCGCAGATAAATAAGGGTCGTAATATAACATCCAGCGAAGAGCTTCGTGTAGACAGCCTCTCTCCTTCCTCAGCCGTCATTATCGAAAGCCCTCCTTTCTGAAAGCAGAGAGCACCAAGTTGTCTTCCTTCGTAACTTCCACGCGTATACCCCAGGGCTTCAAGCTATTCTTGATCAACTCCAGACTGCTTTCAAGGAGAATCGGATCGCCTACCGCTCTAATAACTACAGGATTCACAGGGATTGGTTGCTGGTCAACGAGGAGAAGGGGACCTGCACTCCTCACCGAAGACGTGGCGACAAGACGCTGACCTCCGACCTCCACACCCATAGCACCTGCGGCAAATAGCTCATTGAGCATATCCCTGATATCTCTTTCCTGCACTATCTCCTCGCGCAAGTATCCCCCGCCACGGGCATCATATACATGAACAACGATACCCTGCCCCTCCAGCTGACTATAACCTGCTGTTTTGCGCAGATTCTCCAGATTAGCTCGAAGGGTTACTACCTCATCCTGAAGCACCCGCAAAGCATCCTGCACTGTACGGGGAGTCACAAGTTGGGCCTTTCCGTCTATTACTTCAATATCTACAGGCTGGGAAAGCTTTACAACACCGGGATCATTTCTTAACTTGGAAATCGTTGTCTCAGAAAGCGCAATATCCTGTGACTCTACACCGGGCAGTCCGTCTCTCCCCAGTGACACGCTGATAGAAGCTCTGTCAATTATATCTTGTATTGCAGGATCTTGATTGATGACCCAAAGCACAAACTCCCTACGTTGGTTCTCCTGTTCACGAGCGATTACGTCTTGTACCACCCTGCCATATGCCCAAATCACCTGGGCAATCTCTTCACCGCTGGAAGCTTGCTCTATCTCGAACTTGAACTTCGCAAGGGCGTCTCTGACCGCTGAATTCCTGGAGAGGTCAGCTTCAGAAATGGTCTTCTCGTAGTAGGCGGCCAAGACCCTGGCCCCTCCACGTACTACCTCAGTATCTGTAATCTCTCCGGGAAATCTAAGAAGTTCTAAGGATCTGGCAAGCATGAGTACATTTCCCACCATTAGGATAACGAGAAATATTATGAGTGCTTTGAGACCGGCAGGAGAAGACTGTCTCATACTCGAAGCCTCCTTAAGACCTTATCTGGCCTGCGAAATGACTCTTGGTCCTAACACAAGAATTCCCACGAGAAGAGCGGAAACCGCGCTTATCAGCACAGCACCTGCAGCTATATCTTTTACCCGTCTGATTCTGGGTTCTAAGTCGGCGCATACAATATCACACAGAATCTCAAGGGCCGTATTAGCTAGTTCACATATGAGAACAGAGGATATTGTCAAAGTAAGACATGCAAGTTCCAGGGGAGTCACACGAAGTAACGCGGCAATCAGAAGTGCTAATGCAGCTGCAAGAAAGTGGAGCGCCATGTTCCTCTCAGTTTGGAGAACGAAAAGCACTCCTCGAATAGCGCACCGAAAGCTCTCACCCAAAGACCGTGTCTTCACTCATTGATCCCCCAGTCAAATCATAAGATGCCATCTTCATAAGGCCTGAATAAGTGGCGAACAGGTTCCGCTCCAAAGGAAAAGAGGCATGAACTAAGGGTGCCACACTTAGAATAAGTCGGCAAGCGCTTGTGCTTCACGCCCTTCCATGATCTTGGCGTCGTCATCAGTCTCGTGGTCGTAACCGAGCAGATGCAAAAGGCCATGGACAACAAGCAGCGTCAGATAAGCTAGAAATCCTCCCGAATCGGACGCGTCTCTTTCCACAGTCTCCAGGGAAATTATTACATCGCCAATAGGCACAGGGTCATTCCCAGGGATGCCAGGGTCGTCCATAGGAAACGAGAGAACGTCGGTAGGGCTGTCCAGCGCCCTGTACTCCCGGTTAAGTCCTCTAATATACATATCATCAACAAAGACGATACTTATTTCAACTTCATTTGGATTTACGCCTTCATGTTGAAGGCATTTCGTGGCCGCCTTTGTTACGAGGCCGGACATTTCCCTTGTAACCTCAAGGGTGGTCTGGATATCTGTGATTTCAATCGGCAACTTGCCTACCTCCCGTATTGGACAGTCCTCTTGTCTAATCTATGCCTTCTTGCTATCTATATCCTTCTGGATAACATCGGGATATTCAATTCTAGGATGATATATCCCTGTCAGCACCCGCACGAACGCATTGGCAACCGCATCCAGATCTTTTAGCGTTAAGTCACATTCATCAAATTGGCCATCTGCCAGCCTTTCCTTGATTATCTTTCTGACGAGCCCCTCAATACGGCCGGGCGTAGGTTTTGACAGAGATCGCACAGCAGCTTCAACAGAGTCCGCCAGCATAACTATGGCAGATTCTTTTGTCTGTGGCTTTGGTCCTATATATCGAAAGTCCTTCTCATCAATGGATTCTTCCTTCACGCTCTCGCTGGCCTTGTGGTAAAAGTATGGCACCAAAGTAGTCCCATGATGCTCTCTCATGACATTAACAACTGATTCCGGAAGCCCACTTCGGGAAGCCATCTCAATCCCGTCCTTGATGTGAGATGTGATAATCAATGTGCTCAGAGTCGGAGCCAACTTATCATGGGGATTATCCTGCATCAGTTGATTCTCCACAAAAAAGTATGGCCTCTTTGTTTTCCCTACATCATGGTAGTATGCAGCCACTCGAACTAGGAGCGAGTCTGCATCAATAGCGTCAGCAGCCGCCTCTGCCAAATTACCCACGATAATACTATGGTGATAAGTACCCGGCGCCTCCAGGAGAAGTTTTCTTAGAAGAGGCTGGTTGGGGTTAGAAAGCTCTAAGAGTTTAATGGGAGTTGTAACTCGGAATATATTCTCAAAGAAAGGCAAGAATCCTATGGTAACTACGGTAGAAAGAAAGCCGTTTGCAAGACCCATATACCACATGCGTGAGATCTCAGGGCTCCTTGTAAGCGGACCCACAGCCGCAATTACACACGTTGTAGTTGCGCCTATGATCACACCGGCTCGCAGCAGGTCAGACCGTTCTGATATTTTCGTCACTGCAAATGTTCCGGTAATACCTGATACTATCGCGATGATCGCAGAGGCAAGAGAACCACCGCTGATTATGCCGGCAAAGACTCCAAATACTATTCCTGCAAGTAGAGATAGCTGTGAATCAACTAAGATGGCAATGAGCATGGTCCCGAGACTGGCCGGCACAAGAAAACTTGCCCCGTCCCATGGTATGGATGAAATCACTGCTGTGAGAAACACAGTCAGAACTGAAACCGTACCGAGAATCAAGAGGGACTTGGTCCTACGAAAAATGTCCCTGCGGTGAAGATACAGGTAAACACCCATACCGGATAGGAGTATGGCTATCATTACAATGATGCATCCTAAAGTCAAAGCATCGAACGTCGAAGACAGAATACCCAGATCATGTAGAATGTCTATATGATCCTGAGTAGCGATTTCACCTCGTCTTATAATAGTCTGCCCTTTTAGAATCATGACGGGTTTGACCTGTTTCTCCGCTGCCTCCCTGGCCTTCTCTACTTTGCCGGGATTAAGCACAAGATTAGGGCTTATCTGTTCTGACACTATCTCAACGAGTGCCGCCTTAGTATCTTCTGAGGCATGCTGCGCCTCCACGGCATCTTCCGCTTGCCTCTTTGCAACATCCAGCGTCTCCTTACTAATTCGCATCTCTCTCATGATGGAACCTGCAATTTGCTTGGCAAAGGATCTGGCTTCATCAAACTCCTTAGCAGAAAGTCTGAGCAACGTATCGATTGTCTTCCCTGAAATCCTATTTCCGTAGTCAGTCTCAATCTTCTTTGTTATCTCAGGAATAAGGGATTTCATCGATTCGCTGTTGCCGTCTGCCGTTTCCTGCTCCCGAGTATGGATTGCACCACGTTGCTTATGAATGATATCAAAAATGAGATCCACCCGATCCTCAGCAGAAATACTGGCTGCAAGACTTATATCATAGTTAGCTGATGCCAAATTAGCTTCCTTAATTGCTTCACGGCCTGCCTCTTCCTTCAGTCTTTCAGTAGAAGGCCTATCCACAATGTCTCGTTGCGCTTCAATGTCGTATTTGCTGGGTTGACCTACTTCCATTTCAACCCTGCCCGGAATAAGTACGGTCATCAGTATTAGAGCTAGGATAATAACTGCTCCGACTACTATGAGCCACCGCTGAAGCGCAGGGTCTAAGGAGAACCTTTTTCGTTTGTCTACCAGAGAGGTCAGTTTTTGAGCTCCCCCTCTTTGAGTGGGAACAGGCACAGGCAATCCCTCCTACACTTCTACTTTCTCACCGGACAAAACCTAACCGCTAAGCTTGTCCCACTGCCATCCTTGGCAAGTTCAATATAATCTCAATGAGTCGGACTTTATCGTCGCGCCTCCAAAACAGAACAGTCACTTCACGAATGTCCAATTTCCCGGTCCTCTCTCATTTCCTGCGCAATATCTTCAAGGGTCTCTACGGTAAAAGTATATACCCATTTCTTCTCTTCGGAGTATTTGAGCTCTTCTCTCTCATCAAGAATCTTCGCACCTCGAGGAATTCCTGCTTGCACGTACGCGAAAGCTTCCTCTCTTAACTCTTCCAGAGCTTCCTCCCTATCTGTAATCAGCACAGACTTCTCTGTCTCCCGATAGGTGGTAGTGACCAGCCTCAAAGTGGGTGTAAATCCTATGCTTCGAAGAAACGGAATCTCGTATGCTGACATCTCTTCAGTATACGTCTGAAAAGGCGCTTTTCTTGAGCCTATTCGAAATTCATATGAACCCAACGAAATGCATCCTGTTTTCTTCACTCTGCCGGTTTCACTTTCAAGTTCATGTACCAGCTCAAGAGAACCTTGATACGTGCGCCAGACTCTTCCCATAACCACTCCCTTGGCGTCAATGATACGGGACCTGTCGATGCTCTCGCCTGTGTCTCCGTAGGATGGAACAACGAGACCGGTTACTAAGACTTGACCGCGAATAACCGTATCCCCTTCACTTACAAGAGGTTCCCCGGCGAGCACAATCATGTTGGTAACAAGAGCATCTTCTGACGCAACAAGATGTGTAATCCCCGACTTTACGTCAGGCAAAGTCTTTTCAGCAACCTCGATATTGACCGTTGTCCCCTTGATGTTTACTCCTACCCAGGCAAGGCGTGAGAATTCAGCCAAAATCGCCTTAGCAAGTAAGGCAGAATCTATGTCTCTCCTTAGGGCGCCTGCCTTGACTCCTTGCTTCGCAGCAAATTCAAGGATGGCTTCCGGCATCATTTTCTCGCATCCGGCTACATCTACAAACCACACAAAAGAAGACAGTATATAAAGAGCCAAGAAGAACAGGAGCGCCCCTATGGCAAAACCTTTCCTCCTCGTAAGCTTCATCTTGAGGAAAGGAAGACCGATCTTCTCTTCTATTCTACCTGCACAATCTGTCTTCTTTAGTATTCTGCCGATTTCAGGAAGATCGCACAAATACACATGGACGAGAATTGATCTTTCATCTATTCTGGAAAGATCCCACAACTCGACCCCGCTTGTGTAGGCCTCATTTATGAAAGCCTCCACAACCCTTCCTGTTATCCTGATTATAACATACCCCTTGAGGTGGCACCACAGACTTCGAAGGGTCAAGGTTACCCCCTCCTACCCAGGCTCAAGCGGAGAAATCCACATGTTCAATTAGGCCTTGAACTCCAATTGAAGTTTTTGTGATACTGGAGATTGCAAGATCCTTACCCCTTACTGTGATTTTGCCCCTGGATACGGCTATCTCCACGCTACCGGATGTGTACCCAATTATGCCAAGATGGTTTTCCACAGAAAGCTCTACGTTTCCCATCACTACTATCCTAGGCACATCAAGGATTGAATCCCTTGGAAACTCAAAAAACTCCGCAATTTTCTCTTTTGCTCCGCCCAATCCTCGTTTCTCCCCTGAAATGTCCACGGCCATTCAAGCTCCTCTTCAACACAGATACAGAAAGGTACATGCTCGGACCGGGCATTACTCAACTCATGATCGACAATATTAAGTGTATTCCTGCGATTACAATAACTTGCTTCCTGCAATAACTTGAATCAAGTAAGGCGGAGTCATTACGGCAAAGCAAAAAGCGACTGCTCCTACCGGCAGCCGCCTCACTAACATGATATCTCAGCAGTCTGTCATTACCGGATGATGGGATAACGTGAAAACGCCCTTGGCCTCTTTAGCACCTCACTCATGATAACCCCTTGAACAACTGCAGATTTCGAGGTAAACCCCGGCCACTCGAAGGCCGCAGATTCAGTGGAAATCATGAATTCGGCAATGTCATCACTTTCTAAGGCAGTATCATCAAAGTCATCGGCAAAATCATCAGCAAAATAACGACTATAGAACTCGTCTTGCTTAGCCTCCTCATGACTTTGTCCTTCCAGACTCTCTCCGAGGCTCCCCCAACTCTTATCCTCCCACGGACCTACCGTCGGAAGAAGGTCGTCGGCCTCAGTAGACGATACGGTTACTTCTTCAAAAGGGAAAGGGAAAGGAAACCCTTGAGGGACATGAGTACCTTCTTCAAGAGTCTCATCAGGAGTCTTGGCAGGAGGACGCATTCCGGGCCATGGTGCACCTGCTCCCCGCTGCCTTCTTTGCGCATCTTTCCCCATTAAGGCCTGGACTACCGCTGAGAGAATATAAACTATGAAAATCAGCGCAAAAATCCCGTCCATAGCTTACTTCTTCTCCCGTTCAGAACCTTCTAGTGCCCCGGGCATTTGAGGCGTGCCTGCAATAGTCTGCCTCATACGAGTATCAGCAATCATGTTTTGAAGTTGATAGTAGTCCAGGGCGCCAAGGTTGCCGCCGCGAAGAGCTTCTGAAAGAGCCAAAGGCACCTGTACCTCGGCCTCAACTACCTTAGCTCGCATCTCTTCAACCATAGCCTTCATCTCCTGCTCGAGGGCAAGCGCTGAGAATCTTCTCTCTGAAGCCTTGGCTTGAGCAATATTCTTATCTGCTTCTGCCTGGTCCATCTGGAGCCGTGCTCCGATATTTCGACCAACGTCCACATCAGCGATATCGATGGAGAGAATTTCAAATGCAGTTCCGGCATCAAGACCTTTGTTTAGCACAGTCCGAGAAATTTTGTCCGGATTTTCAAGAACTTCCTTGTGACTCGCTGCAGACCCCACAGTAGTTACTATACCTTCACCGACTCTGGCAATAATGGTTGCCTCGCCTGCGCCTCCCACTAATCTCTCAATGTTCGCTCGCACTGTCACCCTGGCCTTAGACTTAAGCTCAATTCCGTCCTTTGCAACTGCAGCTACTATTGGAGTCTCAATCACTTTCGGGTTAACACTCATCTGAACTGCCTCGAGAACATTTCTACCTGCAAGATCGATGGCAGCCGCCCGCTCAAAAGTAAGTGCAATCTCAGCTCTCTGAGCTGCAACAAGAGCATCTATGACTCGGTCTACATTACCACCTGCAAGAAAATGAGCTTCCAGTTTATCTACGCTGACAGTAAGCCCTGCTTTGACTGCCTTGATAAGAGGCAGAATTATCTTTGCAGGGGGCACACGCCGAAGGCGCATTCCAATTAAGGTGATTATGCCAACCTGCACCCCGGACGCTAACGCAGAGATCCACAACCCAACCGGAACAAAATTCAACAAGACAAGCAATACAACTATAATAAGAATGGGAAGAAAAAGAACAGCAAATGCACCTGTCATCTCTAATTACCCCCTTCATTACCTGGTTCACAAGCTCGCACCACTAATCTTGGACCTTCTGCCTTGAGTACCTCCACCATACATCCTTCTCTCATGAAATCTCCTTCTGTAACAGCATCAATTCGGTCACCGTCGACAAGCACTGTACCGCTTGGCCTCATAGACGTGAGGGTGTGTCCTATCTTACCTACGTACTCTTGTCTTGTGGGGGTTGCCACATAACCTTCATCTCTATGTTCTGCAGTCTTCAAGATTATTCTCCCAAACGTCTTTGATTGTCCTAAGCGCTTTGCCAAAACAATAACAGCCAAAAAGGAGACTACCATAGCAAATGAGATAGCAAACGATGCTTCCCGAATGTTCCTGAAACTCAGTACTAAAGAAGCAAAAACCGAGATTATGCCACTTATGCCTGTTATGCCAAACCCCGGAATCAGGAATACCTCAATGAAGAGTAGGACGAAACCCAGAATAAAGAGACCGACAACTCCCCAACCTGCAAGTCCGATTACCAGTCTTCCGCCGAAGAATAGGAACAAAGCGATTATCCCAACGGTCCCGGGGACGCCCCACCCGGGGGTAGTAACTTCAACTAGAAGCCCGAGAAAACCTAGCACAAGGAGTAGAGAGCTGACTGTCGGATCCGTTAGGAAGCGGGCCAGTTTCTCGGCCCAATTCTGGGTCGGCTCGACGATCTTAGCTCCCTCCAGCCCAAATTCGGTCAGGACCTCTTCCCTGGAAGCGGCTATGAGGTCAATAAATCCTAAATCGGCGCCCCTTTGGGCAGTCAGGGTCAGAAGCTTGCCGGTCTCTACCACTCCCTCAATAGCAATGTCGGCATCTACCATGGAAGCAGCAATCTTGGCATCCCGTCCCCTGTTTTCGGCAGTGGCTTCGAACTCGCCCCTCAGCGCAGAAATCTGCTTTTCTTCTTTAGGAATTGTCTCAGCCGCCCCTATGCTGGCTGTCCTCGTCATAGCGATCTCCTCAGCAGCCAGTGTTATCAGAGCACCTGCTGACCATGCTCTCCCTTTCACAAACGCTATGGATCGGCCCGAAAATCCCAAAATATAGTCACGAATCTCGGTAGCTGCATCCACACGGCCACCGAATGTGTTAACCTCAACCAAAATTGCATCAGCGCCGGCGTTCTCTGCTTCATTAACCACACGTTTGACATAAGACGCAAGCCCTGGTTCGATAGTTCCCTCTATGTTAACCACATATACTGTGCGCAGTGTAAAAGGTTCATCTGCAGAACTCACTCCGGCAATTGATAGATAGCACAGTCCGACTATTAGCGAAAGGGTAAGAAGTAATCTCTTTGCTCCTTTACATTCTGTAACTCTAAGATATCCCTGTGACATGTTGCTATACACCCCCACACGCACAACCTCATAAGATAAACGATATCCTTGTCAATGTCGCCCGCCTGACCACGATTAATCTTCAAATCGAAATTACATGGGCATAAGTGTAATAATGCCCGACACAGAGGTCGGGCATTAGATGAAATCATAGTTTACTTTCGATATTTTCGCTTACGCGCTGCCTCAGACTTCTTCTTCCTGCGCACGCTAGGCTTATCATAGTGCTCATGTTTACGAACCTCAGTAAAAACGCCCGCTCTCTGGCACTCCCGTCTAAATCTTCGAAGCGCACTGTCCAGAGACTCGTTTTTCCCGATCTTTATTTCAGACACTCGATCTCCCTCCCCCCGCTACCACTAATCTCACACCAATGGTACGCCACTTTAGCTGTTGCCAGTGGTGGCGGAATCCCACAAGGCACATATCACAAAACCTGGGGCAATAATACAGCAGCTAACACTTGATGTCAACCTTAACCCGGAGGCCATCCGAGAGATCTGCCGCCCAGAAGATGCACATGAATATGAAAAACGCTTTGGCCGGCATCTTTGCCACAATTCATAACCACCCTAAAACCTTCACCTATTCCTAAGTTCCGGGCAAGTTTTGATGCGACAAGCATGGCATGACCCATGATTTTCTCGTCTTCTTCAGTTAAATCAGCAAGAGACGCTACGTGACGCTTAGGGATAATGAGAACGTGCACCGGCGCTGCCGGCTTTAGGTCACGGAAAGCCAGCACATCATCGTCTTCGTACACAATCTCTGAGGGTAGCTCCTTATTTAGGATTTTGCAGAATACGCAGTCGGTCAAGTCGCCCACCTCTTACAAATTAGTTCTCGTTTCAAGATTCAAATCCTTCTTCATGCACTAAAACTCTTTCTGCAACCACTGTATCGCAAGTGGTGCCTGTGACCCTTACCGGGACAAGTGTACCGACAAGCTCCTCCCCTCCCGGTGCCTCTATGCGAACATATCTGCTTCCCAAACCCGTTACCACACCTCTTCGCGACTCATGCTCTTCTACCAGAACCTCTTCTTCCTCACCTACCAGGGATTCTCGAAATTCTGCTTCCAGCGATTCCGCAAGCTGTATCATTTTCTTACTTCGGAATTGCTTAGTCCCTGAGTCTACCTGTTCTTTCATGTGAGATGCACGGGTCCCCGGACGTTTCGAGAACTTGAACACATGCATCTTGGAAAACTTCAGGTTTTTTGCGAACTCGTAAGATATATCAAAATTCTCTTCTCTTTCTCCAGGGAAACCCACCATTATATCAGTGGTGACAGCAACTCCGGGAATCGCTTCGCGAATACTCTCCACGATGCATAGATAGTCCCGAGCTTGATACCGCCTGCCCATTCCTTTGAGCACCTCATCGTCTCCGCTTTGAAGTGGGATATGGAAGTGTTTTGCTACTTTCGGCAGTTCTCTGACTTTCTCTATAAGACGCTCATCTACGTCAAGAGGCTCCACGGAACTCACGCGAATACGCCCAACGTTCGGAATACCGTGAATTTCCTCCAAAAGCCAAGGAAGGTCATAAGCCTTACCACAATTTACGCCATGGAACTCTCTCCCATACGCACCGATATGTATTCCGGTGAGCACTATCTCACGAATGCCTGAATCCGCCAACCGCCTGACCTCTGCTATCACATTCTGAGGTTTGCGGCTCCTGGACACACCCCGGGCAAAGGGCACTCTGCAGTAGGCACAGAAGTCGTCACACCCTTCTTGGATTTTGACAAAGCCTCGAATCCTTTTTGCAGGACAAGATATAGGCATCTCTTCAAACGTAGATGAGGGTCGATCTTCTGTTACGGCAACCAGTTGTGAGTCTCTCTTTATTGCCTGTTCAACCAAATCCACAATAGCATCTCTGCCTTGGGTTCCTATTACTACGTCAACTCCGCGAATAGCTGCAACTTCTTCCGGAGCAACCTGGGCGTAGCAACCCACTACAGCTACTATAGCCTTGGGATTTTGCCTTTTGGCGCGCCTCGTTGCTTGTCTCGATTTCTTGTCTGCTACGTTAGTAACAGTACACGTATTTATGCAATAGACGTCAGCTTCAGTATTAAAATCAACTATCTCGTAGCCTCGTTTTTGAAAGAGCTCTATCAAACCTTCTGTGTCATATTGGTTCACCTTACATCCAAGAGTGAAAAAGGCACACCGTTTTCTTGATCGTGGCAAATCAGCCCATCTCCCCGGTTTCATACAGAATAATGGAACTCAGCACTAATGCGCATGTTTCAGTGCGCAGTATTCTCGGGCCCAAACTGCATGTACGAGCCCCATGTCTTACCGCCTTCTCAGCCTCATTATGAGAGAATCCGCCTTCGGGACCGACGAAACACATGATTTCCCGAACCCCGGGACTCTCTCTTAAGATGCCCTTAATGCCCTGTGATGTCTCAAGCTCCCAAGGGAAAAGAATTAGGCACTCCAGTCCTTCACCGACACAACGTGCCACTTCTCTTGTTGCCAAGAGAAGTGCATCATCAAAACCTACTACATCAAGCACATCAGGTATCCGCTGTCGCCCGGATTGTTTTGAGGCTTCCTCTGCAATCCGCCTCCACCTACTCACACGTTTGGCTTGGGCGGCTTTTTCAGGTCTGGAAACGCTTCTTTCAGTGATAACAGGAACAAAGCGGCTGACACCAATCTCTGTGTTCCTCCTCACTACTATGTCCATTTTGTCGCTCTTTGGAAGGCCCTGTAGGATTGTAATAAACACAGAGGGCTCTCGACACATCTCCCTGCCCTCTGAAACTACATCCAGGATGATCCGGTCTTCAGATCCGCTCTTTATCAGAGCGGAGTACTCCTTCCCGGAACTGTCAACTATATCTATGGTTTCGCCCGGTCCCATCCTCAGGACGCGAGTGATGTGGTTTGCGTCCCTACCCTCAATTGTGGCTACCCTACCGAGTCGGACATTACCGGGTATGAAGAACCTGGGCATTCCAAAATCACGCTCGTTTCTCCCATGCGTCCCTTACCTTTTCAAAGAAATTCTTAGATTCGGACTTTTCACGAGACCCGTCTTCTCCCTGTATTTTGGCAATCTCCCTGAAAAGCTCCTTCTCGTTTTCGCTAAGCTTTGTCGGTGTCACAACCCTTACCCTTACGTACTGATCCCCTCTTCCCCTACCACGCACATCAGGCATCCCCTTCCCTCGCAGGCGAAATGACGTGCCTGTCTGCGTTCCTTCAGGGATACGAAGGGATGATTTACCGTCAATAGACGGAACCTCAATCTCAGCGCCAAGGGTAGCTTGATAGATGGATAGTGGTTCCTCACATATCAGATCATTCCCATGACGTTTGAAGACAGGATGAGGTTTCACCGTAATGTAGACGTAGACATCTCCGGGAGGGCCTCCCCGAACCCCTGCCTCTCCTTCACCGGCAACTCTCATGCGAATACCTGAGTCTACACCGGGAGGCACCTTAATCTTAATTTTCCTTGTCTTATAGACCCTACCGCGCCCACTGCAAGTTCCACACGGATCAGTTATTATAGTGCCTTGTCCTGAGCATTTAGAACATGGTCTACTGACACTGCTAATCCCAAACATGGTGGAGCGAGTCTCAGAAACCTGGCCGGTGCCTCCACACGCTGAACATGTCGTAGGGCTGGTACCCGGTTTTGCACCGGTTCCGTTACATGCTTCACAAGCCTCCAGCCTGCCAATGGGGATTTCTCGCTCGAGCCCTGAGGCAGCTTCCTCCAAGGTCATCTCAAGGTCATAACGAATGTCACGCCCTCTTTCCGGCCCTGTTCTCGGTGCACGAGGGCCTCCGAAACCTCCACCGAAGAAAATATCGAAAATACTGTCAAACTGCCCAAACCCTCCGGAATCCCAAGCTTGTGAGCCTCCCTGCCCCCATGATGAACCCTGTGCAGCATGTCCGAATCGGTCATACTGACTGCGCTTATCAGAATCTGACAGAACCTCATATGCCTCATTAATATCTTTGAACTTCTCTTCTGCAGACGGATCGTCTCTATTCATATCCGGGTGGTGCTTCCGCGCAAGCTTACGAAAAGCCTTCTTGATTTCGTCCTGGCTTGCGTTACGATCCACCCCTAGGACTTCGTAGTAATCTCTCTTTGGCAATCTTTACACCGCCTAAAACTTGAAACTCTCAATGCTTCATCAACGTTTATGTGGGGCTAAGAAACCTTAACCCCACCTGATCCGCAAGTATTTCTTTGACAGCATCCTGCGTAATTCCACATGTGCACAATACCATGACATCCGAAGATGTCCAAAGCTTATCGGTTACATGATTACCATCTTGCTCAAGATCTCACCGAGATGACCCGCCACCAGCTCTACTATAGCGACGACTTCTGCGTAATGCATACGAGTGGGGCCCAGCACCCCTACGGCACCAATGGGAACCCCGTCTACCTCATATGGAGCGCTTACTACGCTACAGATATCCATATTAGGGTGAGAGCTCTCGCGTCCTATGACTATTCTTATATTTCCGGAATTCATAGTATCGAGAAGCAGACTTGAGACAGTATTGTCTTCACCGAGCAAGTCTAAAACTCGCTTCGCACTCTCTACTTCTCTGAATTCAGGTTGCTCCAGGATATTGAGCTGGCCATCGGTAAACACCGCCTCTTCGTGTCCGCGCTCGAGCACTTGAACAATAGCCTCTAAGGTCGCGTCAAGAAAATTGCTGTACTCATCTAATTCAGCTGAGATCTCTCTAAGGAGCGAGGTTCCAATCTTGGAGAGAGGAATATCACGGAGTCTGCTGTTCAAGTATGAGTTGATATGAATAAGTTGTTCGGGTCTAAGTTGACGCTCTGTCACAACCAAGTGAGTCTTTACAAAGCCGGGATCTACTATAAGTATGACAAGAACCAAGTGCGGATCGATTTGCACAAGTTCAAGCCTCTTAAGTACCGCAGCCTTGGAAACAGGTGACATTACAAAAGCAGCATAACTTGATAATTGTGCCAGAATTCTGGCAGTCTCTTCAGCTATTAAGTCCAGCTCTCTCTTTCTCTCCTCCAGCCTACGCCGGATACGCAGCTTCTCCTTTTGCGAAACATTGCTGGTTTGCATAATAAAGTCTACGTAAAAGCGGTATCCCTTCTGTGATGGGATCCTCCCTGCTGAGACATGGGGCTGTTCTAAATACCCGGACTCCTCGAGATCTGCCATTTCGTTCCTGATAGTGGCAGGGCTGATTCCTAAATCATACCGCCTGGCTATTGTGCGAGACCCTACAGGTTCAGCAGTATTAATATAGTCGTCAGTGACAGCCTGCAATATTCGCTTTTTTCTATCATCCATGTTGGAACGAAGAGACACTTCTAATCACCTTCCGTTAGCACTCAGATGCATTGAGTGCTAAACTCCCTAAGTAAAACATATCACCCTGTTTTACTCTTTGTCAAGCGCATTTAATTGTCGCTCCTGCAAGCTAAAGCCAAGCGTCTCTTAATACGGCCCATACCACAAATACCGTAGCTATCTGCGTAGCTACACCCCATGGCACACGTAACCTGCCATGACGAATCAATCCGCTATGGCTGGGAAATCTGAGTCTATGCTTGTGCATCCCTTTCTCTTTTGTCATGCGAAGATGGGCTATGGCTACCTCAAGATCAGGTAAAATCCCAGTAAATCCCCCTAATAGCCCGCTCAGCCCTGCGCCTTGTCGGATAGCAATGCAGGCAACCGTTAAGACAGCTGCAAAATCCAGTACTCCCTGGGCGGTCTTGCCGTAATCGGAATGGGGGATTGAATCCAACACTATATGACTTATCAGCCCGGAAGCGCAAGCAACGTATGGATTCCCCACTGCCTGTCCCAGCATCAAACCTACGGAAAAGTGAGTTACTGCGTACATGAGCACCTGCTCCTTTATTCTTACCGCCTAATGTCACTCTTTTTGTATTTTCGCCTTAAGCCCAGTGGAATCCTGTCGAGGTCATCTGCAGCTCATAAGATTCTCTATGGATTGTCTGAGGGAAGTAGCCATGCCATAAGCCAGATCATCCACGGCGTTCTTAGTCCTTTCGTAGGCTTCGGATAACGCAGGAGACACCCGGAGGCTATGAACTGACCCTAAGACATAGACTTTCAACATAGAATCGTCTACCCGTGTTATAGAGATTGCCCTTACATTACCATTTGCTCCTGTAAGGTCACTTTCCCCCTGTATTACCACATTAATGCAGGACAATGCAGCCATAGAGAAAATTACGATGATTGCAGTCCCTCTAAAAAAAGTAAGTTTGCTCATTTCTTTCACGTTTTTAAATCCTGCAGTATACGAGAGATAGCATCTGCAAGGTATACTGCACTAACCTCCGCCTCCTGCCTCTTAGTCTTATCAGAACCTATCTCAACTATCACAGCTCTTGAATGGACATGCTGATTCCATCTGGCATCATTACGCACACTGACACCACGCGAGATCCCGGGACACAACTCATCCAGTTTTGCGTTAAGCTGATAGGCAAAAGTTAAATTATTTTGCCATCCGGGATGGGGCAGGCCGTACTTGTCAGTGGTCACGACAATGAGCACACGAGCAGCCCGCACACCATTAATTTCTACAGTGGGGAAAGAGGTAGAGACAGATAACCCGGCATCTCTATGAATATCCAAGACAATCTCGACAGACTTGTTCTTTTTCAAAATCTCTGTGATGGTCTTTTGGGAGTTGATGTAGGCTTCTCTCCAAACAGGGTAATCATGAATCTTTTTTGAATGAATTACCTGTATTCCGTGCCTTTCCTGCAATGTAGAGGCCAGTGTGGCCCCGATATGTATGACCCCTTCTTCACTCCCCCATAAATGATCAGTCCCTGACGTTAAGCGATACGCCTCAGAACTGTGGGAATGGTAGATAGCCACAAGAGGGCTGTCTCCCCAGTCTTTTCCAAGACTTACTCTCGGTTCGGGCACAAGGTCACTCTCAGAGGGCCTCTCTTGGCTATCCGGTACCTTTGGCTGCTGAGTTACATCTCTTGTTTGCCTGCTTGAAACACCTTCAGCTTCAGGTGATAGATTAACACTTACTGAATCATCTACATTCTCAACATGATCTGACACTATCGGAACACTCTCGGAGCGTCCCCGATTGGGCAGAGAGAAGCAAGGAATTCCGATTGTAAGAAAAGTCCTGGGATCAGCAAGATCCGTGTCAGACAAAGCAAGAAAGATAGTCCTCACGTCATTGCTCCCTATGAGACTTCTACCCTGATTTCTATTCTCACCTGTGCCGCCGAAGATGGGGATAGCTTTTTCGATTACTTGTCGTGGACTGAAATTGCCGATTAGCTCCTCGACTCTACCCTGTATCCTAGTCTCGCCTTCAACTAATATCCCGGATAAAACCGGTAGGACACCACCGGAAGGAATAGGGTCACTCCAGTGTGTCGCCAAAAAGATGCCAAGGCCAAGGCTACCAAGAAAGCAAGCTATATATAACAAAGCCGGCCATGCGGCACCCGGAGACTTGCGCCTCTTTAGCCTAGCCACAAAAATCCCTCACCCTCACCTAGATATTCGCATAACTTATCTATATGAATTGGGCGAGGGACTTAGACTACGATAAGTATGTCAATATCTTGTCCCAGTCTATCGAAGGGTGTAGTGCTGCATTAAGACCGGCTGCAAGAATTTCAGCCAAATCTTCCACCAAGTCGTCAACTTCCTTAGGGGTTACCACTAACTCTCCAAAATAAGGAGACAGTATCTGTTTGAGATGGCCACGCCTTATGTTTGCCTGCTGCGCGTCTTGGGGCGCGAGCCCGGCAGTTCTTGACTGTCCCTCTATGAAGTCCATAGCATCCATGGCTATGGTCTCTGCATTTACAACTGTAGGAACGCCTATAGCTATTACCGGCACACCTAAGCTTTCTCTGTTAATCCCCATGCGTCTGTTGCCTACACCTGAACCAGGACTGATCCCCGTATCACCCATCTGTATCGTGGAGCCAAGACGTTGTGTAGACATAGACGCAAGAGCGTCAACTACAACTACAAGATCCGGCCTAACGTTCCCTACCACCCCTCTGATTATCTCTCCTGTCTCAATTCCGGTAAGGCCAAGGACTCCCGGGGATATGGCACAAACAGCTCTCATGCCACCTTTGAGTTCCTGGGGAACAAGATTATGAAGATGTCTTGTGACTGTTAGGTACTCAATAGTACGTGGACCCAAAGCGTCCGGTGTAGCTTGCCAATTCCCCAGACCGGCCACAAGTACAGTGGCGTTTTGGGGCAGCGGAGCAAGCCTTAGAAACTCCCTTGCGAATATCTGAGCTAACTCTTCCTCAATCTCCTTGCTTTTGGAACGGAGGTGCTTTGAGTCAATAGTCGTATAATTACCTCTCGCCTTTCCAAGAATACGTTCTGCCTCGGGAGTCATAACTCGAACCCGGGTGATGGAAGCGTAACGAGTCTCTTCTGTCTCAGACATTACCTCCGGCACTTCTGCTCCGGTTCTACGCGAGATAAGATCCCGCGCTTCGAGAGCCAGATCTGTTCTTACACTATAGCTCTGCCAAATAATGTCATCCTTCGGGTAGCTGTATTCAGAACCCCTGCTGATACCCGAAGCACTATCACTGCTACCTCTTTTCATTCTAAGAATGCGTCTTCTTTCGTGAAGCATCCAAATCACCTCTCACCTATGATGATAGCTTTCCCAACCGTCATAAGGCCTATGCCCGTCAGGTTTTTCGTATCCGAGCGTATTGAACTTCCCGTGATGTCATGGTAGAATTACTTTCGTAATTCCCTAATGAATAAGGAGGTAGAATTTTTTGCCAATTAATAGATCCGCAATAAAGAGAGCAAGAACATCTAAGGTGCGCCAAATACAAAATGCATCAGTAAAATCATTGGTTAGAACTGCACTGAAGAAGTACGAAGTGAGTCTTCGAGAAGGAGACCTTGATCACGCTTCTGAGTTACTGAAGGAAGCTGCCAGCACTCTTGATAGGGCTGCACAGAAAGGCGTCATTCATAAGAATGAAGCAAACAGGCGTAAGTCTCGTCTTGCCAGAAAGCTTTTTGTGATAACCGAAAAAGCCGGTTCTGAAGAGAAAGGGCTCGCCTAAAAGCGAGGCCCGTCTCACCTACGAGACAGGTCCGTCACATAGATGGAGAGTAAGTCTCTCCAGAATAATTTGATCAGGAATTCCCGACGTCTTGAGACTGATGTCCGCCTGAGACAAAGCATCAAAAGCATGCTCTAATTCTTCCAGTCGGAAGTTCTCTTGCTGGGCCAAACACTTACGGGCGACAAATTCGTGTATATGTAAGGTTTTCGCTATTTGTGTGCTTGACATTTTTTCATCTTTTAGAACTTTTGCTTGAAGAATAAGACGTATCTGCCTAGCTATGAGGTATAGTATCCTAAGAGGCGCCTCTTGGAAACTGAGAACCTGACGTAATGAATTGAGGGCTTTTGAGGCATTCCTCTCGCCTATAGCATCTACAAGATCGAAAATGCCGAATTCAGGTGCTCCGGAAACCACAATCTTCACATGATCTATTGTGATCTTCTTTTCTTTGCCCAACGCTATCCCGGCATAATCGTACGCTTTTTCTACACCCGCAACTAGCTGTGACAGCTCTGTCCCGAGGACTGTCACAAGGTATTCTTGGGCAGGCCTATCCATGATAATCCCTAAAGAACGTGTGTATCCGGAGAGCCATCCCAAAGCCTGATTTGGATAAAGCCGCCGGAAAAGTACAGCTCGGCCAAATTTAGAGACGGTTTTGAAAAGTGTAGTCCTTTGATCAATAGCAGACGCAACAAGGATTACCAGGGTGGTTTTGGGCATTCTCTCTAAAGCTGCACTAATCAACTTCTGATTGTCCGGTGAAACACTGTCAACGTCCTTGATCATAACAAGGCGCCTTGTTGAAAGCACAGGTGGCGCCATAATCGCCGAACCTATCGTCGATATGCCTGCTTCAGATCCACGAAACATCGTATAGTTAAAATCAAGGAGATCTTTGTCAATTACTGCATCTACAAGTTCTTGAGCTTTCGCGTCTCGAAGGAAACTTTCTTCTCCATATAGCAAATAAACCTGTTTGAACTTCCCTCTCCTGATATCACTTGTTATTACACCCAATTTAGTCTCTCCTCTGTCATTCAAACTCTTGTTTTCTATCTTTCCTGCTATTATCTTAACGCTTAGGGCGTGTGGTCGCAATAGCCGACCATGGGCTGTTCTTCCTAAGCCTATCACAATTCTCGGGTTGGGTACCCTCTACCCACCGCAGGAATCTTACTGCTTCCTCGTAGTTTTACGATGTATTAGAAGAATACCGTGTCAGAGAGTCTTACGTCTTCAGTTCATAGTGACGTCGACTACGAATAGAGTGAGCCCGGATACGTTTTCCGTCACTGGTCACAATTACCGCGCCGTCAAGGTCTGTACGGAAAACTATAGAGTCTATTTCCTCTAAGACATCCAAAGTCACAGGAGATGGATGTGAGAAAGCATTTGGTCCCACGGATATTACTGACACCCTAGGCCTGATAGAATTCACAATGTCAAGGCCAAGAGCGTCCTTTGCGCCGTGATGGGGAACTTTCAATACACCGGCTTCAAGGTCTCCCCCCCTCTTCAAAATTACATCCAGCGGCACCTCGCCTGCATCGCCGGTCAAAAGCAAGGTAAAATCCATGAACGTCATCTTCATAACCAGGGATAAGTCATTGAGCTCATCGGCAACGTAACCGACTGAACTTTGTTTTAAGTCAACAGGCGGACTAAGCACAAGCATCTTGACACCGTCTCCAGAGTCTATCCAGCCATCTTGAGCAAGTTCAACTACCTGCACGCCTTTCTTTTCCGCAAGGCTTACCAGTGCGTAATCAAGGTCAGACGTCAGCCACTTAGGAATTGCAGGCTTCAGGAGGACTCCAACGCTACAGGAATCCATTATTGCAAAGAGCCCTTTTATGTGGTCGTAATGAGGATGTGTGGCAACGACAGCATCTATGTAGTTGATTCCTCTTCGTTCCAGGAAAGGCAGGAGTGTGTCTTTCCCGGGATCCCCGATATTGCCGGGTAGGCCGCCGCCGTCTATGAGGAACAACTTTCCATGTACGCTCCTTATGAAGATCGCATCGCCCTGGCCGACTGAGAGGAAGACTATCTCAACTTCCGGGCGCTTCACCACACCATACGCCACAGCCCCCACACAAAGGGCAAGTATGATAAGGAGAATACAATTCCTCCTTGCAAAGAGTACGCGTCTGACACGCCTTGCAGTTCCTGCAAGGATAACTACCAAGTAATAACTGATTATGAACCAAAGCGGAGGTCGCGGGACAGCAAAAGAGCCAAAGGGAACCTTTGCAAAGAATCGGATCGTTCTTTCAAGACCCAGCAAAATCAGGCTGTTAGCTGAATTCAATACTAAGGCAGCAGGTAGAGACACAGATCCTGCCAGCGCGGCGCACAAGCCTATTAACACTGCGAGGCCTGCCAGGATCACACATGGAACATTGGCAACAATACTGATAGGCGAGAACATCCTAAAATACCAGGCAACAAGAGGGGCTGCCCCGAGCTGAGCTGAAACAGACACTGCAAAAGTCTCCCACAAGACAGATAGACAGGGCCGGACTGGCAGTTGCACTTTTGGATACAAGTGCATTATCGCAAGTACCGTCAGGAACGAGAGTTGGGCACCTACGTCAAAGACGGTAGCCGGGTTAACAATCAACATGATAAAACCTGCAAGGATCAGACTACATCTTGAGCTTACCTTCCGCCCCATAACTTTGGAAGCTGCTGCAAGTGAAAACATGAGAACTGCTCTTACTACAGATGAACGAAGACCACAAGCTACCGCGTATATCCAGATAAACATAAGAACAATGGCAGATTTCGCAGGGGCGGGTAGTGGAAGAGGCGTAAGGAGCGCCGTGGCCGCCAAAGCCACATATCCTACATGAAGGCCTGAAGCAGCAAAAAGGTGTGATGTGCCGGTTACTTCCAGGGCTGATTTCATATGAAAAGGGGTCTTTCCAAGGAGCATGCCTGTTAACATACTTGCATGATTCGGGGAAAGAGTGGCATCATTAACCTTGACTACAGTCTCACCAAAGGATATTGCCACACGCTGGATCAAACTTGGCTTCTTCCAACCCATGATACATATGTCATCCATATTCTTGACGTATAGTGTTCCATCGAGTTTCCTATATGCCATGTGTCTTCGCATGTCAGGTTCACCTGGATTCATAGGTGCCCTAGGCAAGTAGAATCTTCCACTCGCCTCAACTACGTGCCCTGTCCGGAAATTCAAACTACATTCCTCATCAATTTCTCCTGTTAGAAGTATGCGTCTTGCTTTTGGACTCGGCTTACCCATAACCGTCTTTAATATCAGAACAGTTTTCCATCTGCCTTCAGCATCCGCTTCAGGCATATCGAGAATAATGCCTTGAACCTCAAGGATTTCACCTGAAGTATGTGAGGTAAGTTCTGCCGAATTCTGTCTGCGAGATACACATGAATTCATTACCAGCGTGCCTATAAGTAGTGCAACACACGCACATGTCACTCTTCCAATGCACCTTTTCAGATAACCCTGCTTTCCTGCAAACAGTCGAGCTGTTGCCAAAAGACACGTTGCGGTAAGGCAGGCATAAATAAGCGCTATTGTCGAGCTATATACCCCTTGAAGAGCTACTCCCAACGCGAAAAAACAACCCAGGTAAATGAGGTTATCCTCCCGGGACATCTTCACTCAGCCCCTGCTGTCTTCAATAGACTGTGATTGAATCTTCCAGATCCGCATATTTCTTCTTGCCTATTCCTGAAACTCTCATAAGATCTTCCGGGCATTCAAATCTACCGTTTAGGGTCCTGAATTCGACTATCCTATCAGCCAGTGTTGGTCCAATCCCGCGAAGCTCCTGCAATTCACCGACGGTTGCAGTATTGATATTGACCTTTCCCGCATTAGGGCTGCTCATGAAAACATGCGCCTCATCGGTTGCAGACACAGAAGGTGAAGACATGCCGGGAATATAAATCTGCATGGAATCAGTTACCCTCATTGCCATGTTTACAGACTCTTCCATTGCAGTATCCTGAAGTCCTCCTGCAAGTGTCACTGCATCTGCAATACGCGCATCTTTCGAAAGAGTGTACACTCCGGGGTTTGTCACTGCTCCACAAACATGAACCACCACATGCTCAAGTTCTTCTTCGGGCTCGCTGCTTACACTATGGCCCGCATGAGCCCCACTTAGAGAACCGTCGGTATCCCCTATTGAAGGACCCGGATAGATGACTATCGGTGGACGCCTCACTCTCCTTGCCGCCAACACGATTCCACCTACGGCAAGAGCTGTGAGCAGTACATAAGCAGCTAACCTTTGTCTATGCGTGAAATCCCACATAGGCTGCATGCACCTCACTTTCTGCGCTGCCGGACCTCATCTACTATTAGAATTTCTACAAGACGCATCTCTTGCCTTCATTGGAGGGGTTACCCCTATGGATGATTTTAAGGTGACACTTAGGATGGATTTTACACGCACGCAGGCAGAAAACACCCCCGTCCTTTGATGTTCAGGGCGGGGGTAAGGCTGAGTATCACTTGAGCAGTTACTCTAACGTCTACGCTGTCACTATGTTTACAAGCCTGTCCGGAACCACGAACACATCACGAACGTTCTTGTCTTGAATCAGTTCCATGACTCTGTCACGCTTCAAGGCTTCTGTCTTCAGATATTCCGAGTCTCGACCTTTCTGCAGACGCATGCGATCCCGGACTTTTCCATTGACCTGAATCACAATCTCAATTTCAGTTTCGACCAACGCACTTTCATCTACAGTAGGCCAACTCTCTTGGTGAATGCTCCCGCTATGACCAATCTCATGCCACAATTCTTCAGTAATATGCGGCACGAGCGGAGCAAGCATCAAAAGGACAGTGTGAATAGCCTCTTGCATAACAGCTCTTGCCTTAGTGCCGGTTCTCGCTATGTCTCGAAACTGGTACAATGAGTTAACCAGCTCCATTGTGCCGGCAACAGCTGTATTGAAGCTATGCCGATCCAAGTCTTGTGTGACTTTCTTCAGAGTCGCGTGAACCTTCCTACGCATGTCCCTCTCTTGCGAATTGAGGCCGGACATGTCTGTTTGGAGACTATCACAAGACCGGATTTCACCTTGGAACTCATATACGAGCCGCCAGATCCGGCTAAGAAATCGTGACGCTCCTTCTACCCCTTGCTCATTCCACTCCAAATCTCGCTCAGGCGGAGACGCAAACAGTATAAAGAGCCTGGCTGTATCTGCACCGTATGCATCCAACATTTCCTGAAGACCCACTATATTCCCCTTAGACTTGGACATCTTGGCGCCTTCCTTCAACACCATACCCTGAGTAAGAAGGTGAGCAAAAGGCTCGTCAGTTTCAAGGAGCCCAAGATCGTGGAGAAACATAGTAAAGAACCTGGAGTACATCAAATGCAATATAGCGTGCTCCACTCCACCGGTATACTGATCCACAGGAAGCCAGTAGTTTGCCGTCTCCGGATCCCAAGGTTTGTCTTCCATTCTAGGACAGGCGAATCTAATGAAATACCACGATGAGCACATGAAAGTATCCATTGTGTCAGTCTCACGTCTGGCAGTTCCTCCACACTTAGGACACTCTACATTGACAAATTCCGGTATATCATTTAGCGGAGACTGCCCGGTAGGCCTGAATTCTACATCAAGTGGAAGCTCAATCGGCAGTTGATCTTCAGGAACCGGAACAGTTCCACATGAATCGCAGTACACTATGGGAATCGGAGCACCCCAGTATCTCTGCCTTGAAATCAACCAGTCGCGGAGTTTGTAGTTGATGGTCCGTTTGCCTATACCACGACTTTCCATAAAGTCAGCAATAGCATCCTTACCGACTTCACTCTCCATCCCGTCAAATCCCGGTGAATTAACCATTATCCCGGCATCTTCATATGCCGCACCAATGGCTTCCATGCCTTCATTTTGATTTGGGGAAGCAATGACTCTCTTGACCGGAAGATCGTACTTCTTTGAAAACTCGAAGTCTCGCTGATCATGGGCAGGCACTCCCATGACAGCCCCTGTGCCATAATGTGGCAACACGTAGTTACCGATCCACACAGGAATTTCCTGACCTGACATGGGATTTATTGCATATGCTCCTGTCGAAATACCGGTCTTCTCCGCAAGTTCGCTGGTTCTGTCTATCTCACTTGTGCGAGTCACTTCCCCAATAAACCTTCGTATCTCTTGCTCCCTTGGAGAGTCTGCTATTATCTTTTCAACAAGATGATGCTCAGGCGCGAGCACAACATAGGTAACACCGAAAATCGTGTCATGCCTTGTAGTAAATACCGGGATGTCGTCGCATGTATCCTTTAACTTGAAGACGACCTCTACGCCCTCGCTCCTCCCAATCCAGTTTCTCTGCATTGTCTTGACTTTCTCAGGCCAGCCTTGGAGCTTGTCAAGATTCTCAAGGAGTCTGTCAGCATAGTCGGTAATTTTGAAAAACCATTGCTCAAGCTCCTTCTTTATGACCTCTGTGTCGCACCTGTCGCAAAGTCCCTGAACAACCTGCTCATTTGCAAGGACTGTCTGACATGCCGGGCACCAGTTTACTTGTGCCTTCTTTCTATATGCAAGCCCATGTTTGAATAATTGCAGGAAAAGCCATTGGGTCCATTTGTAGTATCCCGGATGACAGGATGCCACTTCTCTTCGCCAATCATAGCTCAGACCCAGACGCTGAAATTGATGACGCATTTGATCAATATTCGTCCTTGTCCAATCAGACGGTGGAATACCCCGTTCGATAGCTGCGTTCTCAGCAGGCAGTCCGAAAGCGTCCCATCCCATGGGATGGAGCACACAATAACCGTTCATCCGCCGGAACCTTGCTATTGCATCTCCGATAGCGTAATTCCTTGTATGGCCCATGTGGAGTTTACCGGACGGATAAGGAAACATCTCAAGGGCGTAATACTTGGGCTTGGTTTCATGCGGAGTCACATGGTATATCCCTTTTTCCTCCCAAATCTTCTGCCACTTAGGCTCAAGTTCTTTAAAATTATACTTATCTTTCATGTGCAACCACCTTCTCAAGAAATAACAGTTGCCCGAGAATCCATAAATAAGTCAATGACAAAAAAGAAAAACCCCTCGTCACTAGGGACGAGAGGATAATTCCCGCGGTACCACCCTTGTTAGCAAAATCGTAAAAAATGGTGGAGACGATGGGATTCGAACCCACGACCTCATGAATGCCATTCACGCGCTCTCCCAACTGAGCTACGTCCCCACACTCTTCTGCTCACTCATAACCTGACGCGTAACGTGCGCTACCCGTAGTAGGCTACTCCCTTCAGAGTAAACACTCTAAATCTAATTTTCACCTACAAAGCTCCAAGGCGAGTTCGGGTCAGGCTATGCACCTGCTTTCACCGGCCGCAGGCTCTCTAAAAGCTGCCAGACTTCCTACTGCTCCTTCTCATTGCCTTTCGAGATATTCAAATGTAAGTCAGCGGACACATTGACATTATAACAGACATTTTCCTCGAAAGTCAAATCAGTTTCGCAAGTTCAATGTTGCGTTGATTCTTCCTCTACGACCGGTGGATTCACTGAGATTACCGGAACCCCTCTGTATAAGCGCTCCAGATCATAGTATTCTCGTTCTCTGACATGGAACACATGAACAATGGTATCCGCATAATCTAACACAATCCATCCTGCATCGCAAGTTCCATCTCTGTGAAGAGGCAGTGTACCCATTTCCTTAATGTCATATAGCACCGCATCAGCTATGGCTCTTACATGCCTGTCCGACGTACCGCTGGCCAATACAACGTAATCAGCAATAATTGTGGTACCCCGGACATCGAGAACAACTATGTCCTCGGCTTTACGAGCCCAAGCCGCGTTATAGGCAGCTTCGACTATGGATATCCCGTCTATATTATTCCGCCTCCCGAACTACTGGTAGTATGCTAGAATCTGTCTTGCCTGGGTCTCGCTTCGTTAACAATAAGGGGCCTTCCTTCCAGGTCAGTACCGTTCATAGCTTCTATTACGCGCTCAACGTCGCCCTCTGCTACTTCAACAAATCCAAAGCCCCGTGATTTCTGAGTTACCCTATCAACAATTACTCTTGATCCCCTAACCTCCGTAACAGCCCCAAACACCTCACTGAGTTCTTCATCAGTTACTGACCAGGGTAGATTCCCTACGTAAAGGGTTTTCGTCACAATGAGTCACCTCCGCGTGATTATCAAAGGAAAGCCAAGGTTAGTATTATACCTTGGCTTCCTGTCCGCACATATGGATTTCAGATCGTGGCGCGACCATTTCCATGTTAGTCCTGGTCGCATTACTTGAAACACTCGTCAAATCCCCGATCAGTTCCTATTTAGTAAATACCTAACACATGTGAAATCCGGTAAGGTAAAATCGAGGCCAGGAGGCCTTTTCAATTAATCCTATAGTAACTTCTTCGTCCCTATGGCACCCAATCCTACCTCCAGTTTCTACCGTTTGCACCATTATATCATCGAATCCTCATATTGTAAACCATTTGCAACTCAGATATTACACACAATTCTCAATTTTACCATTACGGCAATCTATCCTACCGATAGAGTCCTGTTTTGTGAATATATTCTTCTACATTCTGTGGCAAGAGATAGCGAATTGGCTCCCCTTGTCCTACCCTGCGCCTTATGTCAGTTGATGATATGGCAAGAGCCGGAACTTCCACTATGGAAATACTGTGCGTAGAATACAGCCTTGCTTCCTTGAGGTGTCTTTCCAGTTCACCGGTGGAACAACCGGGACGTGTCGCCACAATAAACCCGCACTCCTTAAGAAGATCTTTCGCATCTTTCCATGTGAATATTTCCACAGCAGCATCAGCCCCGGTAATAAAGAATATCTCAGTCTCATCGCCGAGCTGTTTCTTGAAATGCTTTACAGTATCGATAGTATAAGACGGTCCCGGCCTGTCCAACTCCACTCGAGATACTTCAAAGCAGGGGTTTGTCACAGTTGCAAGAACTGTCATCATATACCTGTCTCTTCCCGACGATATCTTTGCCCCACGCTTGTGAGGAGGAGTACCTGCCGGCACAAATACTACTAAATCCAAAGAAAACCTGGCTCGCGCGACTTCTGCAGTGACCAAGTGACCATAGTGAACAGGATCGAAAGTTCCACCCATCAAGCCTACTCTTTCAATTCGTGATTTCCTGCAAGGTACGATACTATCCGGCAACTGCAATGGATTCAACCTCCTGTCCCACGGTCTGTGTCAGTTTTTCCACACGTTGTCTCTTTCTTAGAGGTTAAGCGCCTTAGCGATTGCTTCAAGGAGATCTTTTATACCTTCACCGGTTACCGCAGAAATTGAGTATGTTTCCAAACCAAGTTTACACAGGATATTCCGAGCTTTCTCATAATGCTCCCCGGACCCGGGCAAATCTATCTTATTGCCTGCTATTATTGTCGGACGTGTAGCAAGCTCAGGATTGTATAGTTTCATCTCGTCATTCACGGTCTCAAAGTCCCATACCGGATCATGTTCCCCACCCATACCTGCCATATCCACCACATGTACAATGACTTTCGTACGCTCTATGTGCCTCAGAAAGTCATGTCCGAGACCGGACCCGGTATGCGCACCTTCAATGAGACCCGGTATGTCTGCAACAACAAAACTCCTACCGTCACCTAAATCAACGACACCGAGATTAGGTCGAGTGGTAGTGAAAGGATAGTCTGCAATTTTCGGTCTGGCAGCTGATATTCGCGAAAGAAGCGTAGACTTACCTGCATTTGGCAAGCCTACAAGCCCTACATCGGCAAGAAGCTTTAGCTCCAGGTCAATCCAGCGTTCCTCACCGTCATGTCCCGGCTTGGCAAAGCGTGGTGCCTGTCTGGTGGCAGTAGCGAACCTGGCATTACCTTTTCCACCCTTACCGCCTGTAGC
>DIQZ01000035.1:136570-138350 GCA_002424305.1 Firmicutes bacterium UBA5449
TCATAAACCACTGTGCCGGGAGGAACCTCGATGACAACATCATTCCCGTCTCTTCCATGTTGGTTCTTCCCACGCCCCGAACGCCCGCTTTCAGCTTTATAGTGCTTCCTACGACGCAAGTCCATTAGCGTATGTAATCTGGGAGAGACAGATAATGTTACATTACCCCCGTCCCCACCGTCACCTCCGTCAGGACCTCCTGTTGGGACATACTTCTCTCTCCTGAAGCTGACACAACCGTTACCGCCGTTCCCTGCTTTTACATAAATCCTGACACTGTCAACAAACATCAAAGCCCACCCCAAAGCGGTGTTTAGTTAGCCAAATAAGACAAGTAACCCTCGCAAGCGGCATAATTACTCAGCCTGCGAGGGTTTCATATCATAATCTCCGGGCAAACCCATTTCTATAACCACAAACTTGATACCACCAGATACCCACTAAGCGCTTTCTATGACTTGCGGGTAAACACTTACTTGAGTTCTTTTTCGTCCACGTCTCTCATATGAGACAAGTCCGTCTATTTTTGCATAAAGTGTATGATCAGTACCCATTCCGACATTCATCCCAGGGTGAATTTTAGTGCCTCGTTGCCTTACCAATATGCTCCCGGCCGAAACACGCTGACCCGCATACTCTTTCACCCCAAGGCGCTGAGCCTGAGAATCTCTACCGTTTCTCGAACTGCCTCCACCCTTTTTCTTGGCCATTCGCCTTCACCCCCTGCACTCTAAACCGCCGTACGAAGGTCAGACTTCTATCTTGTCAATCTGAATCTCTGTATATGGCTGTCTATGTCCGTAGCGCTTTCTGTAGTTCTTTTTTTGCTTGTACTTAAATACCAGGATCTTTCTGGCCTTACCCTGCGCAAGCACTTTCGCTGATACACAAACTCCGGATAGCATCGGAGTTCCGATGTTAACTTCATCACCGTCATGCACTAGCAGAACACTCTCCAGTTGCACTATCTCTCCTGGTTCGAAGGGAAGTTTCTCGACTCTGAGAACATCTCCTTCTTTTACCTTGTACTGTTTACCGCCTGTCTCAATTATCGCGTACATAAATACTCGTTCTCCTCTCGCTCTGTCTCGCCGAAAGCCAGGCACATACATCAATTGCATGTTTTTCTTCGCCTGTCCCGTGCGGCGGAGCGATAAATGCCCGCACGAAGGAGTTTACCACACTAATGCACCCTATGTCAAACATGTCCGTCACCAGCTATCACCATGTTAATTGAGTTATCCCGATCCACACCTGCTACAGTATTTGCTGCATCTTCCACATCTTTAGGCTTTGCCTTCGCATAGGTTCTGAAAACCTTCTTGATTTCAACTAAGATTCTTTTTCCAACCAAACTCCCTGCCCCGTCAATATCTACAATATACCCGTCTATCCTTGTAATTCCATTTGTCGGATTTGATGCATGTTGTTCCTTTATCTCGACTTCTAAGACGTCCCCTACACTGACAGGAACAGCCATCTTCTTTATTGCTTCTCGCCTTCCGGTGATAATCTCTCCTGTGTCTTCCATATGAAAATTAGGGTTGCCCTTGACATAAATTACCTTACCTGTTTCCTGTTCAAGTCGGGAAAGGTTTGCTCCGCCCTGTCCAATGAGGAGAGAGGCCACATTTGGGTGCAAAGTAACTAACATAGCCTCTTGCTCAGTCTTACCTGCGATTCGCTTTACGGCTCGCTCAACTCTGAACGCAAGCGTCTCCTCAGATAGTATTAGTCCTCTTCCATCACAATATGGGCATGCTCGTGTAAGAGCCTCTTC
>DIQZ01000035.1:138692-292060 GCA_002424305.1 Firmicutes bacterium UBA5449
ATATTTCTAAGCCTCAGATGATGCGCTATAGCACCGGCTGCTTCGAGATTCGTCTTGAGCACTGTATCTTGAAGATTGGTGGTACCGATGTAACGGCCGGTATTCACATCAATACTAGTCAGGGCTTCAGTCTCATCAAATACGATGTACCCCCCACACGACAGCCAAACCCTAGAGCGCAAAGCCTTCTCAATCTCTTCTTCGATTCCGTACGCCTCCAGAATAGGAGTCTCATTCTCATGAAGTTTCAGCCTGCTCTTTAACTTAGGAGACATAATGTTTATGATATCTTCAGCTTTCTCAAGCTCATGCTCATCGTCAATAATGAAAGCGTCGATGTCATCTGAAAGAAGATCTCTCATGATCCTGTATATTAGGTCATAGTCTCTGTGTAGGAGACAAGGTGCAGATGCTCTTCGTGCCTTGTTATTCACTCGACGCCAAAGCTTCACCAGGAACTTAATCTCCGAAATGATTTCTTCTTCGTCTTTTCCCTCAGCAGCAGTACGAACAATGACCCCATACTTTCGGGGTTTCCCTTTGCCGGCAACCTTCTTTAGCCTATTCCGCTCCTCATCGTCGGTAATGCGTCTGCTTACTCCGACATAATTTACAGTAGGCATAAGCACTACATTTCTGCCGGGTAGAGTTACCTGAGTTACTACCCTTGCGCCTTTCGTTCCAATGGGCTCCTTGGTTACCTGAACAATGATATCTTGATTTTTCCGAAGAAGATCCCTAATTGAAAGGGCTTTCAAATCCTCTATATCTAAGTCATCAAAATGTCCTTCCCTGGCTTTAAGTGCGTCATCCACATATAGAAAAGCATTTCGCTCCAGCCCTATGTTGACAAAAGCAGCTTGCATACCCGGCAGAACATTCTCAACTCTACCCTTATATATATTTCCAACGTGTCTTTGATGAGCCGACCTCTCAATATGCACTTCTACAAGTTTTCCGTCTTCCACAACAGCGGCCCGGGTTTCACCCGGCCCCGTACTAACAACAATTTCCTTGGACATTCGTCCTCACTCCTCAAATAAGTCCCCTGTGGGGAGAATACCGAATCTTATGACTATAAATGGGTTTACCAGGGTAGGCATAATTTGCCGTCACGAAATACATAAAGCCCTTCTCGGGTAATACTGATGACAACGCCACTGTTCTGAACCCCTTGAAAATCCAGGATGACCTGAGCCAGATCAAAAGGTCGGAGATTTCCTCTCGAACCTGAGGCAACAGTGGCATAAACCGACACATGCGAACGAGAAGATTCTACATTAATGTCATAAATCAGTGGGCGAAGATTAACCTTACGAATACCTTTAGGGGTAACTCGTTTAATCACAATAGAATCCTTATCCATTATCTCATCTACAGCCATAGAAACATGGTCTGGTCTGACTTGCCTCTCTCCATGAAAATCCAATCTGTAAGCTGAAGCCTGAATAATAGCGGATAAGGCAGGGACATTAGGAGGAAGGATTCTCGAGGACACGACTTTCATCCCGGAAGGGAGAGAATCATTAAGCCTTAGAGATGCCTCATTGGCATCCATCGGTTCCTTGAGCATAATATCTACAAATTCTGAATGACTTGACACCCCTACAGGTAGTGCAGGAGAAAATGACATCCTTGGGCGGGGATTGAATCCGCAGGACAGAGTGATAGGCAACTTGGCTCGCCTTACCGACCTATCTACCGTCCTAATGAAGTCCAGATGGGACATGTACTTGGCAGGCCCAATCTTAGTCATTTGGATCCTCAAAGTTGCGACAGGCACTTGAAAGTCATATGTGGTCTGCCCCATAACGCTCATTCCACAACCTCCCTCCGGGCAGCAGAGATGACTTTCGGCGCAACTTCAAGACTTGTACAGACTCCGCAATTAGAACATCCATCAGAGCGACAGTCAGGTGTCGCCGTGCCGGACAATGCCCTTTCCGCCTCTTGCATTAAGAATTCCTTAGAAACTCCAGCGCTTATATGCTCCCACGGTAGTATATCGCTATATTCCCATTTGGTGTTCCCATATAACTCCGGCGGGATTTCTGCGAGCTCAAATGCCTGCATCCACTTGCCAAAATGAAATTCGCTATCCCATGCGTCAAATTTGCACCCTAACCGATACGCAGTTTCAACGACCTTACCCAGCCTCCTTGAACCTCGTGACAAAACTGCCTCAATAAAGCTGGTATCAACATCATGCCACGTAAACTTAAGCCCCCTGCCACGAAGGTGCTTCTTGAGATATGCTTGTCTTGCAACAAGCTCCTCCCTCGGCATTTGTGCTTGCCACTGAAAAGGCGTGTGAGCCTTGGGCACAAAAGATGCGACACTTACAGTAACTTCAGGCGCTTTCTTGATACCGGCTCGACTAAGTTCACGCCTACCACACGCCAATGTTCCTTTTGCCATATCTACAATTCCCTTTAAATCCTCTTCTGTCTCACTGGGTAAACCTATCATGAAATACAGCTTCAACCTGTGCCAACCTTCAGAGAATGCAGAAGTTGCAGCTCTTATAAGATCATCTTCGGTTACACCTTTGTTGATTATGTTGCGCAATCTCTCTGTGCCTGCCTCCGGTGCAAATGTAAGCCCTGTCTTTCTAACCTTTTGCACTTCTTTCGCAAGGTCGACAGAAAACGAATCAACGCGAAGCGATGGGAGGCTCACAGCAACCCCCATTTCTTTGTACGTGTTAATTAGGTCGGCGCAAACCTCACGAATGTGGGAGTAATCTGCGCTTGACAAAGACATAAGTGAAATCTCGTCATAACCTGTGTTTTTCAAAATGGTTTCGGCAAGTTGAAGGAGCTCATTCGGAGGCCTTTCCCTTACAGGTCTATAGACCATTCCTGCTTGGCAAAAACGACATCCCCTGGTGCATCCGCGAAATACTTCGAGGACGGCACGATCGTGAACAATCTCTGTAAAAGGCGTTACGAACCTGTCCGGATACTTGACCTGACTAAGATCTTTCACCACCCTCTTCTTAATAGGGTACGATGCAGCAGGATTCACAGGAGTTATTTCCTTAACTTTTCCATCTGAAAAATATGACACTCTGTAGAATGAAGGGACATAAACACCCGGTATTTGAGCTAATGTTTGAAGTAGCTCCTTGCGACAAAGGCAGTTCGCCTTTGCATCTCGATACACGTCCACTATTTCCTCTATAGCCTCTTCCCCTTCACCGATAAGGATAGCATCAATAAAATCTGCGATAGGTTCCGGGTTGTACACACTTGGTCCACCTGCGATTATCAGTGGCTCATCTTCACCCCTCTCAGCAGACAGCAGAGGGATACCGGCCAAATCAAGCATGGCTAGGACGTTAGTATAGGATAGCTCGTATTGGAGGCTGAAACCCAAAATATCAAACTCTCTTGCAGGAACGCGGGATTCCAGCGCATACAAAGGAATCCGAGAGTCCATCATAACGCCGTACATGTCAACCCACGGCATAAACGTCCTTTCACAGACAACATCTTCTCGCTCGTTCAGGATATGATACAAAATCCTCAAACCCAGATGAGACATGCCAATCTCATAAGTATCCGGGAAAGCAAGAAGCACCGATACATCAACATCTTCATGGCTCTTTCGAACTGCATTCCACTCACCGCCGACGTAACGTATTGGCTTCTCGACATTAATAAGGATTTTTTCCAGTAGCTCCGAGTCTATCTCCATTATGAATATTACCTTCTTCCGGACGCACTGAGTTCCTTAGTGTAGTATTTCTACTCTTCATTGGGTTCATTTGTTATTTTATCAAATTTCATCTGCCTCCGCTATGAAAACACGAAACCGCCCTTTCAAAAGGGCCGCACATATTGCTAAAGCACTACCCAATTATACTACTATACGACGAACAGGGGCATTTGAACCGTACCTCACCATTCCCTCCAGAACAGCAATTTCAGTAATGAATCCCAGTATATTCAAGCTACGATCAAGAACCATTACAATATTAACTTTTCCCGGGATAAACTTTCTTACCACTTCCACCATGGGGGTTTGCTCGTAGGAAGCAATGATCTCAGCATACATCGCTCCGTCATTCAACAGTCTCTCTTGCTTCCGCAGGCTATCTTTGACACGCATGTACGAAGCTTTTTCAAATTCTCTTGAAGCAGTAAACATAAGGAACCCGCCAAGAGATGGAAGGAAAATGTTGCCCTTGCCTAAGAGAACCAGATAAACGCCGAGGACGAGGATAATGAGACCGCATATCCGTCCCATATTTACTGCAATCGCAGTAGCTCTAACCACACCGATTCTATTGCTTAGGATGGCTCGGAACACGCGACCGCCATCAAGAGGAAGGGCAGGAATAAGGTTGAAAAGGCCCATAGCAAGATTGAGTTCAAATATGAATCTACCAAAACTGAAACGCACGATTTCCGTTCGCAAGAGGACGAAAGCAATGCCTGCAAAAACAAAATTATGGAATGGCCCTGCCAAAGCAATAGCTATCTCAGCCTCTTGGGTTTCAGCAAACGATTTGTCAAATTGAGCAACGCTGCCAAAAGGCAAGAGTTCCAGTCTCTCCACCTTGAACCCCAGTCCTCCGGCAATCGCGACATGAGCAAGCTCATGCAGGACAACTATCCAGAAAGCCAGGAGCGTCTCTATGAAGAGACCTACTGAAGCATACATCAGCAGCACGAGCACGAAGAATGGGTTGACGTGAATATCTACTCCCCGCGCTTTGATAATTCTCACAACCTATCCCTGCCCGCCTCCTCTAAGATACCGGATTCGTCATAGTGAGATTCGAGCGTGGACAGGTTAACAAAAAGATTCAACACAACTGTCTTTACCTTGACAAAGTCGATGCTCTCTGTAAGAACCGGGAGCAACTGTGGCTTAACCCTATCGGCAAGCCAAGGACTCCATTGAAGTATGCTCATCATACAGTAGTAAACAATGAACGCCACCAGCGCCCTGCGAAAAAACCTATTTAACATAGCGGTCTCCCTCCTCATGGAGCAAGAAGGCGTTGTACCAGTCGTTATCAATATATTGACCGCCTATGTCTGCTATGCGCTTTACCTAGGTATGCCGCCATCAGTTTGCGCAGCCCCTCACAACAGAGCAAAAGTAGACAGATACTAGAAGAGGATCTTCTGTCGTCTCATATTGATATTAAGGACAAAGCCTATGGCAATAAGGTTCGCCATAAGAGAGCTGCCTCCACAGCTTAGGAAGGGAAGAGGAATACCTGTCACAGGCATAAGGCCCATTGTCATACCGACATTAATGAGGACATGAATAAGAATCAGAGACGCAACCCCTGCTGCAACCAACTGACCGAAAACGTCCTTAGCGGCTGATGCTGCCTGAAGACATCTCAAGAGAATCAGCGCATAAATAGCCAAGACTGCGACGCCCCCTAAGAAACCGAGCTCCTCTCCGATTACCGAAAAAATAAAGTCTGTGTGGTGAGCCGGAAGAAAATTCAATCTCACTTGAGTGCTTCGGAACAGTCCTTTTCCGAAAAAGCCTCCGGAGCCAATAGCAATGGTAGACTGAATCACATTGTAACCTGTACCGGTAGGATCCGCATGGGGGTTAATGAACGTAAGAATACGAGCGCGTTGGTAATCTTTTAGACCCAGAAAGAACACTATCGGTGAAGCCAAGGCACCAATGCCTACTATGGCCAGCAAGTCTTTGGGCCTCATACCTGCAACAAATAGCACAGCCATGGTAATACCCACAAACACTATGGCAGTCCCAAGATCATTTTGAAGCAGTACAAGCCCGGTAGGTAACGCTACATGAATAAGAGCCATTAATAGATCATATCTGGAATTCATATCTGCTTCAGCCAGGTGGTTCGATAGAGTTAAAATCATGACAATTTTAGCCATCTCTGAAGGCTGCACAACAACAGGCCCAATCCTGAGCCATCTTTCAGCACCTGAAACACGCCTTCCAACAAGAAGCACCAGAACCAAAAGGGCAATGTTTCCCCAATAAAGAAAAAGATGCGCACGCCGAACAAGATTATAGTCAATGGTGAGAATTACCATAACACATACAATCCCTACGCAGAATGCAGCCAACTGCCGCTTAAAATAAGAGAATGGGTCTGTAAGCTGTCCATGACCCACTCCGTCATGTGTAGCACTATACACAAAAACAAGCCCAATACCACACATGACCAACACGGCAGCTATGAGAACAAAATCCAAATTCCTAAGAAGACGTCTGTCGAGGATCAACCGGATTTACCTCTACGCTTTTTTGAAGTATGGGTACTCTGTTTGCTCCCAATCACAGGCACACTGGCAATAAGAGCAAGAGACCTATCTGACGAATCAAACCTGATATTCATACCTGCCTCATCTATGTCTACGTACTTAGCACATGCACTTGCCAAATCTCGCCTCAGCCTTTCAAGCATCTGAGGGGAGATACTGACTCTGTCGTGCGCTAATACCAGCTTCAAACGCTCCTTAGCCAGGTCCTTACTGCCCAGCCTATTCTTTCTGCCTAGGATCCGAGACATAAACTCAAACACCACATGTCGCCTCCTGCAATCATCTCCCTGCACCAAGGAACCGTTTGACTCTCCACCAAAAACCCGGGGCTTCCATTGATAGAAACGGCACATCTTCGCCTTCAATGCGCGCAGCGATTCGCCTGAATGCTTCACCTGCCCTGGACGCTCCATCCAAAACCGCAGGTTCACCCCTGTTTGTAGAGGTAATGACAGTCTCGTCGTCCGGCACTACACCAACAAGGTCGATAGCAAGAATATCGATGACGTCGTCGATGTCAAGCATGTCACCGCGCTTTACCATGTCCGGACGTAATCTGTTGATAACGAGTTTCGGTTCTAGAATACCTTCGGCTTCTAAGAGCCCGACGATTCTATCCGCATCTCTCACTGCTGATACTTCCGGCGTGGTTATTATCAGGGCGCTGTCTGCACCGACTACCGCATTCTTAAATCCCCTCTCTATGCCGGCAGGACAATCCAGTATGACATAGTCGAACTCATCTGCAAGTTCGCCTGTGAGCTCCTTCATTTGCTCAGGCATAATAGCATCCTTGTCTTTAGATTGAGCTGCAGGCAATAGAAACAGTGTCTGCACTCTCTTGTCTCTTATGAGAGCCTGCCTCAGCCTGCATCTTCCCTCCATAGCATGGATAAGATCGAAGACTATCCTATTTTCCAGACCTAAGACTATGTCAAGATTTCGTAGACCGATATCTGCATCGACCAGGGCCACCTTCTTACCACGGGCAGCAAGGGCGCAACCGATATTAGCTACTGCAGTTGTCTTACCGACACCGCCCTTACCGGAGGTGACCACCATCACCTTCCCATTCATGTAGGTTCCTCCTCTAATTCGGGTTTCCATCCGGAATAGGCCTCAATTACAATCCTTTCACCTTTTATCCTTGCCACCTCAGGACTTTTCGGTGCCTTATGTTCGCCATCAGGAGAACGCGCAATAAGATCAGCAATTCGGAGTTGGGTAGGCATGAATCTCAAGGCCACGACTACCGCCCGTCTATTGTCAGGTGTGCCTGCATGGGCCACCCCACGAAGAGAGCCTATTATGATAATATTTCCCCCGGCCACTACTTCAGCGCCTGGATTAACATCACCTAACAACACAATGTTCCCGGAGTGGGTAACGCGCTGGCCGGAGCGTAGAGTCCTCCCTATTAACATAGCCTGCTCAGTAGGAATTGCTGAACGTCCATGTTCACGGGCCATGTTCTTCCGACTACTGTATCTTCTCCGAACCTCTCCGGGCTGTCTTTGTCTGCCCTGCTCCCCAATAACAGCCGCTATGCTGTTTCCTATTCCTCCTGCTACTCGAGAAACAGAGATTCCATAAGACTCAATTATGTTGACTAGTTCTCTAACGTCTTCTTCCACAAGAGTAAGCTCCCCTATATCGAGGATTGCGCGGGTAGCTCCGACAAAGAATCCATCGGTGCTCTCGAGCTTGCCGACGAGCTTACCCTTGAGTCTTGCAAAATCCTCATCGTGAGGGAGAATTATCCAAAGCCCATGGCCTGTCCCTTTGACAATGACATCTTCTGTCTTCATATCAGAATGAGCACGCCTCCAAAATCAAGAAAATACTTTTGGTTCACTCATGATGAATTCACCGAGGGGAATCGGAAGTCCTGCTTCTTGAGACCCTTCCTCTGAAATTCCAAAGTATGCCTCCATTACCTGTCTTGCCACAGGTGCCGCATATGAAGCGCCGCCCACCCCATGCTCTATCATTACCAGAACCACTATTTCAGGCTCCTCAGCCGGTGCGTAACATGCAAACCAAGCATGACTCGGACCTTGGGGGTTTTCGGCGGTCCCTGTCTTCCCTGCCACCTGTATGGGAAACCCCTTAAATGCTCCGCGTGCAGTACCCTCAGAAACAACCTTCTCGAGACCCTCTCTGAGAATATCCCACGACTTAGTGGACACTTCCAGCCTCTTCATTACAGACGGTTGAAACTCCTTAATTATCCTACCATCGGAAGTTAGTATACTTTTTATTATCATAGGTTGATAGAGTGTACCTTCTTGTGCAATAGCTGAGTATACATTGGCAAGTTGTAACGGCGTGACAAGCAATGCCCCTTGCCCAATGGCGACGTCTAACGTCTCAAGAGGATACCATGTCTGGTCATACCCCTTAAAGTTTTTCCGTTTCCACTCCCTATCCGGCACCAGACCTGCCTGATCCCTGGGGAACATAATCATGCCCGTAGATTGTCCAAGGCCGAACCTTCTTGCGGTATTGGACAAATCGTCAATTCCCACACGCCTTCCAAGTTCATAGAACACTATATTACAGGATTCACTGACCCCATCTATCAGATCAAGTGTACCATGGCCTCTCCCACGCTCTATGGTCCAACATGACTTACCTGAAGAGGGGTCTCTGCCTGTGCATGAGAATCTATCGTTAAGGTTTACCTTGCCATACTCAAGAGCTGCTAAAGCAGTTATGACCTTGAAGGTAGAGCCCGGAGCATACGCGTAACTGATTGCCCGATTAGGTTGCGGGCTGGGGGAAGACGAAAGAAACTCTAAGTCCTCTGAAGAAAGCCCACCTACAAACATGTTGGGGTCATATGACGGTTTGCTTACCATTGCCAGGATCTCTCCGGTGCGAGGATCCATTGCAATAACAACGCCTGCCTGTGCTTTTCTTGTTTTCTCAGACTTAGAAAGCATATCAAGTTGAGATTCAAGGGCTTTTTCAGCGGCAATTTGAATCTTACTGTCGATGGTTAGTAAAACACTATTACCTGATATCGGTGCTACACTACCAAGAACCCTGATAGGTTGTGACAGGCTGTTAACCTCTACCTGTTCTCCACCGTCTACTCCCCTGAGATATTCCTCAAGAGCTCTTTCAATTCCAACCTTGCCTATGAGATCCCCGGGTTTGTATCCTTCATCTTTGCGCGCCTTTAGTTCATCTGCGTCGATTTCTCTTGTGTACCCTATGACATGACTTGCAACTTCACCAAGAACATAGTCTCTAACAGGCACCTCTTCAATGATAACACCGGGAAGCTCTGTGCGTCGCTCTCCGATTATCGTGACTACAGCCGAACTAACATCTGCCTTGATCATGATAGGTTCAAATGGACGCCTCGGAGCAGAAATCTTCTGCTCTATGGCTTCAGAGGTCATGCCAAGAATTTCGCTGAGCCAAGATACAGTCTCCTTCTTATTGGACATATCCTGCGGAACAACTGATACACAAAACGCAAGCCTGTTTGAAGCAAGCGCAACGTTATTCCTGTCAAGAATCTCACCTCTCGGAGCGAGGGAAGGAATTACTCTTACTCGATTCCCTACGGATAACGCTTCATATACACTACCCTGTACTACCTGTAAGTACCAAAGACGGGCAGCTAAAATTATGACTACTGCCATAGCCAAGTACCCTAAGAACTTGAGTCTTGCCTGGACAGGTGACAAAGATACCATATTCCCCTCCTACCTTCAGGTAAAAGGCCGGGCTAATTCTTTATTAAGACACATTACAATGATTTACGGCGTTCTGAAATCAGCTTGATATAAGAATCTAAGCTACAGGTTATGCGCATCAAAAAAGGCGCCAGAAGAGCAGAATATGCTGCCTGAAAAACTACGGTGCCAAACACTATTTGATATGATTCGAAAGGCACACCAAAAGAACCAAGCAAGAACACTTGGAGGCATCCACCGATAAACCCCATAGCGAATACGAAAATTATGGGGACAAGCGCCCAATCTTGGAATACCTTCTGGTACGATATGCCTGCCAGATATGCAATTACCAATCGAACAACAGTAAACAACCCTAGGAACTGTCCGGATGATATGTCTTCCAGAACACCTGCCACAACCGCTACGAAAAGTCCATCCGGCCTACCGCTTAACATACTGACAAGTGTCACGAAGCTCCCAACAATATCAGGCCCTATGCCACGAATAGAAACGTACGGAATGATAGTGGTTTCAATAGCCACCATCAATATGCACAAAATGGCTAAGGCCCAGTATCTCATGGTTTGTCAGACTCCCCTTCAGGCACAGGCATGTCAGGAGAATCAGATGGTTCCAAAATGATGAGCACTTCTTCCAATCTCGCAAAATCAGCGGCAGGCTTAAGACGCGCTGCAGAGCCCACCCCGTACTTTCCGGGGATAAGCTCAACAATCTCTCCTATTATCAAACCTTTAGGGTAAATTCCCCCCAGCCCGGAAGACAAGATCTTATCTCCTATGCTAAACTCAGATTCCATTGCCAGGCATTTTACAAGACACATTCCGGGCGCTCCCGGATCACCTTCAACAAGAACCAAAGAGCGAGTATGTTGGACACCTCCCCCAACAGCACTGCGAGGGTCTATGATTAAAAGCACATTGGCAGTGCTCGTGGAAACCGACATTACCCGCCCTAGAAGACCTTCACAAGACACAACAGACATGTCCTTCTTAACGCCATGGCCTGTCCCCTTGTTTATAGTAACTGTGTTAAGCCAATTACCCGGATCTCTGGCAATGACCTCCGCTGCCAATGTCTCATGAGACATCTTCTCCTGAAAGCTGAGCAGTCTTCTCAGTCTTATGTTTTCAAGTCTCTGCTCCTCAAGGTATACGTTTTCAGCTTGGAGCTCTGCTACTTCCCGCTTCAAAACATCATTTTCAATTATTAGGACACCTAAATTAGCGACAGTCCTACCAATGTTATTTACCCAACTGGCAGCATGCAAGAAGCCTGTCTGTACAGGTGCGAGAATTTCACGAACGACATGTTCCACCGGGGTTATCCGATCTCGTTCACCTGAAGTCATATAGATAGTAGCAACCAAAGCCAGTGCTGCTAGCGCCAGGAGCACCACGTAAGTCTTACGCCCGCCGGATTCGTGTTGCACAACCAAGTCACCCCTGCTGCGCTATTTTCGTTGACCTACCCCAAAAGAACTGGTAAGCAAACGCCTGTACTTCTTGAAACTGTCAAGTGCCATACCTGCACCGCGCACAACACAAGTAAGTGGATCTTCAGCGCGGATGACAGATATTCCGGTTACCTCTTGAAGCACAAAATCAAATCCCTCAATAAGAGAGCCTCCTCCCGATAATACCATGCCTTTATCAATTATGTCAGCTGCAAGTTCAGGCGGGGTCTTTTCCAAGGTTTGCTTCACGCCTTCCATTATCTCAGCAAGTGGATCTTGAAGAGCCTGCTCAATTTCACCGGATGTAACTTGTACAGCCTTCGGCAAACCGGTAACCATATCTCTACCTTTAACGTCCATAGTCTTCTTGGGGTCACTACATGAAGCCGCACCTATGGTTTTCTTCACATTCTCGGCTGTTTTCAGCCCGATTACAACATTATGAATCTTCTTTACATACTGCATTATGGTGTCGTCCATCTCGTCCCCTGCAACCCTAATAGATCTGGACACTACAATACCACCTAATGAAATCACAGCAATCTCCGTTGTGCCCCCGCCTATATCAACAATCATATTGCCAGACGGCCTGAACACAGGCAACCCTGCGCCGATAGCCGCAGCGAGCGGCTCTTCAATCACATATGCTTCTCTGGCCCCTGCCTGTAATGCAGCGTCTACTACCGCCCTTTTCTCAACCTCGGTAACACCTGAGGGCACTCCGATAATAACTCTGGGACGAACAAGTCCCTTACCATTATGAGCCTTAACAACGAAGTGACGCAACATCAACTCAGTCATGTCAAAGTCAGCTATTACGCCGTCTCTAAGCGGGCGAATCACATTGATGTTACCCGGGGTCTTCCCCACCATTCGGTTTGCTTCTTCCCCTGCCTGAAGTAAACCTCCTGAATCCTTACGAATCGCCACAACTGAAGGCTCTCGAAGTACTACACCCGCTCCCTTTATGTAAACTAAGGAATTCGCAGTCCCCAGATCAATGGCAAGGTCCCTGGAAAACAGCGCAAGAATTGGGTCAAGAATCATGCTACGTATTCTCCTTTCTTCACGCGTCAATCTCGATATTATCGGGCTCCGGGGACTCATGGTTCATTGAAGCTATCATGCGACTTTCCACCGGCCCTCTATTCATGAAGCCAAGCTCCTTAAGACTTTCATATCTATTGTCTCCGACGATTATGTGGTCGAGAACTTCAATACCTAGAATTAATCCACAACTCGCCAGTCGACGTGTGATAGCAATATCAGCATCGCTGGGAGTAGGGTCACCACTTGGATGATTATGAGCAAGAATCACTCGAGCGCAGTTCCTTCTCACACATTCCTTAAAGACCTCCCTGGGGTGGGCGAGAGAACTGTCAAGACAACCTATGGAAATGGTAACTACATCTTCTACCTTGTTCTTTGCGTTCAGTATTACAACTCTGAAATGCTCCCTGTCCAGATAGCGCATATCCCCGACTATCAGTTCCGCTACATCATGAGGACCATCTATCCGGACGAGATCCTCAGGTTCAAGCATAAAGGCTCTTCTGCCCAGCTCTATTGCAGCCCTGACTTGGACGGCTTTCGCAGGCCCAATCCCCCTATGGGTTGCCAAATCGTGAGTGGAAGTGGAAGCAATACCCCGAATGCCTCCAAATGTCTGCAGTACAGAGTTGGCAAGGCTTAGAGCAGATTGCCCACGCACCCCGGTACGTAAAATGATTGACATGAGTTCTGCTGAGGAAAGGGCGCCAGGACCCACACGGAGAAGGCGCTCTCTTGGTCTTTCCCCCGCCGGCATCTGCTTGATAGTGATTGATACCTCATCCTTAGGTTTCCGAGGCAAGCCTTGTCACCTCCTGAATATCTCATCATAAATATTAATCCCAATATCATAGAATATATTTACCAGTTTTGCCAATGGCAGGCCAACCACATTGAAGTAACAACCCTTGATGCTTTCTATGAATATTCCGCCGCTCCCCTGTATCGCGTAAGCGCCGGCTTTCCCCAGTGGTTCGCCACTGCGAACATAGGCACTGATTGCTTCAGGAGTGAGTTGTCTCATTCGGACTTGTGTCGCGTCATGGCATGACGCGCTTGCGCCTGTAGATGCGTCCACCACAGTCAGACCTGTTACAACCTGATGCCAACTGCCTGAGAGAAGCCTTAGCATATCCCCGGCTGCATCTTCATTTTCCGGTTTGCCAAGAATCACATCGTCATGAACAACCACTGTATCAGCTGCTATTATCACTCTATCAGTAAAATATCTTGTTACATGCTGAGCTTTCGCCCGGGAAAGGGATATTACCTTATCTACAGGGCTCTCAGAAGCAATGTCATCTTCGCGGATTCTGCTGGGCACAACTTCGAACTTGAGACCAATCTGTCTTAATAGGGCAGCCCGCGCAGGTGAAGCAGAAGCCAGCACAAATCTTGGACTCATCCCGTCTGTGTCAAAATGATTCATCATACGCGCCTACATTTCGTTGAAGCCTGTAGAAAATATCGTATTCCCGGCGCTGTCCACAATCATAGCTGAGATTCCCTCCAAAGTTTCGACAAACTTGATCCCTTCATCCGGCCCCAGCACAAAAACAGCTGTAGACAGCATGTCCGCACATAAGGCATCCTCAGCTAACACAGTTACGCTCCTTACCATCTCAACCGGCATCCCTGTTTTTGGATCCAGGATGTGGTGATATCTCTTACCATCATGCTCAAAGAATCTTTCATAATCCCCGGAAGTAGCTACTGCATGATTAACTACAGATAACGTTGGACCGATGGTATCATTCATGCTTTCGCCTCTGGGATCGCGGATACCGATTTGCCATGGTTCTCCGTCAGGACGGGAACCAATGCTAACAATATTCCCCCCGGCGTCAATCAACGCATGGGAGATTCCACATTCCGAAAGAGCCTGTGCTCCTTTTAAGGCTGCATATCCCTTAGCAATCCCACCTAGATCAATTGACATCCCTTGCATAGGTAACCTGACAGTCCTATTTTCAGAGTCAAGCTCGACAAGATCCCACCCTACCAGAGCACGAGCTTGCTCTATTTCCTCAACGGTGGGAACGGTAGGATTTTCGCCACCAAAACCCCACACATCCATGAGCGGACCTATTGTAATATCAAAGGCGCCTTGTGTAAGATCCGCCCACCGAATAGCCTCCTCTACAACATGAAACGTCTCATCGTTGACTCTAACAGGATCGCCTCCGGCTGCCTGATTTATGCGTGATACGTCGCTATCAGGAATGTGCCTGCTCATAAGGGATTCAATCTCGTGCATCTCGTCAAATGCTGCCTGAATTGCCTGCTCCGGGTTTAATCCTACTGCCCGAATAGAAACAAAAGTATCCATCAAAAACTCACTTCGTGAACTCTCTTTGCTATCTAGTTCCGTTTTCACCGGAGCGTTCTCAATATTTGTCGGAGTGTTCGTAAAATCTAAAGGAAACTTCCGGGGCAAATTCCGAATTGCCCATGTGAAGCCATACGAGCTGCTTGACTGGATCACCACGTATCCGGCTATGAAAACAACTGCTATTAGGAGAACCCATAAGCATAAACGTCTACGTCGTCTCGTACTCTCCCTATGCCGCTTGCCATACTCCCACTTCAAGCAAAAACCGCCCCCCATGACACTCCTGGAATTCAGTGTATCACTTCTCATATGCAGTGACAAGCAGCCATTTTGGGCTAACCCGAAGTTCCTCACGCCAGAAAAGGATGATGTTTAGGTTAGCGCATGTTGGTAATGCTAACTACAAACGATCCCGAAGGGAAGTGGGTCTCGTGGCAAAGAAAAAGAAGAATAAGGAACGTTCAAAGGCAGTACGGGAAATTGACAGGCTGAAGTTTGAAACTGCGGAGCAGCTTGGCCTAAGTGATGATTTGAGAGACCCTGATGAGCTTACAGTGAGAGAAGCAGGCAAAGTTGGAGGAGCTATGGTAAGGAAATTAGTGAAAAAGGGGAAACGCGCCATTGCCAAGGAAGCTTCAAGAAGGCCTGAAGACAATCTTTAAGTAAGCCATAACAGATCCATGCCACTCCTGAGGGGCACATAATGGACTGGAGGTTGCCGGTGTTTGCAGGCACAATACAAAGACCCTGCCAACCACCGGCAACTCTCATTTATTGCAAACCTCAAAAACGCCTGTTATACAGCCGATTCTCTACTAACTTACATGAACGGCTTTGTCCGGAACAGTATCATCTCTCATTGTTATGCACTTCGTTGGGCATTTCTCAACGCAAATACCGCAACTATCGCATTCTGCGCAATTAATAACAGCAAGATTATCCTCAAGTGTAATAGCACCTTTCGGACATGCCTTTACACATATTCCACACCCAATGCATCCAATCTTGCAGGTCTTTCTAACCTCAGCGCCCCTTATCTTTGAGCGACAAAGCACTGTAACATCCTGCGATGCGGGTACCAGCTGAATGATCCCCCTGGGACACGCGTCAACACACATACCGCAGGATGTGCATTTTGCCTCATCGACAATGGGAAGTCCGTTTGGCCCCATCTGAATGGCACCAAACTTACATGCGTCGGTACAAGATCCCATACCAAGACATCCGTACGTGCATGCCTTAGCACCTCCTGCCACTGAATTCTGAGCCCTACATTGGGCAAGTCCGTCATAGACGAACCTTAGCCCGCATTTATCAGAATCACCCTGGCAGAAAACCCTTGCTACCTTCCTCTCTGTCTGCGGCGCAGGTTCAACTCCCATCACACTTGCGATCTTGGACGCTACTTTGCCGCCGGAAACCGGACACCCGTTGACAGGCGCGTCCCCTGCTACTATTGAGGCAGCTAAACCGCTACAGCCGGGAAATCCGCATGCACCACAATTGGCCCCCGGCAAAAGTTGCACTATTTCATCCTGCCTCGGATCCTGTTCCACTTGAAACTTCTTTGCTGCAACAGCAAGCACTATTCCAAAGACTGCTCCGGTCAGTCCAAGAACCACCACTGCTTGTACAACACCCACCTGATATCACCTCTCCTCGCCGCCTACATCACTCCGAATAAGGCCTCTAACCTGAAGCCGGCAAAGCCCAGAAACGCCATTGACATGAGTCCGGCAGTAATCAGGGCTATGGGAAAGCCTTTTAGAGATTCGGGGATCTCGCTGAGTTCCATTCGCTCCCTAATGGCAGCAAACAGCAATATGGCGAGTGCGAATCCTGATGCACCTGCAACGCCGTTAATAGCAGCTTCAAGTAAGCTGTAGCTTTCCGATACATTTAGAAGTGTTACGCCAAGAACTGCACAGTTTGTCGTAATCAATGGAAGATATATCCCTAAGGCTTGATACAGCGGTGGGCTTGATTTTTGTATTACCATCTCCACCAGTTGCACTAAAGCCGCGATAATGAGAATAAAGCCAATCGTCTGAAGGTATTCAAGTCCCAATGGGACAAGAATCATGTTATGAAAGAACCATGTTACCACTGAAGCAAGGCCCATGACAAAGATTACGGCAATACTCATTCCCGCAGCTGTTTCAACCCGCTGGGATATACCGATAAACGGACAAATCCCAAGAAACCTGGACAAAATGAAGTTATTTAGCAGTACTCCACCAAAGAATATAACAAGCAACTTCCCCATTTACTATCCCCCCGGTCTCACCTGAACTAGGCTTATCATTGCGTCTTATGCATTTTGTGATTTCTTGCTTTTCCTACTGATTACCCAATTCAGCAAGCCTATTAAGAGTCCCAATGTAATAAACCCGCCAGGTGGAAGGATCACCATGGTTGCAGCCAGACTTTGATCAAAAACACGGATTCCCGGGAATCCGAAATCAGCAAAAGCCAAGATAGTCCCTGTGCCAAGCAATTCCCTTATGGCGCTTAGCCCACACAGGGCTAAGGTCCATCCCAGTCCCATGCCAAGACCGTCAGCCAATGAATCCGATATCCCATGCTGGAATGCAAAAGCTTCCGCCCGTGCAAAAATAATGCAGTTAACTACTATGAGTGGGATGAAGATGCCCAGCACTTCATGGAGACCGGGTACGAACGCCGCCATGATTAAGTCCACTGTTGTTACGAACGTAGCGATGACTACGACAAAAATGGGTATCCTAATCTTCTCAGGTGTAACCTTCCTGAGAGCGGATATCATGATATTCGAGCCAACAAGAACAAACGTGGCAGCAAGACCCATACCTATCCCATTGAAGACAGCCAGACTCGTCGCCAAAGTCGGACACATCCCCAGAAGCATCCGAAACGTAGGATTCTCTTTGATAATTCCCTTACTGAATTCAGATTTAAAGCTCATTTTGCCGGAGCCCCCTTGTCCCTTACAACCTCAAACAGGCGGAGAGCCTCATCCACCGCATTTGCTATTGCCCTGGAAGAGATGGTAGCGCCTGTAATTGCATCGACCTCTCCACCGTCTTTCTTCACTTTCACCTGAGTCCCCACGGGAATCCCAACGAACCGCATTTGGAACTTACGGTTCGTGATATTGGCTCCGAGTCCCGGAGTCTCACTATGCTTGACAACAGTGACACCTGATACTTTGCCATCAGAAGACACACCTACTACAGTCTCAATGGGCCCGCCGTATCCCGACGGAGAACACATGACTGCCAAGCCCACAGGCTCGCCGTCAGAGTAGCCGGTAAACATCTTATCAGTAGTGGCAAATCGCGGTTTCCCGCCGGGGACTGCAAATTGTACCTCAGAGAGCTCCTGTGTTTCATCTTGAAATTCATCTGCTTCCGGAATCACATCTCTGAGGGCCTGCTGTAGGCGGATAGTTGCCTGAGCTGCAATGCGATCACTGGTGATCCCGTCAACAAATGCTAAGACAGCGCCGGCAATTGCACATATTACCAGAAGCACAACACCTAACCGCAATACTTCACGCAACCCTCTTCACCTCTCCAAACTTCCGTGGTATCGAATATCTCTCTATGAGCGCTGTTGCGGCATTCATGATAAGAATTGCATAACATGTGCCTTCAGGATATCCACCATAAAGCCGTATCAAGGCCACAAGGATGCCACACCCAACCCCATAGATTATCTGGCCTTTGGGCGTCACCGGACTGGTAACATAATCTGTGGCCATAAAAAACGCGCCCAGTAGAAGGCCGCCTGCAAGTATGTGAAACAGCGGATCCTGCCCAAAAAGCGCTGTGAGTACGGCAACAGTGCCTATGAAGCTAAGTGGAATCCTTAAGTTTATGTGACCGCGATATATGAGATACGCAGCACCGATTAGAATAGCAAGGGCTGAAGTCTCACCGATACAACCCGCGACCTGCCCAAAAAATAGGTTAGCGTAAGGCGCCTTGATCCCCATATCTTTCATGAGAACCAGGGGAGTCGCAGTGGTGACCGCGTCAAACTCCGGTATCCAAGACGCCTGTATGATTGGCCAGCTCCATTTAGTCATGAACACCGGCCACGAAGCCAAGAGAAATGCTCTACCGATAAGCGCCGGGTTGAATATGTTCCGACCTAACCCTCCGAAAACAAATTTTGCTATGGCTACAGAGAATATCGCACCTATGGCCCCTGTCCAAAGAGGCAAATCAGGAGGAAGCACAAGAGCAAGTAATAACCCGGTAACAGCTGCACTGTAGTCTCTTACTGTTATGGGCTTACCACCGAGTCTCTGAAGAGCCGCCTCTGTAATAACTGCTGACCCCACACATACTGCCATCATAGCAAGTGCTCGCAATCGGAAAAACCATACGCCTGCAAAGCATGCAGGCATGAGCGCTAAGATAACGTCACTCATTATGATAGGAGTTGAGACAGTTGTGTGTTGGTGCGGTGATGATGATACTATGAGTCCGCTACCTTCCATTTCCTAATCCCTCCGAACTCCCACAAACCTTGAACCCTTTGGCCTTTAGGCCCGTCTGGCACTCTGACCGGCTCTGATTTCTGCCTTTGCCAGCCGAATTCCTTGAACTAATCGCCTGTGCGATGGACAAATGAAGCTACAACAGCCACACTCTATACAATCAAGCGCGCCAAATCTCTCACTATCGTCAAATCTTCCCGCCTCAGCATAACCTGCTATCGAAAGAGGCATCAGGTGCATTGGACACACTTCGACACACTTGCCACATCTTATACATGGAAGAGGTTCTTCCAGAACTGCTTCGTTTTCTGAAAGAAGCAGTATTCCCGAAGTGCCTTTTGTGATCGGCACATCGGTACTGTGCTGGGCTACACCCATCATCGGCCCACCAAGTATTACCTTTTTAGGAGGAATTCGAGTGCCACCGCATGCCTCGATCATGTCTCCTACCGAAGTGCCTATGGGCACTCTAAGATTCTGGGGCTCTCGCACACAAGTTCCGGTTACAGTAACGACTCGCTTGACAAGCGGCATACTGTCAATAACTGCCTCTTTAACTGCAACCGAAGTCCCCACGTTATTTACTACTACACCGACATCCACCGGTAGACCACCTGAAGGCACTTCCCGCCTCAAGATCGCCCAAATCAACTGTTTTTCCGCACCTTGCGGATATTTTACTTCGAGAGGCACAATTTCGATTTTTGCATCCCCATCCACAGCTTGTCTTAAGGCAGAAATCGCATCAGGCTTATTCTCCTCAATACCGATGACTGCCTGACCCACATTTGATGCTTTCATGAGCAATTTTATGCCCCGGACTACGTCCATGGGACGCTCTACCATAAGCCTGTGGTCAGCGGAAAGATAAGGCTCGCATTCTGCACCATTTAAGACCAAGGTATCGAAGGTCTTGCCTGCAGGCGGCGTCAGTTTGAAGTACGTTGGAAATGCCGCCCCTCCAAGTCCTACTATACCTGCTTCCCGAATAATGCTAATGAGTTCTTCTTTGCCTAACCTATCAGCATTGTCCCGTGGCCTTATGCTTTCGTCCGGAGTGTCAAGGCCGTCAGACTCTATCACAACACAAAGACCATCCATACCGCTTGACTGAAGGTGGTTTACAACAGCCTTCACTTTCCCGGAAACGCTGGCATGAACAGGCGCAGTGAGACGCGCTTTGCTATCCCCTATTTTCTGCCCCACTTTGACTTCATCGCCTGCTTTTACTAAAGGCTCACACGGAGCACCTGTATGCTGGTGAAGAGGGATCACGACCTGTCCCGGAGAAGGTATATTTTTTATAGGTTTCTTAAACGTTGCATCTTTGTTGTAACGGGGATGGACTCCTCCCTTGAAAGTCCTAAGTGCCATATTTTCCAATACTCCCCCTTCCGACAATTCCATACTCTCCTACTTGAAAAAAGTTCCTCTGAAATTTGAATAGGCGCAAAGCGCCATAATCCCTATAAGATAATACCACAATTTATCGTTCTATGCAGAATACAAACAGATATTGACCTGAAAAAACGCAAACTAGCATGAAAACACGGGGGCGTCAGATTCTTACGCCCCCGGGATTTGTTCCAGCACACCAATCCGGTCTTTAGACCGGTTGTGGAGTTCCTGCTAGAATAAGCCGACAATATTCCCTTCATCGTCAATATCTACATTCTCTGCAGCAGGGTGTTTGGGAAGGCCGGGCATGGTCATCATCTGTCCGCAAAGTGGCACAATGAAGCCGGCTCCCGCAGCTACTCGCACCTCACGCACAGTAAGCTCCCAATCAGTGGGCGCCCCTCTTAATGCAGGATCATCAGTTAGGGAGAGCTGTGTCTTTGCTGTACAAATCGGCAGGCCTCCCAGGCCTTGCTTCTCAATGTTTCTGATATCCCGCTCCGCCGATCCTGAATAAACAACCCCTTTAGCTCCGTAAATCTCTCGCGCCAACTTCTCAATCTTGTCCTTGACCGGAATATCCAGTTCATATAGGAACCTGAAGTTGGGCTTATCATTCTCCAGAGAACCCAGAACTTCCTGTGCTAGCTCAATGCCACCTTCTCCGCCGCGACCTACCACTTCCGAAATGGCGGAGCGAACCCCTAGATCATCACAATGCTTCTTCAAGAACTCCAGTTCTTCCTCATCGTCAGTGGGGAATCTATTGATTGCCACAACGACCGGAAGACCGAACTTGTCTCTTACGTTTTCTATGTGTTTATCCAGGTTCACACAGCCTTTTTCCAGCACTGCCAGGTTCGTCTCAGCAAGCCTATCCCTTGGCGCACCACCATGATGGTTAAGAGCACGGGCCGACGCCACAATCACAACTACGTCAGGCCTCATGTCAGTTACGCGACAGATTATGTCAAAGAACTTCTCAGCGCCGAGGTCAGCTGCGAATCCTCCTTCTGTAATAGCATAATCAGCCAGTCTGAGAGCTGTTTCGGTAGCGACTATGCTGTTATTGCCATACGCAATATTCGCAAAAGGTCCGCAATGCACAAAGGCAGGCTGCCCCTCAAGAGTCTGGACTAAGTTCGGCTTTATCGCTTCCTTCATGATGACTGCCATTGCCCCGACTGCTCCCAAATCTGCGCAAGTAACGGGCTTCCCGTCATAGGTGTATCCTACAATAAGTCTGGCAAAACGCTCCTTTAGAGCACTTATCGAAGGCGACAATCCGAAGCACGCCATGATTTCTGATGCCACTGTAATGTCAAAACCACTTTCCATAGGAGTGCCATTGGGCTTCCCTCCGAGGCCAACTACTATGTTACGGAGCTGTCTGTCGCTGATATCCATAACACGACGCCACGCCACTCGTCTGGGATCGATTCCCAGATCATTGCCTTGATGGATATGGTTTTCAACCATGGCTGCAAGGAGGTTGTGGGCCGAACCTACCGCATGGATATCCCCGGTGAAATGGAGGTTTATGTCCTCCATAGGAAGCACCTGCGAGTACCCTCCTCCTGCTGCTCCACCTTTGATACCAAAGGTAGGACCCAGTGACGGCTCTCTCAGAGCAACCATGACGTTCCTGTTCATTTTCCCAAAAGCCTGAGCGAGGCCTACGGCTGTACAGGTCTTGCCTTCACCTGCCGGTGTAGCAGTTATCGCAGTAGTATAAATGAGTTTCCCATAAGGACGGTCTTTCAACCTTTCGATAGTCTCCAAGCTGACCTTTGCCATATACTTACCGTAGAATTCAAGATCATCTTCTGTAAGCCCTATGCTTTTCGCGATTTCCAAAATAGGTTTAAGTTTTGCGCCCTGTGCAATCTCAATATCAGGGGGAATTCTACCGTAAGTCCCTTTTGACATATTTACATACCCCTTCCGTTTTTTCTACGGACATACTCGTCAATCCCATGGGCAGCGCGCTTGCCTGCACCCATTGCCGCAATCACAGTGGCGGAGCCGGTAACTATGTCGCCGCCTGCGAATATCCCAGGCATGTTCGTCTCACCTGTCTCTTCATTGGCGATAACGTTCCCACGTCGACCCAGAGCAAGCTCAGGAACGGTCCTAATTAGGAGAGGGTTGGGATTGGTACCGACAGCAGATATTACAGTGTCAACATCTAAAGTAAATTCTGAATCGGGAATCGGGATCGGTCTTCGCCTCCCGCTGTCGTCCGGTTCACCCAGCTCCATTTGTATGCACTCCATCCCCTTCACCCAGCCCTTATCGTCTTCGAGGATACGCACTGGATTTGTCAGAAGCTTAAACTCGATTCCTTCTTCCTCTGCATTTTCAACCTCTTCAAGTCTTGCCGGAAGTTCAGCCCTGGAACGTCTATACACAATGGACACTTTTTCCGCACCGAGCCGCAGCGCTGTTCTGGCAGAGTCCATAGCTACGTTCCCACCGCCGACAACTGCAACACGGCCTCCAACCCAGATTGGGGTATCATATTCCGGAAATAGATAGGCCTTCATCAGATTTGCTCTGGTCAAAAACTCATTAGCAGAGTAGACACCATTTGCATTCTCTCCGGGAACCCCCAGGAAATAAGGTAAACCTGCACCTGTTCCAAGAAAAACAGCATCAAAGCCTTGAGCGAAAAGTTCATCTAGTGTGATTGTTGTACCCACAAGTACATTCAGGCGTACTTCTACGCCTAGTTTCTTTATATATTCCACCTCCTCGTCAACAATAGCTTTAGGAAGACGAAACTCCGGGATGCCATATCGAAGCACGCCACCTGTAGCATGCAAAGATTCAAAGAGGACAACCTTGTAACCAAGTCTATTCAGTTCTGCTGCGCATGTTAAACCTGCAGGACCGGAACCGATAACTGCCACTTTCCCCATGGATAAGTCACGGGATGAGACTCCGGCAAGCGGATCTCCGTGAAGCCTTTCATAATCTGCGCAGAAACGCTCGAGAGCTCCTATAGCCACAGGCTCGCCTTTCTTACCTAACGTGCATACAGCCTCACATTGGCTTTCCTGAGGGCATACACGTCCACACATAGCAGGGAGACTGTTTTTTTCCTTAAGTTTTCTTGCTGCCCCTAGAAAATCTCCTTCAGCAACAAGCGCAACAAAGTCCGGAATATCTACGCCGACAGGGCACCCTGAAACACAAGGTTTTTTCGGACATCCAATACAACGCTTAGCCTCAGCTACTGCAAGTTCAGGCGTATAGCCTAACGCTACCTCTTCGAAGTTTTCAATACGTTTTCCCGGTGCTTGTTTTGGCATTTCATGTCTTTTTGCTCTTACTTTTGATGACATTTGCATCCCCCCGAGCCCGCCACATAGTGCTCCATGGCAAGCTTCTCCTCTGCCACAAAACGCCTTTGTCTTGCAATTAGTTCATCAAAATCTACCTTATGACCATCAAATGCAGGACCCTCAACACAAGAGAACATAGTCTTGCCGTCTACAGTCACTCGGCATGAACCGCACATCCCGGTGCCATCCACCATGATCGCGTTTAAGCTGACAATGGTTTTTACGTCGAATTTGGCAGTAACCTTTGCGGCTGCCCGCATCATCGGCAACGGCCCTATCACTATCACTTCGTCAGGACGAAGTCCCTTCTCCAACAGATCATCCAAGACCTCAGTGACGAAACCTTTGTGTGCAAAGCTTCCGTCATCCGTACTATAGTAAACCTCATCACTTACCTGTTCTATCCTGTCTTTGAAGATCAACATGTCCTTCGTCTGTGCGCCAATAAGAGATATGACCTTTGTTCCGAGTTTGTGGTAAGCTTTTGCCTCGGGGTATATGGGTGCCACCCCTACGCCTCCTGCCACGCAAACGACACAATCCAGCTTCTCAATGTCTCGCGGAGTCCCAAGAGGACCGACTATATCCCGAATGGAGTCACCTTCATTCAAAGTCCCCAGTTCAATCGTGCTCTTCCCGACCTCCTGGAATACCATGGTCAGCAATCCTGTCTTAGGATCGCTGTCTGCAATCGTCAGAGGTATCCGCTCACCTTTTTCATGCATCCTTAGGACGACAAACTGTCCCGGCCGCGCATGAGCGCATATGTCAGGAGCGTCAACTTCAACCAGCTTGATTTTAGGCGCCAGTATTTCTTTCTTAAGAATTTTATACATCTCATTCCTCCTTATCAGCACCATGATATATCTAATATTTGGAAATTAGGCGAGTTCGTCTGAAGGCAATTGTAAATACGCCTAAAATAATCATCATATACATTCGATAAGACTTCAATGAATCCTCTCAGTAGTCAGAGGTAATAGGCCAGATGCATGAGATCTACACTGAGGTCTGTATTGTGAACCCTAACTCCTTCAGGCGCTTTTAGATGAACAGGCGCGAAGTTGAGCACTGCTTCGATCCCTGCACTAACACACTTATCCATCACCATCTGAGCTGCCTTAGCAGGCACCGCTATGACAACCATTCTAAATCCAAGCTCCGGAGCCTTGCTATGGAAGTTATCTATATGGTGTATGTGTACCCCGTTGATACACGTTCCCACTTTTTCAGGACTGGAATCAAACAAAGCTACCAACCTTAGATGATAGTCTCTTTCCGTGTCATATCTCTCCATGATGTACCTGGCAATTGCATGACCTAAACTGCCTACGCCGATAATTGCAACCTTTATCTCTTTGTCGAGATTAAGAACTCGTTTAAGTTCGTCCCGCAAAGTCGGAACCTCATAACCAAGCCCCTGCTTGCCGAAGGCCCCGACGAAGCTGAGATCTTTTCTAACCTGTGCGGGAGTCACACCTGCCAAGTCTCCAAGCTCAAATGAGGAAATTACGTTACTGTATGAATCCTCATAAAGGTTCTCGAGAACTCGAAGATATATCGGTAGGCGCCTGATAACAACATCGGGAATACTCTGCTTTCCCACCATCCTCCCCCTTCACACATACATAACTCTCTAAACGTTTGTCACATCAGGTTCCCCGATATTTCGCATCTTGAGATTGAGCGGCGCCAAAGCACCGCTCAATCTCAACGTAATCTATCTTTCCACCCACGTCACGACATGAGTCATCCTGGTCCACACCTAATCACAGGCGTCTTGCGTACCAGGATACTTCTCGCGCTGTGTATAGTGTGTGTGCAAAAGCTTGTGCGAAACTTCACCAAGCGGTTCTATGAGAAAGTCTTCATAAATTTGCTTTATAGCAGGATTCTCATGAGACTTCCTAAGCGGTAGAAGCCGGTCTGCCTCATACAAAGCATTGCCTCGGATACCCCTTATCTCCATGTCAGTAGGTATCGGCTGGCCTCCCCCTCCGACACAACCGCCGGGGCATGCCATTATCTCGATAAAGTGATATTCTCTCTCTTTGTCGCGAACCAACTCAAGGATTGTTTTGGCATTGGCAAGGCCGTGAGCCACTCCAACCCTGACCTTGACATCACCAAGCATAACTTCTGCCTCTTTGATTCCTTCAAGCCCTCTGACTTCCTCAAGATCAATATTAGGGAGTTCCAGGCCTGTGGCTACCTCATAGACAGTCCTGAGAGCGGCCTCCATTACTCCGCCCGTTGCACCAAAAATTGCAGCTGCGCCTGTAGAAATACCCATTGGGGCGTCATGCTCATCGTCAGGCAGGCTTCGGAAGTCAATTCCTACCTCACGGATCATCCTTCCCAATTCTCTGCTGGTAAGCACAATGTCTACATCCTGATATCCTGAAGAAGCCATCTCAGGACGGTCTGCCTCAAACTTCTTGGCAGTACACGGCATGAGGGATACGGAAACAATGTCCTTTGGATCAATCCCGGCACGCCTTGCATAATAAGTCTTTACAAGGGCTCCGAACATCTGTTGCGGCGATTTACATGTAGAGACGTACTCCAAGAGATCAGGGAAAAAATGCTCCCCAAACTTAATCCAGCCCGGACTGCACGATGTAATGAGCGGGAGCGGCCCCCCCTCCTTAATCCTCTTTAGAAGCTCGTTGCCTTCTTCAATAATCGTGAGGTCTGCAGTGAAATCTGTATCCATGACTTTATCAAAGCCAAGTCTCCTAAGAGCTGCAACAAGTTTCCCTGTAAAGATTCTCCCCGGCGGAAAACCCAACTCCTCGCCAATGCTTACCCTGGTGGCAGGAGCTGTTTGAACAACCACGTGTTTATTAGGATCCGCAAGTGCCCGGAAAACCCTGTCTGTATCGTCGCGTTCTGCTATTGCACCTACAGGACATGCATGAATACACTGTCCACAGAGGGCACACGCCGCGTCAGCTAAGTCTCTCTCACACGCAGGAGCCACAACTACATCTGCACCCCTTCCCACAGGCCACAGCACAGTCGCAGCTTGCACGTCACGGCACATAGCTACACATCTCCTACACGATATACACTTGTCAGGCTCGCGAACTATTGAGGGAGTTGACTCGTCTAATGGAAGGCCTCGAAGTTTGTGTTCAAAACGGATCTCTCGAATTCCTAACCTTTCCGCGAGTGATTGAAGCTCACAATTGCGATTTCTTATGCATTGGAGACAGTCAGTAGGATGATGAGCAAGGATGAGTTCGAGGTTCACTCGTCTGGCGTGTCTCACAGCGGGAGTAGTAGTATGGACCACCATGTTGTCCCTCACCGGAAAGGCACACGCAGGTTGAAGTAGCTTCTCTCCTTCTATCTCTACGACGCAAATGCGGCAAACGGCCTGGACTTCCAAGTCAGGATGATGGCACAGAGTAGGAATGTCAATTCCAAGCTTGTCGGCTGCTTCAAGAATCGTAGCACCGGCATCTACCTGGACTTTCCGGCCGTCTATCGTTACCATTGCCATCTTCTGTCACTCCTTCCGTCATGGAGCTAAGTGAAGTCATAGCCTGCATGTCCCGGTAGGACACAGCCTATTCTTTATGTGAGCTTCAAACTCGTCTTTGAAATACTTAAGCATAGTCATAATAGGCACAGGTGCTGACTGGCCCAGCCCGCAAAGAGACGTTCCTTGCATAGCATGACTTAGATCTCTTATGAGTCGAAGATCTTCGTAAGTTCCATTACCCTGCGAGATTTTTCGGATAATATCATGCAATCTTGCTGTTCCTTCTCGACAAGGGACACATTTGCCACACGATTCTCGCACAAAGAACCTCATAAAGGATTCTGCGATATCAACAATGCAGTGGCTGTCATCCATTATTAGCAATGCACCTGACCCGAGAGCAGAACCCACCTCAGGGAGAGTGAAATAATCCATAGGCACATCCAGCATCTCACGGGGGAGGCATCCTCCGGAAGTACCTCCGGTCTGCGCCATCTTAAAATCTCGTCCTCCCGGGATTCCGCCACCGATCTCGTAGATTACTCTGCGAAGAGTTATCCCCATCGGCACTTCAATAAGACCTTTGCTGTTAATGTCGCCGATCATGGTAAATACCTTTGTGCCAGGACATTTCGAGGTGCCGAATCCTCTATACCATTGGGCTCCGTTAAGCATTATCGGGGGGATATTTGCCAGGGTTTCTACGTTGTTTACTACTGTTGGCTTTCCTAAGAAGCCATGTGTACCAGGATATGGAGGCTTAATTCTAGGTTCCCCTCGTCCACCCTCCATCGACTCTATCAGAGCAGTCTCCTCACCACAAACGTAGGCCCCTGCACCTTTTACTACCTGGACGTCAAATGAAAACCCTGACCCGAATATGTCCTCACCAAGCAATCCAAAGACCTTTGCCTGCTCTATTGCTTCGTTTATTCGCTCTATCGAAAGGACATACTCGCCTCTTATGTACACATAGCCACAACTCGCCCCCACGGCATACCCGGCGATGGCCATGGCCTCGAGAATATTATGGGGATCTCCCTCAAGGATCAGACGGTCCTTAAAAGTCCCAGGCTCTCCCTCATCAGCATTGCATATTATGAACTTCTGTTCCGATTCGGCGTTCGCTGTGAAGCCCCATTTCAAACCTGTGGGAAACGCAGCACCGCCTCTACCTACAAGCCCTGACTGCCTCACCACTTCTATGACATCTAAAGGCTCCATCTCAGTGAGACACTTTCCAAGAGCCCTATACCCATCGCGGGCAATATACTCCTCGATAGAAGAGGGATCAATAATCCCGCAATTACGCAAGACAATCCTCTCTTGGGACGCCAGATACGTCGGCTCCTCGTACCCTACGACCCCGGCAAGGCGGCCTTCGCCTGTAAGTGACGGTATGACCCTGCCCTTTAGGAGATGCTCCTCTACAATTCGAGGGACATCACCAACTTGTACCCTCTCATATAGAGTCCCTTCAGGGTACACCACTATTACAGGACCGAGGTCACATGGACCCAAGCAACCCGTTTCAACTACTCTTATCTCCTCATCCAGTCCCCGACGTTTCAACTCATCGATGAGTGCGTCACGTACTGCCTTACATCCTTTGAGAATACATGGAGTTCCTCCGCACACCAAGACATGTGAACGGTAAAATTGCACGAGCGTCCACCTCCTCCCCAGATGTCACCTGTATTTCTTAAGAATAACCGGAATTTCATCGGGCGTGAGGTTGCCGTACACTTCATCATCAATCATTATAGCTGGAGCTACACCACACACTCCGAGGCAGCTGGTGTGCTTGAGAGTAAATGTTCCACAACTTGTGGTACCACCCATGGGAATTCCTAATTCTTTCTCAAGAACATCAATCAGAGAGTTTGCACCCAACAGATGGCAGGGTGCGTTTTCACATACCCTAATTACATGTTCTCCCATGGGTTTTGTGGAAAAAAGGGTATAGAAGGTAGCGACACCATAAACCTTTGAAAGTGGCACATCAAGGTTGCTTGCAACCTGGATGAGTGCACTCTCAGGAAGGTATCCAAACACCCTCTGAACATCATGCAAGATAGCAATAAGATCCTGTTTGCTCCGGCCATGCCTCACAACGATTTCCTTGATGGTCGATTCGCAACAATCTAAGCTCGCAGGCATAACGTCCATCTTCAAGCCCCCTTTTCGTGAAAGGCGCTCTCTTAAGTTACTCGGTAGCGATTACCCACTCCCCAACTATCTGACTATTCACAACGTGACTGGCCACGATCTTGCGTGCCTTCTCCCTGGAGACCTTACCATACGTGACCTTCTCAGAGCCTGGCATCACTATGGCTATGATAGGTTCCTGTTCACACAGCCCGATGCAACCTGTTTGGGTCACAATGACATCCTGGATATTACGACGTGCAAGCTCATCCATGATTGCAGAAAGGGTCTCACGCGCCCCTGCTGCAATTCCACATGTTCCCATTCCCACCACAATTTTGATGGATTCCCCACCTTCTCTGAGTCTTGTCATTGCCTGAGCTTGCTTCCTGATGCGTTCCAACTCTTCAACTGTTTTCACTTGCGACACCTCCCAAGACTTGCCCCTCAACTCTGTCTCCAAATCCCACATTCATATCAATGAGTAAACAACTTCCTGTATTTACATTTTATTGAATTTAACCCGTATTACCCCACTTCATTATGTCTAGTTTACTACTTTGTGCGATCTTTCACAATCCCCCTTTCATATTTTTCGCACCAGACTTCACATATCCTCGCTTCCATCGCGTCCACTTGGAGCCAGGACCCTGACAACCCTCGCTTGGTACTTGGATATGGCAGGGCGCCTGCTATATACAGCGACTCCGACATATGACAGCCCTAGAAATCCAAAACCAAAGATCGCTGCGATCAGTGATGCCATGTCTTGCCGTTTAATAAAAGATGCAAAAACGGTGCCCAAGTAGAGGCCGACTAAGAAAAACGCAAGGGGTATCAAATACACAATCACTGCAGCCCTGACCACCTGAGACCCTTCTAATTCAAGTTCCACATCATCGTGGATTTTTGCGCCTATGGAATTAACAGCGTTGGCAATAACTCTGTCTCTTGACCCAAACCCGCATACCTTGCACCTACTGCATTCATCCCTACGAAGTATCTCGACTCTGGCCATGTTGCCACGGGTTTCAAGGACTCTACCACGCTCTCTCATACTACATACAACCTCCGGCGTTATATCGCATAGGATTTACGTCATCTGAACATGCTTAAGACCTTCTCGAATTACATTGCGTATCACAGGTACTGCAGACGGGCTTCCAATAGACATTCCCCCGAGTATTTTCGCAAGCATGCCTGTGCTACACCTAAACCTAGTCTTCCCTCTACTATGTTCATACTTGAAATCCACATGAGGGTTGCAGACTATGAGAAGAGCCATTGTCTCTGCCATGTCCCCAAGGGGCGCCCTATCGATATTGCTGATCTTGAAAGTAGCCTTGATCTCTGTCCCCTGCCCTGACCCTGACTGGATTTCCAGATCCCCTCCCGCCACTCTCGCAGCTTCACTAAACAATGGGATTCCAAGGCCCACTCGGCGAGTTCTCCTTGATGTTGCGAAGGGATCGGTAATATGCTTTAGGATTTCTTCGGGAATTCCGCACCCATCGTCTGCAACACGTATAGTCAACAGGTCAGAAGATTCGTCCTCATCAACTGTGATTTCCACAGTATTCGCACCGGCCTCTATAGAGTTTTGCGCTATGTCCAGGATATGAAGAGATAGCTCTCGCACATAATCCCCCTCCTGCTTCACATATCCGTAAGACACAATCATCTTACAGCGGTTTCTTCAGGCTTAACGTACCGCCCGTCGGAAAGCCTCAAAGCAAGCAGAATCTCATCCCACTTAGGCGCCTCAATCCAAAAGCCGACACTGACTGATATCTCATTTAACCTATGGGCATCGGAAGACTTAACAAGAGAAAAACCGGCCACGCATGGGAATCTGTCCCTAGCCTGTTCCACACTGATATTCCTCGATATTTCCATGCAGTCAGGGCGGAGCGCGTCCGGCACAAACCCTAGATTCCTGATGAGGCTGAATGACGGCCTATCGATATGGGCAGGAATAACAATACCTTCCAATTCGCGCACGCGCTTGCCTAGGTAGTTAATACTCATAGATGTAGAAGCCAGAAGCAGAATGCATAACTTGCCTGTTATCCTACCACGTGAATCTAATATCAGTTGTTCACCAAACCTTGCCTCATCGTTCCAAGTGCCGGGTAAAGCAGCGTAAATCTCTTCCTGCCAGCAAGTCAAGGCATCCACGTGCCGGAAGAACGTCAGTACATGCACATCCTCCAGTGTTTGGACTTCAATACCACCTATTACTGTTATCCCCTCAGTCGCCCCTGCCTCCATTACTGCCATGACATTTTCTGCCGAATTGTGATCGCATATGCCTATGATTTCCAGTCCCTTGGCTTTGGCAGCTTTGATTATCGCAGGCGGAGTCATTTCATTTTCTGCGCATGGGGACAGGGCGGTATGAATATGGAGATCCGCCCAAAAGAGCCGCACCTCGCTCCTCTCCTTCTATTCCCTCTTCCTGCCCCTTATACCCATAAGGTACAAGATACCTATGACCTCAAAAGAAGGTTTCTCCGTGGTAAGTATAGGCACGCCTTCCTCATCAGCCTTAGAAACAGTCTCAGGAGCGGGGTCTGCCCCTCCTGTCACAACAATTGCGGAAATACCTGTGAGACTTCCGACAGCAACAATGTTCTGGTGAGTCTGCACAGTAACCCAGATATCCCCGGGTCCTGCCACTGCCATGACATCACTTAGAAGGTCTGACGAATACCCAAATGATATTCGGCTGTCAAGCTTCCGTGAACCTGCTGCTACTTCACACCCGAGCTTGTCCACGATATCCCGCACAGTAACGATATTACCCATACTATCACTCTCCGGGTTTCAAGAAAGTATTGTCTTCTTTCAGAGCAGACGAACCCTTTCTCGCCATTTCCAGGAGCTGCTCAGCAAGAACTTCGATTTCCTCGCGTAATTTGAGGACGCAGTCTGTATCAACCGCTAATCCCTGGACAATATCTTCAGCCAGGGCACGACAGTGAGGGCTACCACATGAACCGCAGTCGAGTCCCGGTAGTTCACTGACTACCTTCTCTATCATTTCAGCCTTGGTAATTGCCCGAGATACGTCTTGATCAAGTCTGAATGCAGGCACTGCCACGATATCGGGTTTTATCGTAAACTCACCGAGACGCTCCTTAAGGTTGAGAGCCTCTATGTGTTCTTTGGACAATTCCGGAAGCATCGTTGATTTATCCACAAGAGCCTCCAGATTCATCCGGGCGATAAACGGGTTCAACACCGTGAGAGCACCACCGACGCATCCACCTATACACGCTTGTGCCTCCACGAATTCTATGTGTGATAATTTACCCATCTCAAGTTGCTCCAAGACCTCTATAACACTGTGAATTCCATCCACCACTAAGGATTTGGCGATCTTTGCGGCAAAGCGTTCACCACCTGAATACCCCCAGCCAATTCCTCTGGCTGATGCCTTTAGCCCGGGATAAGGGGGTGAAATCTCGGGAAGTCGCTTTGTGATCTCACCATAGGCCTCAGAAATAGATATAGCACCGTCTATCGAGAAAACCCCATGCTTGTTCGCTTCCCGGACCCAAGTTACTTTGGCGGGACACGGAGTAATAAAGAAAGCACCGATTCTCTCTTTTGGAATCATAAGCTCCTTGCTCTTTATCTCTTTGGCGAGCTTACCTGAGCACGCCATAGGCGAATCCACGGGAATCAAATGATCTATCAGCGCGGGGAAGCGCACCTGAATCAGCCTGACTACAGCGGGACACGCTGCTGAAATCATTGGTGCCTTGTTACTTGGCCTCTTGAGATACTCATTAGCCAAGAAAGTAGCGATATCTGCGCCGTACGCTACTTCAAAGACATCGTCAAATCCCATATCTATCAGCGCAGCCAGTACTTCTCTTCGGTCAACCTCTCTGCCGAACTGAGAATACAAGGCAGGCGCAGGCAACGCAATTACATAATCGAACTCTTTAAGTCTTGACAGTGAATCGGTGATTGCTGTCTTTGCATGATTATCACAGGTTCTGATACACTCGCCACAATCAGTACATCTTTCTGCATTGATCCTAGCCTTGCCTTCTCTTACTCGAATAGCTTCAGTCGGGCAATTCTTAATACATCGAGTACACCCACGGCACTTTTCCTCAATCAGCAATACTGAGTGGAACAACTGACTCATAGTCAGCTTCCTTCCTTCGCGGGCAGGTTTATCACTGCGATGATACTCGTTCCCGAACCCACTTGCGATTTGACCTCAAGCTCATTTGAGTATCGCTTCATGTTAGGAAGGCCAAGACCTGCTCCAAATCCCATCTCCTTGATATCCTCCGGTGCTGTAGAGTACCCCACTTGCATTGCCAAGGTAATATCGGGAATACCGGGACCTTCATCATCAGCACGGATATTAACTCGTTCAGGTAATATGTCAATACGGATAGTACCACGATAGGCGTGTATCACTATGTTCATCTCTGCCTCATAGGCTACTATGCCAACACGCCTGGCAGTCTCAGCGTCTATGCCTATCTGACGGAGCGTCCTCTTGATCTTAGCTGCAGCCCCACCGGCAGCCTGAAAATCCCTTCCGGCGACTCGATACTCAAGGCGCATCCTGTGCTCCTCCGACAACACGCGGCCAATCACGCCAACCGGGCAAACCGGCTGTAAAAAGAAGGCCTGCTGACTCGTACAGAGGATAATGTGTGCACATAATAGGAAGGTCCAATTCCTTGCCCATATCAATAATGTCACCGGTAGGTCGCTTGCCACGCACGAAAACAATAGCGGCCAGATCTACCATTTCTGCTGCACGGATAATTTGAGGCGATACCAACCCGGTGAGGACAAGCATTCTCTCTTTAGTAAAAGCTAAAAGGTCGCTTATGAGATCACATCCACAGCCTGCCTCGACTTGAAGGTCCAGCTTATCCTCGCCTGTCAGAACTTCTGCATCAAGAATTCTGGCTACATCCCTTAGTCGCACTGGGCCTCAACCCTCCATCCAGAACCATAGTTCATCTCTGGATGACCACGGAGTATCCTTGTGCTTCAAGTTCTGAAGCAAGTGTATCAGCGTTGGCTCTGTTCTGGAAAGCGCCTACTTGAACCCTATACGGCGCCACCGTTGTGACATAAACAGGATATCCCGCTTCCTCCAGTTTATACCCGAGCTCCTTGGCCTCACTTCGGTCATAAAACTGGCCGACCTGGACTCGGTAGAGTACGGACACCTCGGTGATCTCGCTGGACTCAGGTGCAATATCTGTCCTGTCCGGGGTGGCAGCGGGCACCTCGTACAGAGCGGAATCTTGCTCGTCCGATGACTGAGAAGAAACAGGAGGTATGGAAATCGCGCTACCTTGCAAGTCATTACTATCCAATCGATCCGACTCGGTTGTGCCAATCTGGCTGGTGCGCGGCGCCTGCAAGGATGACGCGCAATAACTTAAAACATACTTACCAAGCAAGACACCAAGTCCTACCATGGCTGCCAGCGTCACGACCCATACCAGTGCAAGCCATAAAGATCGCTCCTTAGACCTACCTTTTCGCTCCGGCATCCTGCACCCCTCCTTAACATAAATCTGTCTAAGTATGGCGCCGGTATTCTGCGCCACCTGCTTTTTCCGCCGCTCCCATAGCTGCGGGGAGAACTCATACATTAGAAAGCAGCGAAGTTCATGGAAACCTACTGAGTAATATTACCCCGCATAATACCGCTTTCCTCCTAACCCCTTAAGAGATTCGCTCCCATGGAGGACACATATGAAGATCAAGTTTCACCAGCCTGGTCCCAAGTGAATTGCTGATACTTCCTGCTACGTCATGGTCAGCGCATGCAAATACTAAAGGAAGATCCAGTTCCCTGCCTAGAGATTCAGAAACCTTGATTCCTCGTAGCACATCATCTGCTGTGGTCTCTTTGCCCAGGTGAGTATTGCTTACTATCCCTGTAACAGAGAGTTGCGACATAGTCTCAATTGATTCAAGCATCTCCCTGGCGCTGTCTACATCCTGAGTAAAAGGACGATTCGTGTTTAGGACAAAAAACATATCGTAACCTGAGGCCTGAAACTGCCGTCTGAATCCGCTAAGCGCCCTGGCGCCCACCGGATCGCCCCCTACATCAAATACCACTCCCAATGTAGGTTCGTGAAAAGCCCGAAGAACAGTAGCGGAAATTGAAGGCAAGTCAGCAGCCTCCAAACCCGGGTTGGATGAAATCACGTCTATCCCAAGATCTTTTAGGGCTGAAGCAGCTTCTCGAGACCTGAAGTAAGGATTCACGATATCAAAGTCACAAATGGCCACCTCTTTCCCTCGCGAGCGCAAGAGTTTGGCATAATTCAGCGCAACCTCAGTCTTGCCGGACCCATATGCGCCGACAAATATCACTATCCTGCGACTCATAGGGAATTCTCCTGCTGTTTGAAGAAGGTGCTTGCGCACATTGCCCACAAGGTAGATAGACCCACAAACCACAAGCGCACCGTCTCTGCCCACACGCTCCAATCCTCTGTCTACAGCCTGGAACGGGTCTCCGACAGTTTCAGCCTGAAGTCCTTCTTTCAGGGCAAGCTCTGCAAGATCCTTCGGTTCTAACACACCGGTTCTTGACGACAAAGCTTGAGTAGCAATGAAAGTATGGGCAAATTTTGAGATCTCTGATACCATCTTATCCCCTGGTTTATCGCGGGATATACCGACAACCGCTGTAACGGGCCGTCCGTCTGTTATCTCAGGAATCGCCTCCGCCAGTTTCCGAATACCGCCTTCATTGTGGGCACCGTCAATTACAACCAATGGCTCTCTCTGCAACACTTCAAGCCTTCCGGGCCATGAGACAAGCTGAAGACCGGCTTTGAGCGCCGGCTCTCCTATGTCTACGCCAAGTTGACGCAGAGCCTCTATTACACCTACCGCAATAGATGCATTCTCTACCTGGTGTGCGCCAACAAGAGGGATCTCTAGGGAGTCATAGACATGGGTTCCGACTCTGACTGAAAAGGACTGGCCCTCCATTGACCAAGATTTTCTTCGGCAATCTATGTCTCTCCCGAACACCACGGCCTGAGCATCTTTCTCTCTTGCTATTTCCTCTATCACTGTAAGCACAGAGCTATCCTGACGTCCTATCACAACGGGCACACCTTGTTTGATAATCCCAGCCTTTTCTCCCGCAATTGCTTCAAGCGTGTTTCCCAGTATTCCGGTATGTTCCATGCTGATGTTAGTTATCGCTGAGACCTTCGGCATTACTATATTGGTTGAGTCCAGTCTGCCACCAAGCCCAACTTCAACAACAGCGAAATCCACCTTCTCATAGGCAAAGTTGAGAAAAGCCATAGCTGTTCCCATTTCGAACTCAGTTGGAGGACCCAATGCAGGATCCTCCGCAATTTTCTCGAAAATAGGTTCTAATTCTGTCATTAGCCCGGCAAATCTTTCTTTGGAGATTGGACGCCCGCCAACCCGTATTCGCTCAGTGTAAGATGAAAGATGTGGAGATGTAAAAAGGCCTACATGAAAGCCACAAGCTCTGAGTATGGACTCGATCATAGCAGCAACTGACCCTTTCCCATTGGTACCTGCCACATGTACTATGGGAAAACTCTGCTCAGGCTTACCTGTTTCACGCGACAGGGCAAGACTGCGCTCGAGCCCTACGTGTATCCCAAACTTGCCGAGTTCCTGTAGGAAGGCTATCGCATCCTCGAAATTCATTCTGTCACTCCCTGAGCTCACCTAATCGTTTTACGAGCCTTTCCTCTTTTTCCTCGAATTCCGCCAGCTTTCCCCTTTCTTTCTCCACAATGTCTTCGGCTGCTTTTTCGAGGAACCCCTTATTGCTGAGCTTCTTCCGGGATCTGGAAGCTGCTGTTCGCGTCGCATCCAAATCTTTTTCTAATTTCTGAATTTCAACATCAAGGTCAACAATTCCTACAAGCGGTACATATATTTCAGCACCGGATATGATTTGAGAAACCGCTTTCTCCGGTCGGATGTCCAGTCTCTCTTTTACCGTCATTCCACTAAGTCCGGAAAGCCCCATTACAAGCTCTCTATTAGTCTCGATTATCGTGCCGGTCACACTGTCAGCCACGATGATGGCTTCAATTTTCTTATTCGGGGGCACATTCATCTCTGAACGGATGTTCCTAATGGCCCTGATCGCTTCCATCAGGATAGCCATAGCGTCTTCAGCTTCAGGATCATCCACACCGTTGTCATAGACAGGCCACTCTGAGATCATGATGCTTCCTTCAGTTTCCGGTAATAGTCCCCATATGGTCTCAGTAATGAAGGGGATGAACGGGTGGAGAAGTCTTATGACTTTTCCAAGAGTCTCCCACAAAACGTATTGGGCTGTCTTTCTAGCTCTTGCATCTTCTGAATACAGCCTTGCTTTCACAATTTCAATGTACCAGTCGCAGAATTCATCCCATGTGAAATTATATAGAGCTCGAGCAGCTTCACCTATTTCATAGTCTTCAAGGTACATAGAGACTTCACGACATATCTTGTTTGTCCTGCTTCTCATCCACCTGTCTGCCAACAGTAAATCCAGATCAGGATCCATGGCACAAGCATTACCGGAGGCACATGAGACAAGGTCAAAATCATCCAGATTCATGATGGTGAATCTAGATGCATTCCATAGCTTGTTTGCAAAATTTCTACTGGCTTCAAGCCTCTCTTGTCTGAATCTCATATCATTACCCGGGGTATTACCCATAACCAGTGTGAACCTGAGCACATCTGCGCCGTATTCGTCAACTACCTCAAGGGGATCCACACCGGTACCAAGAGATTTGCTCATTTTCTTCCCGCTTGATGCCCTTACCAATCCATGAATTAGCACGTCATGAAATGGCACATCGCCCATGAACTCAAGGCCCATCACTATCATCCTGGCTACCCAGAAGAAGATAATATCATAGGCGGTCACTAAGACAGAGGTAGGATATAAGTGTTTAAGCTCAGGCATTTCATCAGGCCATCCCAATGTGGAAAACGGCCAAAGAGCAGAAGAAAACCATGTATCCAATACATCCGGATCCTGGGTTAAGGTATCTCCTCCACACTTCATGCATTTATCGGGAGACTCTTCAGCCACAATCATTTCGCCACACTCGTCACAGTACCACACCGGAATTCTATGGCCCCACCATAATTGTCTTGATATGCACCAATCATGGACGTTTTCCATCCAATTGAGGTAGATCTTGCGGAATCTCTCCGGCACAAATCTAACTTTGCCTTCTTCAACTGCCTTAATTGCAGGGTCAGCAAGGGGCTTCATTTTTACGAACCATTGCTTCGACACCATAGGCTCCACAGAGGCATGACACCTTTGGCAATGTCCCACAGAATGAGCTCGCTCTTCAGTCTTAACCAGGCAACCTAAGTCTTGGAGCTCAGATACCACTGCCTCCCGACATCGGTATCTATCCATACCCTGGTATCTCCCGGCTTCCTCAGTCATCAGACCGTCCTCACCGATGACTTTAACCATAGGCAAAGCATGCCTAAGCCCAATTTCAAAGTCATTCGGGTCATGGGCGGGAGTAACCTTAACTGCCCCTGTCCCGAATTCGGGATCTGCCCATTCATCAGCAATAATCGGTATTTCCCTATTCATGATGGGAAGAACCACAGACTTCCCTATGACGTCTTCATACCGCTCATCATCAGGGCTCACGGCAATTGCCGTATCTCCTAACATCGTCTCAGGGCGTGTTGTCGCCACCTGCACATATCCCTTTCCGTCAGACAAGGGGTAATTGATGTAGTAGAAGGCTCCTTCAACCTCTTCATGTTCCACTTCAAGGTCTGACAAGGACGTATGACATCTCGGGCACCAGTTCACAATGTAGGCGCCTCTGTATATCAGTCCCTTCTCGTATAGACTTACAAATACCTTGCGAACAGCTTTGGTGAGGCCTTCGTCCATTGTGAACCTTTCTCTGTCCCAATCACACGACGCGCCGAGCCTTTCAAGTTGGTTTCTAATGGCGCCACCGTATTTGTGTTTCCATTCCCATACGCGTTCTATGAACTCTTCCCGTCCTAAATCATGCCTGGTGAGACCTTCCTCGGAAAGAGCAGCCTCAACTTTCACCTGTGTGGCAATACCTGCATGGTCTGTTCCGGGAATCCATATAGCGTTCTCCCCAAGCATCCTGTGCCATCTTATCAAAATATCTTGGAGGGTATTATCCAGAGCATGCCCTATGTGTAACGCCCCGGTAACATTCGGAGGCGGAATTACTATGCAAAAAGGCTTTCTGGAAGAATCGACCTCTTGATGAAAAAGCCCTGCATTAACCCATTTCTCATAAATCTTGTCTTCTGATTCCAGAGGTTCATAGACAGTCGGCATCACATCAGGCTTCTTTGGAGCAATGTTTGCCGGATCTTTCATAGCCACTAGGCTTCCTCCCTTCACACCAATCCTTTTTGAAGATCATAAAGGCCCCTTCCACCACATCAAGGGCGAAAGGAGCCTTCTTCCGCGGTACCACCTTGTTTCTCGCAGGTTGGCACAATATCTTTGGAGCCATACCCGGCGAACACTCACTTAGCTGTAACGGGCCACCCGTCAATCTCTACTGAAGACACATCGTAACCGACTGTATCTTGTTGGATGTTGACACTCAGAAGCGACCTTCAGATGCGCCAATCCCAGGAAGCTTCCACCTTAATTGGCTTCCCTCTCTTTGGGCAGCATCACCCTACTCCTCTTCATCATCGATAATGTATCTGATTGTGGATATGATACCTTAGACCATGTTATACGTCAAGTGTACTCTCTATAAGTGTACTCTCTGTAAGCCATTTGCGTTATTCCGTCTGTGTCGCCCTATTTTATGTGCGTAACAATATCCTTATACATCTTGATTCTGGCAGCCAAGCCTTCCAGGCTTCCCATTTTCTCCTCTTTGAGGATCTGAGATACTCCATGGAATTCAACCCGCTTAACCTTGGCGTGGAGCTTCTCCAGGTGCCTATTAAGCATAACCTCGACTCCATACCCTGAATCCTCAATACTGGGAAGGGTCGCGAGCAATGACGCTTTTACCGCACGCTGACCGGAGAGTCCGGGGGTCATCTTGTGGGCAAAATCGGTTGTAGGCCTACCCCCTCCAAAAACCCCTAAAGTTGCATCTGCCTCATCTTCCACAACCGGACGAATCAGGTTGTCGACATGCTGAGGCGTCAACCCTACTAAGTCTGCGTCAATGAACACATAGACGTCAGCCTCTGTAGAACATACACCTGCCTTCATGGCAGCTCCTTTTCCCGAGTTCTGTTGGAGCTCTATGACACGGACTCCCTCAGAACGTGCTATCTCAGCCGTATCATCTGTAGACCCATCGCTTACTACAATGATTTCAGAAGGTAGATCTGCGTCTTTTACAGCAGAAATTACTTTGTCTATGCGAGCGCCTTCATTATAGGCAGGTATTATCACAGATACTTTCACTTCGACCCATCTCCCTAAAAAACTCAAAAGGATTTTTACATCTGGTTTTTTTGCTCTCCGACTCTTACAGCTTCTTCCACCAATCTTGCGACGATGTCTTCCGAAGAAACGCGTCCTACAGGAGAGCCTTGCGCGAAAATCAACCCGAATTCTTCTCCGAGAGCTACCCCAACGTCTGCTTCCCGTGCCTCTCCGGGACCGTTCACTTCACATCCCATTACAGCAACTTTAATTGGAAACCTCAATCCCTGCAGCCTTTCCTCCACCTCATCTAAAATCTTCATAAGATCCCCACGGCAACGTCCGCAAGTAGGGCACGATATTATTTCTATACGATCCGTAGGCCCTCCTATACTGGACAGAATGGAAATTCCCACTCTTACCTCTTCCTCGGGTTCGTGCGTTAGAGACACTCGTATTGTATCGCCTATCCCTTCCATAAGAAGCACACCCAGGGCGATGGAGGACTTTACTGTACCGACTCTTATTCCACCCGCTTCAGTGACACCTAAATGGAGCGGAAAATCGCACAATCCGGCTAAAACCCTATAAGCCTCGATTGTAGTCATAACATCTGACGCCTTCAATGACACTACTATATCATGAAAGCCTTCATCAACAAGAAAAGACATGCTCCTCTCAGCGCTCTCAACCAGAGCTTCGCAGGAAGCCCCTTGGTGTTTTGAGAGCAGGTCCTTGGGTATGGATCCGGAATTAACCCCAACCCTTATGGGAATTCCTTGTTGCTTTGCAGCTTTCGCCACCATGGAGACTCGGTCTTTGCCTCCTATATTACCCGGATTTATCCTGAGTTTATCAGCCCCTGCTCTGACAGCAGCCAAAGCCAGCCTATAATCAAAATGAATGTCTGCTACCAGCGGAAGGGGAGAGTTTTTCTTGATCTTCTCTAAGGCTTGAGCTGCCTCTATATCAGGGACAGCACACCTGACTATGTCACAGCCTACATCTTTGAGCCTGTATATCTGAGATAGGGTTGCCTCTACATCCCTGGTATCAGTCTTCGTCATTGACTGAACAGAGATGCGCGAATCCCCCCCTATACCGATATCTCCAACCATAACCTTGCTGGATTTACGTCGCGCAATCCCGTGCAAGCTTTACCCCTCCTACAAACCTAGCCTCCGAGCACGCCCAGCCTGGCAATATCCGAAAACGTAGCAAAAACTATCAAGAGCCCGAGGATTGCCATGCCAATCATGCGAGCAAATGCTTCTTGCTCTATGCTAAGAGGCTTCCTACGTATGGCCTCAATTAGGAGGAGCACAATCCACCCTCCGTCAAGAACCGGTATTGGCAGAAGGTTCAAAAGCCCAAGATTCACATTGAGTAAAGCCGCAAGGTAGAGAACGTTGATAAAGCCTAGCTTTGCCGTCTCGCCTACTGCCTGAACAATTCCTATAGGACCTGCCACATCCGGCTTTACTTTCCCTGTTACCATCCTCCAGAGAGTGACAAGGAGGTTCTTTGATAAGCTCTTTGTGAAACTTGCGCCTCGGCTCACAGACTCAAGGAAGCCTCGATGAGTCCAAACCTCAGAAAGCATTACTCCGATAATCCCGCCGCGTGTATCTGAATCTGCTTCAGGAGTCACTACCCGCTCAATCCTAGTTCCGTCCCGCTCAACTGTGAAAGTCAGAGCGCGTCCCGGACTTTGCCAAATCTTGTCCTTTACTTCAGTGATACTGTCAGTTTTGGTCTTATCGATGGATATGATTCTATCACCTGCAACGATGCCTCCACGCCAAGCAGGGGTTTCCGGGTAAACCTCTGCAATTACCGTGGAAGGCACACCTGCGGAGACAAAAACTACGACGAACAGAATGAAAGCCACGACAAAATTCATGAAAGGACCTGCCAGAATAGTCAGGATCCTCAGGATAATAGGTTTCGACCGAAAACTCCTGGGATCGTGATCATCTACGTCCTCAGCGGGATCCGAAGGCTCATCCAAACCTGCAAACTTTACAAATGCACCAACGGGGAGAGTTCTTAGAGAGTATACAGTCTCTCCTCTCTTGAATTGCTTAATACTCGGGCCGAAACCCAAACTGAATTCATACACCCGCACCCCGGCAGCCTTGCCTACAATGAAGTGACCGAATTCGTGAGATAGCGCAAATGTGAGAAACACAAAAACGAAAGCGATGAATATCATAAGTGCGGTGCTAAGCACAGAATCATCTCCCTATCCTTTCAGCTCGCATGCGGACGTACTCTCTGGCCCGGCAATCGGCAGCCAACACCTGATCTAACGTGGATGCCTCTAATACATCATGGTTTTCCATAGCCTCTTCTACAAGGCGCGCAATGTCACAAAACCCGATACGTTGCGACATAAAAAGTCGCACTGCTTCTTCATTAGCCGAGTTCAGAACACATGTAAGGGTACCTCCCACTCGTAGAGCCTGATAACCAAGACGAAGAGCAGGAAATCTAGCCGGATCAGGCTCATCAAATGTGAGAGCTCCCAGTTCTGTCAGGTTAATCTTGTCTCCATATCCTTTGCCCCGGCTCGGGTAGGTTAAGGCGTACTGAATAGGCAGTCTCATGTCTTGTGCGCCAAGTTGAGCCAAAATCGACCCGTCAACGAACTCTACCATGGAGTGAACAATACTTTGCTCATGAATTACTGCACTAATCCTATCAGGATCTATTCCAAAAAGCCACCTTGCTTCTATAAGTTCAAGGGCTTTGTTCATCAAGGTTGCAGAGTCTATTGAAACCTTTGCACCCATAGACCACGTAGGATGGCGAAGAGCCGCATCCGGCGTCACCGTTTCCATTTCTTCTTTGGAAAACTTGAGAAAAGGACCGCCTGATGCAGTAAGAATCAATCTTTCTACGCTCATCATATCGTGCCCTTTGAGACACTGAAATATTGCAGAGTGCTCACTGTCTACAGGTAGAATCTTGACGTTATGCTTCGCAGCCTCATCCATCACGATTTCCCCGGCGGTTACCAGTGCCTCTTTTGTAGCAAGTGCTATAGTCTTGCCGCTCCGGATAGCTTGAATTGTCGGGATGAGGCCTTGTATCCCAACGATTGCACACACTGCAAGTTCCGCATCGTCATAGGATGCTACAATACCGGCGGCATCTTCTCCGGACACAACCTCTATTTCAAGATCTCTGACTCTATCCTTAAATACTGCGGCTGCATCAGCATGAGCTATACCCACAATCTGAGGACGCCAAGTTCTCACTTGTTTCTCTAAGATATCTATATTCTTGCCTGCGGCAAGTCCTACGATATTAATGTCCTTACGGTGCCATTCGGCTACCTCAAGTGTCTGAGTTCCAATAGATCCTGTAGAACCTAACACTACAACAGAGCGAGCCAACAAGTCCCCTCCTATTCTCCGGTCCATGAAGGCAGCACTCCAACCTTAATCAATACTTTCAGTATGACTGCAAGGAGTGGGCCGATGAGCATTCCGATAGCACCGAGCAATCTGTATCCGAGGTACATAGACATAAGCACACCAAGGGGATGAATACCTAGATTGGCCCCAAGCACCCTTGGCTCAATACCTTTACGGATAAGAAACTGAACCGCCATGAGAACTGCAATGACTATGGCCTGGTGAAACTGCCTTACTAACAGATGAAAAATAATTAGCGGTACATACAGTAATCCAGGGCCAACCAATGGGATAAGATCTAAGATGCCTGCAATTATCCCAAAGAGCCAAGCGTACCTGACTTGTGCTATTGTAAAGCCCAAAATACTAACGATTATCGTCACGCTAACCAAAATGAGATATGCCCTAATAAACCCAAGAGTTGCTGAAACCACCCCGACCCTGGCCAGTTTAGCCTTATCGCGCCATTTCGAAGGCGTAACATTGACTATAAACTCTGATATCTGTCTTTTATCACGACTGATAAAGAAAGCAGCAAAAAAGCTTACAATTATATTAATACTGAATCTTGGGAGGCTCCCGATAACCCCGGTCATACCTACGAGAAGCCGCTCAAGACCGGTATATAGTGTGGACTGCGCTCTCCTCATTGCCTCTATTACGGAATCCGGCAGGCCTTCAGCTACCCCTTTCAGGTACGAAATCATGTTGCGTAAGACTTCTTCAAGGTTCATGTTGTAAATAGGCAACGCACGATAGAGGTCTTGCACTTCAGAGACGATTCGCACGATTACCAGAGCAATGACAACCGATAACAAAACCAGCACAATCAGAAGACAGATAAAGACACATGCCCCTCTATTGAAACGGAAACGTCGCGTCGCAAGTTCCACAATGGGATCAATGATTGCAGCTAAGATAAGGGCGGCGATAAATGGAGTAAAAAGAGGAAATACGTGACGAGCCGCAAGGTAACATGCAACAAGCACAGCGCACCATATGAAGAAATATCGCCAGCCGCCGGATATCTTTTCCAAGGCACCTACCTCACGAAACGCATAAGCGTAAGTTAATTATGACAGAAAAAGTCGCACATAATAGTACACTACAGGAATAGCCAAGAGCAAGCTGTCAATTCTGTCTAAGATTCCACCGTGACCCGGCATGAAAATTCCTGAGTCCTTAACTTCAGCACTTCTCTTAAAGGCTGATTCCGCCAAGTCACCTACCTGTCCGGTAATGGAAGTTACAACAGCAAGCATCAGACTATGACTCAAGCTTAGATGAGGCCACCACATTAGCACAGCACCTAACCACCTTACAACAACCCCTGCTATAATACCACCTGCCAGACCCAGGATTGCTCCCTCAACAGTCTTGTTAGGACTCACCCTCGGCGCCAGCTTATGTTTACCAAAGAGTCTTCCGCCATAATATGCTCCGATATCAGTGGCCCAGACTGTAAGAATAGCCATTAACAAGTAGCCAAGCCCGGCATGCTCTCCGCCTACGCAACGTAACATAAGAGCCGTTGACATAGGAAGTCCCACATAGACCGATCCTAAAAGAGTTATTGCCACATTTGCAATAGAGTTTTGACCTCCGAGAACCAATGTCTGCCAGGTTAGACTCATGAGCACGATCACAGTCAAAACAAGGCCTGTGGTGTGCTCTAAACCTATATAGCCCAAGGCCACGAAAGCTATTACTCCGACAATCCCCACGCGATCCAGAGGACCATAACCTGAGCACTGAGCAAGCTTGTAGAACTCTCTGATAGCCAGTATTCCAAATATCAACAAGGTTGCTGCCAAATAGGCCCTACCTAAGACTATGACTAAAAGTGCAAAGGGTATAGCTATTAGCGCACTTGCAACTCTCTGGTTCAAGTTTTGGAACCCTCCCCTTGAGGAGATTTCAGACACTGCCAAACCTTCGATCCCGGCGCTGATACTCCAATATTGCCAAAAGGAGATCTTCTCCGGAAAAATCGGGCCAGAGCACAGGGGTCACTACCAGCTCAGCATAAGCAGACTGCCAGATGAGGAAGTTAGATATCCTCATCTCTCCCCCGGTACGAATTATCAGGTCAGGATTGGGGACGCCTGCAGTATAAAGGTGAGAACTTATGTCTTCCTCACAAATGGTATCAGGCGCTATCTCACCTAGGACAGCCTTTTTCGCAAGCTCTTGCACTGCTCTTCTTATCTCGTCACGGCCACCGTAGTCTATGGCAAGATTCACAAAAATCTTGTTATTTGCGTCTGTCCTGTCTTCAATCTTGATTATCGCACGAAGCACACGCCGTGGCAACCGATCCCTGCGTCCGATAACTCTAATCTTTGCGCCGTAGTCAACCAAGTCCTGCAATTTTCCCTCAAACATCTTTACGAGAAGATTCATGAGACCCTCTACTTCATCTTCGGGGCGTCTCCAGTTTTCAGTAGAGAATACGTAGAGTGTCACATATTTTATCCCGATATCTTGCGCGAATTTCACAATCTCTTCTGCTTTCTCGCTACCCACTGCATGGCCTGCGAGCCTCGGAAGACCCTGTCGCAGAGCCCATCTTCCGTTACCGTCCATTATTATGGCAACATGTAGAGGGAGCCCGGCCAGATCGAGTTGCGCTTTCAAAGAATCAATGTCCTTTGCATCACGATCAACGCGTCTCCCTACACCTGAAAGCCAACTGGAGAAAGCCTTCCTAACCACTTTAAGATCCTACACCTCCGTTCATTTAATATATCACACAAATAGGACCCATATAAAATGTTAAGGGGAGGTGACCCTCCCCTGTAAAAATCAGGATTACGTAATTATTCTTCTTCTATGATTGCTTCAAAGGGACACTCTTCCGCACACATTCCGCAATCAGTGCAAATTTCAGGATCTATCACGTATTTGTCGTCTCCTTCACTGATTGCTTCAAAGGGACATACGTCAGCACATGTGCCGCACTTTGTGCACTCGTCAGTGATAAAATGTGGCAACCCGGCCACCCCCTCTCAGAATTCCATAATTTCAGATTCCTTTGCCTCGAGTAGGCTGTCAACCTCAGCAACGTATGCATCGGTTAGCTTCTGAATATCATCCTGACCCCGCCTTAGGTCGTCTTCAGTTATTTCTTTGTTTTTCTCTTTTTCGCGCAGGATATCTATGGCCTCGCGCCTGATATTCCTTACGCGAATACGCATCTCTTCAGCGACCTTCCTAGCCCCCCTCACCAAGTCACGACGTCTTTCTTCAGTAAGCGTAGGAATGGATATTCTAATAAGAGACCCGTCACTCATAGGTGTCAAAGCCAGATCTGACTTAAGAATAGCGCGTTCGATGTCAGGCACAAGTTTACGATCCCACGGTTGGATTACCAAAAGGCGAGGCTCAGGCACGGAAACACTGGCTACTTGATTTATGGGGTAGATATCACCGTAAGCCTCTACATTCACCCTATCAAGCAGAGCCGGATTAGCTCGGCCTGTCCTAATTGATGCAAATTCTTTTCGAGTCGATTCCACAACGTCCTTCATTTTTTCTTCAATCTTGCTATGCTCGTCGTCTGGCATATTAATCCCCCCTGATTTCGGTGCCGATATCTTCTCCGAGAACGGCCCTCTTGACATTGCCTGACCTCATCAGGTTAAAAACGACGATAGGAATTCCGTTGTCCATACACAAAGAGGCTGCGGTTGAATCCATGACTCCAAGGCCTTTCTCTATCACATCCAGGTATGTCAGGCGCTTAAACCGCTTGGCATTGGGATTGGAGAGAGGGTCTCTATCGTACACTCCATCTACCCTCTTCGCCATTAGTAAGACTTCGGCTTCAATCTCAGCGGCGCGGAGAGCAGCTGCTGTGTCAGTGGAGAAATAGGGGTTACCTGTTCCTCCCGCAAATATTACGACCCTTCCCTTCTCCAAATGGCGAATAGCCCTTCTCCGGATGTAAGGCTCTGCAACCTCCCGCATCTCTATAGCAGTTTGAACCCTTGTATCCACGCCGAGTTTCTCCAGGCAATCCTGGAGGGACAAAGCGTTTATTATTGTCGCAAGCATCCCCATATAATCTGCATTGGCTCTATCCATACCCGCTGCTTGCGCCTGAATACCACGCCAAATATTGCCTCCGCCCACAACGACTGCAGTATCAATACCAAGGTCGTGGATATCACGGATTTCTCCTGCAATTACTTGAACGACATCCAGATCTATTCCATAACCCTTTGGTCCGGCGAGCGCTTCACCTGATAGTTTCAGTACGATCCTCTTATATCCAGGATTACACCGGGATTCTTTCACCCTCCGCCATTCCCTTCTCCCAAATGTCAGTAACTAGTTGATTGCACATTCCTGCTTTTCGGGTTTCTCTATACCTTCCCCGATTTCATATCTGGTAAACCGACTTATCTCTATCTTCTCGCCTGTTTTCGCTGAGACTTCAATGACAAGATCTTGCACGGTTTTCTCAGCATCACGAATGTAGGGTTGTTCCAAGAGACACACTTCGCTATAGAACTTCTTTATCCGTCCTTCGACGATCTTCTCTGCAATCTTCTCCGGCTTACCTTCATTTAGTGCCTGAGCCCTAAGAATTTCCTTCTCGTTCTCAAGCACTGACTCAGGAACATCTTCCCGTGATACGAAAAGAGGCCTGGAAGCTGCAATCTGAAGAGCAATTTCTTTGGCAAGAGTTTGGAAGTCATCTGTGCGCGCCACGAAGTCAGTCTCGGAATTGACCTCTACAAGAACTCCAATCTTACCCCCATGGTGGATATAAGACTCGACTATCCCTTCCGCAGCCACCCTGCCGGCTCTCCTGACCATTTTTGCCAGGCCCTTCTCACGGAGATAGGCCACGGCCTTTTCCATGTCACCACCGGTTTCAGCAAGGGCTTTTTTACAATCCATCATGCCTGCACCGGTTCTCTCCCGTAGTTCCTTAACATGTTCGGCTTTAATTGCCACAAGTCCTACCTCCTTCTTCATAGACTACTCATTGTCACCGCTACCCTGCGCACTAACGTTATCAATCTCAGTGATTTCCACTACATCATTATCAAGAGGAATCTCTATAACGTCAGTTACGCCGTCTTCTATCTCGCTGTCAAGTTCGTGTTCTCTGATTTCTCCTACCGGAGACTCAACCATATCGCCTTCTATCGGCGCTGCATCCAGACCCTCGAGTCCCTCAATGACAGCATCCGCAATCCTACCGGTTATTAGTTTGATAGCACGAATGGCATCATCGTTACCTGGAACAACATAGTCAATCTCGTCAGGATCACAATTCGTATCCACTATAGAGATGATTGGTATATTGAGCCTTCTCGCTTCTTGCACTGCTATTCGCTCCTTACGTGAATCCACTACGAAGACTGCATCAGGCAACTTGTTCATATCGCGTACGCCACCGAGAAACTTCTCAAGCTTCTGTCTTTCCTTCACAAGTTGAAGGACTTCCTTCTTAGGCAGCACTTCAAAGAAACCATCCGTTTCCAGTTTCTCAATCTCTTGGAGACGCTGGACGCGTTTTCTTATGGTCTGAAAGTTGGTGAGCATTCCACCCAACCACCGCACGTTAACGTGGAACATACCACATCGTTGGGCTTCTTCTCTGATAGTGTTCTGGGCCTGCTTTTTTGTGCCCACAAACAGTATGGTGCCACCATCTCTTACTACATCCCTTACGAATGCATATGCGTCTTCCATCATCTTCACAGTCTTCTGCAGATCAATAATGTAAATCCCGTTACGCTCGGTGAAGATATACGGCTTCATCTTAGGATTCCAACGCCTGGTTTGGTGCCCAAAATGCACACCGGCTTCAAGTAGTTGCTTCATCGTGACTACTGCCATAATCTCACCTCCTCCCTGTTCGGTTTTTCCTCCGCCTCTGTCATTCCTAGGTAAAACCCGTATCAAGGGCACCGATACCAAGGTCAAGAAGCGTGCGTGATAACGCCAATGCGTAGTATACCACACTACAATAGCCATATCAACGAGCACATGCCAAGAAGAATTTGCACCAAGAGCGTCTTTGAGAATACTTAAGCATCACCGGGGAATACCTAAATTGAGCAATTCCCGAATCATGCATGGGAAATAAGGATGGAGGTTCTTAGGTGGGATTAACCGGTGGCTTGCTTGAAAGGCTTATCTCTCTTTTGCTATTTCAGCCCCCTGAAAGCAAAACACAGCCTGACGCTGAAGCAGGAAAAGATCCCCACGTTCATGAACCCAAAACATCCAAGTCCCTTCCGAACGTGAGACAAGCTCGTCAAAGAACCGGACGCAAACGTAAGGCAGGAATCGGTCTGGGTAGAATAACACCCAAAAAGATTAGGACTGTCAAGCCAAACGTTCTCACTCAGGAAACATCGTCTGAGATCACTCCTTCCATCGGTGAGACAGAGAGCAGTGAGATGAAGCTTCTTTCGAAAAACCTTCAAGATAACCTCAATGCCCTAAAATCAATCCTACACTACGGCACTAATGCAGATGCAGTAGTGAGGGAGTTTGACATACCGACTATTCCAAAGACAGAGGCTTCAATTGTATTTATTGAAGGATTGGCGTCAACAAACATTATTGACTTCGCAATACTCCAACCACTCATGCTTATCGCCAATCTGGATGACGATCGAAAGGCAGAGAACACTCTGGAACTAGTCAAACGGAGGTTGCTTCCTGGCAATCAGGTGACTGAGAAAGACAACCTCCGGGCAATAACGGAAGGTGTCCTTTCCGGCGCTACCTGCCTCCTTATTGAGGGAAGCGACATCGCTCTCACCGTGGAGACCCGGTCTTGGGAACACAGAGGCATAGAAAAACCCTCTGCTGAAATGGTAGTCCGAGGGCCCCAAGAAGCCTTCAATGAAACCCTCAGAAGCAACTTAGCATTGATCAGGAGAAGAATGCGTACACCAGACCTGATAACTGAGATGCTAAAGGTAGGCACTCTGTCAAGAGTGGATTGCGCTGTCCTATACATCGAAGGCCTTACCAATCCCGAGCTGGTAGATGAAGTCAAGCGAAGAATATCAGAGACGAAGTCTGATCACATACAGGACACAGGAGTCCTCGAACAGTTCATCGAGGAAAAACCTTATGTTTTAGCACCGCAAACCCTCTCTACCGAACGACCGGATAGAATGGCATCGTTTCTTGCAGAAGGATACGTCGGGATTATGCTGGACGGCAGTCCTTTTGGACTGGTGCTCCCTGCTACCTTTTGGTCACTCCTGCAATCAGCAGAGGACTATTTTCTAAGATGGCCGTTTGGCGCATTCCTTAGGGTTATTCGAACCTTAGCTCTAATATTGGCCATCTTCCTGCCTGCTATATATCTTGCGCTGACCAACTTTCATCCTGAGATGATCCCTACAGATCTCCTTCTGGCGATAGCTGCCAGCCGGGAAAAAGTGCCTTTCCCCACCGCTGTTGAAGTCTTGATAATGGAACTCTCCATTGAACTCATACGCGAAGCAGGAGTTAGAATCCCGGGCATAATTGGGCCCACCTTAGGGATAGTGGGCGCACTAATCTTAGGACAGGCAGCGGTAGCAGCTTCAATAGTCAGTCCTATACTTGTAGTAATAGTAGCTATTACCGCTTTGGGGGCATTTGCAGTTCCGAATTTTAATATGTCTTTTGCAATTCGTCTCTATCGTTTCCTGTACATAGTACTTGCAGCAGCTCTTGGCTTCTATGGTGTTGCAATCGGTGTGTTCATACAACTTGTGACATATGTAAACCTTAAATCGTTTGGTGTTCCGTACATGTCTCCTGTCGCTCCATACACTCGTTCCAGTGGAGATGCGCTCTTTAGATACCCCCTATGGAAATCAGAGATTCGTCCTTCTTTCCTCAAGCCTCAACAGGAAGAGAGGCAACCGCGAATATCTCGTGGATGGGTCAGCAACCGGACTAAGAATAACAAGAACGACTCTTCTCAAATAAAGAGCGGGCAAAGCAAAAAGGAAAACCCTCAAGATGAAAGGTGAAAGAACATGGGAAGTAAGGGACAAATAGGGACAAGGGAAGCTATAGCCGCCACAGTCTATTTTCTGTCCACAAAACTGCTGACATCTTTCCCACAGCATATGGCTGAAATGGGCCAAACGGCGGCCTGGATAGTCCCCATCATAAGCTTTGCCGTGGCGACACTTGGCTTTCTTATCATGACAGCACTAATAAGATGCTACCCTGGAAGAAGCATTGTTGAAGCAAGCGAAGAAGCAGGTGGCCCAGTGCTGGGCACAATTGCCTCACTGGGATATTTCGCTTTTTTCTTCGCCACGACAGTCCTTTTGATCCGTGAATTCTCCGAGACAGTAAGTACCGCATTGCTTCCCAGCACCCCTCTTTCGGTAATCATGGGCGTATTCATTCTTGCAACCCTTGTTGCTACGTATCTGGGAATTGAAGCAATAACCAGAGCTGCGTCATTGGGTATGCCGCTTATCATCGGCACACTTATCCTTCTTAACCTCCTGTTATTACCACAGAGCAACTTCGACGCTATATTTCCGCTACTTGGACCAGGTTCCGGAAAGTTAATTTATAATGGGATAATCCACTCGGGAATCGCAGGTGAGGTGATGTTTCTCAGTATTATAGCAAAGCAACTTGATGAAAAACACAAAGTGCAGACTATGGGGCTTGTAAGTCTTCTTCTGGCAGGCTCTTTCATGATTGTATCGACACTGAACTACTCTGCGATATTTCCGTATCCTATGAGTGTACACATTACATACCCGGGATACGAAGCGTCAACTCTAATATACATGGGACGATTCCTGCAGCGCATTGAAGTAGCCTTCGTTTTCCTTTGGGTTATCAGTGCATGCGTATACCTGGCACTTAGCGGTTACACAACAGCCATAATAATTTCAGATATGCTCAAACTCCCATCTCACAAACCCCTTCTGCCTGCTTTCGCAATCCTCGGATTCACTTTTGCACTTGTGCCGTCTGACGTCCCTCAAGCTACGTATGTGGATTTCATGATAGTGAGAACCTATGGCGGACTGGCAATATTCGTCATGCCTTTGCTCTTGCTTCTAATTGCCCGTCTTAGGGCAAGCCATGATACCAATAGGCGGTGATTTTCTTGGCACGCTATGCAAGAATCATAGTAATCGCAGAACTTATCATGGCATGTGTAGTAATAGTCGGGGGATGCTGGGGTCGAACCGAAGTGGATGACCTGGCTTTGGTCATGGCAATTGGCCTTGACAAAGGAGAAGAGGACACAGTGTATGTCACGCTGCAAATGGCGGTCCCCAGGGCTGTAGCAAGCGGAGGAGGAGAGGGAGGAAGACCCGGGGAAGGAGGAGGGAATGAAGCAAGCCTCATAACGACCATAAGAGGCAGATCTATCCTAGGGCTTATTGATATCGCAAATACATACATTAATCGACGTCCGTCTTTTGTCCATTGCAAACTGGTAGTTATCGGCGAAGACCTTGCCGAACGGGGCTTAGCCCCGCATATTTCAGAATTGGTGCGATTTCATGAAATCAGACGAACTATGTTTCTCGTCATAGCTAAAGGCACTGCTCAAGAATTCATTATGGCAAACAAGCCCATTCTTGAGCAAAATCCTGCAAAGAATCTGGAATTACTTGCCCTCGCCAGTAGAAAAGCAGGCCTTATCCCTTCATCTCAACTTCACAGATTCTTAGTGGAAATGCAATCATTGGGGGAAGGACCCCTTGTGATCCTCGCCGGAGTTAATGAGGAGCCATCGCCTGAAGACGATAAGCAAGGGAAAAGTAAGGGCGCACCGCAGATATCTGTACCAATAAGTGAATCTGACATTGACTATATCGCAGGTAAATCTCCGTCAATAGGAGGTAACCCTATTGAACTGGCAGGTGCAGCAGTCTTTCGAGGAGACAAGATGGTAGGTGAAATTACCGGAGAAGAGGTACGGTACGTTCTTTATCTTCGCGGAATCTTCAAGCGCGGTGTTACTATCGTACAGGATCCCTTTGCATACGACCAATTCATCGCTGCAGACTTACGACTCGCACGGCCTACACAGATTCGTGTAACAAGGGATGGCAATAGGTTTCACATTAGTGTGAAGATCCTGCTTGAAGGCGGTCTCATAGGAAGTCAAGGTACAGAAGACTACACTGATCCCAAAGTAGTCAGCGCCGTTGAAGAGCAACTCATCCATCAAATAGAAAGAGGTTGCCGTGACATTATCCGGAAAGCTCAGACCAGATTCTCATCTGATATTTTTGCGTTTGGGAATAAAGCCAGACATCTGACATTGACATGGCAGGAATGGCAAAACCTTGACTGGCCGAATGAGTTTCCACAAGCCTCCGTCAGTGTAACAGTAGGAGTCGAACTACGTAGGACGGGTCTGCTCTTTAGGTCACCAACACCTCTGACAAGTCCACAATCCCCGGCGTCATGAATGGAGGAGAACGGAGTTGAGACTCACTGCAATCCTAATAATTATGACAGCACCGACAATAGTAGCAATTTACACAATCAGCTTTGGGCAATGGCTTCTCAAGAGTGGAAACACCCGAGGGGCCATAGGTGTATTTATTGCTGCCGCAATCTGCATCATAGCCCCTCTGGCTCTCTTGATGCTCAGAGGGTAATCCTGGCGCTTTATCGTGCTCGCAGACGTTCCAGTTCTTCGAAAAGCTTATCATTAAGTACACGAATATAAGTGCCTTTCATTCCTAAAGAACGCGACTCTATTACACCTGCACTCTCAAACTTGCGGAGCGCATTGACAATGACTGATCTGGTTATGCCAACTTTGTCTGCAATTTTGCTGGCTACAAGCAGACCTTCTTCTCCGTTAAGTTCTTTGAAAATATGTTCAACAGCTTCCTGCTCAGAGAAGGATAGGGTATCCAAGGCCATCTGAACAGAGGCTTGTTTCCTTGCTTCTTCTTCAACTCTGTCCGCTTTTGTTCGCAAAACTTCCATTCCGATAATCGTAGCAGCAAAATCTGCAAGAACTAATTCGTCTTCTTCGAATTCCGGCTCGAATCTGGCCATTACGAGCGTAGCCAGTCTGTCCCCACCTGCATACACCGGCACTACAGTTATTAGCGCTTCTCCGAAAGGACATTTGCTGTCTGTGTTCAGAAAACACTTGCCTTCGTCTTGCTGAAGATTGTCTGATGTTTCAATTATCCTAAGAAGCCAATCCATACACTCTTTGGGGAAAGATTCCCCATTACCCACGAGACGCGCGACGACATCACACTCAAAGCTCTCCATTGCAGCACATCCCAGTAGTCTGCCTCTACGACTAACTATGTAGACATTTGCTCCGATTTCATCAGAAAGCATTCCGGCAAATTCCTTTAGATTCAAGGGATAAGTTGTAGATTCCTGCACAAATCGACTCATTCTACGTGATTTCTCCAATAGGTTTTTCACAAATACTACCTCCTTTTACTGCCAGCAGGGGTGTGCCCGCTTCTCCATGCTTGAGATTTGCCGTCTCCTTCCCAGGCTTGTCCGACCCGTAGGTCAGAGTCTTCTGACACTAAGTAATAATTACAGAATAAACCTGCTTAAATCCCTGTTACCAACAATATCCTGAAGTCTCTCCTGAACATACTCACGATTAATTGTGACTTTCTTCGAAGTCAACTCCGGAGCATTAAAAGACACATCCTCAAGAAGACATTCCATCACTGTATGAAGTCGCCTTGCACCGATATTCTCAGTCTGCTCATTTACCTCACTGGCAATGGCTGCAATTTCCCAGATGGCGTCAGGCAAGAACACGAGTTCAATCCCTTCGGTAGCCATAAGCGCAGCGTATTGCTTTACTAAGGCATTCTCAGGCTCAGAAAGGATGCGCTTGAAGTCTTCTTTAGTGAGGCTATCGAGTTCTACACGAATCGGGAACCTCCCTTGCAGTTCCGGTATGAGATCCGAAGGCTTTGATACATGGAAGGCACCTGCGGCGATAAAAAGTATGTGGTCGGTTTTTACCGGGCCATACTTTGTTGTAACTGTACAACCTTCAACAATGGGAAGAATATCCCGCTGCACCCCTTCACGAGACACATCAGGCCCCGCTCCTCTTTCCTTACCTGCTATCTTATCGAGCTCATCTATAAAAACGATCCCTGTTTGTTCAACACGGTCGATTGCTTCTTGTTCCACTTCCGCCATATCAACAAGTTTTTGTGCCTCTTCTTGGGCTATTATCTTTCTGGCTTCTCTTACCGGGACTCGTCTGCGCCTAGTCCTCCCCGGGAAAGCCCCGCCAAAGAGATCTTGCATGTTTATGCCCATCTCCTCCACCCCGGCGCCGCTGAAGACTTCCAGCATAGGGGGAGTCCTGTCTTCCACAGATACTTCGATGATTGTATCCTCCAGGTCTCCGGCAATGAGTTTCTCTCTCACCTTCTCCCGCCTATCCTTAGCTTCCTCCAGCCTCCTCTGAAAGGTTTCATCATCCCGCTGAACGCCAAATCCCCCAATGAGCATAGCAAGGGGGTTCTTCTCAGATTCGTGAGAAGGTATAGGAACCATGATATCTAAGAGCCTGTCATCAACGACAGCCGCAGCTTTATGGTAGACTCCTACCATTTTCTCGGACTTTACCATACGAATTGCATTTTCCACCAAGTCCCTGATAATTGAGTCTACATCTCTTCCGACATACCCAACTTCAGTGAATTTCGTAGCCTCTACCTTAGTGAAAGGAGCATTGACCAATCTCGCCAGTCTGCGGGCGATTTCAGTCTTACCTACTCCTGTAGGACCTATCATCAAGATATTCTTAGGGATAACTTCATCGCGAAGAGACCCCTTAAGGTTCAGTCTGCGGTACCTATTGCGAAGCGCGATTGCTACTGACTTCTTTGCCCTGTCTTGACCGACAATGAACTTATCAAGTTCTGCCACAGTAGCACGAGGCGTCAGCTCTTTAAGTCGCTCCACACATAAGCCCCCTTTCATATCTCCTCACACCGGATCTCCTCATTTGTATATATGCATATGGAAGATGCAATTCTCAGAGCTTCTTTGGCGACTTCACCACAGGTAAGATCTGTATGACCGACAAGGGCTTTTGCTGCTGCTAAGGCCATAGGCCCGCCTGAGCCCACTGCTGCGATACCGTCATCAGGTTCTATTAGGTCTCCGTTTCCTGAGATAACCAGTAAACTAGATTTGTCGGCAACAACCAAGAGAGCTTCGAGTCTCCTCAATGCACGATCCATCCGCCACTCTTTGACCAATTCCACAGCAGCTCTCGGCAGGTTTCCGTGGTATTCTTCCAGTTTGCCTTCGAAGCGTTCAAACAGAGCAAAAGCGTCAGCTGCCGCCCCTGCAAAGCCTGCTACGACTTTGCCTTCATAGAGTCTTCGAACCTTTCTGGCCTTGTGCTTCATTACAGTGTTGCCCATGGTAACTTGCCCGTCTCCGGCAATAGCCACGTGTTCACCGCGCTTGACCGCAATCACCGTTGTGGCGTAAAATTCTTGCCTCACCCAGAACCCACCTCCCCGATTTGCTGTATTATGCCCGCGGATGAGCCTTATCGTAAACCACTTTCAGTCTCCTCCTGGTCATATGTGTATAGATTTGAGTCGTTGAGACGCTGGCATGACCTAGAAGTTCCTGTACAGCCCGAAGATCTGCTCCGTGATCTAAGAGGTGAGTGGCAAACGAGTGCCTCAAAGCATGAGGACTGATTTTTTTATCAATGGTAGCATCTTCTATGTACTTATCTATCATGATTTGAACTGCACGAGACGAAAGCCTTGTTCCGTTGCAGTTTAGGAAAAGGGCGCGGGCTTCCAATCCAGGAGATGCAAGATGTGGTCTTCCATTTTCCAGGTATTCTGTGAGTGCTTCTATAGCCTTTGCGCCTATTGGGACTATTCTCTCTTTAGATCCCTTGCCATAGGCTCTGATAAAACCCGTAGTAAGATCAACACTGTCAAGATCAAGGCCAACCAGCTCTCCCACACGAAGACCTGCAGCATAAAGGGTTTCCAGTATTGCTATGTCACGAAGTCCAAGTGGGGTATCCCTTGCCGGACGCTCCATCAAAGATGCAACCTCATCTTCGCGAAGAAAGGGTGGTATTCTACGCCCTTCTTTCGGAGTCCTGATGCCTTTCACAGGATTCTGGGGGACAATCCCTTTTTTGTGGAGATAAGAAAAAAATGCCCGAACAGCCGCAAGTCTCCTGGCAACAGTTCGCCTGGAGTAGCCTGCTCTTTGAAGATCCGCCAAGTAGGCCCTGATCTCGAGGTAAGTTATGCCAGATGGGCTTCGATTTTCTTTGTCCTCATGAATGTCTTGGACAAAATCTATAAACGTTTGGATATCATGGGCATATGCATTAATGGTGTTAGGAGAATGGCCCTTCTCAATAGAGAGATATCCAAGAAAGTCATCAACCTCACTGGTCAACACAAATACCGCTCCCTTATCGAGAACGTAATACTATTGTAGCAAACCCTTTCGTTGTAGAATTGTATCATAATCGCAATTTTTAATCAAGTCTGTAACGAAGGGTTTTCTCGAAATCATGTACAACTTTTAGGGTAGATGCCGCAATAGCAAGTCTATTATCTTTTTTCCGTCGTTTCATGTCGGATTTCGGCAAAATTCCGAAGTTGGCATTCATTGGTTGAAATGCCCCGGTTCTCTCAGTGGAAACATAGTAGCAAAGAGCGCCTATAATTGTCTCTTTTGGAAACCGAATCGGAGACAGACCCAATACAAGCCTTGCTGCATTTACCCCGGCAACAAGTCCTGATGCTGTAGACTCCAGATAACCTTCGACTCCGGAAATTTGCCCTGCAAAGAGAAGATTCTCATCGTGTTGACACTGCATTGTGGGAAGAAGGATCTCAGGCGAGTTGATAAACGTGTTTCTGTGCATCACCCCGTACCTAACAAATTCAGCCTTTTCCAGGCCGGGAATCATACGGAACACCCGACGTTGTTCATCCCACGCGAGGCGCGTCTGAAAGCCTACCAAATTTAGAAGGGAACGCGCCATATCCTCCGGCCTTAGCTGTACTACTGCATAAGGGCGCTCTCCTGTACGTGGATCTTTGAGTCCGACGGGTCTTAAAGGACCGTAAGCCAGAGTCTCACGTCCGCGTTTAGCCAGAGTCTCTATGGGCATACACGCTTCAAAAACCTTCATATCTTCAAATTCATGCCGGGGCGCAGTCTTAGCAGAGACTAGAGCATCATAAAAGCGATCATACTCTTCTTTTGTCATAGGACAGTTAAGATAGTCATTGCCTCCTCGTCCATACCGCGAACCCCAAAAAACCCGGGATAGATCGCAAGACTCCATGGTAACAATGGGGGCTACAGCATCATAGAAGTATAGATTGTCTTCACCGGTCAGCCCTGTGACAGACTGGGCAAGACTATGAGATGTCAGCGGGCCGCTGGCGATTATGCACGGCCTGTGCTGAGGGATATCAGTAATCTCTTCTCTTAATACATGAATATTAGGAGACCTCTTAATGTACGAGCTGACAAGATGAGAAAACCTCTGCCTTTCCACTGCCAGGGCTGAGCCTGCAGGGATTCTTGCACCCTCTGCGCACCTCATGATCAGAGATCCGTAAGTTCGTAATTCCTCTTTGAGAACACCTGCCGCATTCCGAAAACCATCGGATCCTAATGAATTTGAGCATACGAGCTCTGCCAGATCAGACGTGGTATGAGCAGGTGTCATCACCCCCGGCCTCATCTCAATAATACTGACAGGGATATTTCTCCGAGCTATCTGCCATGCGGCCTCACTGCCTGCAAGCCCGCCACCTACAACGACTACACCTCTATCATCAACCAATCCTGCAACACCTACCATCACAAAGTATCTGAAGCGGAAGAAGCCTTAGATTTACCGGAAGAGCGCACATCTTCTCGGTAGTCACACCCCTCCCTGACACAAGCTAAGTAGCCTTTCTTGCCGCCGCGCCTTACAAGAAATGCTCCACATTCAGGGCAAGGCTTCTTAACCGGTGCATACCACGTGGTGAACTTGCACTCAGGATATCCGCTGCATCCATAGAACTTCCTGCCCTTTCTGGTCTTTCTTTCCACTATCTCCTCTCCACACAGTGGGCATTTAACACCGGTTTTGCGGACAATTTTCTTTGTAAACTTGCATTCAGGATAACCTTGGCATCCCAGAAACGCGCCAAACCTGCCATGCTTTACTACAAGGTTGCGGCCACATTCAGGGCAGAGCTCATCTGTGACTTCATCGGGGATCTTCACTCTCTCCACTTGTTCTTCGGCCTCATCTACTGTCTCTTTGAAAGGCACGTAGAATTCTTCGATGACCTTCACCCACTCAAGTTCACCTTCGGCAATCCGATCCAACTTCGCCTCCATGTCAGCGGTAAAAGTCACATCAACAACATTCGGATATACCTTGTTTAGGACATCCACCACTACAAACCCGAGTTGTGTTGGGTAAAATCTCTTGTCTTCAATGGCCACGTAATCACGCTTGCGGATGGTTTCAAGGATAGGCGCATACGTACTTGGCCTGCCTATACCGTTTTCTTCAAGTGCCCGTACAAGTGTAGCCTCACTATAACGTGGCGGTGGCTCAGTAAAGTGCTGCTTATCCTCGAGCCTAACCAGAAGCAGCCTCTCACCTTCAGAGAGCCCGGGTAGGATTGGTTCGTCTTCTTCAGCATTATCAGTTCCCTCTTGATACAGGATGGTGAATCCGGGGAACTTCACCCGTGAACCTGTTGCTCTAAACACGTAGTTCTTGGCTTTGATGTCTACACGGACAGTATCAAAGACGGCTGCCTGCATTTGACTTGCCACAAACCTGTCCCAGATAAGCTTGTATAATCTGTACTGGTCAGAGGATAAGCGCGCTTTCAGGTCAGCCGGACGGCGTGTTACCAACGTAGGCCTAATGGCCTCATGAGCATCCTGGCTGGTAGCCTTCTTCTTATACCGTCTTGGTCTGTCAGGCACATAATCCTTTCCGTATACATCCTTAATGAAGGATCTGGCGTGAGATTCAGCTTCAGATGCAACTCGAACTGAGTCAGTTCGAATGTAGGTTACAAGACCTGTGTTGCCTTCCGGACCAATCTCCAAACCCTCATATAGCTGTTGGGCAATTTGCATAGTCTTACGAGCTCTGAACCCCAGCTTCCTTGAGGCTTCCTGCTGCAGAGTGCTTGTGGTAAACGGAGGCGCCGGATTCCTCTTCCGTTCTCTTTCAAGCACTTTGACGACTTTATACTCCTCGCCTTTCAAATCGCTGAGGACTGCCTTAGCCTCCTCAGCCGTGTTTATACTTATCTTTCTTCCTGCTTTATTCAGGAGTTTCGCAGAAAACTCCGAACCGTCAACCTCTGTCTTCAAGAACGCGGTAATCGACCAGTACTCATCACGTTCGAAAGCCTCAATTTCCCTTTCTCTATCGCATATGAGTCTTACAGTAACTGATTGGACTCTACCGGCAGAGAGGCCTCTGCGGACTTTTTTCCATAGAAAGGGACTGAGGGTATATCCAACAAGCCGATCGAGTATCCTCCGAGCCTGCTGAGCATTGACTCGCTCCATATGAATAGGTCTCGGATTATCAAGGGCATCCTTTATCGCCCTTTTCGTAACCTCGTGAAACTCAATCCGACGAGGAACAGTGGGCTCAAGCCCCAGTGCCTCTGAAAGATGCCAAGATATTGCCTCTCCTTCGCGGTCAGGGTCAGTTGCAAGTAAGACCTTGCTTGATTTTCCCAGTGCACCCTTGAGCTCCCGAATAGTATCGCCCTTGCCCCGAATAGTAATGTAATGAGGCTCATAGTTGTTTTCCACATCGACCCCAAGCTTGCTTTTGGGCAGATCCCTCACATGACCTACAGAAGCCTTCACTTGGTATTTCCCACCGAGCAACCTCTGAATCGTCTTAGCTTTAGCAGGTGATTCCACAATAATAAGACATTTTGACATTGTTACACTCCCCTATTGCATAACCCCGCTGATTTCACTGCTGTTCATTTTATACTACTCAATGGCACATACTCCTATCTCAGCACGCGTTCATTCGGGTTTAACCCACACCACCAAAAACGCACCTTTCATGTCGAAGGTTAGTTTCTGTCGCAGGCTCCGGTTAAATACCCGGCATGCACCTGCTTGCACCATGCCCCTTCAACACTTCACATAGCCACCCCTAACCCGCGTTATGATACCTTTTAGCTCGAGGGTGACAAGAGCACATGTGACTAGAGACGCCGGAAACCCTGTCGCGCTTACTATATCATCAGTCGACACAGGTGAGAAGCCTAGTGTCGCGAAGACCCTCTTCTCACGAGAGGAAAGAACCACTTGCCTGGAATTATCTTTCATATCGGGCTTGCCTGCGATTGTTACCCCAAGTTCTTCAAGGATGTCATCAATTCCTTCTATGAGCGTCGCTCCTTGCTTGATAAGATTATGTGTTCCTTGCGAAAGTGGGCTTCGAATTTCACCTGGAACGGCAAAAACTTCTCTCCCTTGCTCCAAGGCAAAATCGGCAGTAATCAGTGCACCACTGGTCTTTCCTGCTTCTACCACAACAACACCAAGAGCAAGCCCGCTTATGATTCTATTTCGCCTGGGAAAGTTTTGTGGGAAAGGACACGTACCAAAAGGGAATTCACTTATTACTGCCCCGTTTTTCGCTATTCTTTTAGCAAGCATCATGTTCTCCGGAGGATACGTTACATCCAGACCGCTGCCTAAGACAGCAATGGTCTGTCCCCCTCCGGCGAGAGCCCCTTTGTGTGCAACAGAATCGACGCCTCTTGCCATACCTGACACTACAGTGAACCCAGCTTCCACTGCATTCTTCGACAAAAACCTGGTTACGCGGGTTCCGTAGTAGCTAGGCTTCCTGGAACCCACAATTGCTATGGAAAATGCGTCGGATGGCAGAACTTCTCCCGAAATGTAGAGCGCAGGAGGAGGGTACGGTATATTCAGTAATGCAGTAGGATAAGAAGCATCATTTACAGTAACTATGTTAATCCCCGATTCCTCAGCCTGTCGCACCTCTCGCCTGAGCGTTTCGCCGTCTTGAAGGGTTATGATACGCCTTGCCGTCTTCTTACCTATCCCTTTGACTTGGAGTAGTTCCCGCTCTTTTGCGCACATTACAGCTTGGGCTGAACCGAATCTCTTCATAAGATCGGAAAACCTAAGACCTCCGATAGTGCTTACTGTATTAAGAGCAATAATGCATTCGCGCTCACCCATACAACACACCCCGGCACATCACCATGTACAGCTGGGACTCTAGACATTGAAAACAGGCATTCTATAGCCGACAGCCTCTGCTACATGAGACGTATGAATTCCCTTGCTTCCTTCGAGATCAGCAATGGTTCTTGCGACTTTTAAAGCTCTCATATACGAGCGAACTGACAACCCCAGCTTGCGGCTGGCGGAATACAAGAAAGTCCTGGTATCTTTCGCCAGTCCACAATGAACTTCAATTTCACCCGGCCCCATCTCTGCATTACAGTGAATCTTTGTGCCACAGAACCGCATAACCTGTATTTCCCTTGCCTTCATGACTCTCTCACATATGTCCTTCGATGTCTCTCTGTGTTCAGTTGAATGAAGTTCATCAACATTGACCTGATCCAATTCAACATGAAGGTCTATCCTGTCAAGAAGCGGCCCGGAGAGCCTGCTAAGATAGCGCCTGACCACCCCGGGGGAGCATGTACAGGAGGTCATCCCTTCCGGAGTAGCCTTCTTAAAGCACAAGCAAGGATTCATAGCACCAAGAAACACAAACCCGGCTGGGAAAACCGCTGTACCTCCCACCCTTGCCACAGTCACGAATCCATCTTCCATGGGCTGCCTGAGCGCCTCTAACACGTGGCTGCTGAATTCGGGAAGCTCATCAAGGAAAAGGACTCCGCGGTGGGCAAGGGAAATCTCTCCCGGCTTCGGAAGACGACCACCGCCAATGAGGCCTGCAGGAGAAATAGTATGGTGGGGACTGCGAAAAGGTCTCTTTGAAATAATGCTGTTGCCTTTAGGTAGTAGCCCTGCAGCACTGTACACCTTAGTTACTTCAAGCGCCTCATCCCACGACAAAGGAGGGAGAATTGTGTGAAACCTTCGAGCCAGCATAGTCTTGCCTGAGCCCGGAGGGCCTACCATCAAGACGTTATGACTCCCTGCTGCAGCTATCTCCAACACACGTTTCGCGTGATCCTGCCCTGCCACATCTGCAAAATCCACATCTTCCGGGCAGACAGGTGACAGCTTCATCCTTGTCTTCTTTGCCTTCCTGATGCGTCTCTCCCCATTTAGATGTCTGACAGCTTCACTGAGAGTGTCAACGCCGTATATGTCAAGCCCGTCAACTAACGCAACCTCGGCTACATCGGCTTGGGCCACGATCATCTCTTTAAGTCCTTCGGCTTTCGCGGCAAGAGCAATTGACAGCCCGCCGGGTGTTGCTCTGACATTCCCGTCCAGAGAAAGTTCTCCTATGAATACGCAGTCCGAAGCCTTCCAATTATCGATTTCTCCGGTGGCAGATAGGATTCCAATGGCTATAGGCAGATCAAAGCCTGCACCTTCTTTGCGAATCATGGCAGGTGCTAAGTTCACGGTGATCCTTCTCAACGGAAAGTCATAGCCGGAATTCTTGAGAGCAGCGCGAACCCTTTCCCTGGCCTCGCGAATGGCAGCGTCAGGGAGTCCTACTATGTCAAAGGAAGGCAGCCCGGGGGATACATCAACTTCTACGTAGACCAAGTACCCATCTATACCAAGTATCGCCCCACCCGGAACTTTTGCCAGCACTCAGCTCACCTCCACCGGTCAAATGCGCCTCTTATCAGCTCCACCCTTTTCACTCCGCCCGGCAGCATGTCAATGGCCAACACATCAAACCTGACTTCACTTGCATAATCCCCTGTGCTTGCTAGGTATGCGCAGGCTACCTTCATTATCTTCCTTTGCTTTGCCTTGTTAACCTGTTCTATGGCTCTCCCAAAGGATTGGTTTCTCCTGGCCTTAACCTCAACGAATACGATAGTATCACCGTCTTTGGCAATAAGGTCGATCTCTCCGAATCTGGAACGAAAATTCTTACAGACAATGGAAAATCCCAGCGCCTTCAGGTGTCTTGCAGCAATATCCTCCCCCAGGAGGCCTATCTCCCTGCTTGATTGAAGCACTTTGCACACCCCTTTTGCAGATGTCGCTGACTGTGGCACTACATACCATCGCCCATTTCCCCGGCGGTGATAAGGTGGCCGGCGCTTGTGTGAGTGGGCACCCCCGAATTTGGCAAGCATATGGATAGGCCAAATTCGAACGAGGCGTGCCGCAAGCGCGCCGTCCCGTGAACGCAACGCCGGCCACCTCAACAAAGGCCACTCCTGATACAACTCGTGTACAAAAAAATAGTGAAGATTCGCGGCAACCTACTTAACTCGCTACTTCTTCAGGGCGCCTTGATTTTCCTTCCATATATTGGGTTAATGCGTCTGGGTGAGGCCCTTATCTCACAAATCGAGATCAAGGGTAAGATTGGAATGTTTTAACAGCAGTTTCCTTGTAAAGGATTTTCTGTGGATTGGACAAGGCCCATGCGCAAGAAGAGCGTCTATGTGCTCACTCGTACAATACCCTTTGTTCCCGGCTATGCCGTAGTCAGGATATTCTTCGTGCCACAGGTCACACATTCTGTCCCTTGTCACTTTAGCAATGATGGAAGCAGCGGAGATACTGTGGGATAAAGCATCCCCGTGGAAAAGTCGTGTCTGCGGAATAGCAATAGGAATCGCCTCTGCGTCAACCAGAAGATGGTCAACTTTGACACCTAAATCTTCCACAGCACGTCTCATGGCAAGTCTTGTTGCCTGTTTTATGTTGATCTCATCTATCGTCTTCTCGTCCGCGATTCCGATACCGCATGCCAATGCAGTATCTATGATAACGTCATACAGGGCTTCCCGTTTATTCGCAGACAAGGTTTTTGAGTCACGAACCCCGTCGATAAATGTCCCTTGCGGCAGGATTACGGCAGCAGCTACCACAGAACCTAACAGAGAACCCCGGCCTGCTTCGTCTACCCCTGCTACATTCGCAAGGCCTTCCTGCCACAGTCTCATCTCATAATCCAGCTCATGTCGGCCGGAAACAGCCCGGCCGTAAGTACAGTCATTCATTGGGATTCCGCCCCTGATTCACTAACTGCCGGAGAATCTAAAGTCAGTCTTCCAAGGAGTCCCTTCTTGAACTCTGATAATACTATTACCGCTGCCCTAGAAACATCTATGACTCCACCTGAACCCAAACAGCCACGCTTCTCCCCTATCAATCGTAAGATTGCATGTCCGCTTTGATCGTGTATGTCTCCGATTTTATATCGGGCGATAAGGGTATTGTACGCCTTGTCTTGAATTACTTCAAGAAGGCCTTCGGCTACAGCGACCTCATCAAAACTATCCTCTGTAAGGGCACCGGTGGCAGCAAGCTTAAAGATGTCCTCCGGATCATCCATGCGAGGTGACAGCACACCCGGCATATCCAATAGCTCAATAGCTCTGCCAACTCTTATCCACTGTTTGCCTGTGGTAATCCCCGGCTTCGCGCCGGTTTTTGCAGATTTCCTCCCGGCTATCCGATTTATCAATGATGATTTCCCTACGTTAGGAATACCAACCACCATGACTCTGAAAGGCCGTGGTCTCCGCTGGCGACCTGCAAGCTTCAACATGGTCTCTGAAGCCAGGCTCGAGATACCATGAACCACGTCATCCACGCCTTCGCCTGTTTCCGCATCTATAGCATAACACTTAAGCCCGTCAGCTCTTAAAATTCTGAGCCACGTCTCTGTCTCTTTAGGATCAGCGAGATCATGCTTTGCCAGCACCACGACGCGTGATCTATTCTTAATGATACCTTTGATATCAGGATTTCTGCTCGTTCGAGGAATCCTGGCATCAAGCACCTCAATAATCAAGTCGATCCCGGAGAGGTGCAGTTTCATCGTTTGCTTCGCCCGTGCCATATGGCCGGGAAACCACGGAAACTTCATGGCATCATCATGCGTGCCTCAGGATTTTTCACAAGACCCATTCTACCCACAGGCCACCAGATGAGACTCGCCTTTCCCACAACATTGGCCATAGGGACAAAACCTACGTCAGGGTATCTGGAATCGTCACTGTTATTCCTGTTATCTCCTAACACAAAGTAGTGGCCGTTTGGTACCACTTTGGGCCCGAAATAGCCGTAAGTGAGATCCAGAGTATAGTTTTCATCAAGGGGCATTCCGTTAACAATGACGTATCCGTCGCGAACTTCCACTTCGTCACCGGGCACACCGATAACCCTCTTGATGAATCTCCGTTTTGGGTTAGCAGGATACCTGAAGACCACAATGTCCCCGTACGCGGGCTTTCTAAATCTGTACACAAGTTTATTGACAAGAAGTCTCTCGCGATTGTGAAGGCTCGGCTCCATACTGCTCCCCTCTACCACAAAGGACTGAGCAATGAAGGTAATAATGAAAGCAGCAAGCACAATAGCAACAGCAAAAGCTTGAACATACTCAATAATCTCTGCCTTTACCTCAGGGGACAGAATCTCTCTTGAAGCAGCTTCCGCCACGACTTCCTGTTCATCTTTGGTTTTCCAATCCTCACACGTCCGGTCAGGCTCTTCTGGCACCAATTCCGATGTCACCTTCTCCTCGCTTCTTTTACCCTAGCCCGCTTACCTGTACGCTTTCTCAAGTAGTAGAGCTTTGCTCTCCTTACTTTGCCTTCACGCGTCCTTTCAATCCTCGCTATCCTAGGGGAGTGTAGCGGGAAAGTCCTCTCCACACCTATGCCTGCTGAGATCTTCCTGACAGTAAAGGTCTCACGGGTGCCACTGCCTCTACGGGATAGCACAGTCCCTTCGAAAACCTGAACCCTTTCTCTTCCGCCTTCAACTACTTTTACGTACACCCTGACAGAATCCCCGGGTCCGAAATCAGGGATGTCATCACGTAACTGTTCCTGTTCAATAATGTTAATCATGTTCATTTTTGGGATCCTCCCTCGTTAAGTCAGCCAACTGCTCTCTCTTAATGCCATCAAGCAGCTTAAGGTCTTCACCACTCAAAGAAGCTTGCTTGAGCAAGTCAGGTCGTCTTTCCAGTGTTCTGGCCAGTGCTTGTTTCCTTCTCCAGAGCCTGACTTTTTCGTGGTCCCCGGAAACCAGGACGCCAGGCACAGTCATCCCTCTAAACTCCCGGGGCCGCGTATACTGCGGATAATCCAAGATGTCACCGAAAAAAGACTCGCCGGCAAGCGTATCCTCACCCAGGACTCCCGGCACAAATCGTGTCACTGCGTCTACCAAAACCATGGCAGGCAGCTCTCCGCCTGTCAGTACATAGTCTCCAATAGAAACTTCGTCAGTCACTAGGGCATGTCTTAAGCGTTCATCTACGCCTTCATAGCGCCCACAGATTATTATCAACTGCCGTTCTTTGGCAAAGCGCCTAACCATGTCCTGACTCAGAGTCTTCCCCTGAGGCGTCATTAAGATAATCCTGGCAGGTCTTCCTCCTGCTTCATCCAGAATATGCTCGGTTGCAGCAAATATCGGCTCAGGTTTCATAATCATACCGACTCCACCGCCGAAAGGGTAATCGTCAGTTACCTTATGTTTGTCTACGGTAAAGTCTCTTATGTTGTGGATATTTATCTCCACAAGCCTTCTCTCACGAGCCTTTCCCACAATACTCCCGGAAAGTGGCATCTCAAACATCTCAGGAAAAATCGTGAGTATGTCAATTCTCAAATCTCACACCTACTCGAGACCGGGGATAAGGTCTACAATCATCGTACCGAGCTCGAGGTCAATATCTTTGACTATCTCTCTCACCGCAGGTATTAATATCTTCTCTTGTCGGCCGAATTCACCTTGATCGCGGGCAACTTCATAGACATCGTTTGCTAATCCACTGATGACCCCAACTACCTTGCCCAAATGCCTTCCTTCGGTTGTCACAACTTTTAAGCCTTCAATCTCAAAGGCATAGTAATGACCTTGAGGCAATGTAACAAGTTCTGTTCCGGGAACCTCGAGTATGGCATCACGAAGAGCTTCAGCGTCATCTATGCAGTCGACACCGGCAAATTTCAGAACGATGAATCTCTTGTGTCGCCTTACACCTTCAACATCCAGAAACCTGATAGCATCTGCCTTAGTTGCCCGTAATCTTACGCCTGGTGAGAATTGCTCAGGAAAATCGGTAAAAGGTAAGACTCTTACCTCACCGAGATTGCCCTGGAAGGTGGTAACCTTCCCTACAGCAATGAAGTTTCCCTGCTTTTCCTTCTCCCGGAATTGTTTCATTAGACAATCTCCACTGTGGCTCTCTCTCCATGTCTCGCACTACAAGCATGAACCAGGGTCCTGATGGCCTTTGCGGTTCTACCTGATTTCCCAATAAGCTTACCTTTGTCATCGGGATTACAGGAAACCTCGTACACAGTAACCCCCTCTTCATCAGTGGCATCGGTAACAGAAATCTCATCAGGATTGTCTACAAGATTCTTTGCAATATGTTCAACCAGTTCTTTCATTCAGAGTCAACTCCCCCGGAAGTATCAGTTGATGGTTCAATTACACCTGCTCTAACAAGCACTGATTTTGCTGATTCTGTGGGAAGTGCACCCTTCTTCAACCACTCTCGGGCTTTCTCATGGTTGACGTTAATAGTCACCGGTTCTGTCCTGGGATTGTAGTTTCCAAGAATCTCAATAAACCGCCCGTTTCTGGGAAAGCGAGAATCAGCCACGACAACCCTATACGAAGGCTGTCCCTTCGCTCCCGTTCTTGCAAGTCTTATTCTAGGCGCCAATGTTGTCACCTCCTATTTACTGCCTTTATTTCTATTAATATCAGCTCAGCGGTATGTTATTGCATAAAAGGAATTATCCCTTTTCGCATTGCGCGACGTTGCGCTTTGCCTGAGCCTCCGAATTGCTTTAACATTCCTTTAACTTGATCAAATTGGCGTAGCAGAACATTGACGTCTTGAACCCTCACTCCGCTACCCTTTGCAATTCTCCTCCGCCTGCTCCCACCAATAATTCCAGGGTTCTTTCGCTCCTCAGGTGTCATTGAATTTATGATCGCCCCCACTTGCCTGAGACGACCATCATCCACCTTCATATCGCCTACACCTTTGATACGCGCCATGCCAGGAATCATTGAGAGGATTTCATCCAATGGGCCGATTTTCTGCATCTGCTCAAGTTGGTCTTGAAAATCCTCAAGAGTAAAATCAGCAGTCCTCAGTTTTTCAGCAAGTTCACCGGCCTTCGTCTGATCATAGCCGGCCTCAGCTTTTTCAATAAGACTGAGAATGTCCCCCATCCCCAGTATACGCGAGGCCATACGATCCGGATGAAAGGGTTCCAAGGCATCTACTTTTTCGCCGACTCCAACAAACTTTATGGGTTTACCTGTAACGGCTCTCGTGGATAAAGCAGCGCCTCCCCTGGCATCTCCGTCTAGTTTAGTTAAGACAACCCCGGAGAGCTCCAATCGTTCATCAAATGACGACGCTACATTCACAGCATCCTGACCGGTCATAGCGTCTACTACGAGAAGAACTTCCTGAGGCAAGATTTCCTTCTGCATACGACCAAGCTCAGCCATAAGTTCATCATCAACATGAAGTCGACCTGCAGTATCCACAAGCACCATGTCACAACCTAAGAACTTCCCTCGCGCGACACCGGAAGATGCCACTTGTACTGCATCGTCACCTTCATGAGTCGCAAAGACTTCTATGCCGATCTTCTCACCTAGAACCTGAAGCTGTTTTATGGCTGCCGGCCTACGAGTATCAGCTGCAACCAATAGAGGCTTCCTGCCCTGCCTTTTCATGAGATGCCCAAGTTTTGCAACAGTTGTTGTTTTCCCCGAGCCCTGAAGTCCCACAACCATAATAACAGTGGGAGGCTTGGGTGAATGTTGTATCTTGGCCTCACGCCCACCCATGAGCCGGGTAAGTTCAGCGCTCACTATCTTGATTACTTGTTGCCCCGGGGTAAGGCTGGAAGCTACCTCCTGACCTACAGCTCGCTCCCTGACGTTGGAGACAAAATCACGGACAACCTTAAAGTTTACGTCAGCTTCCAGTAAGGCTATACGAATCTCCCGCAGGGCCTCGTCCACGTCCGCCTCGCTTAATTTCCCTTTCCCTCGCAGCTTGCGAAAGGTTTCTTGAAATCTTGCTGTCAGGTTTTCGAACATAAGGCCCAACCCCCTTTAACTCACGCAAGTAGTATACACTTAGCGACTAACAGCGTCAACCAAGTCTAACTATCTCAAGTGCAAGTATCTGAAATTAACGTCATTAATCAGCAACACTTTTCCCTATGGTGTTGGGATGCCAATTCACCAACTATTCCAGATCTTGAAAAACAGCATCTGCAAACTCGTTCGGGTCAAAATCTCGAAGATCTTCAATTCCTTCACCAATCCCGATAAGCTTTACAGGAATCCCCAGGCTGTCCCTTATTGCCAGAATAACGCCGCCCTTGGCAGTCCCATCAAGCTTTGTCAGGGCTATGCCACTGACCTCCACCGCCTCTTTGAATGTGGTAGCCTGGATAAGTCCGTTTTGACCTGATGTAGCGTCAAGAGCAAGCAAGACCTCATGAGGGGCTCCGGGAATCTCTCGTTCAACAACCCGCTTGACCTTCTCGAGTTCCCTCATAAGGTTTACATGGGTGTGGAGTCTTCCTGCGGTGTCCAAGATCACATAGTCCGCTCCCCTGGCCTTTGCAGCTTGACAGGCATCATAGGCTACTGCAGCAGGGTCTGCGCCTTCTTCGTGGCGTATGACTCTCGCGCCCGCTCTGTTACCCCAAATCTCCAGTTGATCGATGGCTGCTGCCCTAAAAGTGTCAGTTGCTCCCAGGATAACCTGTGAACCACTTTTCCTGAACCTGTAACATAGCTTCCCCACAGTTGTAGTCTTTCCGGTCCCATTGACCCCTACAACCATGATCACAGTAGGGCTCTCCATTGCTTCTCCAAGAGGCTCAGGGGGCCCGAGGACAGTGACTATCTCATCCTTTAGAACCTTCAGGACATCGTCCCCGCTTACAGTCCTTCCTTGTCCGCCGTCTTTCAGATTGCGGGAGAGTCCGGAGAGTAGCCGTGTGGTAGTCTTAATTCCAACGTCAGCCTGCAGCAATATGGCTTCCAGCTCATCAAAAAACTCCGCGTCAAGAGTGGGACGTCTCCTGAGCAATGACTGTACCTGCCCTACTATGCTCGCACTGGTTCGTGCTAACCTTTGAGAAAGGCCTGCCAACAGCCCTTTAGGCTTGTCATGCAGATTGTGTTGCGCAAGTTTCTCTGATCTTTCCGATGCATTCATAAAAAACGTTCACACCTTTATCATTAAGCTGTCTCTTGACGAGGGTATTTCGTATTCTCTAAATTCAGTGAAACAAGCTTTGATATGCCGGACTCCTCCATAGTAACTCCATAGAGAGTGCCTGCAGTCTCCATCGTTCCTTTTCTGTGCGTCACGACAATAAACTGACCTTCTTCGGCTGCGTCGCACATGAGATCTGCAAACCTTCCAACATTAGCTTCATCCAGCGCTGCATCTATCTCATCCAAAATACAGCATGGACTCGGATGAATCTTAAGAATCGCAAATACAAGAGCAATAGCAGATAAAGCCCTTTCACCTGCAGAAAGAAGTGTAAGATTCTGAAGTCTTTTACCGGGAGGCTGTGCCACGATCTCAACGCCGGGAAGCCTTAAACCCTCAAGATCAACTAAAATCAAGTCAGCGGATCCGCCTCCGAAAAGCCTTGAAAAAAGTTTATTGAACTCCAGCCTCACTGCGTCAAAGGTTTCCCTAAAGCGCCTTTCGCTCTCTTTGTCATAGCGCTCAATCATTCGTCCAAGGAAATCCACGGCGTTATCAATATCTTTGAGTCCTTCTTCCAGGTATCCTTGTCTGGATTTCATAGACTCGTATATCTCAATTACGCCGAGGTCAACCGGACCTATGGTATCCATCTTATCCCGAAGCAAGCGAATCTCTTCTTTTGCATTATCTCTGTGTCTTATGTTTTCATATCGGGCCGGATCCAACTGTAACTTGGCTTCCTCCGGTGTCATTCGGTAACCTCGCTCAAGATCATCTACTCTATGACGGATTCCTTCCATAACCTCAACTCTTCGAAGGCGAGAAGTGGTTTCATCCTTTTCCAGCCCTCCGATTCTCATCTGAAGTGCCTTCATGTTCTCTTCTTTGTCACTGATGCTTCGAACCGTTGCACGACGATGATCTCTGACAGACGCAAACGTCTTTTCCAGCTCCAGTCTCTTCTTCCGGAGCATATCGAGACAAGCCTTATCGGTGTCAAATCCCTGACGAGTCTCTGATATAAGATTCTTGACTCTTATTATCTCCACGCCGATAGCATAAACTCTCGAGGCAAGCTCTTCACCGGAAGCTTCCAGCGTCAAAATGCTCTGCTTCAGATTCTCAGCCTCTTGACTTCGCGATGCGATTTTCACTTTGGTGGCAGTAATGTCGTGCATGGCATCGTCACGGGCAGACGAGAGCTCCTTCAGTTCCTTGGAAAGCTCTGCCTGAATTGTGGACAACTCTCGGCTGGCTGCTGTAAGCTCCTCGTACCTGTCCTCCAGCTTTTGTCTGATATCATCAGACGATATGCCTCTTTGCGCCCTTGATTCCAATTGTGAACGAAGCATATCAACTCGGAGATGAGCTTTATCTAATTCCCTGCATCTCTCAGCTTGAAGGGCTTGGCGTTTCACTGATTCGAGTTCAATTGCTCTACACTGTGAATTCAGATTCTCGCTAAGCTTCTCCAGGTCACGAATGACACGTTTTGCCGATTCTACTTGTTGAACTACTCTGGATTCATCGTCACGTAGACTCCGCTCATCACGTTCCAAGTCATTAAGACGCCTCTTGACCTCAAGCAATCGCCTACCCGGTCTTGCCCGTCTGCTTCCACCGGAAATTGCTCCTCCCGGGAAAATAATATCACCGTCAATCGTAACGATCTTCAAAGATCTATCCAGAGCGACAGTTGCCTTGACCGCCACATCAAGATTATCAACAACTAAGATACGCCCCAGTGAAAACTCTACTGCCTTCTTGACAGGATCATCGTGGGATACAAGTTGAGACGCAATACCGTGAATACCGGGCATGTCAAGAATATGAAGATGCCTCGCGGGAAATCCGCCGGGTCGAATAAGGTCAAGAGGCAAAAACGTCGCCCTTCCAAGTTTACGCTCTTTGAGGTATGCAACAGCCGACTTTGCATGCCTTTCCTTTTCCACAACAATGTTTAAGAGCGACCGCCCTAACGCAGATTCAATAGCGTACTCATACTTACTTGGCACCCTGATAATATCAGCAAGAGTTCCAATAACTCCTTCAAGCGCATTGCGCCTGGCTGCAGTGATAACAGCCCGAGTTCCTTCAGGGTACCACTGGCCCTTCATAACCTGCCGTCTACAAGCTTCAAGCTCCAGTGATTTCTCGTGAGCCTGCCGCTCCAGACTTCTACGACTTTCAGTAAGCTTTTCCAATTCGTCGGCGGATCGTCTCAAATCCTGCTCCGCCTTAAGTATTTCCCGGGATAGACTGTCCTTCCTTGCGCTCAGTTCTTCCAGGTACCCTGTATCATGATCCAGCTTGTTGGAAATATCATCAAGCTCTTGCAGAGCCTGTTCCAGTTGCTCCCGCTCCCTTTGAACTTGACGCTCTTCTGACTCCTCGTCCATCTTCTTCCTGGACAATTCGTTCTTGACTTCAGCCAGCTTAGAAAGGACTTCAATAACGTCTATTTTAAGACCTTCCTCTGCCTCCCTCTTCTCGCCTAACGTCCTGAAGAAACCCTCTTCTTCAGACTCCCTGTCCTCAAGATATTCCCGGGCAGCTTCAATCTCCGCATTGATCTTTACAAGACGGGCTCTTTTGATCTCCAGTTCTTGTTGAAGATGAGTCAAGCCTGTCTTATCCTTCTCGCCTGATGCCTCAAGGGAAACCAACTCTTTCTCGAAGCTTGCCAGACGTTCAGATGTTATTCCGACCTTACCTTCGATCTTTTCTATCTCCGCTCCCAGCTCGGTCACGCGAGAATGGGTTTCATCGCGCACCTCTTCCAATTGGGTCAAGTGCGCTTTGTCACGCATGATCTCACTATCAAGTGTATCTTGCTCTTCCCTCAGTTGCCTGAGCTGAATTCCGGTATGACTTAGCTTCTTCATGAGATCGTCCTTCGTCTCATTTAGCTTCTCAAGTTCAGATAGGATGAAACCTATCTCAAGCGTTGACAGCTCATGACTGTAGCTCTTAAACTGCTTGGCTTCGTCTGCCCTCTTCGCCAAAGGTTCCAACTGTCTTCCAAGCTCCAATACAAGATCTTGAATTCTCTCCCTGTTTTTCCCGACAGCCTCGAGCCGTCTTTCTGTCTCATTACGGCGAACCTTGTACCGATGAATCCCTGATGCTTCCTCAAAAAATGCTCTACGCTGATCAGAGCCTGCAGCTAGAATCGAGTCAATTCTGCCCTGCTCAATCACGGAATATCCGGATCTTCCAAGCCCTGTGTCCATAAAAAGGGTGTGAATATCTTTAAGACGGCATGGCACACCGGAGATAAGGAACTCACTTGCACCTGACCGATAGACCCGCCTGGTAACCTGAACCTCCAGAAAATCAACGGAAAGAAAGCCGTCACTGTTATCAAACACCAGTGTAACCTCGGCAAACCCCAAAGGTTTCCTCGTATTGGTTCCGGAGAAGATTACGTCTTCCATCTTGGAACCACGGAGGGTCTTCGCGCTTTGCTCTCCCAGCGCCCACCTGATTGCGTCAGCAATATTGCTTTTCCCGCTTCCATTTGGGCCTACAATCGCAGTGATACCCGGAGACAACGCAAGTTCTGTTTTGTCTGCAAAGGATTTGAAACCATACATTTCTACTCGCTTGAGGTACAAGCAAAATCACCCTAGCCCCAGGCACAGTTTCTACACCAATCATCCCAGGTTGCAATGGTATTGTATCACAGCATAAACCAAAAGAGAATCTTACCTGGAATTGCTGGATGGTAAATCCATCACGGCAAAGCCGTAGACACCGGGGCAACACAGTAATTATGTGGAAGGAGTGTAAGCAGATGGCAGGGTTACAGGCTTACCTTAACGTCAAGATACAGGTCTTCGCGTTTTCTTACCTTTCGAGGAATCTCAGGATGAGCCAGTGAGCCATATTTATGTAGGATCCGTCTTAACTTTGTCTTAACACGAGTACGTGCGTTATCCACTGCTTTGAGGTTGAGTCCCATTGCACGGCTAATCTCACTTGTGGTGTACCCCTGACGTAAGAGGACAGTTACAACATACTCCAGTACAGAAAGGTAATCTCTTAAGACCTGCTCCATTCGCATGCTCATCCAGTTGTCTTCCACGACTGTTTCAGGATTCATTGAATCTCCTTGAAGGAAATCCAGAATTGGACGACAACCCTCCCTATCCATGACTGTATACAGGGACAAGGCCTGATTAAGCAGTCTATGTTTCCCGCTGGTCTGCCTGCGAAGACTGTTGTATACCTTGCGGATAATGCAGAGGTATGCGAAGGAGCTGAACTTGACTCCCGGACGATTAACATCATATTGCCGGATAGCCTCGAGAAGTCCGAACAGACCGTCTTGAGTGAGGTCCTCAAATTCCAAACCGGGGACTCCCACAACAGTAGTCTGAACAATATGTCGTACCATTGGCAAGTACTTCCGTACCAAGTCATCCCTGGCCGGTTCTTGTCCCTGCCGTGCTCGCAACAGTAACTCGAGGTCTAGGTCTTGGTTGGCATCGGACATGTAGAATCCCCCTTGACCGATTTACGCTAAGTTCGGTAAATGTATACTATCGGCCAAGGAATAATATTCTTCTGAAAGTGGACACGCAATGATTATTAGTGGCACAGCCTGCCTCCGGAGAAGCGCTTGCTCCTAGGAGAACAGGCTGTTGGTCCAAAACCAGTCCCAAATTATAAGAAAGCTAACAATGACTCAATAAATGGCTAATGCTCACAACTTCTCTCTCTGGACACTACCTGGGTTCTACAATGAACTTTATTGCGGTTCTCTCTTCCCCGTCGATTTGAATCTCGGTGAAAGCTGGAATGGCAATGAGGTCTATTCCATTTGGCGCGACAAACCCTCGTGTAATTGCTATGGCCTTGACAGCTTGGTTCACAGCTCCGGCTCCAACCGCCTGAACTTCGGCAGACCCTCTCTCTCTAAGCACAGCAGCAAGAGCGCCCGCCACCGACTTGGGTTTTGACTGCGCTGATACCCTTAGTACCTCCACGCCTTCTGACCTCCCGTTCCCAGGTTTTGGACCATAAACCTTCTTTCTTACTATAAATATTCCACATCATCCCAGAAGATCCTCTATTATGCGGAATTTCTCGATTTTAGAAAGTGATTAGTCGAATTAGTGCATCTTCCGCCGCAGCCTGTTCAGCGTCTTTCTTGGTTTTGCCTACTCCACAACCTATTGAGACATCCCCGGAGTACACAGAAACGGTAAAAGTCTTGTCGTGATCAGGGCCGTCTTCGCTTACCACCCTATACTCAGGGAGCGTTTTTCTTGTCTTTTGAAAGAGTTCCTGCAACTCTGCCTTATGGTTCCTGAAATTTGTCTCTTTCAAGTACTCCTGAGTATCAAGAGTATCAAGCTTGAGCCTACGCACGACAAAGTCTTTGGCAATTTCAAGCCCTTGATCCAGAAAAACGGCACCAATGATTGCTTCAAGTGAGTCTGCAAGCACAGAAGGCAACTCCCTGCCTCTTGTTGCTTCAAGACTCGGGCCAACCAGAAGAAATCTCGACAACCCGATTTCGGTAGCGGCGGAGGCTAAAGACTTTTCACTGACTACCTGACCAATTATGGCTGAAAGCTCCCCTTCAGCCAAGTTCGGATGAGTCTCGTAAAAATACCACGAGCATGTTAACTTGAGGACAGCATCTCCAAGAAACTCTAAGCGTTCATTTCCGGCAGCAGGACCTCCGCCTTCAAAAGAACTATGAGTTACTGCCTTCCGGAGCACGTTTCGATTACGAAAAGACACCCCAAGGACACGTTGCAATTGATGCAACGTGTCATCACATAATTCCCTACTCATTCCTGAAACCTCTTGACTACAATGACCCCATTGTGCCCTCCGAATCCAAAGGCATTACTCATAGCCACATCTACCTTGGCATTCCTTGCTGTGTTAGGCACGTAATCCAAATCACAATCCGGGTCAGGTTCTTCATAGTTTATCGTTGCCGGAACAATTCCGGTTTCCACTGCAAATAAACACGCAGCAACACCGCACGCCCCTGCTGCGCCCAACAAGTGACCTGTCATGGACTTAGTGGAACTCACCATCAGCTCATACGCATGAGCGCCAAATACCTTTTTGATTGCCAGTGTCTCACACTTATCATTCATCTGAGTGGATGTGCCATGTGCATTAACGTAATCCACATCCGTCGGCGCCAGTCCGGCATCACCCAATGCTCTATACATGGCTAAGGCTGCGCCCTTACCTTCCGGATCCGGCTCCACAATGTGATAGGCGTCATCGCTTGCTCCATATCCCACTATTTCGGCGTACGGGCGTGCTCCCCGGGCAAGTGCATGCTCCATGCTTTCAAGAACCAACACGATAGCACCTTCCCCCATGACAAACCCGTCTCTCCCTTTGTCAAAAGGACGACTGGCTTTCTCCGGTTCATCGTTCCTTTGAGACATAGCTCTAAGGGAACAGAAACCTGCAAAGCCGGCAGTGGTAATACTCGCTTCAGTGCCCCCGGCCAGCATAACATCGGCATCTCCTCTTTGAATAACACGCAAGCCCTCTCCGATGGCATGCGTAGAAGCGGCGCACGCTGTTGTGACTGTGAGATTAGGTCCTTTCGCGCCGGTGAAAATAGCAACCTGTCCCGAAGCCATGTTAGGGATCATCATGGGGATAAAGAAAGGACTGACTCGTCTTGGACCGTCAGAAAGCAACAGCTTCACTTGGCCCTCAGTTACGTCAATTCCCCCTATACCACAGCCCATCATGACCCCTGTATTATCGCTATTCCCTTCGTCAACGGAGAGGTTTGCATCTTCCAATGCCAGCTTAGCAGAGACTACTGAAAACTGCGTAAACCTGGCAAGCCTATGCGCTTCCCGGTCAGACATGAAGTTTTCAACTACAAAATCTGAAACTTCACCTGCCATCTGAGTTCTATAGTCGTCCGGCTCAAAACAAGATATTCGCGATATTCCATTTTTTGAGGTTCGGAGGCCTTCAAAGAAAGCCTCTTTCCCTATGCCAATGGGGGTAACCGCGCCAATGCCGGTCACCACGACCCGTGGTCTCATAACCTCACCCCACACCAATTCGTGCGCCTCTTTCGGATTTAAGATTAGCTGCCTCTTATTCGGACTCTTCAAGTTGCTCAATGATAAAACCGACAATCTCCTGCACTGTGGTATCTTCTGCAAGATCAACATCGAGAACCCCTAAGTCAAACTCTCTATCAAGCTCATCCCCAATGCTCATTCTTGTAGCAGAGTCAGCATAAAGGTCATTCATGGTAGCATCAGGTGTCACAGAATCCTCATCTACCCTGGCTTCTCTGATTATGATCTCTTTTACCTTAGCAAAGACTTCCTCTGCCTTGCCTTCAAGACCTGCCATTTTATTCACCTCCCTCAACTCAACTCTATATTCTTCCCTTTTCGAAGTGGCTACATTGCTAAGCCTCCGTCTACACACAACACCTGGCCTGTTATGTAACATGCTTCGTCAGAGGCTAGGAACAGACACGCTTCTGCCACATCTTTTGCAGAGCCTGCCCTCCCTAACGGTACACCTCCCACAAGCTTCTCTCTGATTTCACTGCTGAGTTCACTTGTCATGCCAATGTCAATGAAACCGGGAGCAATAGCGTTTACGGTAACCTGGCGCATTGCAAGCTCCCTGGCAGCAGCCTTAGTAAGGCCGATCACACCGGCTTTTGACGCGGAGTAATTACACTGGCCTGCATTGCCAAGGACACCGGCAACAGACGAGATGTTTATTATTCTACCGGATCTCTGCCTGAACATCCTCTTGCCAACTGACCTTATCAAACTAAATACTCCGGTAAGGTTTGTCTCTATGACTTCTTCCCATTGGGGATCTGTCATTCTGATAAGGAAATTATCATGTCTTATGCCTGCATTATTAATGAGGATATCTATGCGTCCGAATTCTTTGTGAATCCCTTCAATGACTTCCTCAACAGACACCGGTGAAGTAACATCTATACTTCCTGCTACAGCACGACCACCGCCTGCAGTAATCTCTTCTGCCACTCTTTCTGCGGCCTCAAGGTTTCGTCCGGCAAGCGCAACAACATGTGCGCCTTCGCGTGATAATGCCTTGGCTATCTCAGCCCCGAGTCCGCCTGAAGCCCCAGTGACAATGGCAACCTTATCCCTCACCCTCATACTGCAAAACCTCCTCGAGATCTTCGAGTGCACCGTCTATCGGAGCGTTACCATCTAATGCGAATACCTTTGACTCAGGTTTAATTTCGCGGATAAGCCCTGTAAGAACTCTTCCCGGACCTAGCTGAAAAAAAACGTGAGCACCTAATCTCCACATTTCCCTTACGCAGTCCTCCCACTGAATAGGCCCGGAGATCTGTCTTGCCAAGGAGTCCTTGATTCGCGCCTCGCTGTAGGCGACCTTACCGTCAACATTCATGACTATAGGGACAGACGGTACTTGAAATTTCACTCTTTCCAGTTCCTGTTCCAATCCGCATCTTGCAGGCTCCATCAACTTTGAATGGAATGGCCCGCTGACCTTGAGCGGTATCACCCTTCGGGCACCTGCGGTCAGGCAGAGTTCCCCGGCCCATTTGACAGCCGGGATATCCCCTGATATGACAATCTGATTAGGCGAGTTATGATTTGCCGGCTCAACCCATCCGACTGTACGAGCTGCCTCACACGCCGAAGCAACCTTATCCCCGGATAATCCTAAGACAGCAGACATTCCACCGGCCCCCGGAGTATAAGCCTTCTCCATCAATTGGCCGCGGATACACACAAGTCGCAGAGCATCCTCTAAAGACAGCGAGCCTGACGCCACCAGAGCTGAATACTCACCGACACTGTGACCGCTTACTATGTCAGGTGTTATTCCCATGGATTTCATCACAACATAGATGGCGACAGATGTCACAACAATAGCAGGCTGAGCATTTCTTGTCAGAGTCAAGTCTTCTTCGGGCCCGAAAAAGCATAGTTCTGACAATGAGAATCCAAGAGCTGTATCAGCCTTACGGAATACCTTCCTGGCCTCTTCATAGTTTTTGGCAAGCTTTTTCCCCATGCCGACACGTTGACATCCCTGCCCGGGAAAAACAAATGCTACCTTTCTATACGGTGTCATTGGCAAACCCGTCTTTGCACCACTTGAGTATTGCTGAGCCCCAAGTAAGACCGGCTCCGAATCCCACAAGTAGAACCATGTCCCCGCTTTTAAGCTTGCCCAACCTGGCTGCCTCATCAAGAGCTATAGGAATAGAAGCAGCCGACGTATTGCCGAGCCTCGCAATGTTCGAGTAGATCTTATCCGAGGTTCCAAGCCTCTCAGCTGCAAGATCTATGAGTCTCTGATTGGCTTGATGAGGAATGACAAAATCTATATCATCTTCCTTAAGATTAGCCTTGTTAAGAACCTCGACAGCAGCTTCCACCATTACATTAACAGCAAATCTATACACCAGGTTCCCCTTCATTTGGATGTAGTGAAGTTCAGACTCTACTGTCTTATGAGATGCAGGCATCCTGGACCCACCGGCAGGAAGGACAAGAACATCTCCGCGTGATCCGTCAGACCGCAGAACACATTCTACGATGCCTTGGTCTAAGGCGCAAGGCCTAACGATGGCAGCACCTGCGCCGTCACCAAATAGCACACAAGTGTTTCTGTCGTGCCAATTCACAATCTTAGAGAGGATTTCAGCCCCAATTACGAGAATATTGTCGTACCTGCCGGAAGACACTAGATCGCGAGCAACAGAAAGAGCATACACAAACCCTGTACATCCTGCACTAATATCAAAAGCGGCAGCATTTGTCGCATTTATCTTTCCTTGAACCGCGCATGCACATGACGGGAATATGGTATCCGGCGTGATCGTGGCAACTATAATCAGATCAAGTTGGTCAGCGGTCATACCTGCGTCATCTAAAGCCTTCAAAGCCGCTTCTTTTGCGAGATCAGACGTTACCATGCCTTCGTCAGCAATACGCCGCTCTTTAATACCGGTGCGTTCCACAATCCACTCATCGCTGGTATCCACCATTTTTTCTAAGTCAAAGTTAGTCAAGACACGTTCAGGCACGGCGCTTCCTGTCCCTGCTATGCCTGCCCCTCTTACATTAGGCGTCCTAGTTTTCAAGATTATCTCTCCTTCCAGAACCACCTGGCGCAAGGCGACCGGCAATAGCCTCAATGACATTGCCTTCTACAGCAGCTTTAGCAGTTCCAATAGCGTTCTTAATGGCTTTCGCCTTCGATCGTCCATGAGCAATAGTGGTGATTCCCCCTACGCCAAGAAGCAACGCACCTCCGTACTCCGAATAGTCCATTTTATTGACAAGGGAGCGTAAGGCAGGACGCATGAGACCTGCTCCAATCTTTGAGACCAAGCTCTTCCCTATTGAATCCTTTAGCATTCTCATCATACCCTCTCCTACTCCCTCAGCGAGCTTGAGCACAATGTTCCCGGTAAACCCGTCTGTAATCACCACATCTACCTGTCCAAGCGGTATATCTTTCGCTTCAATATTCCCCACAAAATTGTAGTCAGTCTTGCTAAGCAACTCATAGGAGGCAATAGTCAATTCAGTGCCTTTCGTGGGTTCCTCTCCTATACTGAGAAGTCCAAGCTTTGGATTTTCTCTACCCATGACTTGCCTGGCATAAGCGTCACCCATGAGAGCAAAGCTTAACATATGGTGAGGTCTACACTCCGAATTTGCCCCACCGTCTATTAATAAGCAATAGCTTTTCGTCGTAGGAAAGACCGTGGCAATTGCAGGCCGATCTACCCCATTTAGCCTTTTCAGTCTCAGGAGTGCACTTATCATGGTGGCACCTGTGTTGCCGGCAGACACCACTGCATCTGCTTCGCCCTGGGCCACCAGGTCGCATGCAACCAATATGGAGGATTCACGCATCTTTCTCACCGCATCCACAGGGTGATGCTCATTCATTGGAATGACCTGCCCTGAATGGACAACAGAAAGACGGAAATCCTGAGTGCCTATTTTGCCTAGCTCGGCTTCAATATCATTTTCATTGCCTACCAAGATTACCTCGACACCAAGTTCCTGTGCGGCAAGACAGGCCCCTGCCACAGTCTCCTTAGGCGCAAAATCTCCCCCCATTGCATCAAGGGCAATCTTCACGTGAAACCCCTCCTTGGGCCTTCGCGACATCCTCTGTGTCTCTTACAGCAAATACAGTAAACTCTCCTGTGAAAACATCCTCACCTGCTATTTTTGTTGCTACTTTTACTATGTGCCGCCTACCGGAATGGCTTACGACTTCTGCTCTTGCCACGAGCCTCTCTCCTGCCCTAATCGGCCTTAGGTATCTGACAGTTGCTGTACCGGTAAGAGCGACTTCGGCATCTACCAGCGCTACTGCCAATGAGTTTGCCTGAGCAAAGGCATGATGACCCCGAACAATGGCAGTGCGTTGAAATGCCATATCTTTGTCAGTCTCCAGTACAGATATGCCTTCCTGCCCTAACTCTACGTGGATTAAGTCTCCGATGACTTCACCTGTTTCCACTGATCTTATCTTTTTCTTTGCATCTTCAGCTAAACGCCTGGTGCGTTCTCGCGACTCAGGAATTCCCAGCTCAAGCCTATCCAAGCGTACAGTCTGAATGCTGACTCCAAATATGGAGGCAAGCTCCCTGTCTGTTATGAACGGATCATCTTCTATGACGGTACTGAGTTTCTCGAGCCTGTCTGACTTTCGGAGCCTGTGATTCACATCTCATCAACTCTCACTACTGAACTTTATCGGATCAGGATAGGTATTATGACCTAGTCTTAATAGCAGATACTAAGTTAAGTATATATCGGTCCTGCCGCTGTTTGCAAGAGGGAAAGAAGTTACAAGGGCAAAATGACAAAAGGCCGTGCATGATCGTGCCGGCCTTCTTTGAAATAGAAACAAGTTGTACACAAAATTAGGTTCTACGCTCTCTGCTTCTTCTTCTCTTTGACATCTATGACTTGTCGCCCATCATAGTAACCACATTCTGCGCATACTCTGTGCGGTCTCCTCAGAGCATGGCACTTCTCGCACTCGATGAGTTTTGGCGCCTCAATCTTCCAATTTGCACGACGTTTCCGCGTCCTCGACTTGCCGAACTTCGCTTTAGGATTTGCCACTTAAATCTCACTCCAGTCACTAGAACTCGTCTTTATCTTGAGTTAGGTAAAGCTGCGCGATGGGCGCAAGACGGATATCGCCTGTTTCATTCGTACACGCGCATTCACCATCATTTAAGTTCTTTCCGCAAACAGGGCATAAGCCTCGGCACTTGTCGGAACAGACAAGCTGAATAGGGAGAGACAATGCCAGCTGCGAGTTTACTTCTGTCGAAATATCCACAAAATCTCCACTGTATGTTAGGACCTCATCTTGCTCGTAGCCTAACCTTGACGAAGACCCCTGAGAGGCTTTGCAGTATTGCTCCTGAAATTCCGCATCAACATCAAATGCGAATTTCCTAAGGCATCTGTGGCATTCAGCCTCCAACTTAACCTTGGCATTCCCTTGAACGAGAATGGTGTTGTGTCCGGTACAGGTTGCCTTGGCGGAAACCCTCACCGGCGCCACCGACCTAAGGGTTGTTCCGGCTATCGCCATCTGACCTGAAGATCCTTCCAATTCCACCTCAATGCTTGCGCCTTTTGTGTCCCTTATCGTGGATATATCTATTCTCATGAAAGCACTCCCCTGTGAGACATATTGAATTATAAAACAGGGATTCATTTGAGTCAAGAAAAATGAGTTGCCTCGGACGACACAGGCAACTCAAAAGAATCAGCAAGCAAATTCAGCAGTCTTACCATTATCTACGTGTCAGGTTAGCTTCCGGCAGCTTCTCTCACGCACTTCTGGTGTTCTGCACAAGTCTTTCGGCTACTGTGAATCTTGCTGCCGGCGAAATGCAGACAAAAGTGACCTCCGAAGTTGTTGTTACTAATACTCTGGCCCCCGTGGGGCATCCCATTCATAGAAGCTGCTATTCTTCTTCCCCCTGCCTGGACTATGATAGGCCTCCTATTCCAAGTCCAGCTTCCTCCACAGACCCGTTTCATGATTGCCGTGTCTTCTTTTGTGCAAGGCTCAACATCAGCGTGCAGACTGCCTCCTCGTCTCTTTACACGAAACGAAAGGCCTGTCCTAACATCAATTACAGTAGCTGTGCTACCCACCTTAAAAATGCTCTTTACTGTATCCCAATGGAGCATTGCACAAGCTCCGCGTTGGCCTCTGGATGCAATAGCGCCCGGAGTCGGAATCAGCAATTCTTGACCCACCTTGATAACAGCAGGATCAGCAATGTTGTTGACAGCTGCAATCTCAGCAACGGTTATTCCGAGCCTTCCGGCGAGGTCATAAAGGGTATCCCCTGAACAGACTATGTAGGTCTTCATTCTTGTGTGAGCAACTTCTGTCTCAAGGGTGTTCCAAGTATCATCGCCTACAACCCCGTCAACTCGCAAGTCATATGCCCTTTGAAAAGCTCTTACCGCACTTAGAGTTTCGTCTCCGAACAGCCCGTCGCTTTCTCCTTCCAGAAACCCCAGGCCGATGAGAATATCCTGGAGTTCTTGAACATGTTCACCCTTCATACCTTTCTTAAGGGCACTTTGAGAGCCTGCAACTACAGGAGACCATATACAAAGCAAAATCAAAACAAGAGCAATAACCGTCCCGTGCGCTCTGGTCACACAAACACGCAGCGCCAAAACAAATCGCCCCCCGAAACAACGGTATTCATTTCTTTCACTTCTATTATTCTCCAGAGAGTTCGATATTCCTCCTAGCAATATCATCCAGTGCAGTAATGGCATTGTCTATGTTGTCGATCCCTATGATTTTGATCGTCTTATGGTTCTTTGCGATTTCTGTTACAGACTCTAAGTTCTCCATAGGCACTAGGAAGTATCCGGCGCCCCCGCGTTCAGCAGCAACCAGCTTCTGTCTAATCCCGGCAATTGGGCCAATAGTGCCGTCAAGTCCGATAGTCCCTGTTCCCGCAATGACTTGGCCCCCGGTGAGATCAGCCGGATCCAACTGGTTGAGTATTTCCAAGGCAAACATTAGACCTGCAGATGAACCTTTGACATTACGGGAATCAATCTCGATATTTAGAGGGAGATCATATGTCAGGCTGGAGCTGACGAGAATTCCAACAGCGGCACGAGTTCGATCCTCAGGGTGTGGGCCTGTTCCGACTTGGAGTCTCTTAATTTTTCCTTGCCTCGACACTGTAAGCAACACTTCACTCCCGGGAGGTCTTTGGCTGATAACTTTTACTGCCTCATCTGCAGTGACTACTCGTCCGTCATCAACAGCAAGAATGATATCCCCTTGCTTGAGCATGTCTTTAGCTGGGCTATTAGCCAGGACTGCCTCTATTCTCACAACAGTCTCAACTCTAACGGAAAAACCCATTCTTTCCAGAGCAACAGCTCCTGCAACCACCTGACTTTCCTGCATCAGACTCTCCATAATACTGATGTACCTTTCAATATCCATCCCCTTGGGAATCTCTTGCGCTCTTTTTACAATATCCATATCCGGCGAAGCCAGCGCCATAATCCATAAAGGGATGCTTGCAGGACTACTTGTCACAGCGGTTAGCAAAAACATTCCCTTGGCATCCTTCTTGCCCGTCTCAACCGTCACCATCTCTTGCAACTCTTGGACCGGACCGGGACCGATAATAAGATAGTTTTGTGCGAGATAACCTTGAATACTACCGATTACTATAAGCACTCCTATTACTCTCAGCCATACTCTTCTCTTCTTCTTCACGTCATTTCCTCCGGGTATTACCCTAAATATCAGTGCACTCTTTTATCTATTCTACTTTTCCATTGGTTATGATATTCCCCACCGAGGTCAAGGTCTGTGAGCATATCCTAAGGTCAACTAAAATATACTTGATTAGACAATCGGACAGCAAGAGCGATATAGGGGGGTTCGAGGCCCATGATTAACCGGCGGCCTCTCACTCAAAGGACCACATATCTTGCGGCAGCGTGCGCCTTCTTTATCACTGTTATTATAGTAATATACCCAAGCATAGCCTTTCAGGCGTCCATGGAAGGATTACGCGTATGGTGGGAGATTGTGTTTCCGGCGTTGCTCCCATTTTTCGTGGCTGTTGAAGTCCTTATGGCCCTCGGCGTAGTCCACTTCCTTGGTGTTCTTTTGGAACCTCTCATGAGGCCGGTCTTTGATATTCCGGGAGTAGGAGCCTTTGCTTTAGCCATGGGTATCACCGGTGGATATCCCATTGGAGCAAAGATCACTGCAAACCTCAGAAGAAGAAGCCTGTGCAACCAAATAGAAGCAGAGCGATTAGCATCTTTCACCAATACTGCAGATCCGCTTTTCATGTCAGGTGCTGTAGCAGTAGGAATGTTTCATTCTCCGGGCCTTGCAGGAGCCATATGCGGTGCTCACTACATCTCCGCTATCATACTGGGAGTCTTGCTGAGACTGCATGGCGGATCCCAGGGACGACCGGTTCTGGAGGGCAGTGTCACCAAGGGGAATATTTTCAAGAGAGCTATCCATGAACTCTACAAGGCACGACACGCAGACGGCAGACCTTTAGGGCAAGTTTTCGGGGATTCTGTCCGTGATTCCATGAGTAGCATTCTACTGATTGGCGGCTTCATCATAATGTTCTCAGTAATCATCAAAGTTTTGTCTGTCTCCGGAATACTGAGGCTAATTGAATGGCCACTCACTGTCATCTTGCGTCCGTTTGGAATACAGAACACTCTGATCTCACCGATTATCAGCGGCTTGTTCGAAATCACCCTGGGAACAGAATTAGCAAGCAAGGCAGCTGCACCTTTAATTGAAAGGCTCATGGTAGCAAACGCAATGATAGCGTGGTCCGGATTATCAGTATTTGGGCAGGTATCTGCCATGGTATCAGGCACAGACATAAGGATGACACCTTACCTCGTATCTCGACTAATCCATGCGGTGATCGCAGCTCTCATAACACTGGCTATCACTAGTCCCTATGGACAGGGGATAGCAAGACTGGTGACACCTGTGTTTGTCCTAAGATTGGGTGCAACCCAAGCCCCATTCTACCTTAAGCTTCTTGTGTCGTTCGCACAGCTTCTCAAAACAGTAGGCATCATGGTAGGACTGTCTGTTATTATGTGGTTCTTCCAGCGAATACAACTGATCTTCATAAGAGTCAAAGGCGTTAGGCGGAGCTCTTCTCGAGTTCCTCGACTCCGCGTCTGACCACTTCCAAGGCTCTGTCAAGGTTTTCTTCCAGTTTCGAAAGGACATCAGCCGCATATTGAGAAGCGCCTTTCCGAATGTCTTCAGCCTCCAGCTTCGCTTCATCAACAATCCGCTTCGACTCTATCTCTGCAGCTTTGACAACCTCTTCCTTGGAAACCATGGATTTCAAATACTCGCCTGCAGACTCTCTGAGACTTTGGCCTTCACGGGTAGCTTCAGAGATAATCTTGTCTCTCTCTTTCAGCAATTCTTCTGCTTTTTTGACTTCATCCGGGAGAGAGATCCGCACCTGATCAAGTATCTCCAAAACGTCATAAGCATCTACCAACACCTTGTTGGTCAACGGCATTCTCTTACCTTCTTCAATCGTCCCCTCCAACCTGTCCAGGAGCTCAACTAACCCTATCTTCCCCACCCTGGCTCTTCCTCCTCATTCCGAAAAATCTATGTCTGTCGACTGTACTTCTTAACGAGCATCCCCACTACATGACAAGGAACGAACCCCTTCACACACCCTCCAAGGCTCGCCACTTCTTTCACTGCACTTGAGCTCAAGTAGGCGTACTCATTACCGGTCATCATAAATACAGTCTCTATGTCACCGATTTTCTTATTTATTGATGCCATCTGGAATTCATATTCGAAATCCGATAAGGCTCGCAATCCCCTTAAGATAGCAGTAGCTTGTTGCACATGGGCAAATTCCACAAGGAGGCCCTTAAAACATGAAACCTCCACGTTTGGAAGGTGCCCCAGAGATTTCTCCAACATCGAGATGCGTTCTTCAAGAGTGAAAAGCGGCTCCTTACCGGGATTTTTGGCCACTGCTACAATAAGCTTGTCAAATAGTTTAGCACCACGCTCCACAATATCTAAGTGACCGTTGGTCACCGGATCAAAACTACCTGGGTATACTGCGACATTCATTATGACGGCCTCCATGTATAGCTGTGGGAAAGGCCCGACGTAAGCCTCACCTTCCGAACATGTAGAAAGATACTACGGTATCGCCGTACCTTTCCTGTCTGGTCAATTCCAAATCCCCGAAAACTCCTGACATTTCTTGCCTACGCTCGTGACGTGCAACAATGATACCGTCCTGATCCAGCAGCTTGTGAGTGGACAGGATATCCAAGGTCACAGGCACCAGCCCGTGTTCATATGGCGGATCCACAAAAACTATGTGAAACACTTCCTGCTGTCGATGTAAGAATGGCATGACCCTTCTCACATCGCCTTGGATGACTTCAGCCTGAGAGGCAAGAGCCGTGAGATTGAGATTCTTGTGGATTACCCGAATCATTCTGGGCGAGCATTCCACAAAAGTCGTCCATTCCGCTCCCTGACTCAATGCTTCAATCCCGATTGCCCCTGTCCCGGCAAACAAATCAAGGCACCTGGAATTAGGTATGTAGGGAGTCAGAATATTAAACAGTGATTCCTTTACATTATCAGAAATAGGGCGAGTCCTTGCGCTGCCTGCTCCAACTAAGCGACGGCCCTTAGCGACTCCCCCGATAACCCGCATGAAATAAACACCTCCGATGGAACTAATTACCATGAAGGTACCTGCATATAACGCCCGGCCACGCACAAACTACAATCGAAAGAAGAGCCGAGGATAAACGGCACCTGGGCGGTGCCGGGGTTCTAAAACCCTCCCCCATAAGCTCTTCCTCCGGTTTCTCCTCTCCCACGGGATGACGGTCGTAAGACCGTCATCTTATATTTCTTCCTCACTACCGTTATGCTTAAAAGTCTTACAGCGCACGATCAGGCACAAACTCTAATCTTAATCTCACTCCGCAGAAATAATGTAATAGTAAATAGGTTGCCCGCCATAGTGGACCTCAATCTCTAAGTACGGATAAATATCGGCAAGACGTTCCGTCAATTCGTTTGCGCTTTCAGAGTGCACATCCTCTCCGTGATATATGGTTATGAGAGAAGTATCAGAGTCTACCATCTGGCTTACAAGGTTCATCGCTACTTCGTTCCGGTCTTTCCCTGTTGCACACAGTTCACCGTCTCTTATTCCGATAAAATCTTTCTCATCAATGCTAAACCCATTTACATTAGAAGCGCGAACTGCATAGGTGACTTCACCTGTAATTACCTGTGGTATCATGTCCTTCATAGACTGTGAGTTAGATTGAGCGTCTACCGCAGGGTTATAGGTGACAAGAGCAGCAACCCCTTGGGGAATTGTCTTCGTCGGAACTACCACAATGTCTATATCAGGCACAAGCTCCCGTACCTTATCTGCAGTAAGAATCACATTGCTGTTGTTCGGCAGAATGATAACACTCTTTGCAGAGACCTTATAGACAGCGTCCCTCAGCTCCTCAATACTTGGGTTCATTGTCTGTCCGCCTTCGACAACAACATCAGCACCCAGGCTTTTTAGAATAGCCGTGAGACCTTCTCCGATAGTAACTGCTACAACTCCTACAGGTCTTTCCATCTTTCGTTCTTTAGGATTAGCCGCATCTTGCGAACTGACGCCTGCATCAAGATCCTCTTCTTTATGTGGATCGGACAGGCCGGGTTCGTTATGCTGCAACCTTGCCTCTTCGAATTCGTTATGTTGGTAAGCCATATTGTCTATCTTTATCTCATGCAGTTCACCTGTGCGAATACAGTGCTCCAGCACTTGACCGGGATGGTTTGTGTGGATGTGGACCTTTGCCACATCACTCGTGCCCACAACCAGGACACAATCCCCAGATTTAGCCAAGTCGTGCCTAAGCGTATCGAGAGGCAAATTTTTACCTTTCACAAGGAATTCAGTGCAGTACCTAAACTCAAGATCTTCTTTTGCTGTTTCCTTGATCTTCTTTACAGCCGGTGCAGCATCTGATTTTCCCGGAACTACAACCAGAGGCTCTCGCCTTGCGAACACTGTTTCCCCTCGAATTGACTTTGTAAGCCCCTCCCAGAAGAATACAAGACCTTGACCACCTGCGTCCACAACACCCGCCTCTTTAAGCATAGGAAGCAACTCAGGAGTCTCTTCCAATGTCTTCTGTGAATCCGCAAGCACCTTCTCTATCGCTGACACTATGTCCAGATCCATTCTCCTGCATTCCGCAGCAGAACGAGCAGCTCCGCGAGCTACAGTAAGCATAGTGCCTTCTACCGGTTTCATAACTGCTTTATACGCCATGGACGCCGCTGCTTGCAGCCCTCGAGTAAGTCCTGGCACGTCCAAGGTTGTTTTGCCTTCAACACCTTTTGCGAACCCTCGTAGGAGCTGCGAGAGTATGACACCTGAATTTCCCCTCGCTCCCATTAGCGAGCCCAGTGCCACCGCTTCAGCTACATCAGACAGCGATTTATACTGAGCTTTATTAATTTCCCGCACAGCAGCGAGGAGTGTCAGATGCATATTTGTGCCTGTATCTCCGTCAGGAACCGGAAATACATTCAGCGCATTAACAAGTTCCTTATTTGCGCCAAGCCACTCCGTCCCAGCAGCGATCGCACGTGCGAAGTCTTCCGCATCAAGTAAACTCCGCCCCAACGGGTTACCCCCCTGTCGCCGGTCACTCACGCTCATCCTCTTGGACATGCGTCACCCTCACACCTTGTACCGTAATATTTACTCTTGAAACCTTAAGGCCTGTCATGCTCTCTACAACATACCTGACCTTATTCATGACATTGTGAGCCACTTCAGTAATCTTCGTTCCGTACTCAACTATGATATAGAGGCCGACAACGACCTCATCCCCGGAAAGCCTTACTTCCACGCCTCGACTCATGTTATCCATACCGAGAAGTTCGGCTATTCCGTCTTGAATGTTTCTTGACGCCATCCCCACAAGGCCATAACACTCAGTTGCAGCCATACCGCTGATGAGGGCTATCACCTCGTCAGAGATGGTAATCTGGCCCAGCTCGGTGCTGACATCTCTTCCCATTTACCTCGCTACCCCCTGCCTCGGCCATTCGGCAGCAAAGACGACTGTCCTTCTATTTCTCCGCTACTTGAGAAATTCCTTTTACGTAATTCTATTCATATCCCTTATACCTTCAGAAATACGTCCCGTTGAAATAGAACCTTCTTGCTCTGCCCGCGCTGCTATGATACAATACGCGGGAGGTCTTTTCAAGATGGGAGGTGCTAATAGATATGGCATGTCGATGTGATGTATGTGGAAAAGAACCAAAAGTAGGCAAGCAAATAAGCCACTCTCACAAGTCCTCTTCTCGGAGATGGCTTCCAAATATCCGCCGCGTAAGAGCATATGTAAACGGTCAGACAAAGCGAATCAAAGTATGCACAAGGTGTCTCCGTTCAGGAAAAGTTGAACGTGCTCGATAAACACAAGTGTTGCATAATAGAATCAGTTTTTCTCTTTATTCGATGGGCCCTTGGATTTTTCTGTAAAGGCTCGTCGAATTTTCTTATCAGGCTTGTAATGATCATAAAGGTCTTGTGATTAGGTATTGTTCGGTAACTTACCACACAAATTTTACATTGTCTACCATAGAAAGCCATGCCCAACCACAGAATTCGAATCTTATTGATTTGATATACGTAGGCCTTGGAACCAATGCACTCAGATTGTACGACTTCTGAGTCCACTTCCCTGCCTCAACAAATTCAGCAAAACCGGCAATTCCACCTTCAACCGGCAAATAGTAGTAGTATGCTTTTACAAAAGAATGCTCTGTTCCGTCCTTGTCAAGATAGGTGACTACAACCTTCAGAGGATATGTGTCACCCGGAGCATACTGCTTAAGCGTGTAATCACCGATTAAGGCATCAAATGATAAGAATATCAAGCCTGACAACGGGACCTCTGCGTCAATAGCCTGCTCCAGACTGCATGAACCCATCTCAAAAGTAGGCGGGCGGGACACTCTAAGAACATGCTCCCTATCTTTGTCTGCAACTACGCTCCACTGAGCAGATCGAGATCCCCTGTCTTCTGTGTGGACCCATGTCCAACCACTGATATCTCCTGTAGCAAACCCACCGTTCCTTGGCATTTCCACAGGAGACGGAGGACTTTGGCTGGTAGTGAAAGACCATTCAAAACCCTGCTGAAGCTCGGTATTCTTAAGATTCTTTGCACCCTTTTGAACTGTCACTCTATACGTAGTGGAATACCTTAGCGGACGAGCAGGAGTAATCACCAAGACTGAACTATCATGGAGAAACTGCCAGCTCGCAGGATAAGCCAACTCCGGAGTGGGAGATATGGCAACAGCTTGGATTGCCGAAAGCTCGTCCATAGGCTCACTGAAAACAATATGTATTGAAGTGTCGATAGCGACATATTCCATTCCATGAGACGGATAGACCTGTACAACCCTGGGGATTCCAGCCTGGGATCCGGGGTTTTCAGCTACAGCCTTCACGGAACATGCCATTCCAAGAACCAATGCAAGTAGTACACAGACCAGTACCCCACGGCAGATCTTTCGGTACATTAGGTTGCCTCCTTTTGCGTTACCCGCTTTCCACCAAAGATAATTAGGGGTTTATACATTCTCTCCTCTATCTAACTAAGTTTCGCCGTGGACTCATAATCTCCTGCTATAGACACATCACCATCTACAGGACACAAGTTCTGATCCATCGTCTATATGGACAATCTTGATGACTTCGTCCTCTATGATTGCAACTGTTCCTCTTCTTTCAACCGTCTTAGGCAGGGACGGGCTGCCGGGATTGACTATCACACCGCCGCCGTCCCCAAAAGGCTTAGATATCCGGGGAATATGGGTATGGCCGGCCACGATAAGGTCTAACCTATATCGCCTCATCAATTCTGCCAGTTGCTCATCGGACGTCATATGCCCATGAGAGACCATTATGAACTTGTCTCCGGCGATGACAATTGCATAAGGCGCTTGAATAGGTACATCTATGACTACCTGATCAATCTCTGCGTCACAGTTGCCCCTTGCAATGACAATCCTCCCGGGATACTGATTAATGGCGTCAGCCAGGTGTTTAGCATCATGTCCATATGGCAGAGGGTTTCGCGGACCATGATACAACACGTCTCCCGCATGGATAAGCAAATCTACATTACCGAGCGTATGAAGAGATTGCTTCCATGCAGACAATGAACCATGAGTATCGCTCATGACACCTAATCTCATAGACTCTCCCCTTCCACCATCTTAGATCTAATCCGAAAGTTGCTTTCTGGCCAGTGTTACGAGGTTACTGTCATACTTCAACATAGATACGGCGACCTTCCAAGGAACAAACCCGGCAGATGAGATCCCCTCTTCTCTCTGTGGCTCGGCATGTGGAGGAGCTCCGTCATCACTTTGCATCGCTGTTCCCGCATACCAATGAACAGTCTTGTCCACAAGCTCGCCGGTTACGTCTGAGAGATATGTGTACTCAGTCGTGCCCAATGAACATGTGATGCCCGCTTCTACACTTGTCTCCTCCAGCACCTCTCTTAGAGCAGCCTGGTGGGGTGTCTCAAAAGGCTCTATTTTGCCTTTAGGCAGAACCCATTCACCATACCGGTTCAAGATGATAAGAACGCTGTCATCGGCAAATACGACAATACCTGCACTCACCTCACTCGCTCGAGTCTCCTTACCCAAGTCTATCCATTCCTTTGCTCCTCTTTGCGGCCCATGCTGATAACGGTAACATGGCCGTTTATATCCCACTTGCCGGCATGTTCACCTGAAGGCTTGGAAAGCTCGGTCTCCCCACCGTATATCAGCTCCTCTGAAAGGGTTTCATCCATGATATAGCCCTTGTGAAATTCACAGGCCTCCTTAACTACGCTGTCAGACCAAAAAACTGTACCTATCCTATCCTCGACATTGAAGTCGGCTTCTTTACGCATTGTTTGGATCTTGTTTACCATTTCTCTTGCCAAGCCTTCCATAATCAAATCATGGGAAAGAGCGGTATTGAGGGCGCACACAACATCTCCTTCACTCTCAATAGCAAAGCCCTCTTGTTCCACGGTTTCGATAGCCAGCTCCTCAGCAAGGACAGTAACGGTATCGTCTCCGCAAGGCACCTTGATACTTCCCTCATCTTCAAGCATAGCTACGACTTGTTCAGGATTAAGACTTTCTATCCCTGCTACCACATCTTTCATTAGGCGACCGTATTTTGGTCCTAAAAGATCAAATCTGGGTTTCACTCTGTGAGCCACAAACTCACCGACATCCTCTGCAATTCGAATAGCCTTCACATTCAGCTCCTCTTTGATAATATGCTCCAGCGCAGCCACTGCCTTTTTATCAGCAGGATCCGTGAGGACGACCAGCATCTCACTGAGAGGCTGCCTTATCTTGATGCTCACCTTATTTCTGGCAGCTCTTCCCAGGGTCACCAGCTTCCTTGCTACAGCCATATTCCGTTCCAGTTCAATATTGATTAACTCTTCGTTGCAAACCGGATATGAGCAAAGATGAACACTTTCAGGGAGGTCGTCACGTCTTTCAGCTTCGAGATTCCTGTATATCTCCTCTGCCATAAAAGGCGTAAAAGGTGCCAGCAACTTTGCAAGCCCTACAAGTATCTCATGCAACGTAAGATACGCAGCAATCTTGTCCTGTGTCATCTCAGCGCCCCAGTAACGGCGTCTGGATCTTCTCACGTACCAGTTGCTCAAGTCATCTACGAACTCTTCAATAGCTCTGGCTGCAGGTGTAATGCTGTAGGCCTCAAGCTCAGTTTGCACAGCTCTCACAACGCTATTGAAGCGGGAAATAATCCATTTGTCCAAAATCCCTCTTTCTTCAGGCTGTAGTTCATAGTCATCCGGGTCAAACTCGTCCACGTTCGCATAGAGAACATAGAAAGAATATACATTCCATAGAGTAGACAAAAATCTGCGTTGTGATTCATTTACTGCCTCAAGGTAGAAACGCGTGGGATTCCACGGAGGATTCACAGTGTACAGGTACCAACGAAATGCGTCAGCCCCATATGTGTTGAACACCTCCCACGTATCCACCACATTCCCCTTGCTCTTACTCATCTTCAAACCTTCGGCATCAAGTATATGCCCTAACACAAGAACGTTCTTGTACGGGGGCTCATCAAAAAGAAGGGTTGAAATAACGAGCTGCGTATAGAACCATCCGCGGGTTTGATCTATTGCTTCACTGATAAAATCCGCCGGGAAATTAGTCTTAAACTTGTCTTCGTTTTCAAATGGATAATGCCACTGGGCAAAAGGCATGGATCCTGAATCAAACCAAGCATCTATGACCTCCTTGATCCTATACATAGAACCACCGCACTCAGGGCATCTGAGAACAGCCTGGTCTATATAAGGTCGGTGAAGCTCAAGTCTTTGAGGAAGCTCCTGAGCCATTTCCTTAAGCTCATCGACACTGCCCACACAATGATTTTTGCCGCATTTCTCACATATCCATATGGGAAGTGGTGTACCCCAATAACGCTCTCTGCTGACTGCCCAGTCAATCACGTTTTCCAGGAAGTTTCCCATTCGTCCGTCTTTGATATACTGCGGGTACCACGAAACCGCCTGGTTATTTCGTAAGAGAGCCTCCTTAACGGCAGTAGTCTTCACAAACCATGAAGTCCGTGCGTAATAGAGGAGCGGAGTATCACATCTCCAACAGAAAGGATATGTGTGCGCGTGCTGTTCACTCCTGTAGAGTCGCCCACGAGAGTTAAGCTCTTCTATAATTAAAGGATCCGCTTCCTTAACAAACATGCCTTTCCATGGTGTTACTTCTACAACAAATTTCCCTTCTTCATCTACCAGCTGCACCACGGGCAGGCCATGTTGGGAAGATGCGCTCATGTCATCTTCACCGAACGCAGGAGCCAGGTGAACTATGCCTGTGCCGTCGTCAAGAGTGACAAAGTCTGCGCTTACCACATACCAGGCTTTCTTCTCAGGCTCTTCGAACTCAAACAGAGGTTCATACTCCAATCCGGTCAAGGACTTGCCTGTAAACTCATCTATGACTTCATAGGCTTCATCTTCAAGAAGTGCAGAATGCAGCAGTTCTTTTGCGAGAATTAGCTTATGACCTGTCTCTGTCAGTCTGATTTTCGCGTAAGTAGCATCCTCTGCCACTGCCAGAGCTACGTTAGACGGAAGAGTCCACGGGGTTGTAGTCCATACAAGGAACGCTGTGTCTTCCTCATCCTTTAGCTCGAATTTCACGTACACGGACGGATCTTCAACCTCGTGATAGCCTTGAGCAACCTCATGGCTGGATAAGGCGGTCCCACACCTTGGACAGTACGGCACTACCTTATGTCCCTTATACAGCAGGCCTTTATCCCAAATCTTTCGGAGAGCCCACCACACAGACTCAATGTAATAATTCTCATAAGTCACGTAGGCTTTGTCCAAGTCGACCCAAAATCCTACGCGTTCTGTCATACGCTCCCATTCTCTTTTGTACCTGAACACGCTTTGTTTACACTTCTCGATAAAGTTTTCGACACCGTACTCCTCTATCTGAGGCTTCCCACTTATGCCTAATTGCTTTTCTATCTCAAGTTCAACAGGAAGCCCGTGGGTGTCCCAGCCACCTTTCCTTGGCACATGATATCCACACATTGTCCGGTATCTGGGAATAAGGTCCTTCATTACACGAGTGAGCACATGCCCGGGATGAGGCATAGCGTTTGCAGTAGGCGGACCTTCATAAAATACGAACTTAGGTCCGCCTTCAGTTTTCTTAATCGTTTTCTTAAAAATTTCTTGCTCTTTCCAGAACTCAAGGATTTCCTCTTCCATTCGAGGCATATTCCTGGATGGGTCAACTTGTTTGAACATGGCACATCCTCCTCAAACTACACCAATAATAACAATCTCCCGTCCCCTGAAATCGGGACGGGAGACAATACTCTCGCGGTACCACCCAAATTGGCTGCCTGTGGCAGCCCGCTCATAGGCACAACAAACCCAATCCACATCATACCAGGCTGGGAATGCCATACCTCTGTATCGGGAGGACCCGGCCGCGTCTACTCTCTTAGCCTGCCACAAAGGCGGGCCTTGGATTTCGCGTGGCCACTCCAGGGGGATCTTGGGTGCTCCTAAGCTCCGACTTACACCTGCCTCGGTTCGCTGTAACTCCCGGATGCAACCTACTCGTCCCTATCATCGTCTCGATAACATATCTAATTTACCACATTAAGATGTGTAGCATTCTCGCTTACGCATTCAGTTTAGCATAGCGTTCGAGCCCGGTCAACGGGCAACACATGGTCCATAAGTTCTGCCCGGGGTGGCCGGTGCTTGTGTAAGGGGGGCGCCCGGAATTTGGCAAGTATATGGACGGGCCAAATTCGATCGAGGCGCGCCGCAAGTGCGCCGTCCCCCGAACGCAACACGGGACATGCCAGGCAGGAAAAGTGACCCAAATCAGTAGAACACGCTTAGTCTCCTGAGCCTTTTCTAAAAGGCGCCCTCTTAATAAATGGAAGTTTCGGGGTTTCATGTATTATGACCTCTGCCGGACCGGGCATCAACTGTTGTTGGCACTTCTCGCATTTTTCCGCTGAATCCGGATTCACAGCCCCACAATTGGGACATTGAATCACAAGAGACACCCCCTTCAACACTTCTGATTTCTACATCAGACAGTATATGCCTAAGGAGTATCTTGTGACACCCGGAACCTAACCCGGGACTTCTCATACCGAACTTGTCCCACTATTTCATAGCGCTTACCTGAATCATAGTAATGATTTTGGAGTCGTCAGCGCTGCCACTATAGGTTACCATTTCCGATGCGTCCAGCTTCACAATGCTCCCAAGAGCCAGATAGAACGTACCCGTAGAGACATACGTATAGTCTTGCTTGTTATCCTGACCCTTACCGACAATTTCGTAACCAATCTTGTATGCGTTGGCTGTCCCCCAAGGTTCCACTCCAAGAAACCGATATGCACGTTTCTCAAACGTCTGATCCCCGGTGGTTTTTGAGAAAAACGCATCATTCATAGTCCACGTATCCCCTGGTTCAACAGGATATTCAGGTAGGAGCGCCTGAGCCAGCCACATAGTCTCAATACGCCGCCCGTCCCAAGGTTTGAGGCCTTTTACCCCGAGAATACGGCCTGTTTTATCAGTAGTCAAGTAGTATCCTGAAGGCTCCAACCTCCTAATTTCTCCACCTACAGGAGTAACAGTGCCTACACACACAACAGCCCGTAAGGCCTTACCGTTTTCCACAGGCGTTTTCTGCACCTTGAAATCTTCTCTATAAAGATTTGTTATTCTTTGTCCGTCGAGGTATGAAGTTTCACTTATGAGAACCTGATACGTGTTGGTCTCATCTGATGAGGTATCAAACTCCAAAACGGTCTTAGGCGAATTCTCAGCAGAAACACTGCACCGTAAGATCAGTAAGTCTACTATGGTAATACACAAGACCAAGGACAAGCCCACAACGAACATAGAATTCATCCCTGCCCTCGTCTTATTTCGCCTTGATTGAGTGTTCCTGATATACGTGATAAGATCCACAAAGATGCCCCCTTTTATCGGGTGGCCCCATTTCAGGTTTCAAGAAGCGAAATAAAACCTCAAGTAAACCCTTATGTGACCATATGCAGGATCCTCATTCTCGTACCCTTTATGCCTATAGATTATACAGTACTTTCAGCAAAAATGAAGGTATTCCTACTTATCATAGGTGGCAGGTTCGGAGACTAATATAGAAATGTCAGCGCTACGGCGTTTCTCATAGCGCTGACATTTCCTTCTTACGGGCTAACCGAATCTCTCAACCGACAAAACGTACAAGGCCCGGGCTTGGACAGGCTTAGACTCGGGATCGGGGAACATAGTGCGTGTGAAGAAGCTCATGAGACTTCTCCCCCAAAGGCTCCCCAAGAAACTCTTTGTATAGTTCTTGGACTTGGGGGTTCAGGTGAGATTTGCGAAGCGGCATATTCCTGTCTTCTTCATATATTGCGCTAATTCGCTTCAGTCTTGTCTCTCGGTCAGTTGGTATAGGCTGTCCGCCTCCACCGATACACCCGCCGGGACATGCCATTATTTCAACAAAGTGATAATCAGCATCACCCTTAGAAATCCTTTCCAGAAGTTGCCTTGCATTCTTCAGTCCATTGGTAACTGCGACGTTAACCACAGTGCCATTTATGTCTACTTGTGCTTCCTTGCAGCCTTCAATACCCCTGACATCCTCAAAATCAATGTTCTCTAACTCACTGTCAGTGACTACTTCGTACACAGTCCTTAGGGCAGCTTCCATCACACCGCCTGACGCCCCGAAAATAACGGCTGCACCTGTCGACATACCAAGAGGATCATCGTAATCTTCAGCAGGCAACGATGGGAAGTCAATCCCCGCCTCTCGTATCATCCGTCCAAGTTCTCTTGTTGTAAGAACAGCGTCTATATCAGGATAGCCACTGGATGTCATCTCCGGTCTCTTGGCTTCAAACTTCTTTGCAGTGCACGGCATTATGGATACAACGTAGATATCTTTCGGATCAATACCGGCTTTTTCTGCATAATAAGTCTTGGCAAGAGCGCCAAACATCTGCTGAGGTGACTTACATGTAGATACATGTGGGAGTAGGTCGGGAAAGAAATGCTCAATAAACTTAATCCAGCCCGGACTGCATGAAGTAATAAGAGGCAATACCCCTCCGGCCTTCAACCGCTCCAGCAGTTCATATCCTTCCTCCATAATAGTCAGGTCAGCCGTGAAGTCAGTATCAAAAACCTTATCGAACCCAAGCCTTCTCAAGGCTGCCACCATTTGGCCTGTGACTCTCGAGCCGGCAGGCATACCCAGCTCTTCACCGATACTTGCTCTTACCGCAGGCGCAGTTTGAACCACCACATGCTTAGTGGGATCTGCTAACGCAGCCCAGACATATTCAGTGGCATCACTTTCTGTCAAAGCGCCTACAGGACATGCAAGAACACACTGACCGCACATAGTGCAAACTGCTTCCATGAGATCATCAGCAAACGCAGGGCCGACCATTGTGTCAAACCCTCTGTCATTGGGCGCCAGCGCGCACACTGATTGCGTATCCTGGCAAACACTTACGCATCGCCTGCAGAGGATACATTTGTTAGGATCTCTGACAATCGAGGGGCTTGAAGAATCTACGGGAAACTTGTGTTTCTCTCCCTCATACTCGATCTCACGTATGTTGAACCTATCTGCAAGCGCCTGAAGCTCGCAGTTTCCACTTCGTTCGCAAGTCAGACACTCATAAGGATGGTTAGATATGATAAGCTCCAGTACAGTCCTTCTGGCTTCACGCACAGCAGGAGTATTAGTCCTAACTACCATCCCGTCTGAGGCCGGAGCAACACATGCAGCTTGCAGAGATTTGGCTCCTTCCACTTCGACTACGCAAACCCGGCAGACTCCCACAACGTTAGTGTCTTTCAAGTAACAGAGAGTAGGTATATCTACCCCGGCTGCATGCGCCGCATCAAGAATCGTTGAACCGGCGGGCACTTGAACCTTATTGCCATCTATAGTTACAGTAAGCATATCCATCCTGGTTCACGCTCCATTCTTTAGTCCTTCACGTCGCACCGGAGACATCGCGAAGCTTCAAAAATTGCTTGAGGCTCACTGAACTTATCAACTACCTCATTGAAGTTGCCATGCCTCTGGTTTACCGGTAGCACACCTGGATGTTGCCTTGGCATCTGCTCCTCATGGATTTCTCCCACCTGTTCCCGACCAAGGTCAGGACTTACAGGGATCTCCCCGGTTCCGCCAAGGTACTTGCCAATTTCTATTGCAGCGCGTCTGCCGTCTGCAATCGCCTGAATTACAGTATCAGGCCCGTGCACACAGTCACCGCCTGCAAATACGCCAGGTTCACCGGTGGTGAGAGTCCTTGTGTCTGTAACTATCGTAGACCATCTTGTAGTCTCAATCCCGGATCTGCCCGGTAGGAGAGACATATCCGGCCTCTGGCTTATGGCGGAAATAACCATATCTACATCAACAACAAAATTCGACGCTTCTACCTCGACAGGACGCCTCCGCCCGCTGCGGTCAAACTCACCTAAGGACATTCTGACACATTCCATGTTAGTGAGCTTGCCGTCTCTGCCTATCATTTTTGCCGGCACTGTCAGGAAGTGGATTTTGATTCCTTCGCGTTCCGCCTCACTTATCTCCCCTTTGTCAGCAGGCATGTCTTCTCGCTGACGTCTGTATATAACGTGAACTTCACCCGAGCCAAGACGAAGAGCGGTTCTGGCGGCATCTATAGCAGCGTTACCTCCGCCTATGACTGCAACTTTCTTGCCAACCTTCGGGTTTTTGCCGAGGCTGACGTCTTGGAGAAACTCAACAGCGCCCACCACACCACACAAGTCCTCCCCCGGCACGCCAAGCTTCTGGCTTACGTTGGCTCCGACAGCAATGAGAATGGCTTTGTATCCGTCAGTCCTCAAGTCATCAATGGTAACATCTTTACCTACCGCAACCCCTGTACGTATCCGGACCCCGGTTCTCTCAATATAGTCGATTTCCGCACGTAGAATATCTTTGGGCAGTCTATATTCTGGGATTCCGATTAACAACATGCCACCCGGTTCCGGTAAGGCTTCAAATACTGTGACCTCATATCCCATCTGAGCCAAATAGTAAGCTGCGGTAAGGCCACAAGGACCTGAACCCACAATTGCCACCTTCGCATTTTTTATGACTTCAGGCTTCTCAACCGGGATTGGATTCAGGAGTTCATAGTCGGCAGCAAACCTCTTCAACTCGCATATAGCAAGGGCCTGATCAAGTTGAGCTCTTCTGCATTTACCTTCACACGGATGGGTGCAAACCCTACCACACACCGCAGGAAACGGATTCTTCTCTTTTATGAGCTTTACTGCCTCCTGATATCTCTTTTGTGTTATCAGGTTGATGTACCTCGGCACATCAACATCAGCAGGACATGCATTCTGGCAAGGGGACTCAAACAGAGTAGCGCATACAGAGGCCGGACACTTCCTGTCCCTGATATGAGCCTCGTACTCGTCCCTAAAATAGCGTATAGTGGTGAGGACAGGAGTCGGAGCTGTCTGACCTAAGCCACAGAGAGCCGTCTCTTTGATCCATGTTCCAAGCTTAATCAGACGCTCAATATCGCCTTCACGCCCCTCGCCCCGGGTGATTCTGGTTAGAATCTCCAGCATCCTCTTTGTGCCTATCCGACACGGGGCACACTTACCACAGGATTCATCCTGGGTAAACTCTAAGAAGAACCTGGCAAGGTCAACCATACATGTGTCTTCATCCATGACAACGAGACCGCCGGACCCCATGATCGTACCGAGCTTTGTAAGGGACTCATAATCCATGGGTGTGTTAAGAAATTCCGCAGGAACACATCCGCCTGAAGGTCCTCCGGTCTGCGCAGCCTTATACTTCTTGCCATCGGGGATTCCTCCGCCGATGTCGAAGACTACTTCTCCCAGAGGCGTCCCCATAGGGACTTCGACAAGGCCTGTATTGTTTATTTTGCCTGCAAGAGCAAATACTTTTGTGCCCTTACTCTTCTCAGTTCCGATGCCCGCAAACCACTCCGGGCCTCTTAGAATTATCTGGGGAATATTAGCGTAGGTCTCTACGTTGTTGAGAAGGGTCGGTCTCCCCCACAGCCCTTTGCTGGCAGGAAAAGGAGGCCTTGGCCTCGGCTCTCCGCGTCTTCCCTCCACTGAGGCAAGGAGAGCTGTCTCCTCACCGCATACAAAGGCACCTGCTCCAACCCTTATATCCATGTTAAACTCAAAGCCTTTGCCAAGAATATCCTTACCAAGAAGCCCATACTCTCTGGCCTGGCTTATAGCGTGGGTAAGATGAGCGACTGCCAAGGGATATTCAGCCCTGACATAGACGTACCCTTGATTTGCTCCGACAGTATACCCTGCAATTGCCATGGCCTCAATTATGGCATGAGGATCTCCTTCGATTATGCTTCTGTCCATGAACGCGCCGGGGTCACCCTCGTCAGCATTACAAACCACATACTTTTTGTCTGACTTCGCTCGCCTGGTGAAGTCCCACTTCAAGCCGGTGGGGAACCCTGCTCCCCCTCTACCGCGAAGGCCTGCACTCTTTAGAACATTTATTACATCCTCCGGTGTCATTTCAGTGACGACCTTAGCAAGAGCTGCATACCCGTCTTCAGCTATGTACTCTTCAATATTCAAAGGGTCAATCTTACCCGTGTTGCGAAGAGCAACTCTAACCTGTCTGCTGAAGAAGGTCATATCGGAATACGTAGGAACTTTTTGCCTTGTATCCGGAGTCACGTAGAGAAGCCTGTCAACAATTCTACCTTTAAGGAGGTGTTCCGTAACTATTGAACGGGCATCTTCCGGTTTTAGATTTCTGTAGAGAACCCCTTCCGGGTAGACAATAATGATAGGACCCAGCTCGCAAGGACCCATGCACCCTGTAACAATAATTTTGATTTCGTCGGTGAGACCTTGCTTGGCGATTTCATCAGCAAGAGCCTGTTCAACATCTTTGCATCCTGACGAGGCGCAACCTGCCCCGCCACAAACGAGAACATGTGTCCGATAGGCACCCATGCTACCAAGCCTCCTTATCCTGAAACAACCACACAAATTCAAATCGGCGTTTCAAGCTCATGCATAAGATCACATCATCACTCATACTTGTCCAAGATAACCTTTATCTGATCTGATTTAACCCTTGCATATATGTCCTCATTGACTCTGACAACAGGTCCAAGACCGCAAGCCCCCATACACCTGACAATCTCCACTGAAAATCTCCCGTCATCGGTAGTGTCTTCCCCCTTGACCCCCAGGTCTTCTCCGAGTTTCTCCATGATGGCGTCAACACCCTTGACATAACATGCCGTTCCCTTGCAAACGCTGATAACGTTCCTCCCCTTAGGCTTTAACGAGAACAACGCGTAAAATGTAACAACACTGTAAACCTCACTAAGAGGGATATCCAGTCCCTCAGCAATCATGACCTGGATTTCTCTGGGAAGATAACCTACTACCTGCTGGGCTTCATGCAAGACTTGAATCAAGACACCGGATTTACCTTCATAATAGTCGATTATCTCCCTGACCTTCTCTCTCTGTTCATCGGTAATTTCGCCAATGCATGTACACGTCTCACAAGCCATATACCTATTCCTCCTTACCGATCCTCAACCGTAAGTGGGGGCTGCATTCACTACCGAAAACTATAACCTATGTATTGCAACAATCATGCCACTCTACATGGCATTAGGAATATTGTCGTCAAACCCTTGTGAAAGACGTCACAAAGTCAATTATCATCCATGCAAAAGAGACAAACTCAACCTCAGGTTAATGCACTATTGCATTATTCTTGTAGAATTTTCCACCATATGCGCAAGTTTACTACTTTTGGGAGAACTCTATTCCATATTGAATTTAGATGCTTATTGTTTGTTTTGGCTTGAAGCTGGAAAAGGAGGTTGTCTTGGTCCGTTTACATCTTGACGACATAACACAGAGCCCACGAAAACGGCATAGAATGCAAGGTTGCATTGCTTAATGCCAACGCGCATTAAGTGGTATACTTTTTAATCTTCCTAACAACAGTGGATTGATTGACTCCGAGGGCTTCCGCCATGTCATAGGTGGTTTCATGCTTCTCTTGCGCGTGCTTGATTATCTGCCTCTCAACCTCTTCCACAGCCTCGCGCAGAGGCATTATGCCTTTCACTATTACGTTGAGAGAACCTGTGTCAGCCTCACCTTTGACATATGCCGGCAGATCCTCTACAGAGATCTCCTCTCCTTCTAACGTAACTATAAGTCGTTCCATCAGATTTTCCAATTCTCGAACGTTTCCGGGCCAAGAGTACCGTGTCAGGCTCTCTCTTGCTTCCCTGGAAATCGTTTTGTTGTAGCCGTGGGCGCTATTGTGTTTTGCCAGGAAGTGATATATGAGGGGAATAACGTCATCCCGTCTGTTTCTCAGTGGTGGGATGACTATTGGTACTACGTTTAATCTGTAGAAGAGGTCAGCACGGAACTCGCCTTTTTCCACCATTCCTGCCAGATCTCTGTTGGTGGCTGCAATTATTCTGATATCAACCTCAATAGGCTGAATCCCGCCAACCCGCGTCAGACGACGTTCCTGAATCACTTGAAGAAGCTTTACTTGAAGATCAAGAGGAAGATCAGATATCTCATCAAGGAAGAGAGTTCCCAAAGACGCAATCTCTATCATCCCGGGTTTGCCATCCCGCTTTGCGCCGGTGAACGCGCCTGCTTCGTAACCGAACAGCTCAGATTCAAGAAGGTTTTGAGGAATAGCCCCGCAGTTTATAGTGATAAAGGGAGCGTTCCGGCGAAGACTTGCATTATGAATAAATCGCGCGACAACCTCCTTACCCACACCTGATTCACCTAGAATAAGAACGGTACTGGTCACCTGCGCTACCTTACCCGCCAAGTGCAACACTCGTCCCATTTCTACGCTGTAGGCGATGATAGCATTGGAAGGAGATTCATGCATCTTGCCATCCCCCGCAGATTCCCAGGACAGGAGTTCTCGAGCAGTTCTCGTAATACAGTCCTTGCTCACCCCGGGAAGAGCGCGAGCAAAAGCCTGATCAAGATCGCGTGAAACAGGCCCTCCTGAAGCCAATGCCCAAAGGACTGCCTTCACATTATCTGAAAGCCTCAAAGCGACCTCAGGACATACCCTAAAACACTCTCCGCATCCATCACAGCGGGACGGGTCTATGATAATCTTGTCTCTTACGAAAGATATGGCATCAACAAGGCATCTTGGAATACAAGAACCACACCTTGTACACTTGTTGTCGTCGACAAAGACAAATCCGGGCAATTGGCTCCCTCCCCCACAAGCGGCGTTATACAGCACATACCAGGCTAAGAGAGACCTATCGTAAGTTACATGCCTATGAGACTCCCAATTGCTCTTTATACTGGAGAAGATAGAGTTGATAGTAGATACCGCGTCTTGCCAAGAGTTCCTGGTGGGTTCCTATCTCTCTTACCCTTCCTTTATGGATTACAATAATCTTGTCGGCATTTTGAATCGTTGACAGCCTGTGAGCTACGACAAGCGTGGTCCTTCCACGAATTAGCTTCGTCAGAGCATCTTGAATAAGGGCTTCAGTCTCAGTATCAATACTTGAGGTAGCCTCATCCAAAACGAGAATAGCAGGATCTCGCGCAAGTGCTCTTGCAAATGCCAGAAGTTGCCGCTCACCGCTGGATAATGTGGCGCCCCTCTCCCTGACTCGCGCCTCATATTTCCCCGGGAGTTTACTTATGAACCTATCAGCATTGACATACCGCGCAGCTTTCAGCACTTCTTCGTCAGTAATGTCAGAGTCTCCCAGCCTTATATTGCTCTGAATGTCCCCGGTGAACAGGAAGACATCCTGCTGCACCACACCTATATGGCGACGAAGCTCATGTCGAGGTATAGTACGAATGTCAACTCCGTCAATGAGTATCTGTCCCCGGGATATCTCATACATCCGTCCAATCAGGCTGATAATGGAAGTCTTGCCTGCGCCTGTAGCACCTACGAAAGCACATGTTTCACCTGGCTCAACTCGGAAACTGACATCCCTTAGAACCCAGTCCCCTTCGTTGTATGCAAACCATACATTCTTGAACTCAATCTCTCCCCTCGGCCTTGGGAAAGCCATGGGTAAGGTAGGATCAAGCTCAAGGTCATTAGCATCAAGGAGTATGAAAATTCGTTCCGCAGAAGCCATGGCAGACTGCATAATATCGTACTTTTCAGTAAGATCGTTAATGGGACGAAAAAACTGTTGCAAATAATTGATAAAAGCGAAGAGCATACCAAATTCCAAGGTTCCTGCGATTACACGCCGCCCGCCAAACCATATCAAAAGAGCAAGGGCAAGAGAAGAAATAAGCTCAATCGCAGGTCTGAAAATCGCGTTTATTTTGAGCCTTTGCATGGTCGCACCGAAGTAATCTCGATTGATCTTATCAAATTCCTGAAATTTCTTCTTCTCTCTACCAAAAATCTGAATTATCCGCATGCCTGAGATGCTTTCAGCCAAAGTAGCATTAATCCTGGCGAGTCTCATCCTGACTGCTCTATATGCATCCCTGGCTTTGATGCGAAACAGAGCTGTGGCCCCAAATATTACAGGGAGCATAGCAAAACTGACTAACGCAAGCCCAACGTTCATCTTCAACATCACTATGACAATCCCTATCAGCAAGAAGACGTCCTTGAACAAATTCACCAGAACCGCAGTATACATCTCATTTAATGCGTCCATGTCATTTGTAACTCTGGTAACAAGACGTCCAATAGGATTCTTGTCGAAGAAGGATAAAGACAGACCCTGCAAATGCTGAAACAGCTCAAGCCTCATGCTTGATATGATCTTTAGGCCTGTGTACTGAAGAATGTATACCTGTACGTAATTAAGAAGAAAAGCCAGAGTTAAGGCGCCGAACAAAATTAGAGCCAGCTTCGTCACAGCACGGACATCATATTCTTTGAAGACACTTAAATCAGCGGAAGTAAGCTCCCGCTTTATGATATCACCGTGCAACTCCATTATCAGATAATGCTTGTCTCCCTCCTGCCTAATTTCGGCAGGAACAGGCTCTCCTGCGATGTCGGAACCTGACTTGTCAAAACCTTTTTTCAGTTCCCGCTCGCGGACAAATATGTATTCATCAAATGCAATACCCCGCCGAGGTTCATTACCCGGAGTAAATGCCAGCATGGGTTCGTCAAGGGCATTCATGTGATCATCTATAGCTACTTTCATGAGATACGGCTGCACTAGATCCAGTCCTGTAATAAACAGTAACAGTACTATGCAGACCAGAAGGAGACGCCAGTATGGTATGGCATACTTGAGCAGCCTCTTCATGAGTCTCTTATCGTACGCTTTGCCCAACACGTCATCTTCATAATGGTTTGCCATAGTCTATATCTCCTCATCGGGGCTGAGCTCCGCTTCGAGCAACTGGCGCTCGTGAATTTCCGCATAGAGTCCCCCTAGAGCCACAAGAGACTCGTGATCGCCCTGCTCAGCAACCTGCCCTTCATCTAGGACGATGATTTCGTCAGCTTCCTTAAGCGTAGAAATCCTGTGGGATATGAGAATAGTTGTTCTCTCTTGCCTGACATCACGCAGTGACTTGAGAATCCTCTCTTCTGTTCCGGTGTCTACTGCGGAAAAGCAGTCATCGAGAATCAAGATTTTGGGGTCTTTAATAAGCGCTCTGGCTATTGTAACCCTCTGCTTCTGCCCACCGGAAAGAGTCACTCCGCGCTCACCTATCAACGTATCAAATTCATCGGGAAATTCCCGGATATCATCTGCGACTCCTGCAAGTTCTGCAGCGTATTCTACTTCTTCACGAGTCAATTCATCACTTGCAAATGCAATATTACGACCGACAGAAGTCGAAAACAAAAAGTCATCCTGTGGAACATAGCCGATATCTCTCCTCAGTATTGACAGAGGAATTTTGGTGATATCTATTCCATCAATAAGCAGCTCACCCGGGGAAGGATCGTACGCTCTTAGCAGTAGATCCACAAGAGTGCTTTTTCCACTCCCTGTACGGCCGAGAATGCCCAGTGTCATGCCGGCAGGGATGCAAAGAGCGATCCCATCTAACACCGGAGAAGTTGCCTCCGGATATCGAAATGCCAAATTACGAAATTCGATTCTTCCTTCAATCCCCGGAATGTCCACTATGTCTTCAGCATCAGTAATCTTAGGTTGCACTCTGAATATCTCGTTAAGCCTGTCCAGGGACGCCATGCCCCGCTGGAGAGTGTTAACTACCCAACCTATAGCCATCATGGGCCATATCGCCATTCCGAGATAACCTGTGAATGCCACGAAATCCCCAAGACTTACATCGCCTAAGACAACTAACCTGCCTCCGTAACCCAAGACTACCACAAAGCTAAGACCGGCCAGATACTGCACAAGGGGTCCGAAAAGGCCCCAAATTCTAACCAGATTCATATTGGTTGCAACGAGCGTCTCATTTGCCTGCCTAAACTTGGATAACTCAGCCTCTTCCTGAACGAATGCTTTGACGACTCGAATACCGCTAAGATTTTCCTGAACAAAATCAGTGAGACCTGCAAAAGCCTCTTGAACCCTGAGAAACCTCGAATGTATGACTCTGGCAAACCGCGTGACAACCAAGGCTACGAAAGGTAAAGGCAGAAGGCCAAGGAGCACAAGTCGTGTATCAATTGTAGTCAGCATGACAGAGATTGTGGCAATAGAGAGGAATACTGCGTCTACCGTTAGCATTATGCCCTGTCCGAATGCTTGACGAACTGCGTTAATATCATTGGTAGCGTGCGCCATAAGTTCGCCGGTCTTATGCTTGTTAAAGAAATTCGCTGACAAAGTCTCCAGATGGGCAAAGAATTTATTCCGCAGTGTATAGTCAAGAAGCCTCGCGGTTCCAAATATGTAGATTCGCCAAAAATACCTTCCCACTGCAACAAGTAATGCAACTCCGATGATAAGGAATATGTAACGAAGAAGTCCTTGTTGAGTGAGAGCCCCCTGCCGAAACGCATCAGTCAAATTTCCAAGAAGCCGTGGAACTACCAGTTGAAGAACGTCAACAGCAACAAGAATTATGACACCTATGACATATCTGTACCGATAGCGCCTAAGGAAGTCACCTAGCACCTGCAATTTTTGCCTCATAATCTTACAACTCCAAGCACACTCTCATAACCCGGTAGGATCAGATGTCCCCCAAGCTGCTACATTACATTATAACTGTGCCTGCCATCTATCGGCAACTCATTTCCGTGTCATTCAGCACTGTAGTAACGCTATCCCGATAGTCTGTGCCAATATTCATCTCATGTATTCCAGCACTTAAACGCCTTCGGGTTGCCAAATATCACGGTTCGGGCTGAAGGTGAAAAAAAATATCGATCACTTCTGATAGGCGCTTACCCGGAGCAACATTTCCCGCACAATCTTCGCTGCCAGAAGTGAGGTTATGTCTGAGCAATCCCAAGGAGGAGCAACCTCAACCAAATCAAACCCAACAATATTACACTGACCCAGCAGTCTCACTGCTTCAAGAATCTCCAAGGATGAACAGCCTCCTGGTTCAGGCGACCCTGTCCCAGGCGCAAAAGCAGGATCCACTACATCTATGTCAAGCGTTACGTAACATGGCAAATCCCCGATAATGCTAAGTGTTTCAGCGACAGCCTCAGGCAGACACCCTGCAATCCTACTGGGACAGGCGTCTGAATTTGCGAATCTGAATTCCTCCGCTGTTCCGGATCTGATCCCTATCTGATAGAGATTGTCCACCCCTACGATTTCAGAAGCCCTCCTCAGGACGGTAGCATGGGATAGCTTCTGACCTGCGTACCTGTGCCTGAAGTCTGCATGAGCATCCAGATGAACTATAGCCATGTCTTTCAGCGTTTGTGCCACTGCAGTGATGCAAGGCAAAGTCACCAAATGTTCACCTCCAAGAGCAAATGGGATCTTGCCGTCACCGACGATTTCACTGATGACTTCCATAATTGCCTCGAGGCTGCCTTCTACATTACCGAGGGGCAACACAACATCGCCGATATCCACAGCCCTTACCGATGATAGGCATAAGTCTAATACGGGGCTATAATCCTCCAGAGAATAAGACACATCCCTTATTCTGGACGGACCGTGGCGCGCGCCCGAACGCCAACTGCTTGTGAGATCCATGGGCAGTCCGACAATGACTATATCGGCTTCGGCATATGAACTGTCAGCGCCAAAGAACCTTTGTCTTCTCTCCAATAAATCATTCATCCCGCACTTCCTTCCGGAAGCTATCATATGCATCGAGAGTCTCTCGGCAAGTTGGCCGCCTGTCCCGCAGGCATTCACCTAATACCATAGGACAGCTCCTGCAAACGAGCATCCGGTTTTTTCCACAACGTGTTCTGCCGCCCTTATCATAATTTTCTCCGGAAACTCATTACGAGCAGCCAAGGCTTCCCGCACCATTTCCTCAACCCGGGCTTCAGCTTCAGCCTTCGTGCACATACCGGTAAACTCCATAATCACACCGAAACTTCCGGACATGATGCCTACACCGATAGCAGCAGCGATACGCTGACCGGGAACCTCGCCGATAATAACGCCATAGGCGGTTGGTGTAAGAGACCCGGGCGGTATTTCAACTTGGTGAGAATACTCGGCACCGGGAGGAAGAATACTGGAGACCCTGAGAAGATTCAAATTTCCAACACCTGCTGACAGCAATGCTTTATCAAACGCCGTAAGTGTCGTATCGCCTTCTCCACTTCCTGCAACTAACGTGAATCTATGTGGTGTTTGCAGCATTCTCTTACCCCCACTCTCCGATAGACTCTGAATCGTATATATACTATGATCACTTGTCTAAAGCTGCAATATCTATTTTGTTACCCAACCATAACTTTTTCTTCAGGATAACGCACCTGCACAACATGCTGCCTCTGAGCAATTGCAGTCGCTATTGTAAGCGGGCCAAGACGACCGATGAACATAGTTAACATAATGAGAATCTTGCCCAACGCAGTTAAGCGGGAAGTAATTCCGGTGGAGAGGCCTACAGTCCCAAAGGCAGAGACAGTCTCAAATAATACCTCCAGGAATCCGCACGTCTCTGCTGCAGATAGGATTATGGTTATGAAGACTACTATAGTCAAAGAGATGACTGAAATAGCTAAGGCTCTATCAATTATTCTCTTGGGAATTCTCCTTCCATAGACCTCCACATCGTCCCTGCCCTTAATTACGCTTAGAACCGCAAGGAATAGGGCAGTGAATGTAGTGGTCTTGATTCCCCCGCCGGTAGAGCCGGGAGATGCACCTATGAACATTAAGGTCGCAAGAAAAAAGAGGGTTGCGGGCTTAAGATCCCCGGTGGGAATAGTGCTAAACCCTGCAGTGCGTGCAGTCACAGCCTGAAAGTACGAACCTACTAACCGCTCCCCTATCCCGAGAGATGCAAGAGTTTTCGGGTTCCTTCCTTCGAGCAAGAACACACCTGTTGTTCCCAGGGCTATTAATATCACAGTTGCTGAGACAACAAGTTTCGTATGAAGGCTGTGCCTTGAGCCAAATGGGTTTTCTATGAGTTCTGTTACAACAGTAAAACCCAGGCCTCCAACGATTATTAGGCCGGTTATTACTAGATTCACCCATATGTCTCCTCTATACAAGGAAAGGCTCTGAAACCCTCCAAACAAGTCGAAACCGGCGTTCGAGAACGCAGAAACAGCATGAAACAACCCATAGTAAGCAGCTCTTGGAAGACTCATCTCCTCTGACCATCGAAGTGTGAGAAGAACTGCTCCTATGCCCTCTACAACGACTGTAACCACAATGACTTTCCTAATTAATCTAACCATGCCTTCAAGAGTCAACTGGTTCATAGCTTCCCGGATTAGTATCCTTTCACGGAGCGTCACCCGCTTTCTAAGAATTAAAAAAACCAGGGTAGACATGGTCATGATACCAAGACCGCCAATTTGGATAAGACATATTATCACTAGCTGGCCGAAAAGCGAGAATTGATCATAAGTATCTACAACTACAAGCCCGGTTACACAGACTGCAGATGTAGAAGTGAAAAGCGCATCCCCAAAGGGAAGCCTGTCTCCGCCTCGGGACGATAGCGGAAGACTAAGCAGCAGGCCTCCTATGGCTATGAGAACAGCAAAGCCTATCACAAGCACTTTGGGTGGACTCAATCTATCAAAGTTTGCAAAGAGCTTTCGCCACTTCCCTGACATTGCCTCTTGAGTCTCAGCAACCAGCCCAACCCCTCCAAAATGTCCCAAATGGACCTAAATCTGATGACAAAATTATATCATTGTCAACCTACTTATCAAGAGGCGCATGATTTAGGCACATAACGTAGGTGCTCAACTTAGGCTCATACGACTTGAGGCTGTTCACGCTACCTTGCGATTTCGTGGATGTGTAGCATCCCCTCGTCGCGCCCTCTGGACATGCGCTTCCGCCCTAAGTCTGGCTGTCTGGAGTTCTTCTCCTCTCGGAACCCTACCGGTAGCTTTCTTATATTCCTGTATGAAAAGTTCGATGAACTTCTCCATTTTTTCGTCGCCCTTGATACCCCACTGCTTATAGTGCTCCTCGATGTAGTCTACTATGTCCACGGTGGTATCAGCAATAATCTGGTACTTACGATTTCTCTGATATACCTGTAGCCCGTAACCTACAAGAATAATAATCAGAGGTTCCATAACTGACTCGCTGCTTATTACATTCCAGAGCATTTTCAACCACTTCATGTTATTCACCTCCCCGTCATCAAGAATAGAGATTCTTCTCCCTACATGTCTATATTAAGTAGCAACATAAGATTTTGTGCTTCACCGTTGGATGAGGCGTATAGACAAGCCTATGACAGTGACGGTTATCGAGGGGATTCTGTTTGACACACACACTTGAACTTGCTATGATGTACACACAAAGTGCGCCTATAGCTCAGGGGATAGAGCACCGGCCTCCGGAGCCGGGAGCGCAGGTTCAAGTCCTGCTAGGCGCACCATATTCTCCGGCTTTCTCTGTCAACTCACCCCCTGTCTCCTTTTCTCCATTTGCTTATTCATAAATTGTATTGAAAACATGACGAAAAAGGATACTTGCACAATATAGCGAATAAAGCCAATGGGGTAAATTGCCAAAACTTGATCCTCCGGGGGAATCAGGGGGTACATGTAAATGCATACCAGAATAAGAGTGATGGCTATAGACAATAGCATAGATGTCTGCGAGATGCTCAGGGATCTTGTCAAGAGCGATCCTGCATTGGAATGGGTCGGCTATGTCGAGGACGGACTTCTGGCCCTTGATAGAATCGGCAAATGGAAGCCTGATGTAATTCTCCTTGATATCATCATGCCGCAACTTGATGGAGTTGCCTTTCTTGAACAGCTAATTGAGATGTGCCCCATCAACAAACCAAAGATAATTGTCCTAAGCGCAGTCGGAGATCAAGCTCTTATCCGAAGTCTTGCTCAACTAGGAGTTGACTACTACCTTCTCAAGCCGGTTGACGCCTCTATTCTCATTAACAGAATCAAGCAAGTCGTACGAGAACGTGATTCTAAATCCGGCGAAACTTCAAGCTGTATACAACGGAAACCACCGGACAAGGATACAGAAACGCATGTGGCTCGACTCCTTTTCCAGCTTGACGTGCCTACCCATTTTAAAGGTTACCTATATCTCAAGGACGCGATTTCTATGATCATTGAAGAAACCGGTCTCTATACACCAGTCACCACTACCCTTTACATGGAGATAGCCAATAAACACGGCACTACACCTTCTGTAGTAGAAGCCGCTGTCAGGTACGCTATTCAACAAACCTGGAAAAGGGGGAATCTTAAGCGACTTAAGAAGCTCTTTGGTGCTTTCTCAGACTTAGATGAAGATCGAATGCCCACTAACTCTTTATTCATGACAAGAGTAGCTGAAGAAATCAAAGTCAGCTTAGCCGATTCACGTAAACACTATGTGTATAAGGAAACTATCTGACAACATACATCAGCTTCCACATTATATTAGCTCAAAGCCGCCGGTTTCAGCTTTCTTGACTTCCTCCTCTTCGCCTGTCTCCGCATTTATGTAAACCACATATATATCCTTGCCTAGCTTACATCGAAACTCGTATACCTGCTTTTCCCGATAGAAATCATCGAGTATGACAGCCAGCCCGGAGCTTACCACAGTCAATCTGGGATTCAGCCCTTCCCTTGCTTCCGCCTCAGAAAGCTCAGGTTCTTTCAGCGCTCTAATCTTATGAAAAATCTGGTAATTAGTGCCTTCAAAGCCGTCCACGCGTCCTTCATCCAATGCTACCCTGACCACAACGTAATCAGGATATATCAGAACCCCGTTTTGCTCATAGGCAAACCCAATAGCAGATACACCCTGGTAATCGCGTCTGGAAATTTCACGCATGTTTTGAAAACCCTGGGACGTAAGAAACGTCTTGGCTATAGCTACAGCCGTAGCCGGCGAAATAGTTTGAGAACCGATAGCAGACTCCTTAAACATCCACAAGACTCTTCCGCCACGCACTGATACATCTGCCCATACTTTGGAAACCCCGCCTTTGGGAGGGGTTATTTCCACTCTATAACTCTTAGGTTCAGAAGATATCGTGGTAATGACCTTGCCTCTGGCGCCTTTTTCTATAGAATATCCTGCGAATTCCATCGCGATTTTTATGGCCTCATCTGTCCCGATTTCAGGGCCGGGAATAGAAGGCAGCTTCTTTCTGGGAGGTGGAATGACCCCTTCAAAATCGGGCGTGGGGAATCTCGTCATTCCGTCCTCAAGCATCTTGAGACCCTTTGTAACCTGATTTGAGGGCGCACCCTGTGTCCTCTCTCCTTCAGGACGCATAGCTGAAGTAGTCATACTTTCACGCTGAACGTCTATCCACCTGAGTTTCCCGGAGGCCATCTCCCCGCCTAAGCGAGTAAGTTCCTCAGCAGCAAACCTGGCTTGATCTCGGAGATCTCGCAAGAGTGCCCATTCTCTATCTGAGAGGCTACTCCCATGAGAGCCGGTCTGCGACAGAGTATAGGTAAATGAAGCCACCTGTGACAGGAAATCCTCAGTGGAAGAAAGCTGAATTGTGCCCACAGGAAGTTGGCCCAGCCCTGACCTGGCAGACTCAGTATGCCTCCAAGCATCTGCAAAGGCTTTTTGGGTCTGCAAAAGCGAACCTGACACTGCTGCCTTCCCAAGCTCCTCAGCGAGGGAATCAACGTGATAGACAACTTCCTGGAATGCACGTTGATACTGATTTTCGGTCTTAAGCTCCACTTCTTTCCTCAAAGCGTACTCACGGATCCCAACAAAGCCTGCTATTACAACAACTACGGCTAAGGCCGTCCATCCCCATCTTTGCCTCATTCTCACCACCTCGCAACCAATCACCTAAGGAAGATATGTCTTCCTATTTGAATAATGTAACTCCTGGTAGCAACCCACCAATTGGTAGCCTTAGCAGGGTTATAATAGTAAACTGCACCTCCTGAAGGATCCCAACCGGCTAAGGCGTCCTGTGCAGCCCGATAAGAGGAAGAGACCGGAGGAAACCATACATGTCCTGTAGTGACTGCAGTAAAAGCATCCGGTTCAAAGATCACTCCCGGAATGGTCTTGGGGAAATGTGGATGGTTCAACCTGTTCAAGATTACGGCCCCAACGGCAACTTGACCTATGTATGGCTCACCTTTTGCTTCCGCAGAGATAACTCTTGCCATCAGTTCCAGGTTATAGCTATAGCTTTGTCCGGGATCAGCCAAATCAAACTCTGCCGTGTCCGCCAAGTAAGAAAGCCTGTCATTGAAGACTCTTCCTGACTGGACATGCCATAGAACCGTGACTACTGCCACAACAACAGTGAAAGCAAAAATAAGCCTACTGACTCTGATTGACACGGCTTATACCCCCTAACCATGTCTAAACCTGGATTTATTATGTCGCCTGGAATATTTGCTATTCACAGGCTCGTTCGTTGCGAATATTCAAGGGAAGTTGTGGTATGATTGATTTGTGCCTGGGGACGAAGGCAAGAGATTACTTCTGAGGTGATGAACTCCTATGAAACTCTCTCAAATTACTGAATACCTCGATGATTTTCTTATGATTCCTCACATTCCCGATTCCTCACTCAACGGATTGCAGGTAGAAACAGACTGTAACATCACAAAAGCAGCCTTGGCAGTAGATGCGACTTTGGAGACATTTGAGCAAGCCAAGACAAAAATGGCGGAACTTATTATTGTGCATCACGGACTATTTTGGGACAAGGTTCCGATTAGAGGACCCCTCTACCGCCGAGTCCGATATCTTATTGAGAACAGGATAGGCCTTTATGCAGCGCATCTTCCCTTGGACATGCACTCGGAAGTGGGAAATAACGCAGAACTCGCCAAAATACTGGGTATTGAAGATGCCAGGCCTTTCCTGCGGTATAAGGGATCACTCATCGGGCTTGTCGGGGAAGTAGAGACGATGAATATCCATAAGGTGGCAAGACTATTAGGTAATCACATTCAGGGAGATATTAAGATCTTCCCTTTAGGTAAGCGCGAGATTACCAGGGTAGCCATATGCAGCGGCGGCGGTGGACAAGACTTGAATCAGGCAATAGAAACAGGAGCGGATCTCTATCTTACGGGAGAGACGTCTCACGAGGCAGTCGCTCTGGCAAGGGATGCCGAAATAAACATTATGTTTGCAGGCCATTATGCCACTGAGACATTGGGGCCCAAAGCCCTGGGAAAACATATAGAGACCACACTTGGACTTCCTACAGTATTTATTGAAGCCCCAACCGGGCTCTAAGTCCGGGCTTCTCGTTGCACGCTTCTCGTCGCAGAGCTTTCGCAAGGTAACAGTTTGACCTAATATCACAGGTCTCACGGGGCTTCATTTACACTCACAGACACGGTAAACGTTCTTCCGTCACGATAGATCACTAACTCAAGCTTGCCCCCTATACCCACTGAATTCACTGCTTCTCTCAAATCAGCCACGGATTTCGAGTCTTTCCCTCCGGCTGAAGTAATGACGTCACCACGACGAAGACCTGCTAAACCTGCAGGGCTCTGCCTTACATACCCTGCGATAGCCAGGCCATGGTCAATCCCCATACGGTAATCGCGAGCAACCTGTGGCGTGATTACCCAAACCTGGGTTATTCCGATCCAAGGACGTTTTACCTTTCCAAACTCTACAAGCTCTGCGGCTATTTGTCTCGCTGTATTGATAGGAATGGCAAACCCAATACCTTGAGCTTCTGCATAAATGGCAGTATTGATTCCAACAACTGTACCTCGCTCATCAGCAAGCGCGCCTCCGCTGTTCCCCGGGTTAATCGGAGCATCAGTTTGGATTAGGTTCTCAAGGTAGAGCCCTTGTTCAGCATCAAGCGGGACAGATCTCTCCAAGGCGCTGACTACACCTGCAGTCACTGTATGATCAAATCCGTAGGGGTTACCTATCGCTACAGCCAACTCACCTACTTCGACAACGTCAGAATCTCCTAACGTAGCATAAGGCAGGTCCTCTCCGTCTATTTTCAATACTGCAAGATCAGTGTAATAGTCGCCTCCAATCACAGTCGCAGTAAACTCCCGTCCGTCAGAAAGCACAACCCCAATTTCCTTGGCTTCCTCAATCACATGATAATTGGTAAGCACAAATCCACGGCTATCAAAGATCACGCCCGAGCCCAGCCCCTCCTCCTGCTGGGTCACGCGTTCGAAGAAAAAAGTATAGTAAACTCGTTCTCGCAAGGTTGATATTTTGACGACAGCCGGCCCCACTTCTCTGGCTATTCCTGCCACATTAAGCCCTTGCCCGCTGATACCTGAATACTGTATCTCTTTAGGCACACTCATGCGAGATTCGCCCGGGTCAAAGCTCCCTTTAGGTATAGAGGCGATTCGCCTGTCCACCTGTTCCAAGACAACAGATCCAACTATGAGACCACCTATGAGTGCGCCTACAATACCTACTAAGAAATATCCGAAAAACGATCTACGTCGACTGCGATACCCGGGGAAGTTCACAATAGTCCCCCCTAAGCTTACTCAAGACTTATTGTCAATGACTTAGTACTCAATTCCTCTACGCGCAGCTATACCCTGAGCATAGGGGTGCCTCACTTGCCTCATCTCTGTAATCAGATCCGCCAACGCCAGGATTTCTTCAGGCATGTTTCTGCCGGTGAGAACGATTTCAGTGTGACTGCACTTTTCCTCTATCAATCTAACTACATCATCTACTGTAAGCAAGTGAAAATTGATAGCAAGAGATATTTCATCGAGGATCAGAATGTCAACGTCACCTCTTGTAGAGACCTCCAGAGCCAGACTCAACCCCTTTTCCGCCAGCATTCGATCTTCATCAGTTATTTCCCCGATGCGAAGCATACATTCAGCACAACCTTGGCATCTGAGGAAACCCTGTTTTATTGCAGAAGACCGCCTACAATCTCGCCCAAATCGGTGAATTTGAATTTCAGGGTGCAGACGTTGCAGAGAATAGAGCTCTCCCGTATAGCTGACACCTTTCGCAAATTGAATGATCACTACAGAAAGCCTATGGCCACAAGCCCTCAAAGCAAGGCCCAGTGCGGCAGTGGTCTTTCCTTTGCCATCACCTGTATAGACCTGGACAAGACCTAACCCGGATTCATCCTCACCTTTCGTGGCCTCAGAGAGGCCTTCAATTTCGAGGTCCATGTTATCACCCTCAATCTCTGAGGAATTACCCTTCAACTTGCCGGGCTCATGAAACCCGGCACTAACATGACCTGAGGACAACCAACCACCGGATGAGTAGTGATATGCGCTTTAACACCGTATACTTTCTTCAGAATCTCTTCTGTTACGACTTCCTGAGGCGGACCGTCTGCCACTTTCCTCCCGTGATTCAACATGACTAGTCTGTCGCAGTACTGGGAAGCCAGGTTAACATCATGCAAGACAGCTAATACCGCGATATTTTCAAATCGAGACAAAGACTTGAAAAGATCCATAATCTCTACCTGGTAACCAGGATCAAGATGTGAGGTAGGCTCATCTAACAACAAAATACCCGGCTCCTGAGCGAGGGCTCGCGCAATAATCACCCTTTGCTTCTCACCGTAAGATAGCTCAAGAACAGACCTCTTAGCAAGGTGAGTTGTGCTTGTAGCTGCCATAGCCTGAAAAACAATGTCCATATCTTGTGGGCTCTCTCGTGAAAACCTCCCCTTGTGAGGTTCGCGGCCCATCAACACTATCTCAAGAACAGAGAAAGGAAATGGTATTGTTCCGTTTTGAGGCACCACTGCTATCTTTTGCGCAATTACCTTAGGCACCATATCGCCAATATCTTCACTGTCAAGGAGGATTGTCCCCATACTGGGTTTCAAGGCGCCTGCCAGCAGTCGAAGCAGCGTGGTCTTTCCTGAACCGTTAGAACCCAAAATACCGACGAAGTCTCCGCTTTCCAGAGACACTGACACCTTGTCTATAGCTTCTATTATACCGTACTTATGACATACGGAAAACGCTTCCAATCTCACATTTTGTCCCCTTACTCTCTGAACTCACACATTAGCTCCCCCGAATTTTGCGTCGTCTCAAAATGCAAAGAAAAAAAGGCGCACCTACAAGTGCAGTAATAACACCTACAGGAATCTCCGCCGGAGCAATTAACGTGCGAGCACAAGTGTCTGCCGTTACAAGAAATATGCCGCCTGCGATGGTAGAAGCAGGCAACAGCAACCTGTGATCCGGACCGAGAACCATTCGCATTGTATGTGGCACGATAAGCCCCACAAACCCAATCACTCCACCAACGGAAACAGAGGCTGCAGTCACTACGGAGGAAGCTATCACAGCAATACGTTTTGACTGTCCGGGATCAACACCCAGGTACCGCGCTTCATCATCGCCGAGGCAGATCAAGTTTAGATCGCGCGCCATAATTATGAGAACAGCAATACCGAAAATCCAATATGGAGCAGCCATTTTCACATGCACGTATCCTTTGTTTGAAAGACTTCCCATGAGCCACATCATGATTTCCCGGAGTGAATCGCCGGAAACCATCATGACAAGGGACATAACCGCCCATAGGAATGAACTTACAACGACCCCCGAAAGAAGAAACGCATCCATAGACGCTCTGCCTGAGACTCCGGCAAGAGAGTATACTACCGCCATAGTGATAATAGAAGCCAGGAATGCTGCAACAGGCACAGAATTCAGTCCGGGAATGAAAGACGGCAACCTGAACGAAATGGCGATTGTCGCTCCTAAAGCTGCGCCTGAAGATATTCCCATGATATAAGGATCCGCCAAGGGGTTGCGAAACAGACTTTGAAGAGTAGCACCTGCGCCCGCCAGAGAACTCCCGATTATTATAGCAAGCAGAATTCGGGGAAGTCTTACCTCAAGGATTATCGTTTCATATGCGTCAGGCCATCCTGTATGTGGTATCCACTTACTTACATAAGGAAGACGTCTGAGCAGTATAGAGATCACGTCAGGTAAAGGAATCGATACGGCACCTACTCCTGCTGCAATAGCCATAGCTGTCAAGAGAAGAAACGTTAGTGTAACGAAGCACCTATACCGTCTGTCCCTATAGGCTGAGTACGCCACAGGATCCGGTTTCATTGTTTATTGTATCTCCTTTTATCTACGTCAAGCTTGCTACCACCCATAACAGTTGCACCCAACAGAGCAGACTTAATCATGAGACCCCGGATGCATAATGTCCAGAAGCACCTCAAGGCCTTGAACCAACCTGGGACCGGGACGGGTTAGGATATCAGGATTTACTCGGTGAATCCTCCGTGTCTTGCAGGCAGAAATCCCTTTCCAAGCAGATCTTCCAAGCACATCATCCTTATCTGTCCATACCGTAATTATCACATCCGGATCCCTTTCAATGACTACCTCTACACTGAATTCAGGCCATTCCAAACCTGCGTCACCTGCGATGTTTTCCCCGCCTGCAACCTTAATAAGCTCATCAATAAAAGTACCGGGTCCCGCAGTCATTAAGGGGTCATCCCATATCTCCACAAATACTCGTGGTCTGGCTTGTTTCGTCACGGCCAAAGCTGCCTTTGATCGCACACCTTGAATCTCATTGCTGAGGCTCTGCACAAGCAATTCCGCTGCGTCCTCTGTTCCGGTTGCCTTACCTACCAAAACAATGCTATCTAAGACATCTCTGAGTGTCTTCGGATCCAGTGCCAGAACAGGTATGCCAAGATTAGACAGGGTTTCAATAACAGGCAACTGCATGCTTCCAACTGCGACCACGAGATCCGGAGATATCTCCATTATCTTCTCAATATTCATCTCTACTTGGCCGACCTTAGGTTTTGACTTCGCCTCCTTGGGGTAATCACATGCCTCTGTAACACCGACAACTCTGTCACCTAGACCCAGAGCGAACAGAATCTCCGTGTTACTTGGCGCAATAGACACGATGGTCTCAATGGGAAGTTCCAATTTCACCTCCCTGCCCAAGGCATCTATGACTGTGACTTCACCCTCTGTGACATTTGCCGAGACCCCCATGGCCAAGATGCAAAATGCAGCAATGATAATGCCAAAAATCATGACTTGTGAGAGCGCAGTCCGCATCCGAAAACCTAAGTGGCTCACATATTGCTTACGACCCACACTACGACACTGCTTACGATCCACGTTACGACCTCCAATCGTGCTACCGGTTTATAGGTGAAGAGTTCTTCCTCAGAACTCTTAAGAAAACAAAACCCCGACCTTGGGTCGGGGGCACGGAGCCAAAATAAGCTTTTGGCTTGAAACTCCCTTTCACCGAAGGCGTACCAAGCTACCCTAGACAGGCAGGTCTCCTGGCTTCCGAATCATTGCATGCTCCTAAGCCTTCCTCACATTGAGTGGCTAAATAAGGATGCTCCTCGGATACAGTGGCGGGAACCGCGGGATTGCAGGATATCGCCTGCTTCCTCTTCCCTATTCTCCCCTAATAGGGGCACCTGTCGGGTCTCAGATTAAATTTTGCAACATCTATATCTTACCATTTGTCCACCGGGTAATCAATTGATCTTTCGGTAACCGGAAACCATCTTGACGTCATAGTATGTAAAGGCGTTCTTCTTACGGTTCTCGAAATCGTTACATTTTCCTTACTCATGTTAGTAGTCTGTGCTTGGAAATGAGGTGAAGTCGTGATATCTCTTGATGATGACGCAGTAGGAGCAATTCCTCTTTCATCGGTATCCCCGCATGTAGCCTGCAGGATCTACCGACTTACTTCGAAAGAGCAGGCCCGAAGGCGTCTACTCCATATTGGGTTTACCCCTGGGGTGAAGGTCATCCCTATCCGACGAAGCCCAACAGGTGATCCTACTGCATATTTCGTAAGAGGCGCTGTAGTAGCACTTAGAAGAGAACAAGCTGACGAAGTCATGGTGAAAATAAATCCTCCATTATTTCCTGATACGGGATTATCGCCTGAATCTGAAGACAATACAAAGAGGCACCTGCCTACTGATAATAGCCCATTATTCTCTTACCTAAACGCACCAAACCATCTCAATAGGCTAATTAATCACCTGCAAACCGCTGTGATCTGTGCCCTACCGATTATCATGAGACTGGAAAGCAAGCCACTCCCCAAATATACAGTAGCCTTAGCAGGTAACCCTAATACCGGGAAAAGTGCCTTGTTTAATGCACTTACCGGGCTGAATCAACATACAGGTAACTGGCCCGGAAAAACTGTGGTAGTGGCTGAAGGTATCTGTTTGCATCAGGGGACATCATTTCGAATCATAGATCTGCCCGGCACATATTCCTTGCTGGCCAGCTCGAAAGAGGAAGAAGTAGCAAGAGACTTCATATGCTTTGGCAAGCCTGATGTAACTGTTGTAGTAAGTGATGCTACATGCCTTGAGAGAAACCTCAACCTCGTTTTAGAAATACTCGAAGTTACCTCTAAAGTCGTGGTTGCTCTCAACCTTATGGACGAAGCACACCGAAAGAAGATATCCATTGATATCCAGGGTCTCTCATCATCTCTTGGAGTACCTGTAATGCCAACAGTAGGGAGACTTGGATTGGGGCTTGCGAAGCTCATGGACACTGTCCAAGCTGTGGCTGACGGACATATTATGACACATCCGTCTCAGCTTACATACGATAGAAGCATAGAGGAAGCTGTAAGCCTTATTGGGCCTTGGATTGAGAGTGCAATCCGAGGAACTTCATGTCGACTTCCGGCACGCTGGATCGCGCTTCGTCTGTTAGACGGAGATCCGGGCCTCACAAGAGGGCTCCTTAATAGACTTACACAAGCCGTATCAAAAGGTGGCATGTCTGCGTGAAGACTATGAGGCCTGCCTCATTGCAGGATGTGATGAGAATTGCTAAAGAAACTCAATCATCTCATGAAACTGAGTTGACTGACCTCATTGCGAAGTCAGTCAACAAGTCTGCAGAGGAGATCTGTAAAATAAGCGTGCATAGTTATGCAGAATCCGATCAAGATCTAACCTCTAAACTGGATGATATCCTCACATCGCGGATATTCGGATATCCTGTAATGCTCCTACTCCTTGCTGCCGTCTTCTGGATAACTCTCGTAGGAGCAAACAAACCTTCTTCTTTTCTCTTTGGCTTTCTATTTTCCATTGAAGATTACTTTGTGAATTTCCTTGAGCACATGAAAGCCCCGGAATGGTTCATCGGAGTCACAGTGTTTGGCGGGTACAGATCCCTTGCATGGGTAGTATCAGTCATGCTCCCGCCTATAGCCATTTTCTTCCCGTGTTTTACCTTGCTTGAAGATCTGGGATACTTGCCGAGAATCGCATTTAATCTCGATACGTTCTTCAAATCAGTAGGATGTCACGGTAAACAGGCACTCACTATGTGTATGGGATTCGGGTGTAACGCAGCAGGAGTAGTAGCATGTAGAATCATTGATTCTCCAAGGGAAAGGGTGATCGCAATTCTCACGAACACCTTTGTTCCTTGTAACGGAAGATTTCCCGCCATAATTCTACTGTCTACAATATTCCTGCAGCCAAGCATCATGTCAGCTATAGGTATCGGTACAACAACCATCTGGTTACTGCTTTCTGTGTTCCTTGGGGTGATAGTGACGTTTGGTATATCATTGTCCTTGTCAAGAACCATCTTGAGAGGCGTTCCCTCTGCATTCGCCATAGAATTACCGCCGTACAGACAACCCCATATCCTGAGAATTCTAATCCGCTCATTCCTGGACCGCACCGTATTCGTCCTTGTAAGAGCAGTTTCCGTGGCAATTCCGGCAGGAATAATCACATGGATCTTGGCAAATACATCTTTCCAAGGGATGAGCCTTCTTCTCCATCTCGCAAATGCCCTCAACCCTTTCGGAAGAGCCGTCGGTCTTGATGGCTTTATTCTATCCGCCTTCCTTTTGGGGCTCCCGGCAAATGAAATAGTCCTCCCTATCCTCATAATGGGGTATTCTTCCGGAGGGGTGATGGTAGATATTACCAGTCTCAACGCTCTCCGAGCCCTTCTTGTGTCATGCGGATGGACGTCTCGAACCGCGCTTTGCTTTATTATCTTCTCAGTCCTCCACTACCCATGCGCCACTACCTTATGGACAATTTGGCATGAAACCCATGACATTAAATGGACGCTCCTTAGCGCAATTATACCGCTTATCATAGCTATCAGCACATGCTTCCTGGTCGCACATATCTATCCGTTTCCAGGCGTGATTTGAAGACATAAAGTTATGTCATCTGTCCTAGCATCACGCAACCCTTCTGCGCGGTCTCCTATCAGGCCCGGTCTCCGCTGTGAAAACATTGAGGCCTTTGAGAGCAAGTCCTAATAGTCCGAGGGTTACCAGTAAACTGACAACAGTGGCAGTAGCTTGACTCGCACCTGCTTGAGCCATGAATCCATACACAATATACCCTATCCCGCACATCACAGCCGAAACAGTCGCATAAGGCAGCTGGGTGGAAACATGGTCAATATGATTACACCCGGAACCGGTCGATGATAGAATGGTCGTGTCAGAAATGGGTGAACAGTGATCCCCGTAAACAGCTCCGGCAAGCACTGCTGCAATCATAACAATGAGTAGATCCGGCGCAAGTAAGACAGAGAAGTCGATAGCAATAGGGATCATAATCGCGAATGTGCCCCAGGAAGTACCTGTTGCAAATGCAATAATACAGGCAAGCAAGAACATTATCACAGGATATAGCGCGGGGTTCAGAGCCTGACCGACCCTTGTCGCAAGAAACAATCCTGTCCCGAGTTCACTTATGACTCCCCCTATGGTCCATGCAAAGCAAAGAATAAGCATGGCAGGAACCATAGACAAGAACCCTTGCCACACTGCCTCAGGAAGTCTTGCGATTGGCACAACACCCCTGGCAATGAACATTACAAGGGCAAGAGCGAGGGCAAGAAAGCCTGCGTACATCAGGGCTGTGGCAGAATCAGTATTCTTGATAGCATCAAAAAAGCCGATATTCTCCACAAAATATCCACCGGTGTAAGCCATCATGATTATGGCGAACGCTATGAGCCCGATGACAGGAACCACAAGATCCGGAACGGTTCCCTTCTTGCTGATCTTAGGAAGCCGTACTTTCTCCTCTGAAGCCTTAGGCCCATGAACGTTTCCTGTAGCTTTCGCTTCCCCTTCGAAATGCGCCATTGGCCCGAAGTCAAGTTCTGTAACTGCAACAAATGCAACCATTGCAAGGGTAGCCCATGCATAGAGGTTCATAGGTAAAGTCCTGATAAACGCAGTAAAAGGCTCCAGAGTAATACCTACATCTTTGAACTTATCGCCCATAGTAGACATGATCGTTACAACCCAACTGGATACAGGCGCGAGCACACAAACAGGAGCAGCAGTTGAGTCAATGATGTAAGCAAGTTTTGCACGAGACACACGGAACCTGTCTGTTACAGGGGTCATGACTGTACCTACTGTAAGACAGTTAAAATAGTCATCAATAAATATGATTATCCCCAGCAATAAACTGGCCAGCTGCGCTCCTGCCCTTGACTTTATGCGCTTAGTTGCCCACTCGCCGTAAGCGGCCGCTCCACCGGCAATAACCATAAGGTATGTGAGTATCCCAAGTGTCACAAGGAAGATTAGAATTGCCAAGTTCCAAGGGTCTGTAACATTCTCCCACATAGTCAAAGCTGAAAGACTAACTGCACCAAGAGGACTGAACCCTGTAAGAATGAATGCTCCGGAAAGTATCCCGATAAGGAGTGAAACAATTACTTGCTTAGTGATAAGAGCGAGGGCAATCGCAACAAGAGGCGGAATTATCGTTAACCATCCATACTCCACTTCTCATAACCTCACCTTCAAAAGGAGATTGCACCACCTGATTTACTTAACCTAACCTACTCTATGCTCGTCATACTAACCAGATGTGATCTTCCTATTCCGCACTCCGGCTTTGCATCTGTCACCTCCATTCTTTACCGGGTTCCTTTGTTGTGCAACGTACTGAACATTGAGGCAATTCTAACATTCTCCATTAGTGACTCTGATCCTTCTTATTAGAAGACTAATCATCAAAAGCATCTACTAATCGTTATCTATTCTGTATTGCTCAACCCCTTGCTCGTAAAGGTCATTACCACAAATATCATTGACTACAACTGCAGGGAAGTCTTCTACGGTAAGCTTTCTAATAGCCTCAGGACCCAAATCTTCGTACGCGACAATCTCGGCATCCTTTACACATTTGGCAAGTAATGCCCCTGCTCCTCCAATAGCCGCAAAATACACCGCATTATGCGTTACCATAGCATCTTTCACGCTCTGGGATCTTGATCCTTTGCCGATCATGCCTTTGAGCCCATGCTCCATGAGGATAGGTGCATAAGGATCCATACGATAACTAGTGGTAGGACCTGCAGAACCTATGGCCTGCCCCGGTTTTGCCGGAGCCGGACCGACATAGTATATAATTTGACCCTGTATTTCCATGGGAAGCTCCTTGCCCTCCTCGATAAGGGCTACAAGGCGCTTATGGGCGGCATCTCTCGCTGTATATAATACCCCTGATATCTTTACGTTGTCGCCTGCCTTAAGGGTAGACATGACCTCTTCTGTCAGAGGCGTGGATATCTTAATAATTGCCATTACCGGTTCACCTCCGCATAATCACTTTGGCTACAGCACGATAGTATCATGGGGTCCTGCATGACAATTCAAGTTGCAGGCCACGGGTAAGCTGGCAATATGACACGGAGCAAACTCCACATTCACAGCAAGGGCAGTTGTCCGTCCACCAAACCCTTGTGGCCCGATTCCCAGTTTGTTGATTTCTTCAAGGAGTTCTTTCTCGAGCTCGGCATATTCTGGATGTGGGTTGCTGGATCCAACCTCACGAAGGACTGCTTTTTTGGCAAGAAGAGCAACTCTGTCGAAGGTCCCACCTATCCCAACCCCGACAATTATGGGTGGACAAGGGTTCGGCCCTGCCTTCCTCACCTGGTCAATAACAAACTCCTTTACACCTTCTACACCGGCTGCAGGCGCAAACATACGAAGGCCGCTCATATTCTCTGCACCGCCGCCTTTAGCTGCAAACATTATCTTAATCCTAGAACCGGGAACTATGTCGACGTAGATTACAGCAGGGGTATTGTCTCCCGTATTGACTCTTTCGAAAAGAGGATCGGAGACTACAGACTTTCGAAGGTAGCCTTCAATATAGCCCTGCCTTACACCTTCATTAATTGCTTCATAGAGATCTCCACCTGTAAGTCTTACGTCTTGGCCAAGCTCGATGAAAAGCATGGCAACCCCGGTATCCTGACATGCAGGCACATTCTCCTCACTGGCAATCCTATGATTCTCCAGGATCTGCTTGATGACTTCCTTGCCTACTGAAGATTCTTCTGTAAGACATGCTCGTTCTAAGGCATCGATAGCTCCCTTAGGTACATTTGAGGTAGTTTTCACAGCAAGGTTCTTGACAGCTTGTCTTATCTCGCTTACGTCTACTATTCTCACATTACACCCGTCCATAGCTTCAATCTAGCCTCCTTCACGCTTACTCAGGTATTCACGTATTGCCGGTAATCGAGCACCCATCCATTTCTACGTAACGGCCCCCCTTCACGACTCCTGAGAAGTCGCCGCTAATTGGATCAACACTCCCTGAATATCTATCTACTACAAGCCCCCTGGAAATTCCTTCAATCGTCTCGCTAAGAGGAAATCTCTCTCAAAACATTTTCCAGCGCTTCTATACCGTCCTTTTTCACCAGGTAGACAAAGTATCTGTCTGTTACAGTTGCATAAAACCCTTCTTCGATTTCCTTACCGATCTTGAGTTCAAATGTGTTCCCGTCTCCCAAGTCGAATTGCACCGAAACATCGGGATTATCTAATCCAAATGCAGCAAGATCAATTTCAGGCCGTAAAATCTCACCGACACCGGTGACTTGGATATCCTGAAGCGTAGTCCGGAGCATCTCCAGTTTCTCTCCTTCCCACACTGCGTCAGCCCTGCCGGAAACAGATACTTTAGGATTAATCTTCCACCCTTTACCATCTCTGATAAGTGAGAAGGTTTTGTTGTCAAGTATCCAGGTAACTGCGATCACTTCATCATGATTCCATACCGCCAATTGGCTGTCTACCAAATCCGGAGGGGTAAGTTCCAGCGGCAGGAAAGTCGACGGCTTAACCAAATAGACGGCAGGTGACTCTCCGGCTTTCACGTAGAAGCCTTCTTCATCAGGGCCGGGATCTCCTACGAATACCTGTACCGGCTCCCCTGTCTCAGCCACTATCAGGTCTATTCTCAATCTAGGAGAATCAAGCCCCCAACGAGATAATTCAAGTCCTTCATCGTCAACAGAGTCTTCTGCTACGAGACCGGTGATATCCCATATGAGTTCCGTGATTTTCCATCTATCCGCTCTATCGGGAATAGGACGTATGAGATTCCAATCACCGTCTCGCTTCTCACACATGACATCTGTTACATCTTCACCCATCCGTCCGACAATTCTAATGCCTTCAACAGATTCACTTGAAACCTTAATTATCTTCCTCTCTCTGAGGTCATCGGCGGTTTTCATGAGATCATTGGCCAAAGTCGTAGGAATAGTGCATACCTTACTGTCATCTGCAGGTTTCACGTAATATCCTGATCCAACAGGTGTAGCAGAACCTATCAGTAATACCTTCTTGTTCCCTTTCGCCCCTTTGACTTCTACCCGAGTAATTGGAGAACCAAGCCCATAAAGCCCAAGATCAGAAGGTTCAGCTTCAATTTCTTTGTCAAATTCCGCTTGAGCAATTGCGTCCACAAGAGACTCTACTGCTTCCTGACTTGTCACATAGGGCTTGGGAGCAACAATAGCCCATCTACCACTGTCGTCTTTCTTCACACTTACCTTTGCTCCGTCATGTTCAATGGAAATCTCTTGCACAGTGTCTTGACGGACACCGAACACAGTGCCTTCACTGCTGTCAGTTGTCGGCTTTCCACGTTCCGTGAACATGATGTAAGCCGCAAGAATTAACACTATTGCAAGGGCAACGAAAGTGCCCCGGAATTTCTTCACAGGTTACGCCTCCTTACCCACACGCCGACGCCAAGAAGCGCAAAAGCGGCCGGTATCACCATAACCGTGGAGTAAAATACGGACTTCGCTTGCCTGTCTGAGAGGTAAACCTGTTCATAACTAGGGGTCTTGGGTCTTATGGATATTGAATCTTTCTTGCCTGTCATCCATCCTACAGAATTCATGAAGAAATCTATGTTGCCTTGGAAAGTCACTATGTCATTATCGAGGAAACTCGCGTTGCCAACCACAAGAAGCCTTGCTTGACTTGAACCCAATTCATGCTTAACAACATACGCTAACGTCAAAGGACCGGGCATGTCAATCTTTGGATCGAACGTGGCCTCACTTGCGAAATCCGTCTCGCCCCATGCCTCATCAGTTGTTTCAAGAAGAGGCTCCACACTAATACTCGAGCTCTCCCAGTCCTTCTCCCCGTCATCTATACGGTATAAGCTTCTGCTCCTTGGTAGAAACGTTGAGAGATCTTTTGTAACAAGTCTCTCAGTTATCAGATGAGACCTTGTCTTCGGTATCACACCTGCCATATCTAAGAAATAATGGCTACCGGGGTCTATTACCAGATCGTCGTTAACACCTATGCCCTGGTTTCTCAGCATCTCTTTGAGATTGGGTAGATCATCTGCCTGTCCCAGGGGATCCAGGAGAGCCGCTACGTTGCCTCCCTCATCCAGATAGGCCTCAATTGCATATATCTCTTCTTTCGTAAAGTCCTTACGTGGCCCTGCTATTACAAGGATCGCCGCTTCCTCAGGAACGCGTCCTGTTGTTGCCAGGTTAACAGCGCGGGTTACATACCCCTCGCCATCCAGGAATGATTTGACCTGCCAGTAATTCTCAGCAAGATCTCGCTCTCCATGGCCTGTAACAAAATAGACATGCTGTTCGTCTTCAGTGAAAAGACCGACTAGCGCCCTGGTAAACGCCTGCTCCCCGGTGAAATTCGCCATATCACCGGTTGTTTCGTAATCGAGAAGTTCATACTCCATTACCTTGCGAGATTTCAAACTTGTTTCAACCACAGAAGTCCCGTAAGCACTAATATCATACTGCTTTGCAAGGGACGGCATTTTGTCAGGGTCAACAAACTCAACTGATATTCTTGGAGAAATACGTGTATACTCCCTTAAGAGATCGCGAACCACATCCCCGATAGAGTCTCCGTCTGAAAAGAATGCCGTAATTTTCACCGGTTGATCCAAGCCACGAAGGAACTCGCAAGTTGCATCTGATAAGGTGTAAAATCTGTTCTCAGTGAGGTCGAACTTCACTGAATGGCGTCCTACAAGGAAGTTCACCATTAACACAATTGCAACTACTGCAATTGTCAATACAATTGCATTGGATCCGTACCGCATCTTACGGCTTGTAAAAACTGTACGGAGCTTACATGTCTTGCTCGTCTGGCACTTCATCCGCTCCACCTCCTTGAGTCCACGACTCGAACAGCAAGGAAGAGGAAGATAAAGATAAAACTAATGTAATAGAACACACTGGACAAGTCTATAATCCCCTTTTGAAAATCGTCAAAACGTTTGAGAAGGGAAAGATTGGTTAATGTATCTCCGAGAGCTCCTGTAACAATATCGGTTGACCATCCAAGGACCCAGAAAATGAGAAGAAGTCCGAATCCAATAATGCCTGCAACCATTTGATTATCTGTAAGCGATGAAGTGAATGTCCCTACAGCAAGGCACCCCGCCCCGAAAAGCAACATTCCCAAGTAACCCGAGTAGATAGGTCCCATATCCGGACTTCCATACTTAGTCAGAATGGCAGGGTAAACCAGAGTTATGGCAAGATAAACCAGATATGTGAAGACAGCAGCAAGGTACTTCCCCACTACTATAGAGGTTATGCTGACAGGCGCTGTCATGAGAAGCTCGTCAGTGCCGAGTTTTCGCTCTTCCGCAAGCAAACGCATGGTGAGAATAGGTGCGATGAAGAGAAAAACCACTGCCATATTCCCCAATACACCCTGCAGACTTGCACTGTTAGTCGCCAAAAGAATAATAGAGAAAAAATAGCCTGAGATCAGAAGGAATACTGCCCCCATCACATATGCCATGGGAGATGTGAAATATGAAGCAACCTCCCGTTTGAAAATAGACCACATTTTACGCACCGGGCGCAACCTCCGTTTCGTCTCCCAGTCTCTCTTCAGTAGTAAGTTTCAGGAATACATCCTCCAGGCTCATGTCTATTGTCTTCATCTCCACAATCGGCCACTTGTGAGATGCCATAGCGGCAAACAAACTCTCCCTCACATCTATCGAGACGTCAGTCTCAACGGAAAGGAGAACCTCCCGTTCTTGGGTTTCAGGAGCCGGTGTTTCAACAGAAACAGATCTAACACCGGGAAGCTCCCGAACCACACTTGCGACGCGATCAGCCGGTCCGCGAACTTGTACCGCTATGCGGCCTGAACCACGGAGTCTCCGGGAAAGGCCTGAAGGAGTATCTGAAGCTACCAGCCGGCCATTATTGATGATTAGCACCCGACTACAGATCATACTAACCTCAGGTAAAATATGAGAGCTAAGCACAATAGTATGTTTTTCTCCCAGACTTTGAATGAGCCTGCGGATTTCAATGATCTGTCTTGGGTCAAGACCTATGGTGGGTTCATCAAGTATCAAGATCTCGGGCGCGCCCAAGAGCGCTTGCGCCAACCCCACCCTTTGCCTGTATCCTCGAGAGAGATTGGAAATGATACGATTACATACTGTGTCGATACCTGCAGATTCCACTGCTAAGTCAATAGCGGCCTTCCTCTTGGATCTGGGAATGCCTTTCAGTTCACTTACAAACTGCAGGTAGCTTCTGACTGTCATTTCTTTGTATAGCGGAGGGTTCTCGGGTAAGTACCCTATTTTGCCTCTCGTTTCCATCGCATCCTCAAACACATCGAACCCATCCACTTTAACCGTACCTGAGGTAGCTGCAAGGTACCCTGTAATAATGCGCATAGTAGTAGTTTTCCCTGCACCGTTCGGCCCTAGAAACCCAAGGATTTCGCCTTTATCTACGGTGAAAGTGAGATCCTCAATTCCTCTTGCCTTGCCATATCTCTTAGTAAGGTTTCTTACATCGATCACGGCATGCGATTCCTCCTTCCCACATTCATCTTGAACACATAATATTAGACTCCCAGTAGAGCCACTAGTTAAGTTAAACGCCTAAACTCTCTGGGAGTTTCATGCAAAGCCTAAGTCATTGGGGGCAGTACATCCGACCTTATTGATTTTCGGCACAAGCTTTGAAAGTCCTTCATCTTTCAATTACGTGCTTTACTCTTCATGCCCAGCGCTTTTCCACTTTCACGTCCTTGAAGAAATATGTGCAGATCTGCTCGTGACGTTTTCCCGTCTTTGCCATATTATGTGCACCCCACTGCGATAATCCGACTCCGTGGCCGAATCCTTTGCCTTCCATCATGACTTTGCCATTCTTCACTTCCAGGCTTGTCAGGTAATTTGACCTCATGCGCATTGGATCTAAGGCAACACGGAAGTTATTTCCTCCGATAGTGGTCGTACTGCCTGAATGCTGAATAGCTATTATCTCCGCCCGTCCTGAGGGTCCTCGCTTAGCTATTGTCAAGTCTTGAATGCCTTTGACATTCAGTCCGACTTCAGCAAGGGCAGCTTCAATCTCACCTGTGGAGAACTCCGCTTTCCATCTTCGATCAGAAAGAGGCACATCTTCTGTGTCATCAGGGCTATCCTTGACAACGGTATACGTGGGCTCCGGGCCGGAGAAATTTAGGCCTTCTTTTGCTAACGCTGTTTTCCCGCCTGCGTTTGAATGGAACCATGCATTAATTAGCTTTCCTCCCTCAGTCAAGACCTTTCCGCGTGTCGCTTTGACAGCTGCCTTTATTGCGTCGTTGACATTTTCAGGCTTGTACTCCTGAGCCTCCTTAAACCCGGCCTCTATATCCGAGCCCATAGGACCTGATCCACGCTTTTCTTCCAGCGTCTTCAGGGCAAAGGTTCGTGCTACTATGGCCTGAGCAGCAAGGGCTTCGTGAGGCCAGTAGTTCTTCATCTCACCTCCGACTACTGCTGCGATGTACTCCTCCATAGGCATTTCCAGAACCTTCTTCTCATCATCAATGTACACCCTGATAGTTGGCTCCTTCCCAAGAGCAACTCGCCTTGATTTTGAAATTCCTAAGGATACGACAATTACGGCGAGGAGTCCAATACCAATCCAAGTTAAGGTTTTCCTGCGATTATCGATCACTAGTATTCGCCCTCCATTATGCGGATGTCATTTTGCATTAGTCTTCTGTAGGTATTATGCTCAAGGATAGGACATAGATAGCCATATATTGCTGTGACTGTTAGACTAATCACCTTGACCCACCCACCTGGCTTTTCTTGGATAGGAATGTCGCATTGTTGTACTGTATCTTAATGAACTTGTGGCTACAGGTAAATTGGATTGGAACGATAAGGTCAAGTACGACAGTGTAAAGGATTGGCAGGATGGGGCCGGAATACTACAGTTTGCAGCAAGGGACGGATCTGGCAAATCTCGCGATTATCATAAGTAACAACATTGCCTATAAGATGCTCACCCGTGATCTCGGTAGGGAGAACATTGTCGATTTCATGACACATCTCGGTGGCAAAATTGTGTTCCCTGAAGGCAAACACATGACCTTCGCCAAGGACATGTCACATTCCATATATCATGTGGCAATTCCCGGCAATCTGCCGGAAGGGGTAATTGTGGCGCGTAAGGAAGGTGACGTTGCGGGAGTTGCCAATGATATGGGGATAGTTTTCGCGGACAACCCTTACATCCTGGTCGTTCTATCAAAGGGTGTGCCCGACATTGATGGGGGCTTTACCAGGATCACCAAAATATCGCAAGTGGTCTATGACTACCACAAAGCAGTCTCAGATAATATTCAATAATCTTATACCAGGCACCCAATGAATATGCCTACAGCGGAAATAGGCGTAAGAATGACAGCAAACAGCACTGCTCGTTCAAGAGCCAATGTTGAAACCAAGCCTAATTGGCCGGCTATACCAAGGAGTGACGGTAGGGCCAAAACGCATCCTGCTAAGATGAGGCCCAGTACAATACTGGCAAAACCGGCAAATACTCCCTTAGCTACTGAAGGAGTCAACATGCCCAAGAGGAACCCGGTAAGGAGCGCCCCGAGAAACACTAAGACCATGCCGTACTCCGCGGCAACTCCAAAAGGCGCAAGGAGCGGAAGAGCCTGAACGGTGAAAAGACTACACATGAATATCCCCATCAGTATGATACCTAAGACTGTTTTTGTTCGGTCCATTAGTCATGGCCTCCTTCCAATGGTATTAAGGCGTGCGTAACAAAAAGCTTCGAGCCTAAATACGGCATATCAAGAAGGCCTGATACCCTTATGGACCAATTGTCTCCGCCCCTGTTAACAATCTCTTTCTTCGTATAGGGCACCTCAATTCTGAGCACCGTATCTCTTTCGCTTCCTTGCGGCAACTCAAGCCGGTTACTCATGAAATCGTAATTCTGACCCCATACATACTGCCTGTCAATGTATACTATGGCACGCATAGATATGATGGATAAATCCCATTTGCTTTGATTCCTGAGGTCTACACCTATCCCAAGCACGTACTCTGAGTTCTCTTGCTCGCATGTTATCTCTGATACCGCAATATGGAACCTGGCAGCTGCCGTTGATGCGTTAAGATAGTTCTTGGCAGTCACCCACGTAAGTCCTATTGCGCATAATGCTAACAGCCCCATGACAGCAAGAACTACGCTGCTTCTATGGGCACGCCCATTATTTGCTTTCATAGAGCCTCCCGACTAAGGTTATTGTCACGGTCTTACAGAGGAACACTCATGACCCATTCATGTTATATGCTAGGGGTCATGAGCCTAGAAGACCCTTTGCACCACATTATCCCAGGGCAAAATGGCACGCTACCATGTGATTATTCTCAGCTTCCACCAATTCAGGTTCTACCTCTTTGCAGATATCCCGACATACCGGGCATCTGGGATGGAGCCTACATCCACTGGGAGGATTAACCGGGTTGGGAACTTCTCCGCTTAGGACTTTCCCAAAACCCTTTTTCTTCGGATCCGGAACAAAGACAGCGCCGATTAGAGCCCTGGTATATGGATGTAGAGGATGCTTAACAAGACTATCAGTCGGCCCCTTCTCAACGATCTTTCCTAAATACATGACTGCTATCCTATCGCATATGTGACGGGCAGTGGCAAGATCATGAGTAATGTAGAGGAATGTGACACCTCTCTCACGACATAGGTTCAACATTAAGTTAAGGATCTCACCGCGAATGGATACGTCAAGCATAGATACGGGTTCATCCGCGACTATGAACTCAGGATCCAATACAAGCGCCCTCGCTACAGCGATCCTCTGTCTCTGACCACCTGACAGCTCATGTGGATATCTAAAGAGATATTCCTCAGGAGGTGTCATTTCAACGTCTTCGAGCGCTTTTTCAATGTAAGGACGAGCGTCCACTGCGTTTTTTACGATTCCTTGTATTCTCAAGGGCTCTGCGATAATCCTGGACACATCGAGTCTGGGATTCATTGACTCGTAAGGATCCTGGAAAATAATTTGCATTCTTCTCCTGAGTTTCTTTACCTCTTCAGGATCTAACGCAGTTACGTCAGTATCTTCAAATACTACCTTACCATCTGTAGGCTCGAGCAACCTAAGTATAGTCCTACCCATGGTTGTCTTACCACACCCTGATTCACCGACAACCCCAAAGAGTTCCCCCTTCTTGACATTGAAGGTCACCCCGTCAACAGCCTTTACTGCTAGGTCCGGACCTCCTTTTAGGGACTGTGCGAATCCTCGGCGCAGGGGAAAGTATTTCACAAGGTTTTCTACGTCAAGAATAACTTCGCCGTGTCCTACGCGTCTCTCCTCGTCAGTTGCTCTCACTGCTCCCATATGTCGACCCCCCTCTCGAGCATATCTACCTTATGACAGGCGACCTTATGACTGTTTGAACCAATCTCAATGAGCCTTGGCTCTTCTTCCATACATGTCCTATCTGCCAACGGACACCTCGGATGAAACCTACAGCCTTCGGGGGGCGCCAGCAAGTTAGGTGGAAATCCAGGTAATGACCTTACACGAGTTCTCTCAGCTTTAATATTGGGAAACGCTTTTACAAGCCCCATGCCATATGGGTGCGTCGGATTCTCATAGACATCTATAACACTGCCATACTCTACGATCTTCCCGGCATACATAATGGCAATTTTGTCACACGTCTGTGCAATCACTGAAAGGTCATGAGTGATAAGCATCATAGATAGATCCAGTCTCTTCCTCAAGTCTTCCATAGCCTTCAGCACCTGTGATTGAACCATAACATCAAGGGCCGTGGTAGGTTCATCAGCGACAATAACGTCAGGATTACAAGCGAGGGCCATAGCGATAACAACTCTTTGCTTCATACCTCCGCTGAACTCATGGGGATACTCCTTGAATCTCTTTGGGTTAATACCTACCATATCAAGAAGTTGCTCAGTTCGTTCTACGGCCTCAGCATGAGGTATGTCTTCGTGCGTTAATATAGCCTCAACGATTTGATCCCCTATTCGATGCACAGGGTTAAGAGCGTTCATTGCACCTTGGAACACCATTGAAATTTTCTTCCACCGAATGGACTCTCTGAATGTTTCATCATCTAGTTTGAGGATTTCAACGCCGTCCAGTGTAATTGACCCTCCATGGATCTTTCCATTACTGGGAAGGAGCCTGAGGACTGTATTGGCCATGCTCGATTTGCCGCATCCGGACTCGCCTGCTATACCTAAGGCTTCGCCTCTTTCAATATCGAAGCTCACAGAGTCAACTGCCTTCACATGACCGCGAAGGGTCTTGTAATACATCTTGAGGTCTCGTACTTCTAGTAGAGCCATGGTTATGATCTCTCCCTATACCTTGGATTGAGGATCTCATTGACTGTATTGCCAATGAACACAAAGGCAAGGCTCAAGAATGTAATAGCCAGCCCAGGCGGCACCAGCCACCACCATGCAAGCGTGGTGAATGCGCCAAATCCCCTCGCGTTGTGTAACATACGTCCCCAGGTGGCGACCCGTGGGTCACCGAGTCCCAAGAAGCTAAGGGAGGCCTCTGTCAATATTGCTGACGGAATCCGAAGTACCATTCCGGCAAATACAAGAGGCAGTACGTTAGGCAGTATATGAGTAATCATCACGTAAGCGTCTGAAGCGCCTGATGCCTTGGCAGCCTCCACAAACACGCGCTCCCTCAACGATAGAGTCTGTGAGCGAACCAGTCGCGCTGTACCCATCCAAGCAAAAGCTGAAATCAAAAGAACGATATTCCAAACGCTCTTTCCAAGTATCGCTCCGAGAATGATGAGGATAGGTAAGGTAGGAATTGCCATGAGGACATCGACAACTCTCATCATGAACTCATCAACAACTCCGCCTAAATACCCACATATTATTCCGACCGCAGTTCCCACAGCGACAGAAATAGCCGCAGCGGAAAGGCCTATGGAAAGGGAGATTCTTGTGCCGTAGACCAACTGCGCCCAGAGGTCTGCGCCCATGTGATCCGCGCCTAGTACGCCGTGCACCATACCAGGAATATAGAACACTGTGTCACTAATGCATACGCGCGTCGGTTCTTCTCCTGAGGTGGCTTTTGCTGTTAAGACAAGTCTATAATCACCTTTTGACGAGAATATTCTCGGAGCAGGGTCGTCGAAAATCGTAAGGCCCAGTCTCTGTTTGAGAGTCAAGTCTCTTGAGTCTATTCTCGCAGGCTGACTTCCGAGAGCACCCGAATATGATTTCCCCCACAGGTTGAACTCTTTCCCTTCAGGCGTCTCGATAACAAACTGCAATTCTGTCTTGGAATCAGGTGATGCGTCAATCCAGTAATTGAACGTCAAGCCGAAGGTTTTCGGAGGGCTATACGTATATGGCACCACATATGAAAGCTCAACAACGCTCATATCCGGCTCTTTTTCATACGCATCAGCGAATTCACTGTCTTCAAAGGCGTCAGCTTCACCTTCCGCAATGACATCGCCGCTAAATACAGGGTCGAACCCAATAACAGTGATAGTCTTGCCGTCCTGTTCTTGCGAGGATAGTTTTCCGCCTGTCGCTTCGCTGACAGTCCATTCATTAGGACCTAGATCTGTCCGAACGGTTGAAGGCGCATCGTTGTACTGTGGCACAACTGACCTAAACCATACAGGAGCAGCTATCCTGTCTGCCAAAAGAATTTGCTTAGGATTATAGGGGGTTAAAAAGGGAGCAAAGATTGCGACAAAAATATAGACTAGAACGATGAACAACCCAACCATGCCCAGGGGTTTACGCTTGTACTGCTCCCAAAAAGTCGGGGCACTAATTCCATTTTGCGCTCCATTCTTGCTCATTTTGCTCCACCCTCCCCTACTCGAATCCTGGGATCAACAATTCCGTAGACAATATCAGCTGCCAGATTGCAGATCACGACCGCCAATGCAATCAGATAAAAAGCCCCTTGCGCTGCAGGGTAATCCTGCTGCATAACTGCGTCCATCAGATACTTGCCTACACCGTGCCAAGAAAAAATGGTCTCTGTAATAACAGCGCCTGATACCATCCCGGGAAGAGCCCCGAAGATCAATGTGATGATAGGAGGCAAAACACTTCTGAGGGCGTGGTGACGCAAAACAGTGGTTTCCGGGAGGCCCTTTGCCCTGGCAGTAAGAATATAATCCTGGCCAAGGGCTTCAAGCATTGTGTTACGCGTGTAGAGGGCCCAAGAGCCGAAAGCCACAATTACATTGCTCCCTGCAGGCAAAATCAAGTGATGAATTCTGTCCAAAGCCTGCAAGAGGAACCCATCAGGCGGTGGAGCACTCATAGTACCATGTATCGGTAAGATCGGGATGTAGTAGCCAAATAGCATAAGTAGAAGCAACTGTATCCAAAACGTGGGTACTGCATAGGTAAAAAGACCCGCCCCTGTCACAAAGTTGTCTCCGAATGTCCCTCGTTTCGATGCAGTGTAGACCCCTACCGAAATACCAATAATAGTTGTAAAGATAAAACTTGTCAAGAAAAGCACTGCGGTATTGGGAAGCCTTTCCTTTAACTCGTTGACAACAGGCCTCCTCGTAGAGAAGGATAACCCCAAGTCAAACTTCAAGAGATTGCCAACATACTTTAAATATTGAACAATCGGGGGATCATCAAGTCCGAACTGTCTCTTAAGTTCGGCTATGGCTTCCGGAGTAAACATAGGGTCTATTATCATTTTTGTAGCATCTCCGGGCATGAGTCGGAAAATAGCAAAGTTAAACGTCATGATGACGAATAACACTATCACTGCATAGCCCAGTCTTCTTAAGACATACCTTGAAAAGCCCAAATAGCCTCACCTCACTAACCTACCTGGCCGGTAACCTTAGAGTGGCAACCGACCCCTACCTAATTCCGCCGCCCCAGATGCCCGGGGCGGCGGATATGTTCCAGGGATTAATATCTATTCTTTGAACTCCATCCGGATACTTGCTTTCTTACTTGCTAAGTCTCCAGTAAATCGGGTTCTTCTTCAGTCTGACATACTCGCCCACCTTGTACTGGTCTAGGATGAACGGACCCTGTCCGATGGCCTTGGTGAGGCCTGGAACTGTTGGATGAGACTCAAGCCACGGCTCAAAGGTCTTATAATCCTTTACGTCCTTCCAGATCCATTCCGGTAGGAAGGATAGGTCAGCGTGATATAGATGCCAGTAGCTCTCAGTTGAGAAGTAGACCTTGGCGGTGTATTCGTCAGGAGTCTCTACCTTGACAACTTCATTGACTGAGGAGAGGTATCTTGGAACCTTGTTATCACGCAGGTACTCAATGGTGAACTTGATATCCTTGGATGTAAATGGGGTAGTATCCTGCCACTTGATACCCTTCTCCAGATGCCACGTGACAACAGTACCCTTCTTGCCGGGTTCAGGCTCCCAAGTGCCAACCTCCCAGCTCTTGGCCATCCAAGGCATGTCTTCCATAGTCTCAGGGTTGACTTCCATCAAGTTGTCGTAGAGCCTACCGAGAACTTCCCACTCGTAAGCGCTACTTGAGGTACATGGGTTGAGAACTTTCGGCTCTTCAGGAAGCAGCCAGCGAATAGTTCCGCCTTTACCTCTAACTGGCTTAACATTAAGAGTCGTCCACTTGTTTTGATAGTTGGCTGCGCCATAACCATGCATTGGCACATAACCTGTAAACTTATCCTTACGGAATGCGTCCATGTAAGGTCTGGAGTACAGTACAGTGTACGGCTGCCTTCTGGCAAGAATGACCTGTGCTTCGTCAGCTGCCTTCTTTGCAACTTCCTCACTAGGTGCATAATAGAGGGCTTCAAGAACCTTGTCTAGTTCAGCGTCGCGGATACCGGGCCTGTTGTAGCCGGCTTCAACATCATTAGATGAGTGGAAGAAGCTGTGTAACGAGGTAGGTATACGGCTTAGACCCCAGGCCAACATATACATGTCGAACTCTGCCATATCTAGTTTATCCAGCATAACCGGGAAGTCCATTGGCTCCGGCTCGATAGGCAGGTTTATTGCCTGGCAAGCTTCAGCAATGATCTTTCCTAGTTCTGCGGAAGTCGGAGCAACCTCATATGTAGGTGTAAAAATAGTCATCTTACGCAAAGGTTTTCCGGTTGCAGGATCAATTCGAATACCGGTGGCCGGATCTACCGTGTAGCCGGCTTTATCCAGAAGCTTCTTGGCCTCTTCCGGATTATATGGGAAACGAGGTATATCTTCTTTGTAGAATCCACTGGATGGAGGCACGAATGTAGCCATAGGCAGCATATAGCCCTCAAAAAGTGTCTGGATAATATTGTCACGGTCTATGACGTGTGCGATAGCTTGACGGAGAACATCTGCATCAAGAGGCCCACGCCTCATGTTGTAGCATAGATAGAACATATGGAAACCATAATTCATCGTGAGCTCCGCATTGGGATTAGCCTTTATCTTGTTAATGTCAGCAGGCCTTGTCAGGCCGGGTAACACGTCAACATCACCACGGTTGAACGCGATGAGTTGTGCCTCACTGTCTTTAATAATCGGCATGATAATCTGATCGACTTGTGGCCCGTAAGGTTCCCACTTGACCTTCTGCTGGGCAGTGACGATTCCGCACGTCATAGCCAGAATAAGGCAAATGGCAACAGGCAAAAGGAATCTTCTTAACTTCACGATTCTACCTCCTTTAGTCATGTTGTCTAAAGACCAATAAGACGTTAATCATATTCAACACCTATACGACGCCCTTGGGGCTAGGTACCACCCCCTTGCCAGGTACTTACATATACTTAAGTAAATAGCTTTACCTTGCTTACCCATATAGTTCCTGGATAGATAGAAATAGGTTAGCTATGCAAGGCACATTATACATTTCCACATAGTCTTTGAAAATCCTTCTTTTACTTAAGCACAATGTAGCATATAGCAATGAACTTAAAGCAATTATATCTAAACATACCTTATATTACCAGACCCATCATCATATTCATAATACTCACTCATTTCCTTAATGCCTGCTTAATCCGGAATTTCCATAACATTCGTATGTATAGAGCTTGCTATTATACCGGGAATTTTGCCCCTTAAATCAACACGGCCTTCAACTATTATCATAGGTGCAGTAAACATTGCCCCAATACATTGTTTATATATACTCTCAAACACAGTAACATCAATAAGTCCGGTTTCATCTTCAAGGGCAAAGAACACAACAACCTTACCGCTTTTTGTCGGGGGTCGGTGTGGCCTTATTACAAGGCCTGCTACCTTCACATATGTTCCAATTGGCATCTCTCGGGCCATAGATGTAGTAATTATGTTATTCTTATTCAATTGGACGCGTTCTAATTCCATCGGATGCATGTTAGGGTGGAGTCCGAGCATATAAAACTCTCGCTTAAATTTCTCTCTGTCCGAAAAATCTTCTACACGTGGCAGGATCATAGAGCCTCGTAATACTTTTGGAACCGCCCACAACATTGCCCTACGGTTACTATGGATATTGTCAAATGCCCCACAGAGTATTAAATTCTCGAGAATATCTTGTGGCATAAATGCGCGCGAGACAAAGTCAAAAAGAGAATCATACTCGCAATCCCTACAAGACGTAATTATCTTCCGGGCAAGCTCCCTTTCCATACCACGAACTCTTTTCAACCCTATACGTATAGCCCCGTCTTCCACTGTAAATTCGTATGCGCTCCGATTTATGTCCACAGGAAGAATCTTGACTCCACGCCTCCTTGCTTCAAGACATATAGTATTGGCAGGGTAAAACCCCATGGGTTGATTATTCAGTATGGCTGCATAAAACCGGGCAGGGAAATGCTTCAAAAGATAAGCCGTCTTATATGAAGTATCAGCAAATGCAGCAGCATGACCCTGACAAAAGCCGTATCCTGCGTACCCTACTATGTATGACAGAATAATCTCTGCTACATCACGGGGAACTCCATTCTCAACAGCTTTCTTCACAAACTCCTCACCTATCTCGTCCATTTCCGCGCGGGATCGATGCCGAATCATCACTTTCCTGAGTCTGTCTGCTTCCCCGGGGGTAAAACCTGCAACTACACTTGCAATCTCTATTACCTGCTCCTGGTAAAGCACTACGCCATAAGTTTCTTTAAGGATCTTCTCCAACGAAGGATGCACATAAGTGACTTTTTCCAGTCCATGCCTTCTTGCGATAAAAGGTTCTACCATATTGCCTTGAATAGGACCGGGACGTATAAGAGCGATACTTGCAACTATATCCTCTATATCACTTGCGCCTAAGCGCCCCTGGAGAGCTCGCTGCGCAGGGCTCTCCAATTGAAAGACACCGATTGTCTCCCCTCTGTTAATCATGTTGTATGTGGCATCATCGTCTAACGGTATATTTTCAAGGTCCACTTCACCTAGAACCAGAGAGTCCTCTATTGCAGAGAGCATTCGTAAAGATAACAGATCCAGTTTAATAAGGCCGATTTCCTCTACATCATCCTTGTCAAACTGGATAATTACATCGCCGCCGGCTGATGTCTCAAGAGGAGATACTTCCACAAGAGGGACTCTGCTCACTACTAATCCACCTAAGTGGGTCCCTATGTGACGCGGCACACCTGCCAGAGCGCGGCATATTTCAAAAAGTCTGGAATACTTAGCAAAGGGAATATCCTTGTTGCAGAGCTCCGGATATTTTTCTATAGCCATTTCAATTTCATCAGCATGGACATGTGGCAGACGTTTTGCAAGCCTATCTATGTCAATCCGAGAAATACCCATGACTCGTCCTACATCCCGCACAGCTGAACGTGCTTTAAAAGTATTAAATGTACATACAGCAGCTACATGCTCTACACCATATTTATGCCGGACATATTCCTTTACCCTATCCCTTGCACGAGCATCGAAATCTATATCAATATCCGGTTTTTGTGCCCGTTCAAGGTTTAAGAACCTCTCGAAAATCAATCCCCGTGCAATAGGATCTACACAGGTTATGAAAAGACAGTAAGCCACTGCTGAATCTGCAGCAGAACCCCTCCCTGCAAATCTTATCCCTTCACGCTTCGCAAACATCACAATATCCCAAGCTACCAGGAAGTAGTCCTCATATCCAAGCGTGCAAATAATATGGATTTCATGTTCAAGCCTGGATTTTATCCTAGGAGTGATCTTTCGGTAACGAGACTTGGCACCTTTATATACAAGGTTCTTCAGATATTCGGCTGAAGTTGTACCGCATGGCAAGGGAAACTGAGGGAAAAGCCTCCTACCCGGCAAAAGTCCGGATTCACAGCGAACAGCAATCTCCCCTGCCGTCATAATAGCCTCGGGACAAAAACGGAATAAATGCTCCATCTCTTCAGTTGATTTCAAATAGTTTTCTGCATTTAATCTACGTTCAGGGTGCACGTCATCAAGCTTTGTAAGTGTCCTTATACACGTTAGGACATCATGAATCATAAAGTTTTCTTTCTTCAAGTAATGGACATTATTTGTGGCACAAACGCCAACCCCGACCTTGTTCGCCAGTTCAACAAGGCGCGATAAGAGCCAAGCATTACCCGGTATGCGAAGGTTTTGAAGTTCGATATAAAACCTATCCATCCCAAAAATATGAGCATATTCTTGGGTAAGCTGAAGGGCACACCCAAATTTTCTGTCACGGATTAGCATAGGAATTGCGCCATGCATACATCCGGATAAAGCTATGATTCCCTCATTATGTTCTTTTAGGGATTCAAGACGGACTTTCGGTTGAAGCCTACGCCTTTTAAGTGTCTTCGGCGCCTTCGCTATATTCCTCCACTCTCTTGACATATACGCTTCTGTAAGGATCTGAGAAATATTTGAATATCCTTTAGGGTTTTCCGCCAGAAGCACAAGATGACTTCCATCCTCAAGTGTTACCTCTGCCCCATGGATGGGTTTTATCCCACATTCCTCAGCAACTTTTGTGAATCTTGCGGCTGCAGAAAGATTATTATGATCTGTAATAGCCATAGCACTCATACCAAGCGCTGCAGCGCTTCTGGAAAGCTCCTCAACACTTGATGCGCCGTCTTGAAAAGAAAAATATGAGTGAACATGAAGGTGGGCGAAGTTTTTCACAGTTATCCCTCTAATCAAAAACCCTTGTCAAATACCAGATGCCGTGTTCATTAAGACAAAGCTCATACACGCCGAAATTATGCGCTAATACCACATAAAAATGAAGCTCACCCCTGTCATCCCACCAATTATTGATCTCACACCACTTATCTATAACAGATACCACCTGAAGCCAATTCCCTCTCCAATAAAACCTCTTAGGACTATTACTGTTTTCTGCTATAACACGAAGTGATTTTTTGACCCTCCTCACGAAAGTAACCCTCCAAAGCTAAGAGGAGCTTATCTCTTCTCGCCAATTGCAACTCTCTTCCGGAGAAAACAGTCCCGGAACCGAACCTCTCTTGAACTTCGCAGAGAACTTTATCCATAACCTTAGCTGAAGCTTGAACCTGATAAGGAGTGAACATATCTATCTGTAAATCTGTCTTTATAGGAACAAGCCCGTATGCTGTAACAGATATCGCACTTACAGGCTTATTTAAATCCCTGTCTCCAAAGGCTTCTTTTAAAAGGCGTTCACATATCCTAGGTAGGCCTCCATACATACTTACTCGTTTCGCAAGATGCTTTTTGCGACTAACTATGCTTCCGCAGCTGCATTCTAAAGCCATGTTAATTTCCCCGGCTGTCATATAGATTGCATCCAGCCTTTTCTCTAACAAAGATGCACCTTCATTTAGGACTGATAATAGGACTTGCCTATCTGAAATCAGCGAATCAAAGGTTTTCGAGAATTTTATATTATTCCGCGGAAAGACAGGCAATACGCTGGAATAGTCTATACCAAGACTATACTGATGAATGACGTGTCCTATCTGGCCGAACATATCAATAAGGACTGATTTTTCCATGCTTTGAATTTCACCTATACACCCTACTCCAAGACGGCAGAGATAGGAAAGGACTTCTACATCCAGAGGCCATAGTACGTTTACAGGAAGAGGCGCAAGAAACTCCTTTTCTTTATCTACAACAATATTTGCACCTATGTCTTTCCCACCGTGGGAGGGCATATGCCTCGGAAAGCTCTGAGCGCTCTTTATCTTAAATCCCGGAAGAATCCCGGATATAATACGGGCTACCAACTTACAGCGGGCAATTCCATATAAAGGTGAAATCCCTGCAATACTTTTAACATGCTTAGAAATCTCGCCTAAGGTGTCAAACATGTGAGGATAATTGGGAAGTTCAATAAAAGCTTCATTTTGTTCCAAAGGTTCTACTGCCGGGCTGTATTCTGCGCATGCCTCCCAAACTTGTTTGGCAAAACCTGCATATCTCTGTAGCACATACTCTATTTCAACAAGATTAGGACACATAATGCGGGCTTGACGCGAATTCATCCCTTGCCTTACCCCTTTTCCCCTTGCTCCGGGGGATATATCTAAAACCTCCTGTCCTTTCATTACAGCAAAAGCTGCTTCATTAGAAAGACATTTATCTATTTTCATTTCAACTGCACAATAAAAATTAGGCAACCAAACATGACCCACCGTTTCAGGCATTTGAGCTCACCTTTTTAATGTTAAATAGAACGTGTGTTCGCAACATTATTATATGTTCTTTCTGATTTTCCTGTCAAGACAGATAATGGCATAGGAGGATTTAATGGACTGAAAGTGAAATTTATCGAGGGCGGAATCAAGCAGTCCAGCAGAATATAAATCAGGAGGCGTATATCAATGGAAATCATCGAACAGATGAGAGAACATGATTACGAGCAAGTTGTATTCTGTAACCACAAAGCATCCGGACTTCGCGCCATAATTATAATTCACGATACCACACTGGGACCGGCAATCGGCGGCACACGCATGTGGCCATACATAACAGAAGAAGAAGCAGTAATTGACGGATTACGCCTTGCCCGCGGCATGACTTACAAATGCGCAGCAGCAGGCCTAAATCTTGGAGGCGGAAAAGCTATAATAATCGGCGATTCGCGGAAAGACAAATCTGAAGGGCTTTTTAGAGCATTCGGGAAGTTTGTGGATACATTAGGAGGCAGGTTCATCACAGGTGAAGATGTAGGCATCAGTCTTGAGGATGTAGATATTATAGGATGTGAAACCCGATGGATCGGAGGGTCATCTGAAAGCAGCGGTGACCCGGGACCTGTTACTGCCCACGGAGTTTGGCACGGTTTAAAAGCATGCGCTAAATCAGCGTTTGGAGACGACTCTCTCAAAGGTCTCACCGTCGCAATCCAGGGAATGGGTAATGTCGGATACCACCTGGCAAAACACCTCCACCGAGAAGGAGCAGAACTTATCGTAAGCGATATTTTTCCGGACAAAGCAAAAAGAGCGGAAAGAGAATTCCAAGCGATAGCTGTAGAGCCGGAAGAAATCTACGGAGTTCCATGTGATATTTTTGCTCCATGTGCCCTCGGTGCCATAATCAATGATGATACTCTGTCACAACTCAAGTGCAAAGTAGTAGCGGGTTCAGCTAATAACCAATTGAAAGAAGATAAACACGGTGTAGCATTAGAGGATAGAGACATTCTTTACGCTCCGGACTTCATTATTAACGCCGGCGGTGTCATCAATGTTGTTGACGGACTTTATGGATATAATCGCGAGCGCGCTATGAAAAAGGCATCAGAAATCTATGACACTATCTTAAAGGTATTTGAGATTTCAAAGCGAGATAAGATTCCCACCAACGATGCAGCGTTAAGACTTGCTGAAGAGCGAATAGAATTAGTGGCAAAGCTTTCGAGCAGATTACGTTCAGGTCCCGGCAAGGGATTCATCATCTAGAGATAAAGATAACGGGCGCTCCGTATTATGGAGCGCCCGTTATCCAAATTGCAAGCAACCAGATCTGTAAGCCGAATCCTGTCAAGGGTAGTCATCTATCTGGGACCCCGGTTGCCCAAGGGCCTCTAGCGACCGTACCCGAGGGGGAGGCGGGCCACCTCATATCCCTCCTATTCGGTCTTGCTCCGGGTGGGGTTTACCTGGCTAACCAGTCACCTGGCCGCCGGTGCGCTCTTACCGCACCGTTTCACCCTTACTCCCAAACTAATCCTGCGATATTGGCCTGGATCAGATGCGAGAGCGGTTTAATTTCTGTGGCACTTTCCTTGGGGTCACCCCCACTGGAAGTTATCCAGCACCCAGCCCTATGGAGTTCGGACTTTCCTCGAACGCAATCCCTTACAACAATAAGCAAAGGATACGCCCGCGACTACCTAATCTGCTTGTTTGAATTTCTTAATAATAGAATACCTAATATCTAGGATTCTATAATATCATTCTATCATTGATTGCTTTTCAGAGTCAAATTTCTGTCTAATCCGCTAGTCCTGCTTGTCCAATCCGGAATCGATACCCATATTAGCAAGCATATCAGCCCGAGCATTCTTCTCACGCCTAATATGCCCTATGGTAAACCCATCGAACTCATCCTTCAGCCTCTGTACCTCCATGAAAAGAGGCCTCAGCTTAGGTGATTTGACCGCATATTCGCCTTTTAGCTGTTTAACTACAAGTTCGCTGTCAGCGTAAACACTAATCCTTCTTGCCCCAAGCTCCTTTGCCGCCTCGAGTGCCTTCAAAAGGGCAAGGTACTCCGCTTCGTTATTCGTGGCAATACCAATCCACTCGCTCAATTCCTTAATACAAGAACCGTTCGTATCCAAAATGACAGCACCGATTCCCGCATACCCCGGATTACCACGGGATGCACCATCCGTATATATAGTGATTTTCTTATAAGATTTTCTTGAACAATTATCGGTCAAAACTAACTCCCCATTACTGTCAAGTCAAGGGACTATTCTTGCCAGCACAAGATCCTGCCGCAATTTTCGCACCTGACAATTCTATCGTTAGGTTTAGCAAGTATAACAATGGAACTAGGAAGCGCAACATGACATCCCCCGCAAAGATTACCTCTAATAGGTGCTACTGCAAAACCGCCCCTGTCCTGTGCAAGCTGTTCGTATTTTCTGATGAGGGGGTCAGATATTACAGATTGCAGTCTTTTTCGCTCTTCTATCGCATCCGTAAGCTTAGCAGAAATGTCTGTTATCTCCAGATCCCGCTTCTGTGTGAGCTTACCGAGCTCTATTTCTTTCCGGGAGATCCCCGAATTTACGTCAGTAATCTCTGATTCAAGGGCCTCCACCTTTTCCATAATCCCGATTACGCCATCTTCCAGCTTACCCTTAGTTACTTCAAACGTATCAAGCCTGGTTCTCATATTCTCAATTTCCCTGGGGTTTGATACCAAACCTCCATACAGCTTTTGGGAAATAGAGCTAATAGTCATAGTTATATCCTTGATCTCCCACTCCTCGTGTTTCTGCTCCTTACGCGCCTGATTCAGCTCTTGGTTGGCACAACTGAGTCTCTCGCGTAACGTTGAAAGATCTTCCTCTAATACATCAATCTGTCTTCTGACAGGCAACTCCCTCAACGCTGTTTCAAGATCTCGACATTTCATGTCCAGTTCTTGGAGCTTAAGCAAGGATTGTATCTCTGTCATTAATATCGTATTCCCTTTCGGCTATAGTAGAATTTAAGCGTGGTTCACACGTTCGCACTCTGCACGCTTAACTCTTAGCTTCTGGTTGCGCCTAAAAGGTCTTTATATGTCTCGATATCCATCCCCACTTCCGTTCTTCTCCCTTGAATATCAGTGCCGTTTTTCTTGGCGCATTCTACACACCGCTTTGTTGTGGGCAAAATGTCCAGTCTGGCCTTGGGGATGACTCTCCCACATATCTCGCACCTCATAACCATCCTTATAGGCCCCTTTCTCACTCAGTCTTAGGTCTCTTGGGCCTTCGACCTTGGTACTCGGTTCTTCTATAATCATGATACTGTATGTATTTCTACATAGAATGTTCAGTTCCTCCTGAAACTCAAATGGGTTCCTTTTCCCCGGAGATCGTTATCTACTAATAGTTCCTATTAAAGGGAAGTATTCTTATGTACTGTGGTCATCAATAAGTCAAGTCGGAATTTGAGTGAGGATACAGGCAAACTGAGGATGCGAAAATGAAAGAAGCAGGCCATAAAAGCCTGCCTAAACTTTTGGTGGGCCCACCCGGATTCGAACCAGGGACCAACCGGTTATGAGCCGGTCGCTCTACCGCTGAGCTATGGGCCCAAAATTATGGCTCCCTGGGTAGGATTCGAACCTACAACCCATCGGTTAACAGCCGATTGCTCTGCCATTGAGCTACCAGGGAACAAATCTAACTTAGTATCACGCATTATATAACACATTCTCTTGTCGG
>DIQZ01000011.1:0-15768 GCA_002424305.1 Firmicutes bacterium UBA5449
TCATAATGGCTGTATGATATGTCTTCTTCGATTGTCTAACGTGCGTGGTCCTATTAAAGATGAAATACCAGTAGAGATAGATACGTATAAGTTGAATAGATGGTGTGGCTTCCGCAATTGTGGCATTTGTGACATGTGATAGTTGGGTGTCGATTGGTGAGCCTGGGCAAGCCTTGAACGTCCTTGGCTTTCATCCCCTTTTTCTCGTTTTCGGTTCTCGATTTTCCGCTTTACTTTCGGGCAAGTAAGGATGTTTTCTGTATCTTCATCATTAAGTGCAACTCCAGTGAAGTTGGGATTGGTAGGTTTCAGAAGTCAGCTTTGTCATGAGTATCGAGATAACCAAGTCTAATATGTGATTTCTCAACGGGAATACCAAGTGCTTTCGTTATTGCTCAATTTCCCTCCACTCAAGTAATTACAAGATTCGACACATTGGGCCGATTGCCTTCATTTTTGTTTAGACCAGCTCTCGATCATGAGGGAAACGATTACTTGTCCCTTCCCAGGTATCAGATAGGTGTCATCAAGATCTCGTTCCAAATGCCAGAGGTGAGTTGCACGTTCTCAGCAACTCTAATCTGTGGATTCGTAATGCTGAGGATAGAGGCAGCATCGGGAAAAGCATATACGGTAATATCATCGACGTCCGGATCATACTCCATGCGGCGGATGACTTTTACTCATGTACTTACCGTCTTATCTGAGTGTCATCGCATTAGGATGCTTTCAACATGTCATCTCAAGCGGGTTTCTTCGGTTATCCTCAGGCTCCCCGCAATACTAAACCTGAACATATGTTACGGTGCCTTACAAAATTTGTGTAAGAAAGCCTGGCCCATGATGTTAATGGGTACAAGAAAATTGTCCTGTGCTTTAAGTGTCTGTGCAAGGTAGGGTCAGAAGAAACTAAGCCTATTTAAGAAAGACGGGGGGCAGTGCTCCCCCCGTTGTAAGACTCGTCACGCTATGTTAAAGCCGGCGGAGTAGTATTAGTAATAGGATCCATAGTGAAACATTCTAAGTTCAGATGCGGAAATTGCTATTCGGGTGGGTGACCACATTGTGGAACCAAGTGACCCAGGTGGGGTTGGGATCGAGTCTAGCGCTATGATGTACCAATAGTATGAGTCACTCGAATTCAGTTGCTTCGTTGGATAACCTTGAATAGTATGTGCCTGATCGCCATAATACACCCAGCTCTCTTCCCCATCTGCATAGCCCTCCCACATCGTGTAACCATCATACGCATCTATGACCATAATGAGGTAAAGCTTGGCACCTGTTACAGGGGTCCAACTAAACCACGGAGTGTCAATCACGATTGCATCGTCTACCGGTTGTTTAAGAGAAACCTTTTGAATTGGATACAACGGCGTTGTGGTGGCAGATTGGCTTTTTGCGCTTTCACCCGAACGGTTATAGGCGGATACACTGTACGAAACTGCTTTACCTGCACTCAGTTTCGGAGAACCATCTAGGTAAGCTCCTGTTAGTATCGGAGGTTCAGGAAATTCGATGAGGGGATAGACTGCGTCGAGCTCTGTCAGATGTGCTTCACCGATGAATTCCCCATCGCGATATACCTTGAATCCTGTAGCTTGAGGCGAGTTTTCCGGAAGTTGCCAGACAATCCCGCAACCTGCTACTGCGTCAGATCCGGCAGGCATTCCCAGTGGCTGTACTTGCGAAGCTGCTGAATGCACGCTTTTGGCCAAGGCAAGTATTTCTGCCACCGGGGAAGAAGATGCAAATGATGACATGGACATGTCCCCCGAGAAAAGGTCCAGGACAGAATAATGGATAGTGGCAGCGTAAGCCGCTATGTTTATGGGAGTATACGGGAGGTAACCGGCTAGGGTGCCATTACTTACTGTCACCGCAATCGACTTACAACCTATGTTGCCGCTTGCATCTAAAGCTATGACGGTAATGATATGTTCACCGTTGCTCCAGTGTGACTCTTCCGATAGGGTTTCCCATGTGTATATTCCCTGCACAGAATAAGGATGTTCCTGAGGCGCTATCCAATCAGCCACGAGCACATTGTCTATGAATAGCAGGACTCCTGCCATCCTGATGCTATCACCGGCGTTCACGTAGATATCCCAGGTTCCCCACACAGGGGATGGACAGCTGATAGATACGGTCGGGGGAGTAGTCTCGTTGATTGGAACCATGCCCCCGGGTTTCACCATTCTAAGCGTAACTTCGCTGGTTCTATTGGCTTCGACACGTACCTCGTATGCCCTTGCCGAAGCCCAACCGGTTTTCTTTACCAGTACATCGTAAGTCCCCGGGGGTACATTTGTGAAAGTAAACTCCCCAAGATAATTGGTGGTTGCTACCCTATCGGTGCCGACGAGAGTGACAGAAGCTCCATTAACACCCGGCCCGGAGGCAAGTAAATCAACGACGGGTCGGGCTTCATTTGAAGTGTCAATCTCCGTGACGTACCCCTTAATGACTGCGCCTGTCGGGGTTACTCCTCCACCTCCCCCGAAACAACCGCCAAGGACCATGGTTGTTGCCAAGACTACGATACAGGTTATGACTAACCTCTTCCACGACCTGAATGAACCCATATGTGTCTAACCTCCCATTGTCTCGTTCTTTCGATGGCAATTGAAACCAGAGAACGTCTTCGACAATGCGTTTCATAATCCTGCCAATATTCAGAAGATGTACAAAAGCAGCAAAAAGTCAGACGCCAAGAGGCGTGTGTGTCATTTACTGGCTCTTAGGGCTGTCATGACTGCCTATGTCAAACGGCCGTACCTTATCCCTTTTGCTGCTCTCCCCGCTTCATAAAAAACAAGGGCCCCTCTTGATTTGTCAGCTCCCATAGTTCGCAAGCATTTGGAATGCCCTAAAGTGTCAAGTAAAGAGGAAAGAGTCAGTATTTGAGTGTTGATGCTTCCTATGGATTTGGGCAGGGAGGAGTCTTGATGTTGCTGTAGAATTAATGCTCCATGATATATAAATAATGGATATTAATCCAAACCCGGAAGGCCTGGCATACAGACCATCTGTAACCCAAGTGTGGTGAACAGCCGAGCGGAGGATATCCGAAAAACCATAGTGCAAGGACGCCTTCAAGTACCAGAAAGATTCCGTACAACAACACCCGGCCCGCAAGTTAAGGCCGGATGTCTGTTATGGAGATTCCGCTCATATGCTGTCCAACCGATTGCTCAACGTTAGAGTTTGAGTTATTGGCATCAGCGAACTGGGGGGATGAGATTCGTCACAGAAAGAGAGGACTTGAACCTTACATCCGCTGAATACCATCTAAATGTGTCTTGTCAGAACCTTTCTTGACAAAAGTCTTACAGCACGTTTCCTCGCACCTGCCTGCCGGGGTAGGGGATGCGACAGACGCTTGCGGCGCATCAAAGCTGTCCGGTTTTTCCTGTGCCAGAGTATCTGAGGTCACCATAATCTGCGATGCGTCGCACATGTTATCTTGCTTCCAGTAGTGGCAGTTACTGACGCTACATCTGATTCTGCCATCCATTTCATTGCACTTCCTTTCTTAGCTACTAATCGGATAAATGTCCGTCTCCGGTTCCTAAAGTGTCGCTATGATTCTGCATACTAGTATGTCCATAGATCGTTCAATTCCTTCGCTTTGTGGTAACAGAGCTCCGTGAAATCCCAGATAGCTTCCGGATAGTCGTTGTTTCTTACAATTGTTTGTTTCCCATACCCGGACCTGCGGCTGGCTGACAGAATCTGTAATATCCATCTGGAATGCGCCGAACAACGCGTGTCTAAAGATTGTTCCATATATTACCTTAATGATGAAGACCAGGTTAAGCAGGATATCTGAGGTTGCAGCGCGAACTAGCTACTACACAATGCTACCATGGTAGTATGGTAGCGTGACAGCAATCATAGCAATGTCAACCGGACTTCATGTCCGGATTCGACCTCGCGCCTTCCACCGGCAAATCCGGAAACTTGCCGGTGGAAGGCGGATTGCGTTATAGGGACGAAAGGATGATTATCCCATCATGAGTTGGTTGAGACATACATACAGAAAAACCATCACCGTATTTGCGGTTTCGGCTCTTATGCTCACATCAATAAGCCTTGCCGGGCCATCAGCAAATCTCGCGGGGGTATCTGCTGCGGCTGCCAATCAACATGCTTCCTATTCCGGGGAAGGCTTGGCTGAAAGCAAGGTAGCGGTCCGGGGAGAGCAAGGTCCTATGTTATTCATTGGTGGGAGCATGGGGATCTCAGGTGAAGTTTTTTTCGGTGATATGCCTGTCGCACCTGATCCATATGCTCCCGAGTCCGGTCACGATGACGCTGCCTCCAATGAGGCAGATGGTGACGGTTCTGCCGATGGCAAGGCCGATGACGAAGGGAACGCAGATGGCAACCGCGATAACACCGGTGCGACAAATGAGGATCCAAGTGATGATTCCGCGGATAATGAATCAGAAGAAGATCCTTTGGACAACTACCTGCCTCCAAAGCCGCATGGCGTGACACTTCCTGGCATTAGGCAGAATCTTAACCTGGTAATTGACGGTAGGCTGGGAGAGTCCGTTCAGGCTTATACGAGACTTTCAATGAGCGGTGTCTGGGGAGTAAGCAGACCAAGCGATGCAAGTCCATGGATGCCTTCAATGGTGAGACCTCTCCTTGTCGACGAGGCCTGGGTTAGGTATGCTACAGACAATTTCCACGTGCGAGCAGGCAAGCAACGGTTTTCATTGGGTCCTATCGGACTTTTGGGTAGGACGGACTTGGAAGCTGCGGAAGGGGTTGTGGCGGATACAGGATCCGACAAGTGGAATCTGACCGGTGTATGGTCACGGCTGAGCTCAGGATATTATTACAACAGTTCATTTGTCACTCGCGCTGATAACCTCCTTGCATTCAGAGTCACTTGGCCTGTGCTGGATACGTGGGCGTTCGGCCTGAACTACTTAGCCGACGGGCTGGGAGACGAAAGTGGCATCTCCGTGGATCTTCTTGGGAATATCGCAGGACGGAATATTGCAGCGGAGCTTGGAATGTTTGAATCCAGTTCAACTCTTTATCCTGAATATCAAACATCCGGATGGGTGCCGGGACTTGTCCTCAAACTGGAAGCCCTTAACACGCCAAACCATCGCCTAGAGCTTTCATATGGCTACCTTACTCGTGGATTTGCTCCGTATTTCTCGAGCGTCGCGTCACGCTCAGGCGGGCAGACTATCCCCTTTGACCAGAACACCCAGGGGGTAGCTGTAAACTATGACCGTCGTCTTTCTCCGTTTACTGAGATCAACTTGAAAGCTGCGAACCTTCGTTTCCTGGACAATGGGGCTGCACACAACGAAGGTAGCAACGGGGAGAGCGGCACCGAGGATGAGAGCAGCCGCGAGGACGATAACAAGAGCGGTGCCAACGAAAATGAGAAAGTCGGGGCTACGCAAACTGAAGCTTTGATGGCGCAATCCGCGATTACGCCTGTAGTGCTTGGTTCTGCGTCCATAAGACACGAACTGAAGAAGAACATATTTGCAGAGGGCGAGTATGAACACTGGTGGATGAAAAGTGGGAGCAATTACGGACGACTCACAGCAGGAGTGACTGTAAATTTCTAGGTTTGTAAAAGGATACACCAGCATATAGGGGGTCTTGAGAATCATGAGATCTACGCGTCTAAGAATGACTTCAGGGATAACTTCAGGGGCTACACAGCCTAGCATAACCACACGGATTATACAGATTATGCGGCCCAAAATAATGGCAAGGACTGCGCTGATTCTAGTTGCCTTAATGTGTGCGTCTTGCTTAATTTGTCTCCCTGCGCTGGCCGGAGGCGGTCTGGAAGGAGTCAAGATATTCATTGATCCCGGGCATGGCGGACCGGAGCCAGGCGCAGTGGGTCCATCCGGACTCCGTGAAGCAGACGTAAATCTTCGCGTTGGTCTTGTGCTCCGTAATTGCCTGCAGGAATACAATGGTGCAACAGTCATGATGTCGCGGACGGATAATGTCGATGTTGGACTTGGCGAGCGGGTCGTAGCAGCCAACAACTGGGGAGCTGACAGATTCATATCCGTCCATCACAATGCATCTGTAAACCGCGATTACAACGCGACTGAAACCTATGCCTATTATTACGCCGGTAAGACAGCTATTGATATGCAAGAGAAGGTTCATGCACGGCTCGTGGAAGGCCTCGGCCTCCGAGACGGGAAAGCGCGAACAGCCGGTTTCTACGTGCTTCGTAATACTCATATGCCTGCAATCCTTACAGAGGCCTCATACATCAGCAACCCATATGAAGAGGCGCGACTTAGGGATATGGGCTATACCTGGCGCGAAGGCTATTACATTTATCTCGGTATCGCAGATCATTTCGGTGTTACACCATAGGAAAAAATGCTCCTGTCTTTCCCTTGCAAAGATCAGTATAATTGAAGTGCAGCTACACAGCTTGAGCTTCATATAGAGTGATGGGAAGGGGAGCAGGAGATTGGACGCAATCGATAAACAACTCAGCCCAACACGTATCCATGGAGGAATTAGGTTCCGCTATTTTGACCCGCACGCATCCTATGTGACCATTGCGGGAGAATTCAATGGTTGGCATAGAGACTCATGTAAACTTACGAAATATCCCTGCGGTGTTTGGGAAACGGTAATTCCACTTGAAAAAGGTGTATACCGATATAAGTTCATAGTGGATGGCAAGTGGATACATGATTTAGCAAATCCCTGTATGCTCCTAAATGAATACGGAGGCGTGAATTCTGCGCTTGAGGTCACAGACTGCGGAGACGTCTACATGCCGATCCCGTCCGATGGAGCGCGAGGCTACGGCAAGCTGACAGCGATTCCCAGTGCGGACTGGGTGCAGGACGCGATAATCTATGAAGTCTTCCCGCGGGCATTCTCCGACGAGGGAACCCTTGAGTCTGTGCGACAGCGAATTCCGGAGCTTCATAATCTTGGTGTGACTTGTATATGGCTTATGCCGATACACCCTATTGGCATTTGTGGCAGGAAAGGGACTCTCGGAAGTCCGTATGCCATTTCTGACTACCGCGCTATTCATCAGGATCTTGGCACGCTGGAAGACCTGCGCAGATTAGTGAGTACAGCTCATGGTTATGGAATGAAAGTAATAATGGATTTTGTCGCAAACCATAGTGCTGTAGACTGCAGGTTGGCACAGATCCATCCGGAGTGGTACAGGCGCGATTGTCACGGCAGGCCTCAATCCCCCGGATTCGGCTGGACAGATGTGCTGGGGTTCAACTATAGAAATCGAGACCTCCGAAACTATATGATTGAGACAATGTGCTACTATGTCAAGGAATGTGACATAGACGGCTACAGATGTGATGTGGCCGGGCTGGTGCCGACGGATTTTTGGTGTGCAGCGAAGAAAGCGTTGAAGAATCTTAAATCCGACATTATCTTGCTTGCCGAGTCTCATGAGCCGTCACATAATGCCACTGCGTTTGATATTACTTACGAGGAGAACCTGCCTAAGATCTTAGAGAGAGTCTTTTCCGGGACACTCCCTGCAAGAGCAATCCGACATCGCATCGAAGAGGATAGGCTTACCTTTCCTTTAGGCTCCCTCCGGTTACGGTTCTTGGAGAATCATGACCAGCCACGAGCAGCTGAGATTCTCGGGGTGCGAGGCTTAAAAGTCGCCGCATCTCTCCTCTTTACGCTGGACGGGGTGCCCCTTATTCATAATGGACAGGAAATTGGAGAACGCGAGCGCTTGTCCCTGTTTGACCCATCTCGGATTCCCTGGGACAGTGGAGACTATATCATGAGGGAAGTATATAGATATCTCTGTCACATGCGCCGCAACATTCCTGCATTAAGCCGTGGTTCGCTGACCTTTCTCAATGTGACCCGAGATGACTCGGCGCTTGCTTACTATCGTGAGTATGAGGACAGCCGTATCGTCGTAATCCTTAACTTCACAGGCGAGATGATTAGAACCGGGGTAGGTGCTCCAAAAGAGCTGGTCGGTAATTACCTGGACATCGGCTATCGTTTTATGGAGTTAAGTGGACAGATTCCGCCTGTATGCATTGGCGGGCAGGGTCTTCAGAGAAGGGAAGTCACTCTTGAGCCATACGCAGTAAGGATTTTTTCTCTTGACGCTGTTAGTCCGTGTCGTTGTATTGCCTGATTTCATGCCAATTAAGATGAGATAGTTCTACCACCTTGGCCCGGCTGGCTTGGGTGCGCTATTCTCGATCACGTTTTTGGAATCTGTGTGCTATTTTCGACCACACTTTCAAGTTTTTAGTTGACCATGCCACAAGTCCGAGCACCCTACCGGGTTGGGTATAACATTTTTTACCAAGTGGCCGAAGAGGTGCTCTATTTTCGATCACGTTTCTCAAATCCGTGTGCTATTTTCGACCACGTTTCTGAGTTTAAGTTTGGGGGTGCTTCAAATTCGACCACCAAACCGGTTTTGGTGTACTATTTTCGATCACACTTTTCGTAAGAGTGTTCGATTCTCGACCACCCGGCGCGAAAAAATGCATATGTCAGGTGGTTCATGAGGACGCGTGATCGAAATACGATCACGTTTTTAGAAAGTGTGTGCGTTTCTCGATCACGTTTTTAGAATATGTGATCGAAACCCTTACACCCCGAAAACTGTCATGAGAACCGTGTACTAGTTTCGATCACGGATCCGTATTAGGTGCGCGAAAGTCGATCACCCTACCTAAGAATTGGAGTTCTTTCTGTCCGCAACCCCGGAAAAGTAGTGCTCTTGTACTATCTCAGAAGGTTTTTGAAGAAATGTGTACTATTTTCGATCACCCCACCTCGAATTTGACTTGCAGATAAAGGATCCTTACTTAGCGATCATGCCAAGGGCAAGGTTATGCCACGATTAAATACTTCAGCCAAAAGACTAAATACTTCAGCTAAAAGTTGTTGACAGTGCTTAGAATCATGCGTATACTGTATATAGACTATATATACAGTAGCGGTGATTTATGCATATTCAATTATCGTATAGCAATCCGGTACCTCTATATAGACAAATAGTTGACCAGATAAAGGAGAAGATCCTATCAGGAGAACTCCTGCCCGGAACCCCGTTACCGTCTATCCGGCAGTTGGCTGAGGAGGCCATGACCAGCGTAATCACGACTAAGCGGGCATACTCTGAGCTGGAGAATGAGGGGATCATCGTGACTAGGCCGGGGCTGGGGTCTTTTGTTGCTAATTTCACTTACAAGGATCTGGGGACAATTCGCGAAGAATCTGTCAAAGAATGCATCTCTGACCTTATTTCCGTAGCGAAACTCGTAGGAATAAGTGATGAGAAACTCCTCGATATGGTCAAGAAGGCACTGAAGGAGGAGGCAGGGCGTTATGAACCTCAGTAAGGCAGGGGCGGGGGAAGTGAGTACGAAAGACAAGGCAAGCAGGGCAAGTAAGGTAACCAGATCAGGAAGGGGAAGTAGAGTGGGTATGGCAAACAGCAACATTGAGAGTCTTGCGCTGAAACTTCACGGAGTCTGCAAGAGTTATCCCAAGTTCGAACTGAAGAATGTGACGTTTTCACTGCCCAGAGGGTTCATCATGGGTTTCATCGGGCCCAACGGTGCAGGAAAAACCACAACTATCAAGATCATCATGAACATGGTTAGGAAATCCCGAGGGAAGGTCGAGGCATTAGGCCTTGACCACATGATCCATGAAAGGGAAGTAAAGCATCGAATCGGCTATCTCGGAGAAGAACCACGCTTTTACGAAGAGATGACGCCTGCGTGGTTTGGAGGATTTGTGTCCAAATACTATCCTACTTGGGATATGACGTACTTCAACTCTACCCTTGATCGTTTTCAGATTGATCCTGCAAAGCGTGTGAAGAACCTTTCAAAAGGCATGAAAGTAAAGCTTGGCCTTGCCCTGGCATTATCCCATAAACCGGAGCTTCTGATCCTGGATGAGCCTACAAGCGGGCTAGATCCTGTAATACGCAGGGATGTCCTAGATGAACTCATGTCAGTGATACAGGACGAAAAGAGGAGCGTATTCTTCTCAACCCACATAACCCAGGACATTGAGCGAATCGCCGACTATGTCACATTTATCAATGAAGGCAGGATCGTCGAATCTGACATAAAAGACGACCTCCTGGCCAGGTGGAAGTGGGTGTCATTCCCGTTACCTATCAGGACAGGTGAGGCGAAAGGCAGTTTTGAGGCGAGGAATCTCGAGGCAGACGTGGCAAGAGCCAAGGCTTATGTAGAAGCGATGCTGGAGAGGGAACTAAAAGGGGTGTTTGTAGGACACAAAATTGAAGGTCTGACATTCAGTGGGATTACTTGTGCTTATTCAACAGATCTTGAAAGCAAGGTAGCCCGGCTTGTGGGGAGCAGGCCAAGAGTTACCCCTGTGACTCTCGACGATATTCTTGTCGCTACTGTAAGGGGGAATAATGCATGCTAGACCTTGTATATAAGGATCTTGTCCAACATAGAAAGCTCATTCTTTTCTATGCACTTATCGGTGGACTTATCGGAGTTGTGATGATGCTGAGCGGATCTGACGCAGGGGCTATATTCAGTGCTTACGTAATGGTATCCACTTATGGATTTGCTATCAGATCTACGTATGACGAGGATAAAAGCGGTGCGTACTTGTTTTTGAAGAGTCTGCCTTTGTCAGACTCATCGATTGTTACTGCCAAGTTCCTTTCGGTTTTGACTGCAGCCGTGATTTCTGTGGTGTTTTTCAACGCAGCGGCTGTGTTTGGTTCAGCAATTTCGACTCCGGGGGCTTTGAATGTCGCAGCGATCCTGGGGAAGAACATTCCGGCGTTCGCTATAGTGTTCAGCGTGGCCATGGTGTTTGCAGGTATCTACTTAGTCATGTTCTTCTGGGCAGGATTCGCTAAAGCCTCTACGTACAGCAGAGCGCTTCTTCTTGTCATATTTGTTGTGGTAATGTTAGGTTCAGGTTTCATGGAGCGTTCACCTGTAGTTCAAAATTCCATGAAGATGATTGAGATGGGTCCTTGGATACCTGCCATATCTATAGTTATCAGCTTGGCTGTTTACGGGCTCTGTTGTTTCATGTCAATCTTGAGAGTAAAAGCGAAAGACTGGTCGTAACGCACAAGAGCTCGGAGCTACGTACAAAAGCCCGGAGGCAAAATATGAGTTCACATCAGATCCCAATGAGCTTGAAGAATTCTGCCAAGTATGGAGCAAACACAAGTGGAAGCCGGGGCTATGAAAGATTTGGGTTAGCATAAAATCCAGTGGGGCAAGAAAACACGTAGTAGCCCGCACTGGACTTTATGTTATAATAAAAGGTGTTATATATTCCCTGTTTCCTGCTGACAAAAAGAGTCGCTGAGTTTGCCAAATAGTCGGATTTAGTGTGTCGACGGTGTTAACCTGCGGTTCTAAGTCAACCTGCGATTCTCAGCATGGCGTGACGTGCTTCCGACACCGGATCCGGTGCAAGCTCACTGTCAGGTGTGTAAGATAGGTTAATATATGGCGGTTCAGTTTAATAATATATAAAGTGAGCCGCCTATGTATTAAAGGAATCAGTAATTTACTTATTAGTTCCGGAAAAAAGGAGAAGTGATAAGAGTGTCAACTTCAAAAACCAAGAAACACATAACTACGATAAGCATGGGTTCAACCAGGGGCGGTCTCAAGGAAGGCGGCTGCAAGGAATGTCAGGCTTCGTGTCAGTCAGCGTGTAAGACTTCTTGCACTGTAGGGAATCAGGTTTGCGTTGAAAAGAGCAAGTGACGACTGTATGCTGAGTGAGGCAAATTGGCACATATTCTCTTGTCTCGGAAAATCGCTATTGTTCGACGTCAAGACAGGAGGCCTCCATGAGTTGGATTCAGTTGGGAAGGAGGTCGCACTTGCCTATAGGGACAATACCCCGCAATTGCAGGTAGAAAAGCGCCTATCTCCTGTCTATGGCGGTCAAGTTGTAGCGGAAGCCTATGAAGAGCTTGATGATATGGTGACTTGCGGCCTTCTTTCACATCCTAACGATAAGGACGAAGAGTATACGCCCAGTGAAGAAACGATCGTTAAAGCCTTATGCCTTCATGTGGCGCATGACTGTAACCTAAGGTGCAAGTATTGCTTCGGTAAGACAGGGAACTTTGGGATGACCCGGGAACTCATGCCTCTTTCGGTAGCTACAGCATCCATTGATTTGCTATTGGATAAGTCCGGTCCCAGGCATAATCTCAACGTCGATTTCTTCGGAGGTGAACCCCTCCTTAACTTCGATGTTGTGAAAGATGCGGTCAAGTACGGTGAGGAAAAGGCGAATGCCTTGGGGAAGCATGTGGATTTCACTGTTACCACCAATTGCGTTCTGCTTGACGAAGAAGTCATATCTTTCGTTAATGAACACAACATGCTTGTGGTGCTAAGCCTTGACGGTCGTAAGGAAGTCAATGATAAGATGCGCGTAATGCCCGGAGGAAACGGCAGTTATGATCGGGTGATTCCCGGATTAGCAAAATGCATTTCAACAAGGGATCCGAACTCGTACTACGTAAGAGCGACATATACACGCCACAACCTGGATTTTACATCTGATGTCCTTCACCTTGCGGATTTAGGCGCGAGGAGTATTTCAACTGAACCGGTAATAGGCGGGGGTGACAGGGAATACGGTATCCAACCCGAAGATATCAGTGCCATCGAGGCAGAGTATGAAAACCTGCTAAGACAATTTGTGGAACGGCACAAGCAAGGCCGCGGATTTCTGTTTTATCACTTTAATATCGACCTAGACGGTGGGCCATGCTTGACAAGGCGGCTTTCAGGATGCGGTGCAGGAATAGACTACCTTGCTGTGTCTCCCACCGGTAGTGTTTATCCATGTCACCAATTCGTCGGCAAGCCTGAATTCCGGATGGGTGATGTATTCTCAGGATCTCTGAACCAAGCAATCATTCGACAATTTCGTAATGCTCACGTATATAGTAAGAGTGGGTGCGGGACTTGCTGGGCCAGGTTTATCTGTAGCGGCGGATGTCATGCTGCAGCATTCGGCTCTTCCGGTGATATGCTGGTGCCGGATAAAGTGGCCTGTGCTATCCAAAAGAAGCGCATTGAGTGTGGCTTGACTGCGCAAGCCATCTTAAGAAATACGGCGCAACCGGGAACGTGAATTAAGAGGAGTGAATTCCGACAATGGGATGGGTTGCCAGGCAGAAAAGGGAGTTCTTCTTTGCGTCCATAGCTCAGTCCGGCATTGCAGTAGAGGTGAAGAAGTATGATATACATGTAAACTGCCTGGTATGGCAAGGACGGTTGCAGGCTACCACTGTCGTTACTCTTTGTGCACTGGCACCTAACGTGACAAAATACTGTTTTGTGCTGAATTCAGGCCTTCAGGTAAGCTCAATCAGTCAAGATGGAACTGAGCTTGCCTTTCGAGAGCGGGCATTCTCAGATGTCGCCGGTTTAAGAGCTGTCTGGGTGTCCCTTCCTAAGCCTCTTCGTGAGAACCAAGAAGTAGAGCTTACATTCGTATACTCGGGCCGGCCTGCAGGGAGTAGTGTTGCCCAGGTAAACGGTAGCGGTATGCGTCTATCCAGAAAGTCTGCTTGGTATCCTGTGGGTGCGGGGTTTGACACATTTACTGCGCGTGTGACCTGTGTAACCTGTCCGGGTTTTGTGTCAGTGTCAGACGGGGAGCTTACTTCCCTATATGAGGACGGAGACCGGGTAGTACACGAATGGGAAGTTCGGGAGCCGGTTTCCGGGCTTTCGCTTACCTCGGGCAAGTTTGAAATGGCGTGCAAGACTCACCGGGGAATCAAACTTGAACTATATCTTGGTCAGGCTATCAAGGACAATATCGAACCTGCGATCAGTCTCTTCTGCGATGTACTGGATGCTTATATTGATATGCTTGGAAAACCTCCGACAGAGCGATTCGTGTCTGTCCTCAGACGGCGATATCCCATTGATGAACAGCAGGTACGTGTAGTTACGGCGCTAGGCCATGAAATGGCGCATGTATGGTGGGGGAGCCCTATATCTGTCGGATTTGGCGATACGTGGTTCCATGAGTCACTGGCTCGCACAATGGCTTATGAGACGGTAGGGCATGTCTTAGGTCATGATGCTGAGACTGCGCTTGTCCATGAAGAAATTGACAGGTGGGCGGCTGATACGAAGCTCGGGCCGGGTGCCTCAGAGAGCGTTCTCCTTTGGGCGAAAAGTCGTGCTCCGTACGCACCGCGTCCTGTATGCATCAGAGCAGCACTTGCCCTTCGATTGCTTCGTTATAACTTAGGGGATGACACATTTTTTGAAGTCCTCCGCCGACATCTATCCCTTCATCGGTCAAAACCTTCCGGTCTCAGTGATTTTGTTATCGTGGCAGAACGGGCATCAGGTATGAACGTAGAGGGTTTCATGAAGCAATGGCTGGGTAATACCGCCTGTTTCGCCTATGAGATTCAGTCGGCAATGTGTTCGAAGAAAGCAGATAACAGGTTTGTGACCAAGTTCTCCATGATTAATGTAGGCGATGCGCAAGGCCCTGTGAAAGCCGATGTCCTGCTGGTAGGGGATGGAGTCACAACCTGCAAGCAAGTGACAATAACAGGCAGAAACCAGGTGCTGCTTATCATTACAAACCATTATGTCAATTCTGTTGTTCTGGATCCGGATGCATATCTACCTAACACAAGTTGGCGAAATTGCCGGGTAAGCACTGAGGGTAGATAGTTATAGAGATATTCACAGCGGATACCCTTAGTAAATACCCTCATTTCACCTCTCAAGTTTTTTGCGAATCTCTCGCACTTCGTTTAGTAGGTTATCAAGAAGTCCGGCAAGTTGTGCTTCATCAGCAGATGCAGGAATTCTTGTCCGGGAAGGAACCGGTTCTGCTTCTCCGAGGCTGTCTCCAAGGCCATTATTTCCAGCGCGATGTTTCTGGACCAGTTGAAGTATGTGGTCTCGGAGTTTATCTGCGTTTTCTATGTTTTGGAATGAGAGTTCCGCTGTGGACTGACCTGTAGCTGCAGTAAAAACACGCAAGCTGGCTAAGTCATACGCACGCTGCCACGGACCTTGGTTTACGTCAACCATTTGCACTCTGCTGATGGGCAAGCGAGAGCGACGTTTCCAGAACACTCCGCCTTCTGCATAGAGCCACTGATCATCAATTGCATAGGTGATGCTCTCATAGTACTTGGGTACCCAGATGATAATCCATATCGCCACAAGAACGGTGATGACATGTACCCATAACAGAATATTCTTGGCCAGTGGGTCATGTGTAGCCATGGCTACGGGTATGCTCCATGACAGCACTGATACAGCAAGAATTAGTAAAGACATCGTATAGAGGAAGGTTTTCATGGCCTTATGCGGACGAAAGTCTTTCTTTTGCATGACAGACACTCCTTATCGCTTTATCTGCGAATGCCGCAGTCTTATTTAAATATACTCGAAATAAGCTTCTACGATGATGATGCTATTCCTCTTTGCAACAGCGCGTGATTTCTTGGGAGTACAATAGTACAATGAAACAATATGTCACTGCCCTATTCTCGACCACCCTAGAGGCTCCATCACCTCTGACGAAATTTCGGAATCAGCAGAAAAGCAGAAGAGTAATTGACTAATGGGATTTGAGTATATACGATCTACGTAAGGGTATGTTGTATAGGCCTATGTATTTGCAGGATGGGCACTCTCATGCGGAAGTTACCTCAAAACATGTGCAGGTTACGTACGCTCATGTGGAAGT
>DIQZ01000011.1:15943-19719 GCA_002424305.1 Firmicutes bacterium UBA5449
CGCTCATGTGGAAGTGTTCGGAATGCGGTGCAAGAGACACATGCTTATTGAAAGGCCTCTTCGTTTAGAAGGGACTCTTCGGAAGAAGGGGGACGGAGTAAATGAAAAGGAACTTAGCAGCTATTTTGACTGTCGTACTTTCACTTGTTTTGATGATAAGCGCGTTTGCGTGTAGCGGATGTATGGGAGCGGAGAAAGAACACCTACATGAAGTGGACGGACACTGGGAAGGCGCTATAAGTGTGATGGGACAAGAACTCATCATTAAGGTGGATTTTGAAGTTGCCGGAGAGGTGTTATCCGGAACTATCGATATTCCTCAGCAGGGAGCGTTCGGCATACCTCTTGCTAACATCAAGTATGAAGTCCCGAACATACACTTTGAACTGCCTGTTCCAAATGCAAAAGCGGACTTTGACGGTATTCGGGACGGGGACGGGATTTCCGGTGATTTCCTGCAAAGCGGTGTAAAGGGAACTTTCAATCTGAAGAGGGTCACAGAAAAAGCAAGCTTGCCTCAAGATGCTGCGGCAGCTGACGGCGCAAAGATATCATCCGTTGGCAAGGCTGAGGATATTGTCCTCGAGACGCCTACAGGCAAGATCTTTGGAACCCTTCAACTTCCTGAAACTTCAGCAAAATGTCCGGTTGTGCTGATAATTGCAGGCTCCGGCCCTACTGATCGTGACGGCAATTCTCCTCTTCTGCCCGGTAAAAACGACAGTCTCAAGATGATCTCTTTAGGCCTTGCGGAAAACGGTATCGCCTCAGTGCGTTATGACAAGAGAGGCATTGCAGCGAGCGCAGGTTCTATGAAGAATGAAGCAGACCTACGGTTTGACCACTATGTTGACGATGTGGTCACTTGGGTTGAGTGTCTGAAAGCAGACCCTCGCTTCTCAGGCGTGGCAGTGCTTGGCCACAGCGAAGGCTCTCTGATAGGTATAGCTGCTGCTAACAAGGCTCCCGGGCTGTCAGGCGTTATCTCAGTGGCAGGGGTAGGCAGACCGGCTGATGAGTTAATCCGAGAGCAACTGGCAAATGAAGCGAAGGAGATCAGAGACGAAAGCCATGCGATAACAGAGGAACTGAAGAAAGGGAACACAGTCTCGAATGTCAGTCGGGGACTTGCGGCGCTTTTTAGGCCAAGCGTTCAGCCGTACCTGATTTCTTGGTTCAAGTATGACCCTGCCTCCGAAATAGCGAAACTGGAGGTTCCTGTGTTGATTGTGCAGGGCACAACAGATTTGCAGGTGCCTGTCAGGGATGCGAGGTTGCTGGCTGAGGCAAAGCCTGACGCAAGACTCGAGATTATACAAGGAATGAATCATATCCTAAAAGAAGCACCTCTTGAGCCTCAGGCGAATGTGGCAACCTACAGCGATCCGACACTGCCTTTGGCGCCCGATTTTCTTGAAGCTATCATAGATTTCCTAAAGAAGTGCTTCAAGTAACCAACCGAATGGCTTTAGAATCTGGGCTGTGTCAGCTAATACAGATTCCAACAAGAATTATGACAATCATGAGGCTCATAAGGATCATAAGGACGGGACTACAGGGAGCTTGAATGTTCTTCGCCTAAAACCTACAAAGCGCGGGTTTTAGGCGAGCGTTTTTAGGCGGGCGATTTTATGAGGAACCTATCCTTTTCCGTGTCTTGTAAGTATACGTAATCCAGTTGTTGTTCCTTGCATGCGTTCTCAAATTCGGCCTCCGCAGCGCGCCTGCAAGTCCCGCAAGCATGCCAAGGGATAATGACTGTAGCTATGCGAGAGACCTTTCCGATATCGTGGACAGCGCCTGAGACTATCAACCGCCAGCCGCTGCACGAACGGCATCTATGGATACGCTCAAATTGCTGTTCTGAGATACCGTCAGTGTCATAGTATATACGGCGCTTTCTCTCATAAATCGGCCCCGGTCCGAAAACCCTGTCCAAATCAACGTTTTTCCGCGTGCTCCACATTCTTAATAAGGTATCCACCAGTTCCGCAATAGTCTGAGTCACTCTATCAGATTGTCCTGTAAGGTGCGAAGACCAGTTGGGCTCTTTGGCTGCGCTGTAATCCAGCCCTGCAAGGGCCAGCAGGATAGCGGCGTTAATATACGGGAGCGCGCCTTCAATAGAATAACCACCCTCCAACACCACGATATCAGGGGCAAGCAGCTCAGTGAGACGAGCATACCCTCTGGCGGTGAAGTTCATGTTCGTGAGCGGGTCTGTATAATGATTGTCCTGGCCTGCAGCGTTTATTATCACATCAGGTTCGTAATCTTCAAGTATCGGGAGGACCAGGTTCTCAAGGACATATAGAATCCCCTCATCTCCTGTCCCGGGAGGGAGGGGCACGTTTACGGTCATTCCATAAGCTGCAGGGCCCCCTCGTTCTTCGATAAAGCCGGTCCCCGGATAAAGGGTTCGTCCGTCTTGATGGAGCGAGATATGAAGAACATCGGGATCATTGTAGAAGATGTCCTGAGTGCCGTCAGCATGATGTGCGTCAGTATCCACTATGGCGATGCGCATATCCGGTCCGTAAGTGTGACGGATGTGTTCCACCATTATGGCTTCATTGTTGACCAGGCAAAACCCGCGTGAGCCATGAACTATCCGCATTGAGTGGTGACCCGGGGGACGGAGCAGGGCAAACGCTCGGTCAACTTTCCCTGTGAGGACAAGGTCAGCTGCAACCATTGTTCCGCCTACTGCGATCCTGTGAGATTCTGTAATAACACCGGATACGTTGGGGACACACACATGTATCCTATTCACATGGGCATCTTCTGCGATTATAGGCCTAAACTCCTCAATACCCGGGACATCCAAAAGGCCTTCCTCCATGATTTGATCCCTTGTATAAAGAAGTCGTTCTTCCCGTTCCGGGTGGTCCGGCGTGATTGCCCAGTCAAAAGCGGGAAAGAAAATAAGTCCTACTTTATGTTTGCTTGTTTGCACTTGACTATGACCTCCGTTGTCCTGGGAAAGTATTAGTGTCTATCCTTTTTACTCCCGGTCGGACCTGGGCGCGAATCATAAAAGTGTGCCCTATAGTGTGGAATCCGCGCACCATATTAAAGCTTTCTTCCTCCACGATCTGGATATTCTTCGCCTCGTCGTCATCGAGGCCCAGTTTTCTCCCGAACTTGGTTGCCCATTCCATAGCCTCGCAACGGGCGCGTTTCATATCAAAGAGGACAGGTCTGTCAATCCTGCCTACGTAGTCTGCTTCCGGCACGGTTATTACACCCAGAGCGGTGTCCGCGTGCAAAGTTATTGCAGCTGTCGGACGGCTTGCTGCAGCCCCTATAGCGTTTGCACTTTCATAGTGAGGCAGCACTTGATATTCAAGTCCTAAGCGCTGAGCTGCAGGAGGGATGAAAACTCCGGCAGGAGCGCCAAGGCCTATTAATGCCTTGGGACGAATGTCAGGAGGCGCCAGCATTTCAGAGACGGTATAGACTGGTTGTGATTCGAGGTATAGATAAGTCTCTCGAATAGCACAGGTAAGCTGCTCAGTAAAGGCATTCACAATCTTTGTGGCCAGTTCTTTCGGTCCAAGACCATAGGGTCTCCCAAGCTCAGCCAGTGCCTTCATGGCCGACTCTTGATTACCGACTGCGGCTAGACCCAGGGCTACCGCTGCATCAGTCGGTGTAACACAGTTGCCACCGAATGCAGCAGGGGTCCCTGCGCGCCTAGGTCCTACTTGCAGCTTAATATCAGGGGCTGTGTCTCTACGGGAGACAGCATCTGCTTTTGACTGAGATGCGGCACC
>DIQZ01000011.1:19902-24894 GCA_002424305.1 Firmicutes bacterium UBA5449
CCTCTACAGGAGAGACAACTCTTATTTCTGAATCTCCCCCGAGACCGACGGATCTGGCGAAAAGGGCAGGCACAAGGGTTTTATAACCTGAGATTTCAGCTCCTTGCCGTTGAAAGACTGTATCTCCTGCGACCTGCACGGAGACATCGGTTGTTGTGCCTCCTATGTCCACGATTACCGTGTTTGAGTCAGGATAGGCTGAGAGAGCTTCCGCCCCCATTATGCTTGCAGCAGGTCCTGAGAGAATGGTCTCAACCGGACGAACTAAGGAGTCTTCCTGTTGCATGGTGCCGCCGTCTGCTTTTAAGAGGAATACACGGCCCACGTTCCTGCCACGGATCATAAACTCGCGAACCATTTCCACGAAAGCAGTCTGGCGCCGGGCTATGCCGGCATTAAGATATGCAGTGGCCATACGACGCGGGAAGTTCGGACGCCCCGAAAGCCGATGTCCGAGTGTGATGTGGTTGAATCGGGAAAGCATTTTTTCAGAGGGCTTGTCTCGGGAAGCCTCCCTTAAGATAAGCTTTTCTATTTCCAACTCATGTGTGGGATTTCTGTGTGAGAATTTACCCACAACAGCCAGGGCTGTTGCACCGCTGTCTTTCGCTTGCTTGACTGCATCCAGGATCTCTTCCGGATTGATAGGTGCAACTTCACGGCCTCTATGATCCACAGAGCCTGAAAGAATGTAGATTGGAAACCCCAGATCGAGGTCTTTGATGTTCATTCCGGGGCCAGGCGTTGCCAGGACTGCCGTGGGGTCACCTTGTCCTTCGATAATTGCGTTTGTCGACAAGGTTGTGCTAAGATGCAGTTCTATCGGATCCGAGAAAGCCGGACCGCCATATGAGTCAATGAGCTTCTCAAATGCCGAAGTTGTGCTTTCTACCAGTTGATCATGGTGAGTGGGTACTTTCGCGGTAGCAAGGATTTCGCCTTCAGAAACGAGTGCCGCGTCAGTATTTGTTCCGCCGACGTCTATTCCTACAATGACCATGTGCGTTTATTCCCCTTCACTTATTGCCATATGTCACTGATTACCATAGTACAGCAAATATCACGAAGACTCAAGCGAAGCAGCGATGGAGCAGCGATAAGGCAGCGATAAAGTTGTAGTTGTGGTAGAGTCGTGATAGAGGAGGAGTCTTAAGCTGAGCGCAGAAGATTGTATCTATTCGCCATCCTTGTTCTTGCAAGGGCCATGATTAGATGATTGCCTCTTGCTGCGAAACGGAAACACTATGCTATGAATTGGGGCGGGTTGGCTCAAGGCTTCAAGATAGCGGCTGAGCGGCCGGCCGGTAAGAAGGAGGCGACTTCTATGGAGGAGATCCTTATGGAGGAGACCCTTAAGACTATAGTTGGAATAATCGTGGAAGCCGTAGACCCTGACAAGATTATCCTCTTTGGTTCGAGGAGCTGCGAAGGATGGTCTTATGACAGCGATTACGACATTCTCGTGGTGAAAAAAGGGGTGTATCATAGGCGGAGGCTTGCACAGCAAATCTATCGAGAATTATCCCATGTTCCCGTGTCTATAGATATAGTGTTGGAGACTCCGGAGAGATTAGATCGGTATAGCAATACACCGGGACTTGTTTATGCTGAAGCTTTGAAAGGTCGTGTCCTGTATGAAAGATAGACCGTGGGAGCCGTGGATTCGAAGAGCGAGAAGCAACCTTGCCCGGGCGAAACAGGGGAGGCAGTCTGAGGACATTTTGTATGAGGATCTTTGCTTTGATGCCCAGCAGGCTGTTGAGAAGTGTCTAAAAGGACTACTGATATACCTTGGTAGGAATGCGCCGAGAACTCATTCCATTGCTCACCTGCTTAACCTCATTAAAAAACGCGGTAAGGTAGATGTTCCGCAGCAAGTCAACGAGGCGGTAATCCTTCACGAGTATGCGGTTACCACACGTTACCCCGGAGATTGGGAGCCTGTTACCGAAGAAGAGTATGCAGACGCGGTGGAACTGGCTGAGAGCGTCTGGAACTGGGTAACGAGCATTACCAGTTGCGACTAGACTGCCTTGCCCTGGCTCACTGTATTTGGCTGGATGATGAGGAGATCGCCAGACGTAAATTCATTGATGAGGGCTTATTTGCCGGAATTCGCTAATGGATGTGATGTATTGTGCTGACTCAAGAGGAAGAGGCTCGTTATGCCAGGCAGATTGTGATTTCTGAAATCGGTAGGGAAGGGCAAGAGAAGCTGAAGGCGTCAAGAATCCTGATTGTCGGGGCAGGTGGGTTAGGATCCCCTGCAGCTATGTACCTGGCATGTGCCGGCGTGGGTACTATTGGTCTTGTAGATGAGGACACTGTCAGCATCTCTAACTTGCAGAGGCAGATCCTTCATGGTTCAGATAACATCGGCATGAAGAAGGTAGAATCAGCCAAGCGAACACTCAATCGCCTTAATCCCCATGTAAACGTAGTGACTTATGATACAAGGCTTTCCAAGGAAGACGCTGAAAGCATAATCGCCGACTATGACCTGGTAGTAGATGCAGTAGATAATCTGGAGACAAGATACCTCGTGAACGATATTTGTGTAAACTTGAGAAAACCTCTGGTAGAAGCCGGAGTAATGCGCTTTGACGGGATGATCCTTACAATATTGCCGGGAAAAGGTCCATGCTATAGGTGCGTTTTCCCATCCCCTCCACCGGAGGATGCAGTTGGGACAGCTCGCGAGATGGGCATATTTGGGGCAATCCCAGGCATCATAGGTTGCACGGAAGCTGTTGAGGCAGTAAAGGCGTTGCTTGGTATAGGCGACCCTCTTGCGGGTAGACTTCTTCTGTTCAGTGGTTTGGATATGAATTGGCGAGAGGTGAGGGTATCTCCGAATCAGAAGTGCCCTGCTTGCAAAGAGCTATTTGGATAAGTCAAATGTCATAGTAACAGAAGTACCTATCTCAAGAAGCGTGGCAAAATCTTCGCCACCGGTGCCGGGCAATTTCTAAGATAGCGACTTGATAGTTGCCAATTTCCCCCCGCACGTTGACACTTCCAAAAAATGGTGATAAACTAGATACTAACTCCCAACTTATGACATATATGTATGTTAATGCCACAACGTCTGTTTCCATGCCTTTTACTTGTCGGGTAATAGGGTCGGTGATAATGGGTCAGATGTTTCTGGTAAACGCTTTGTGGAGGGGAGCACCATGGATAAGCTAAAAGTAATCTTAGTTCAGGACAGTTCAGACAAAAGCGTGTCAAGCCCGGATCAACCTATTCTCCCTGAAGGCATAGAGGTTGTTGGAAGTCTTGTAATAGAGGGGTTCGGTGCAAATGGTGGTTCTCGAGATGGGCCACAGCCGGTTGAGGGTGAGGTCTGCCAAGGTGTTGCTGTTGGCGAACACATTGTCGGTTTGGTTCAAACCGGATCAAGCCGGGAACCATCGGGAAGAGTGTTTCCGCTGAGACCTACTGATGAAATCGGAGAGCGTCCGGTACGTCTTACCAGGACAGAGTTGGAGGTTCTTAGGTTGCTGGCTAAGGGCCATCAAAACAAGGAAATTGCCCATGAGATGTATATCAGCGTAAATACCGTCAAAAGCCATGTCTCCAGCATCCTCAGGAAGTTGCGCGTAAGGAATCGGGCTCAAGCCGTAAGGTACGTATACAAGTGCGGTATGTGGCAATGACATGTCCTAACCGGTAGTTTCCACAAATCGTTCTCATGAACCCGGGAAAGTCATTCCTATGGGGAATGGAGGTTCCTGCCAATACAGGCTAGACTAGGATTGCCAGAGACGACCTGAGCCGGCCCAGGCGCTATAATAAGAAGCTCACCCGCCGCAAAGGCGGAAAAGGGGGTGCGCGCCACATGTATGGTAGGCTTGGCGGGAAAAACATGAAGCTTGACCTCGCAATCGACGGGTTTTGCTTTACCTTTAGGCTATGGGGACACCGGATAACTATCGGCTAAGGCCGCAGGGTGGGAGCAGGCGGTAGGTTCAAGTGGGTTGCGGGCCTGCCGTCTGCTTGCGCTATTCCTATATCAACATGACCTTGCTTGCTTGAAGATTCACTCTGTTCGTTATGCCGGTGTAAAGGCTGACTATGAGAAAGTGTGGCGCCAGGTGTGGACTGCCCGTTAGTTTTTGCTGCCAAGTGAACATAACGCTAGTCAGTACAACGAGAAATTGGGGGGGGAGGCGCGTTGGGAGGTCATGTGGTCACCATTGCAAAAGGTATAGAAGTGCTGGAGCGTGATGATCAACGGGTTCTCATAAATCCTATAAACGGTGAGTGGATAAAACTTGCTGACTATGCATATGAGCTTGCCTTAAATCCTGAAGGGAAACCTGTGCGACAACTGGTTGCAGAAGAGTCATTGCATTCCGGGATCAATCCTTGGAACATTGAGTCTCTCTTTCACTATCTTGAGAAGTACGGGTTTATGGCTGAGATTAGCGATGTAGTGACCCTTGCCCGGGCCTATCTTAACGTAACTTCCCGATGCAATCTCACATGTCCCATGTGTTACTTCGCGAGTAATGAGTCACCCCAACACAAGGAATTACCTCTTGAAGACTTATGTTTTACCATTGATGCCTTAGCTGAGGTGGGACTCGGGAACCTTGTAATAAGCGGAGGCGAACCATTGCTCCTTCCGAATTTTCCAGACATATTAAATTATACGTCAAATAAGTTCCCTATACTTACTATTCTTACCAATGGAACGCTGATCACAACTGATACTGCTCGACAGATGTCAGGAGCAAAGGCAAAGGTGCAGGTAAGCGTTGAGTCGGCTAATCATCGTGTCCATGACAGCATTCGCGGGCCGGGTAGCTTTGGTAAGGCAAAAGACGGCATTAGAATGCTTCTTGAGGCCGGAGTATCCGACATTGAGATCGTTCAGACTCTGACAAGAGGTAGTATTCGTGATGCGAAAGGCGTTATCGAGCTGGCCCGGACACTTGGTGTGGACTATCATTTCAGTCTCTTCCTGCCGGTGGGCAGAGGCCTGTG
>DIQZ01000063.1:0-5109 GCA_002424305.1 Firmicutes bacterium UBA5449
AAAATCGTGCTGACTGCCAGGAATCCCAACGAGTTTCCTATGGAAGGCGTAAGGGTAGAAGGTGGTTTAAGCTCTGCTTTTCAATCTACGGCTACAGGGAAATCCCAGGGTAATGTACGGATTTACGGTGATACTCCGTATGGGCTTTCTGAAGCAGATTCAACATTTATATGGGATGTCGGCAGCCTATATCCTAATGAAGCTGCTCGTGCCGAGATTAACGTGGCTACGAGACGTAGCAGCACCGGGGGATTCGGGTTTTCTGAAGAAGGCGTGTACCCTGTCGATAGAGGGTTCCGGCTTACATATGGCATGCTTGGGAAAGATCAGACAAGAAGCACAACTCCCAACTCGATAATAGCCCACGAAAATCCCAAGGCTTTAGGGCTTAATACCGGTTCTTCCAGTGTAGCAAGCAATCCGCTTGAGCGCGAATGGCCTCATCTCAAGAGGTCTTTCCCGGAGAGGTCATCTCCTATAGGGCCTGTGTCAGGAGATTCTGATAGTAACGGAAAGAAGCCGGTTGAAGACCCGCAGACAAGTACTTCTCTCATGGCTCTAGTTAGACAGCTTGAGGAACCTGTTGAGATTGTGAGGGTTCACGAGTCAGGACTGTTCAAGGTGATAGCCACAGGAGTCTCAGACAACATTGGAGTCGAAGATGATAAGTTCACTGTGCCTTCAAGAGAGGAAGCTGAGTGGATAATCGAGCTGTGGGTGAATTGCCCAGCAGAAGAGTCGGGGTCAAAGGCGCAGCAGGAAGCTCAGCCGGCAGGGCAGCCGAAAGGGTGGAACGGTTGGATAGTCACCCTTCTCCTGGGTGAGCACTTGACTGCAGAGGAGATAGAGAAGTTTGTATTTGTGCCGGGACATCCTGATATACAAGATGGGATCTTGACAATAGACGTGACCTACCCCGAGCCGGGAATCACGCGCGTAACGATCATCTGGTACTGGCACCAACAAGCCGGCAATCGGTTCCTGCCGGGTTCTAGCGCTTACCTTGCCTTGAAGGTCACAACCGACGGATTGCCGCCAAGTTCGGAAGATCTCATCTTCTGCGATGAGATCAACATGGAGTATAACCCTGTAGGAAGTGGTTATTGGCACCAAGTGCCTCTTGACCCTATATACATCAAGAGTGTCGAGGAGCCACATGCTGATGTATCGGTGACTGCGACGCGTCTTGACTGGAGAGTCCGCAAATCAGGGACTTATGCTGCACTGGCCACGGAGATTACCGCTACAGGTATTGGAACGCTTTCCGTGCAATTCAGCGAGTTCGTGGATCTTACAAGGACAGACGGAGTACCAGGAGCGATGGCGGCATTCTACGGGTTTGGGGATGATCTGGCCGCAGCCGAGGCCGCAGGATGGATATCATCGGCAGAACTGAACAACAAGACTCGACATATTGACCTGTCTGAGCCTGTACCGGTTCTGATGTGGTCAAAGATAAGTGTGGGCGACGAAGTATCGTCTGCAGAGTATGAGAGTACGGGGGTGATAACGTTCATAGTCAGCAACAATTAAGAAGGCAACAGGGATCGAGGTAGATCCCTTAGCCGAGATGGGCTCTAGCCCATCAGCGTACCTCAAAATAACTCATTAAGGGGGACAAATGTAAATGAAAAAGCTATTGGTTTGTTTAGTGGTTTTAGCGTTCCTTTTGGTGCCGGCTATGGCGATGGCGAAAACTTATAACCCAGGTATAGAACTGCCTGACGGCGCTGTCGAGGTGGAGCATTGGGAGATGGATGAGAAGGGTGCGTGGATACAACATAATTCAGGAGATCTCATGTCCCTTGCTCGTTGCTGGAGGAGCGGTCCAACTCAGGGGACTTGCAACAAAGAGAACTGGACACTCAATTTCGTGCACCATGCATCAATGGCGCAGTGGTGCGAGTGGACAATCGGCGGGACTCGTTGGGACTGGCGTATACTGAAGCCTGGTACGTATGCAGCAGACTGCATTGAGTTCACTCTCAAGAGCAACAACGACATAAGGATCACCTTCGCAGGATTCGACGACCTTCAGTATCTAGAAGAAGGTGGCGTAAAGACCACCATCGATACCTACTACAGCTACGGTGAAGATGTTGCAGCAGCAGAACAGAACGGTTGGACTAGGGCTATAGATCTCAACAACGATGAGGGCTTTATGATCTACGACGGTCCTGCTCTGCACGCTGGCCTGAGCACCAAGCTACTCAACAAGATCGTGGTGGAGAATTGCAATTCCTCTTGCGAGTATGAGAATAGAGGGACAATCACAATCACGCTGCAGAACGTCAAACTCTGGGTTAATCCCGTAACGGGCACCTGGTTTACACCGGAACCTGCATCCGAAGTCTGAGTCTGAGAAAATCAGATTGCGTTTTCCATCGGCGGAAAGCAACATAGGTATCCCTTGTTCATCAGGGTGAGTCCGAAATCCGGGGGTGACCTCTCTGGTCGCCCCCGGATGACCAGGAAGGAGAGACGGAGATGTGCTTTTGGCTGGAATCTCTTCGACATAGGTACAGGGTGGCAGCAAGCATATTAAGCGGGCGAGCCCTGATAAAAAGAGCAGCTCTCGTGCTGATTGGTTTGGTTGCCATCTTTGCTATGGCTTGCAGCCATGCAGGTGCGCAGATATCTTTGAGTTTTACCCCCATGCTTCTGGAGGTGACCGGAGCTCCGGGGTCTGTGAGGACATTTGAAGTGATCATGGTGAACGAGAGCAAAGTTGCAACCGCAGACTTCCTCATATACACCGCCGATCTGGCCCAAAAGCCCAATGGAGACTATGAAGTTGTGGATGTGGGCAGGTCGGATTACTCGTGCGCTAAATGGATAAAGCTATCGGCAGACAAGGCTTCGGTAGGACCGAGCGAAGCCTTCGCCGTAAAGGGAACCATGACAGTGCCGCGTGGAGCATCGGGCGGCAGATACGCCGCGGTTGTCTTCGAGCTTATTCCAGAGGAGAGAAAGGGAGACCCCGCGCTTGCTTCTAGTACGTTTGTGCAAAGGTTTGCTACAGTCGTGGAGCTTACCATTCCCGCGCGGCATGTGCAAAAGAGGCTTGATGTGACTGGGTTTAGTATCACACATGCCAGAGAGAAGCCTGCTTACGCCAGCATGTATGGCAAAGACGCTATCATACTTTCGGCTGAGGCCAGAAACGAAGGAGATATTCATGTTTTTGCCCAGGGACGCATGATCTTGCGTGATGCTGCCGGGAAGAGGCTCATTGAGATACCGCTCGGCTCGGGACGGGGTATCGTCTTGCCTGGAGCTACTATCAATCTTGGCTCGGTTTTGCCTGGAGGCCTTGCCCCGGGCGAGTACATTACTGATATCTCAGTGAAGTATGGGGGAATGAGGCCTGCCACTGCCAAGGTTCCCTTCAGCGTTGGGGAGAGCGGGACAGAGGTCACCAAGATGGAAACGACCGCGGTGATTGCACCTTTCTCTGTTGACCCTGATCAGCTTGACTTGAGCGGCATCGCCGGCGCCACTGTAGCGCGGCCACTGATTATTGAAAACCGCTCTGACCAGGCTATCCGCGTTGAGGGTCGTGTCGCAACGCTTGCATTCGATGATGCAGGAGAGCTCATCCTAGATGATGTAGAATCATCTACGCCAAGCTGCGCTGACTGGATCGAAGTAAAGCCTGATGTAGTTGAGATCAGGCCCAGGGCACGTCAAGTTGTACGCATGATGCTATCAATTCCCAAGGGCGAGTCAGGTGGCAAATATGCAAACGTCATATTTACCGCAACACCTGTCGAGGCAGATGAATCTGCTATCTCTGACGCTCCGGCATGGTCCGGGGAAAGCGGTACTGTTGTGTTTCTGAAAGTCGGAAAAGAATTTGAAACCATAGGAGAGCTTGCTCCCATAACTATTGATGACGGAGGGCCTTCAGTGGGCACTGTTTTCGGAACCGTCTTTAAGAACACCGGGACAATCCACGTTAAACCAAGGGCATCCTTGGCTTTAAAGAAACGCATCATGCCTGAGAGTGTCCCTGGGATTGAATATGTTGGTCCGGGTTCACTGATTGATGTGCATTCACTGGATTTGGGTGAAGAAGTGAATGTTGTGTTACCTGGTGGTGTTCGAGCATTTGACGTAGCTTTATCCGGTCAGCTAGAACCAGGCGACTATGTAGTTGAGTTTCTCGTGCACTATGGAGGCAAGTCCCCACTATATGTAATGCGGGAATTCACAGTCGAGTAGGGCAAGGCCTGCCTAAGGCGGAGCCTGTACAGGTACATGATTTCAAGGAGGGAACCATATGATTCAGAAAAAGAGATTGCCGGCGGGATCCCCTAAAGCCCTTGTCCTGGTTGTTGCGATTATCGCAGCGACTTTGATTTTTCCCGCTGTGCTGTTGGCTGAGGAGCCCTTAGTGACAAACATCTTCGACAGCGAAGACATAATAAACGTTCTTCGTGATATCTCTGCGCAGACAGGAGTAAACATCCTCGTAGAGCCGTCAGTGCAGGGTTGGGTGACGCTGGAGCTATATGATGTGCCTCTTGAGAAAGCCTTGGAAATGATAGTCGCTCCCTTCGGGTATGCCTTCGTGAAGGTGGGAGACTATTACTTGATAGGCATGCCGGATGCGATGAATCCCGCATTCCCCTTATTTACCAGGACGGAAGTAGTGAGGCTCAAGTATGCAAAAGCGGAGAATGCCTCAAAACTGCTATCTGACTTTTTCAAACCGTATGTGAAAACCGGGCCTGACGAAAACATCCTCGTCATAACCGGGCCTGAGAATGTAATTTCCCGTGTCATGGCTGACGTAGAGAAGATCGACAAAGCCCCTCCTCAAGTACTCTTGGAAGCTCTTGTGGTGGAAGTGTCATCTGACACCGGGAAATCCCTGGGCGCGGATTGGCGATACGAAAACACTTGGGGCGAACCAAACGCAAGTGTGCCTGGGTCAGGTTTTGTTGATTTTATCTCCGGTATCTGGGGGATGAAGTACAGCGTAGCAGGTGGTCTTCAGCATGTCATGGCATCTATGAAGACGCTTATTGACTCAGGCAAGGCAGAGATCCATGCCACACCCCGTGTCGCGACCCTCGACGGAGAGCCTGCAGAGATCTTCCTTGG
>DIQZ01000063.1:5414-6890 GCA_002424305.1 Firmicutes bacterium UBA5449
GAACCTGAAGTCAGCGATGCAGTAGAAGGCTCAAGCGGCCTGCCTATTGTGAACAGACGCAAGGTAGCCACCACTGTCCGAGTAAGGGACGGAGAGACTATTGTTATAGGCGGACTCAATTTGAAGTCACAATATGAATCTAAGACGAAGGTGCCGATTCTTGGTGATCTACCTATCCTGGGGATATTATTTAGCAATACCAAGAACGTATCTACCGAGACAGAGGTCTTAATATTCATAACGCCTACGATAATCCCGTCCGAGTAGAAGAAAGGGGTGTGACTTGGTGCGCTCAAGAAGAAACATTGTCATAGCCTGTATTACTACGGCGGTTCTGATAGCTGCCGTAGGACTCTTTAACCCAAAAGCTTGTCATGCCGAAGATTTCATAGAACCTTTCGGATATGCGGATGCGCGCCTCCTCGGCATGGGGTATTCGTACGTCGGTCTGTGGGGTGATCCAAACCCTCTCTACTCGAATCCCGCATCTTTCGGACTCACAAGGGGTGTGTTGTCGCTTTCGCTTGGCACAAGCTTCGGAGGTTGCGCTGAGGACGGAAACTTCCGATTTGTGTCTGTCACAGACGAGGATCGAGACGCAGGGGCAGGGGGATTCGCCTGGGGGCAGTACAAGTGGTTCGAGGAGAATAGCGAGTTCACAAATAACACATTCAACTACATGGTAGGGCAAGCTTTCAAGGATTTAGGCTCCCTTGGAATCGGGCTTCGCTACGGGAGAGGTGCGGAGTACTCCGGATACACCATGGTTTCCTCATGGCAGGGGTTCGCTACAGATGTCGGCATTATGTTGCGTCACAAGATGGTGACCCTGGGAGTGCTTGCACGAGATGTTACCACAACACAGCTCAAGTTCCTTGACGGGACAAGTCAGGAAGTCGCTCCCACATACTCCTTGGGCCTTAGCTTAAGACCTGTAAAAGGCGCAGTCATCGCACTCGATGTCCATGAGCTGTCTGTTGGGGAAGGTGTCGCAACCGGTGCTATTTCAGGAGGCTTCGAAGGCAAACTCTCTCCTTACATTGCTGTCCGCGGAGGAATGATTCTGGAAGACGGATTTAAAGGGGGGATCACGGCTTACACCGGAGGGTTAGGGCTTTTCTTCGGTGACTTCGAACTGGGATACGCATGCCTCTTCAGTGAAGAGCAAATCAAGAAGCAGTGTCTCAGCGTGATGAGGCGTTTTTAGTTGTTATTCTGAGTGGGATCTGAGAGTGCCGTCTCCTGTGATTCCGTATCTCTTGAGTTTCTTGTAGAGTCCGGATCTGGAGATGTTGAGGATCCTTGCTGCTTGTGTTCGATTGTTTCCTGTAGCTTTTAGGGCTGCGATTATCAGGTCGCGCTCATATTTAGCCAAAGAATTGTCGAGATCCTCAGCGCAGGCCGCATCTGCCTTGGCTGAGTTTTGTATTGCCTGCTGCCAGATATGGGGTGGGATGTGTTCAAGTCTAAGCTCAT
>DIQZ01000063.1:7182-8831 GCA_002424305.1 Firmicutes bacterium UBA5449
CCGCATACCTTGTTCAAACGCATAAGGAACCAATCGACGAATTCCGGAATGTCTTCACATCTTTCCCTGAGTGGCGGTATTCTTATGGCAATCACATTCAATCTGTAGTAGAGGTCTTCCCGGAACTTACCTGACTCCATGAGCTCAGTTAGGTCTTTGTTGGTGGCTGCTATCAGTCTGACATCTACAGAGATTTCGACTGTGCCTCCCAGGCGTTCCACTATTCGTTCTTGGAGCACCCGAAGCACTTTCGCTTGAAGGATCAGGGACATGTCTCCGATTTCATCAAGAAAGACTGTGCCACCTGTGGCAAGCTCAAACTTTCCGGGCTTACCTTTTCTGGGCGCGCCGGTGAACGCTCCATCCACGTATCCAAAGAACTCTGACTCAATCAAGGTTTCAGGGATCGCTGCGCAATTGACAGTAACAAACGGTCCTTTCCTCCTGGGGCTTGCTTGATGTATGATCTTCGCAAACAGTGATTTACCCACACCGGTTTCACCTGTCATAAGAACCGTGGAATCACCTCGTGCAGCTCGCTTTGCCAGGTTGCAAGCTACGGTGATCTCCGGACTCGATCCGATTATTATCTCAAAGGGATTGTTGCCCCCGTTTTCTGATTGTTCCCCTTGCTTGACTATCACCATCGTCTTACACCCTTTCTTATAGAGGAACGGAATCATCTTGCACAGTTGTGTCTTCTCTACAAGGATTCGGTAGCCGCAGGATAATTTTGGAGTAAACACAAAACTCAGTCTCATAAACTTCCGGTGAAATGCTGACGGATAAGGATGCCCCTTGCCGCGTCAGTAGTGATTCCTTAAGGAAAATGGCGACGTGACAGTTGAAAAGTCGAATCCCTTACTAGACGATAATACCCGGTGGTTCACCGGGTATCATTTCCAAAAGCTACGGAAACACCATGCGCCAGGCCGACCTTCGGGCTGACCTGTGCAGAGCATTACTAACTAAAAGTTTTGCCTTCATTAGGATTCATTGTCCCGCAGACAGAATATTCTCCATTTGGGGAATGAATCCTTCCGATAGTCGTGGGAATTTTGAAGCTCTTTCCACTGTAGATATCAAAGCACCTGTATGTGTATGTATCTGCGAAAAAGCTAATACGTGCTTTTTTCCGGAGGCGTCGGAGTTATCGGAGACTAAGTGGTGGAAGACATGCGAAATGCCAGTAATTGACATAAAGGTGACGGCGCGCTATAATGGCATAAACTGGATAATAATAGTTCGTTTCTGTCTGTGTGGCCAAGTTATTCCGGAAAAACAGGAATTCCACATGACAATGGTAGCGTATAGAGTCCTTGGGGGGGGGCTTGTGGTGGTAATGAAGCGAATGCCAATTGCCTTGATGGGTGTGGCTTTATTCCTTGGTTGTGTATTGCTCAGCTATACATTGCCCGTACTCGGACAGCCCCTTGATAGCGTGATAACCATTGAAAGAAAGGTAAAAGATGTCCAGTTGACAATACGGGCAACCTCTCTTACAGACAACATCTTCGTGGAAGGTGACAGATTTCAAGTGCCTCAAGGCGAAGCAGTTGCATGGGAGGTTGAGTTAGCTGTCTACAACATGAGGGCACCGACCGGGTGGAGGTATTGGGAAGCAATCCTTGAATTCGGGCCTGAGCTTT
>DIQZ01000006.1 GCA_002424305.1 Firmicutes bacterium UBA5449
AGTAGGCCATATCTTACATAGAATAGAACCACAAGAAAGGTAGCAGGGCAATCTTGCTCAAGAGTTTTCTTGTAGTAGAAGAGAATAGAATTGTTTGGGGCGACATAGCCAAGTGGTAAGGCGGCGGTCTGCAAAACCGCTATTCCCCGGTTCAAATCCGGGTGTCGCCTCCATTTTATGTACAGCTTGCTACGTAAGCCTACATAAGTCATGTGTTTTGCCTTCATGCTTCTTTTTCCTGTTGTCTGAGCCGTAAAACCGTTGTCCCTGACTGCGCGCCGAATTTCCAATTTGCAATCATCTTGGTCTACCAAGCTAAACAAGGCCTCCTTATGATGGGAGCTCTCACATGAGCAAGGCTTTCCTGTCAGGTTTTTGTGAACCGAAGTTCAGATTTTTGTGAGCAAGACTTTAGGTTTCTATGAATAAGAGTAGGAATAGGATAAGGAAAGGGCCCCACCTAAATTCGGTGTCGGGCCCTTCACGTTCTTAAGATATATGATATCTCCTAGAAGCCTTTTTGAAACACAGCTCTCCGTTCAGTCTAGAGCAGGTGACATGCGACCAAATGACCGTCTCCTACATCTTTCAACTCCGGATTCTCAGCGTTCGCGCATGAACTTGAGCTCTCCGGACACCTATCGTAAAATCGACATCGAGGCCTAGGATTTATCGGTTTGCTCACGCCCCCTTTGATATTGGGAGCCGGCCTCTCTATAGCAGGATCCGGAACCGGTACAGCCGATATAAGCGCCTTAGTATATGGGTGGAGAGGCCTTTTTACAATGTCTTCAGCGTCTCCTAGCTCAACTATGTTCCCCAGGTACATAACAGCGATTCTATCGCAGAGATATCTTGCTACAGCCAGGTCATGGGTGATGTAAAGATAGCTGATGCCAAGATTCTCACGGAGTTGGGCCATGAGCTTCATGATTCCGGTGCGAATAGACACATCCAGCATTGAAGTGGGCTCGTCCGCCACGACAAAGCTAGGTCTGACTACCAGCGCTCTGGCAATGGCTACGCGCTGTCTTTGTCCTCCTGAGAGTTCATGCGGAAACCGGAACAAAAACGCTGAAGGAGGCGCGAGGCCGACAAGGTTCAACATTTCCTCGACCTGAGCTTCGCGTTCCTCAAATGTTCCGATACCGTTTACGTTTAGTGGCTCAGCGACTATGTCAAAAATAGTCATTCTGGGATCAAGGGACTCGTACGGATCCTGAAAAATCATCTGTACCTTCTGACGGAACTCCATCATATCTTGTCCTTTGATCTCTGATACATCAGTATTCTCAATAAGAATACGTCCCGATGTCGGAGTTGCAAGGCGAACGATTAAGCGCCCTGTGGTTGTCTTCCCACAGCCGGACTCCCCTACGAGGCCTAACACTTCGCCGCGTTTTACTTGAAAGGTAACGTTGTCAACAGCGTGTAGCAGTGCTTTCTTTCCGCTGAAAAATCCCTGGTTTACCGGGTAATATTTTGAGAGATCTCGCACGTCAAGTATCACATCTCCCGATTCAGTTGCTGCCGGAAGCGCCATTGCCGTCACCTCCTTTGGCAGTTACTTGATGCATCTCGGTTACTGTTCCCGTGGCGGCTACTTGTGCGTTTCCTGTAGCTGCTACTTGCTCTACGCAGGGCTTAACTGCCTCAGTTCTTATTGGATTATGACATGCCAAATAATGACCGTTTGCGATTTCATGCCAGACCGGCTCTACCTTAGCGCACTCCTTAGTTGCCCAGTCGCACCTTGGATGGAATCTGCAACCTGCAGGGGGCGCGAGTAGGTTAGGAGGTTCTCCCGGAATTGTCACAAGGTCATGTTTTTCACCGAGGATGCTTGGATATGCATACATCAGGCTGTATGTGTATGGGTTTCGCGGTTTCTTAAACACATCGTCCGCCGGACCCAACTCAAGGAGTTTACCTGCATACATCACGCCGACCACGTCACTTACCTCAGCTATGACGGACACATCGTGAGAAATGTAGATCATACTCATATTGATTTTGCATCGTATGTCTTCTATTTCTCGTAGGATCTTATCTTGTACGATGACGTCCAAAGCGGTTGTGGGCTCATCTGCAATGATAAGACTTGGTCTACACGCAAGTGCCATCGCGATAACAGCACGTTGTTTCATACCACCGCTGTATTCATGGGGATAGTGACCCATACGTTCTGCAGGGATTCCTACAAGCTCAAAGAGGGATTTCACTCTTTCCCTTGCTTCTTCTTCACTCGTTTCAGGTTCGTGGGTTAGTATTGCTTCGATAATCTGATTTCCCACACTGTAAACAGGGTTAAGTGAGTTCATGGCAGCTTGAAAAATCATTGCGATTTTCTTCCACCGCAGTTTCCTAATCTCTTCATCACTCAAGGCGTAAAGGTCCTGTCCACCGAATAGAACTCGTCCCCTGACAAGCTTTGCGTTGTTTGGCAGAAGCCTCATGAGAGACATGGCGATAGAAGTCTTGCCGCATCCGGATTCTCCGACAAGGCCCAGAGATTGGCCTTTGTTAAGGGAGAATGATACTCCGTCTATCGCCTGAACCCACCCGGCTTTGGTCTTGTAATGCATAGTAAGGTCTTCAAGACGTAGTAAGGTGTCCATTCTCAATCACCTCTTTCTAAGCCGCGGGTTCACGACTTCATCGAGTCCTCTCCCGACCATGTAAAATGCAGCACAGAAAAGTGTGATGGCAAGGCCTGAAGGAGCCCAGAGCCACCAGTACCTGGCAAAGTCGAAGAGGTACCCAGCGACATCAGCGGTATGAATCATCATACCCCAGCTCATGTCTATATTTAGGACACCGAAGAACGACAAAGTCGCTTCGCTCAAGATCGCTGATGTAACACTAAACATCATATAGAGGAAGGACAGAGGCAAGACGTTGGGAATGATATGTGAGACGATTATGTGAAAATCACTTCCTCCGGCAACACGCGCTGCGTCAATGTACGGCCTTACAGACACAGACAGTGCTTGTGCCTTCAGAATAATCGTTATGCCTCCGAATCCTCCCAGAACGCCCATGATTACGGCGAACGGGAGAAATGAAAGCTTAACCATGGAACCCATAACAACCAGCAAAGGTATGAATGGGAACAGCAAGATGATGTCAGCGATGCGCATGAAAACAGTATCAATAAGTCCACCATAGTACGCAGCAGCTGTGCCCACTGTGGTCCCTATTACCACTGTAATAACAGCGGACAACACTCCCAGTAGGAATTCACGGCCTGTGCTGTACATCAGCTGAGCCAGAATATCTCTCCCAATAGGGTCCGTGCCTAAAAGGTGTGCGGCAGACGGAGGTGATGGGTGCATTGACATGGGATCGAACCCTACTACAGGGTCATATACCATTGGATCCCATACAGTATTAATCATAATGGGCCACAGGGCGCCGAATATCCCGAATGCTATGATTAGAATGATGCCGATCATTCCTATACGGCTTTCCCTGAATATTTCCCAGCTTTGTGCAAAACTCCGTCGGGTCAGCTTCCATCTGATTTTCCATAGAGGCTCAGTAAGGGAGGCAGACCCTGTTCCGGGAGTTGGTGCAAGTTCATTCATGTTGTTTCATCCACCTTATTTCGACTGGGCTCAATCCTAGATTCCTGACTGTCCTGTATACGTAATCCTAGGATCGAGTACAGCATAGAGTATGTCTGCAATAAAATGCGCTATGAGAAGGAATATCCCTGTAAACGCTAAGGCGCCGGTGGCAAGAGGATAATCGTTTGCCAGCGCTGCCGTAAACAGTGTTTGACCTAATCCCGGCCAAGAGAACATAGTCTCAGTAACCATTCCGCCACTCATAGAGCTTGCTAACGAAAGCACAAGACTGGTGACAGTCGGCAACAATGCAGTACGTGCTGCGTAGCGATCCCTTACAACCCGATCAGGCAGACCCTTGGCACGAGCTGCCAACACGTAGTCTTCTTGTACTGTCTCCAGCATCGAGTCCCGCATAAGAAGCATTGTGCCTGCAAAGTTAATCAGGGTAAGTGTTAACACAGGCAAAATCATATGACGGGTTATGTCCCAAATATATATCAGCATGCCTTTCCTTACCGCAACGAACACGACTGCTGCAATGAGCGCCGCAGTGGCTGACCACGCGTATACCCTGGAGCGCCGCGAGGGCTTCAAGCCTCGAAGCAGGTAAAAGAAAATAAGAAATATGCCAATTGCTACTATTGCAGCGCCGCATACCATGTTCCCAAAAACCTGATTTGCGGTAAATGGGGCAGCAGTCCAAAGCCTCGGATCAATGAATTGATTCAGAGGGAGCCATTTCAGGTTATATGCAAAGATCCATATTACAACCAAGGCAAGGAGAGGGTAGAAGGCGGTCCAGAACGTGATGCCTACTACAGTGGCAGCATGATCTATTATCTTGCCACGGCGCCATGCGATTACCTTGCCTAGAACAAAACCTATATAGAAGGATAGTATGTTCGCTGTAAGAAATAGGACAAACGTTCTTGGCAGTTTCTCCATGAGGATATCCCATACAGGCTTCGGATATTGGGAAAATGACACTCCCAGTTCCCCTCTGAAGAAGTTCTTCATATAAGAGACGTATTGTATGAACAAACTTTGGTCTAAGCCCAATTGACTCCTAAGTTCTTCCCTGGCCGCTTGGGGAATTTTAGGATTAGACAAGTACATCATTGTAATGTCGCCAGGCATCGCCTGCAACAGGAAATAAACAAGAGTAATATATATTAGAAGCGTAAGTATTACCTGGCCTACCCGGCCAAAAACATATCGGCGCATAACTATCCCCCAGACTTTCAGCCACTGAAATTAACAAGGCGCATAGCGCGGGCCCAGGCCCTATACCCAGACCCGCGCTTGAGGCGTCGGATGACTTTGCCTTTTGCCCTACTTCAGCAGTTTAACAGTTGATGTAAGAGCTCCATAGCGCTGTAGACCGCTGAGTATCTCTGTATAAGGATACTCTATGCGATCGCTCCTATACGCTTCAATAATCGGGGTGTCAAAGAGCACGATATACGGTAGTTCGTCAGATAGGATCTCCTGCAATTTAAATGCCTGCTTGCGAGCGGTGTCCATATCGCTCTCCGCCATGAATGCGTCTGCAAGCTTATCGAATTCAGGGTTGGTGTAACCTTGCGGATTGAACCCACCCTCACCTGCTTGGTCGCTGTGGAAGAACCATCTCATGTGGTCAGGATATGCAGTTAAGCTCCATCCCATTAAGGCAGCGTCAAAGTCTTGCTCTTCAAATACTTTGTCGCTGACAACATTGAAGTCAGTTGGAGCGGCTTCCATCGGTATGCCGACATCCTTCGCCCACTGAGCGATGTTAAGGCCGAAAGTATAACGGAGAGGATCATAGCCTGCGGTCATGACCATGAAATCAAAGGAAGGCATCTTCTTGCCATCAGGCATGATGAGGCCCTTACCGCGTTTTATAAGCTTGTCTTTCTTTAAGTCTATCTCGGGCTCGACTTCCCAAGAGAAGCCTGCTTTTTTCAGGACCTTAACTGCTTGCTCTATCTTCTGGGTACGAGTGAGTCCCTTGCCAAGCTGAGGTGCATCGGGATTATACCAGAAAGCGTTTCCGGGAGGCACGACTGAGTACTGAGGGAATGCAATGCCCTGGAGCACGCTTTCGCAGATGTACTCTCGATCGATGAGGATAGAGATTGCCTGACGGAATTCTTTTATGTTGAAGGGGTACTTTCTCAGGTTAAACATCATGAATCTGAAGCCGTTCACGTTGTTTTCTATGGTCGAGACTCCTTGAGCCTGACTGAGTTGCTCCTGGAATCCTCTTTGGAGACCCAGGGAGTTCAGGATGAAATCAACCTGTCCGCCGATTAGAGACATGACTGCTGCGGCTTGATTTCCAAGTATACGGTACAAGGTCCCTGAAACATTGGGGCCTTCAGTAACTTTGAGTAGCACTTTGCCTGTTGGCTTACTGCTTTGCCACTTGAAACCGGTCTTAGGGTTCACTATAGTTACATTACCATCTTCGTAGAAGGTTGTGATTTGGCCTTTCATGCTGTATGCAGGGTTAGCAACGTTCTGGAAAAACGCGCCCTTTTCCCACTTTCCAAACATGAATGGTCCGGCTGCCGGCTCACCTATAGGCTCATAGGCAAGAAGCTCCTTCACAGGGTCAGAGGCTTTCTTTGCTTTTGCGAAGACAGGTTCCCAATAGGCTTTATTCAATAAGTAGGTCTGTAGCACGCCGTACTGCCACTGGGCAAGACCGGGCTTCTCTTTTAGGATGAACTTGACTGTGTAGTTATCAACCTTCTCAACACGCTCAAGGACTGTTGGATCCACAATACTCGGCCAGTTTCCGCCAAGCTTATTGGGATCCATATCCAAGACTGCGTTGTAGCTGAAAGCTACGTCATCAGCGGTAAGCGAAGTATTATTGCTCCACTTGATATCCTTGCGCATCTTAACGATGGAAGTGTAGTAAGTATTACCTCCGATTTTTTCTTGCTTCAGTTCTGAAGGCATATCTGCAGCTACAGATGGCACAAATGTCATATAAGGCTGTGCCAGCCCATAGAGGGAAGTATAGTACTGACTCGATGCCACAAAGTCATTCCATACTGTTGACTGCGGCCCGGTTGCAGAAAATATGTTCAATGTTGTTGGGTTCTCAAAAACGGACATCTCGTAGAGTCCGCTGGAACCGGCAAAACCCGGCACTGCAATGGCTACAACAAGTATCGTAATAATGAGTGCTGCCAGAGTTCCTTTCCAAGATTTCATATGAATATTTCCTCCTTCGTATGTTGCTGGTTTTATGCTGGTACTGGTTTCATGTGGGTGCAAATACTGTTTACTGCTGTTGTGTGCTTTGCGGAATGTAAATAGAAAGCTGAAGCATTCCTCCTTCTCTCTCCTTCTTACTTGGATGAATCTCGCTGCAATCCAAACTTACCACCATTTAGCAGGGAAAATATAATCCGGGAGCTTCCAATGAGGGCTTCTCATTGAACCAAAATACTACAAGTTTCGACACATGTCAAAACTTGTTTCTTCCAGTCGAAACAACCTACAAGTCTTATTGGTATTGATTGGTATGAATCCGGATCATATGTGAGATTCTCCTCGTGTACCGTTCTTGTATGAGTTGTGTTGCCTTGCTGTAATTGCAGTATATCAAGCATATATATGCAATGTCAATGTACGTTTATGCATACTTGTTGTGTTGCTTTTTCTGTGACTCACACTTGCCAATCTGACTTGCAATTCACTCCTTGACAAAGGTGAGTTCATATCTTAGAATACGGTTTGCAGGGTAGGTAGTGATAATAGAATATCCGAAGTGCACATGAAAAGTGCGGCGTTAGCTCAGTTGGTTAGAGTGCAGCGTTGACATCGCTGAGGTCGCTGGTTCGATTCCAGCACGCCGCACCATTTGTATTCCATGCGTAAATCGAATTCGTTATGCAAAAAATTCACCGTGAAAAATAGAATTTAGAATCCTTGCATAAGCTGGGATAAATACTCAAAAATGGATTGAGTGTAACATTAAGGTTTGGATACCCTTCCTCAGCTGTATACCGTCAATGAGCCAAGCATATAATAGACGGGGAAGGGACGTGGTCCTAAATGGAGATTATCGCCATCGGGGTGCTGGATCATGGCTCTAAAGCACAAGAGAGAGTTCTTGCAAAAATCCAGGCCCTTGATGAAAAAGGAATTCACGTTGACATGACCGAGAGGTCCAGTGGGCCTCTTACATTTCTATGTCTTAACATGTCCGACCAAGGTCAGGGCATTCCTGCAGGCCAACGCGACATACTGCGTTACCACGTGGCCAGCGCTCTTGCTGACAATATAGTATTTGATGTTGAGAAAGAACTTATCACGAAGATCCTTCGCGCCCGCTACTCTTACTTTGATGACTCAGAGCGTGAGAAGATCGCAGAGTACGTCTTGGACACGCTAAACCGTCGAAGTCAAGGTGACGACCAAGGCCAAGTCCAAGCAATAATGCGCCGAAGGAATGATGTTCTTTTTATACTTCTTGACTACCTCGATACCAACGATTGTCTAATACTCGAAGGTTTTATGCGTTTTCGGCTTAAGAATTATGTGGAGCAGATTGAAACTGCCGCGGATTCTGCAGTTGATGATTTTATGCTGGAGAAGGAATACAATGAATTCATTAGATTGCTCAAGTATTTCGTTGATGTTCAGGAGCCTAAGATTGAAGAGATTCACGTAATTGCAAGACCCAACGGACGCTTTAGGTTGCTGGATCAAAATGGTAAGGCAGTGGACAGTGAGTACCTTGAAGGCATACCATTGGAGCCCGGTCAAAATGACGTTGACCACGAGGATCTCCTCATAAGCGCACTCATTACTGTCTCTCCTAAGAAAATCATCCTGCACGGTTTTGAAGGAAAAAACGCCAGTGAGACAATTTCCCGAGTTTTTGATAATAGAGTATCCAATTGCTCAGGGTGCCGTTTTTGTGAGAAGTATCTTGCGAGAATGCATGCTCCTCTCGGAGGACACAGCGATGAAAGCTGACTTGACATAGTCGAGCTCCTCTTCTATAATTGCGCTAATAGCAATAACAAATTACATGAACAATGATGAGGAAGAGTATGCGAAAAAGCGGCTGAAAGAGAGTAAGGGTCTCCGGGCTGAAAACCCTTGCCGGCACGCGACGCTGAAAACCGCCTCTGAGTTTCCCAGTGAAAGCTGAACGAGCTTTATCAGTCAGTAGCCGGGGACAGTAGCGCCTGTTACAGCGCATGTTGAGAGGACACCGTACATGGTGTCAATCGGGGTGGAACCGCGAGAAGACCCTCGTCCCTGGATATTTCCAGGGCGAGGGTTTCCATATTATTCGGGGCTGATTTGGGATACTTGATAATTCGGGACACCCGATAATCAGGACTAGGTTGACACTGAGACTATTAAAATCAGAAACGAGGTGACTTGCAGTTATGATTAATTCAGAAGAGGACAGAAAAATACTGAGGCACTCAACTTCTCATGTCATGGCTCAAGCGGTGAGGAGGCTTTTTCCTGAAGTCAAAATTGCGATAGGTCCTTCCATACAAGATGGATTCTACTACGACTTTGATAAACCGGAACCCTTTGCTCAGCAGGACTTAGCACTTATCGAAGAGGAAATGCGAAGAATTGTGAAAGAAGACCTCCCTATTGTCCGTGAGGAGATTGCTCGAGAAGACGCAATTAAGCTCTTTAAGGATGCAGGGGAGACGTATAAGGTAGAGCTTATTGAGGATATGCCTGAATCTGAGGTAGTGAGCCTCTACCATCAGGGTGAATTCACGGACCTTTGCCGTGGTCCTCATGTGGAATCTACCGGTAAAATCAAGGAATTCAAGCTGCTAAACGTTGCAGGCGCTTATTGGCGTGGTGATGAGACCAACAAGATGCTCCAGAGGATTTACGGAACTGCATTTCCCACAAAAAGCGAATTGGATCACTATCTTGAGATGTTGGAAGAAGCCGAGAAGCGTGACCACAGGAGACTTGGGAAAGAACTTGATATTTTCAGTCTTCACGAAGAAGGCGGCGCAGGGCTTGTATACTGGCACCCGAAAGGCGGCATCATCAGGAAAGTCATTGAGGATTTCTGGCGGGACGAACACCTTAAGCAAGGTTATGACTTGGTCTTTTCTCCTCACATAGCGAAACGGGATCTTTGGGAAATTTCAGGTCATTGGGATTGGTATAGAGATGATATGTATTCTCCTATAGATATAGACGGAGTCGAGTATCTCCTGAAGCCTATGAATTGTCCGTTCCATATTCTCATGTACAAGACCAAAACCAGGTCTTACAGGGATCTTCCCCTTCGGTGGGCAGAGCTCGGTACAGTCTATAGATATGAAAGGTCAGGCGTCCTCCACGGAATGCTACGCGTCAGGGGATTCACACAAGACGATGCCCACTTGTTTATGCGCCCTGATCAGCTTGAAGATGAACTTGTCCGCGTGATCGATCTGGTCAAGTTTATGATGGAGTCATTCAGCTATAAGGAATATGATTTTGAGCTGTCAGTTAGAGATCCTGAAAATAAGGAGCAGTATGTAGGCTCAGACGATGTATGGGAGATGGCTGAGAGCGCTCTTATTTCAGCTATGAATAGAGCAGGCATTAAATTCAAGCGCATGGAAGGAGAAGCCAAGTTCTACGGACCTGCAATAGACGTGCATATCAAGGATGCACTGGGTCGCGGATGGCAAGGCCCCACAATTCAGGTGGATTTTAATTTGCCGGAGCGATTTGACATCCATTATATAGGAGAAGACAATGCGCCACATCGGCCTGTAATGATTCACCGTACTGTGCTCGGTTCCATGGAGCGGTTTGTTGCAGGCCTCATTGAACACTACAATGGCGCATTCCCGGTATGGCTTGCGCCGGTTCAAGTACGGATAATACCAATAGCAGATCGTCATGTTGATTATGCTAAGAAGATAGAAAAGGCTTTTCGTGAGTTGAGCCTTCGAGTTGAAACTGATTCCAGACCTGAAAAGGTTGGGTATAAGATCCGTGAAGCTCAGGTTGAGAAAATCCCATATATGATAATAGTCGGTGACAGAGAAGTCAGCGATGAGAAGCTCTCAGTTCGTTCGCGAAGCGAAGGTGATCTTGGGACTACGACATTACCTGAGTTTATCGC
>DIQZ01000028.1:0-2194 GCA_002424305.1 Firmicutes bacterium UBA5449
GGGATATCCAATTCTGTAGCAACGCTGCGGGCAGCCTCTTCCACAATATCTGACACTGCCACCAGCTTGGCTCCGGGGATCCGGTATTTCAAGTTGCGAGCATGCATTCTTCCTATTCTTCCGGTACCGATAAGCCCCAAACATACCTTCTCCATCATGTCTCACCCCTTTCCCGGTTCAACCGGTTTCTCTGATAACTAAGACAGGATCTAAAAGTATTTTTCTGCCGCTGGAATACCCTCCTCCTCTCATTAATTCCATCAATGTGGAAAAAGCCAATTTCCCCATGTCGTACTTGGGTTGAGCTACAGTTGTCAGCTGGATTTCAGGCAAAGAAGCGAACTCAATATCATCAAAGCCAACAACCGCCATATCTGAAGGAATACTTAGTCCGTTTTCTTTGACAGCTTGGATAACACCGAGAGCTAAGAGGTCATTAGCAGCAAAAACAGCAGTCGGCCTGTTACAGGCCTCTGATTTCAGGAGCTGATTCATGATAAAATACCCGCTGTCTCGCTTGAAGCTACCGGTCTTTACCAAGGATTCATCCAACGCCAACCCATTATTGCTCAAAGCCTGAGTGTAGCCTTGCAATCGTTCTCGGTTAGTAGATATGTCTTCTCGTCCACCGACAAAAGCGATCTTTCGATGGCCTCGTTGTATCAAATACTCTACAGCCTGTTGGGCACCGAGAACGTTATCTATAATGATACAAGTGCTATTCGCATGATTAATCGCTCTACTGATAAAAACCGTCTTAATCCCACTATCAAGGATTTTTCCTAGGTGGGATACCTCTTCGGAGCTGGGACCGATAATTAGCCCATCCACCTGTTTCTGCATCAGAACGTTTAGATAGCGTTCCTCTCGTTCAGCATTCCAGTTGGTATTACAAAGGAATACAGTATATCCGGCTTCCACAGCCGCATCCTCTATTCCCCGGGCCACCTCCGGGAAAAAAGGGTTTGTAATATCAGGAATTATCAGGCCTATGGTTTTTGTCTCTTTTTTTACTAAGCCCTGGGCAATAGCATTGGGTTGGTACCCCATCTCCAAAGCGAGCTTGAGGATTCGCTTCTTAGTCTCCTCGTTTACTTCCGGATGATTATTCAGCGCTCTGGAGACAGTGGCATATGAGACCCCGGCTCGTTTTGCGACATCCTTGATTGTCGGAATGATACTTACCCCCTACCGTAAACGTTTACGATTATATCATATCAAACACTTTTTCATAAAGCAATAGTTCTCTTGCGATATTTCATTGCTTTGTGATAATCTCACCTTGGATCACATTCACTGAGACTGAGAAAATGTTGCCTTGGATAAGATGAGATTGGGTTTGACTCAAGCTTGATTGACCCAGCGGGGAACTCTTCCAGTAAGATATGATACAATAATAAGTAAGACTGAGCGATAGCGTCGAGATGAAAATCGAGATGAAAGAGGGTGATTATCCTGCTAACAATGAAAGTTCTTGCCATAGCGGCAGGCCCCGACAGCGAGTTCTCAGTCCTTTTAGCTGATTCTGAGGATAAGTTTGTGCTTCCGATAGCGATCGGTCCTTTTGAAGCACAAGCCATAGCTATCCCGCTTTCAGGAGATGCGCCTCCTCGTCCGTTGACTCATGATCTGCTGAAGTCAGTTTGCGATGCTATGGGCGGAGTGGTGCAGCAAATCATCATTACCGGAATTAAAGAAGGCGTCTATTACGCGGAAGTCCACATACAGCATAACGGCAAGGTAACGGTAGTTGATGCAAGGCCCAGCGACGCTATTGCCCTTGCAGTCAGATGCTTATGTCCTATCTACATGGCACCGAGACTTGTGGAGTTTACATACGAATATGAAGACATAATAGCCCAGGAGTGATCTGGCGCCACCCGACTATAAGGAGTCTGTCACCATATTGCCCATGGTGGCCTGTCACACATAGCCTATGATGTAGCCTGTGACAGGTTCGTCGCTATGTAGCCTGGTGACTGATCCGTCGTCGGTAGCGTGTAATTGCTCTATCGCTTCGTAGTCTCTTGGCTATTGTATTGTCATTACGATTATGAACCCTCTATCATCGTTCAAGACGACACGCCTCGTGTAAGCAACTTATTATCCTTTGCCATCCGACAGCACAAGTTGTCCCCGGATTCCAGTGGCAACTTGTGTGAGTATCTCACTCCTTTAATCTACCTGCTCTTGC
>DIQZ01000028.1:2366-7543 GCA_002424305.1 Firmicutes bacterium UBA5449
TGCTCTTGCCTGCCCGGTTCTACCCTATCGCTGCTTAATGTACACGCCATTCCTGCTCAAACGGGGAAATAGCAGCTGCGATCACACAAACCTCAGATGCCCCTGAACGGAGAAGAGCACGCGTACACTCGCTTGCCGTATTCCCCGTAGTGATCACGTCATCCACCAGCAACACGCGCCTCCCGGCGATTTCTGCGGGATACGGCACATTAAACGCTCCTCTGATGTGATCCCTGCGGAGTTCTCTCCCCAGCTTATTCTGCTCGCCCTGTCGAATTACCCTTTCCATGCTATCCCGGATGCGGATGCCAAGGCAGGATGCCACCTCCCTCGCAAGGAGCTTGGCTTGATTGTAACCGCGTTCCGCCAGTCGAATCGGATGCAAGGGGACAGGAACGATGACGTCACAAGTTCTCATGAGCTTCCTACGCGATACCTCCCTAGCCATAAGGACGCCTAATCCTTCAGCAAGATCGCGGCGCCCATAAAACTTGAACTCACAAATAAGGTCCTTCAGCACGCCGTCATACGTGCCAACCGCTCGCGCTATGTGAAAGAATCTGCCTTGCCTGCGGCAATCGATGCAAACGGGCGCACCTGACTCTGAATCTTCATGAACTGCGCTATTCACCGCTTGTCCCCTAAGCGGACGGCCGCATGTCTCACAGATAGGTTCCCGGACAAACGGGATTCTACTGATGCAATCACTGCAAATCAAGGCAAAGAAGATTTCCTCTGCATGTCTCGTATCTACTGTCTTCTTACAGAGAACACATCCCTCTTCTTCAGGAAAGATGAAGTCAGTTACTTTCTTTGCGAGTATCGTGAGGGCATACCCGATATTGGGTGATCCCGTATCCGGTAACCCCATATTAGGAGATCCCATATTAGGAGATCCCATATCAGTCAACACAGTATTAGGTAATTCTGTGTCAGGTGAAGGAGTCACCGGATTACCCAGCAGATTAGGCCCCTGCATCTCCTCTGTAATGTACTTGCTCATGTGCAAATACCCCCAATATCCCTTTCTTTTAATCTCTGCATCCAAATATCATTGCTTCCCCTTCCCCTTCCCGCTCTCCTATCCGCTTGCCTTGACTCATTCTACTTGCACGCTTACCTATCCGGAATCCCAACCTACGCCGGTGGACTTTGATCCCTAACCCTATCCTAATTATGATGTGGAATTGTACCAATCACCCAAAGGGACAGTTTTCAGATGATTTCATCATTCCACCGCCCTCTTCCGAAGGTCATGTCCATCTCGATATTGAATGGTAATACCTGGAGGATGTGATGAAATGATAGAAAGGCCCTACTTCGTGTATGTTGCATTTAAGGCACAAGATGCTTCAAGTCACCATGAGATTACAGGCGTGTCTCACTATCCATTGTTAGATCTCAAACTCCTTTCAACCCTGGGATATGACCGACTGGCGGTGACTGCCGGGCCTATGCCACTGGCCCGGGGAATGCATGAAGTTGAGAGGCTCAAACGACGAGTTCATGGTCCTGTCGGTAGACAAACATTCATCACTCGTGCTCTCGGCCCCCTTTATCAGGTATTACTTGGTAGGGCACAGCCCCCTCGCTTTGATGTAGTCACTATCCACGATACTCGCGAGGTCATTCTACCTACAGACGAAGACCTACTCGCGGTAACAAAGACGCTTCGAGGACGTATCCTTTTTGATCGCGAGCTCAGAAAGGCTCTCTCAGAACGTGGCTACCACGTAACCGGCACTCTTCATGACATCCTTCAGACGTTAGTCTTAAAAGGTGTTATCGGACGGGTTCCGTCCGTTGCAATAGATAGGTTTAGGATTCCGTCCTGCAAGCGATGCGGCAACCGGGACGTGATCCGGGCCGCGTGTAGCTCCTGCTCGAGCCGGGAGTGCTTTTACTGTCCTGAATGCGTATCAATGGGACAGGCACGAGCTTGTCGTCCTCTATACTATGCACCCCGAGATAAGCCTTGTCTCTTGAGCGATGTCGCAAGACTTTCGCACGATCCGGCAGGCATCTTGACTAATTCTGCAAAGTGTCTCCGAAAGACCGACAACAACGAAGCATTACTGAGTAGCTTGGATTTCCCGAATCCAAGCTCAGATGATCTCAAAGAAAGTGCGTACAAGGATTTTACAGTCCACCTAGACTTCGAGCTAACTAAAGCACAAAAACATGCATCACAACTCATCGTAGATTTCTTGCAGGATTCTTCACACGATGAATGCCTGGTCTTTGCCGTATGCGGCGCAGGAAAGACTGAAGTAGTTTTTCAGGGGATAGCACATGTCCTTAGACACGGTGGCAAGGTGCTGTTTGCAGTCCCGAGAAGTGATGTAGTGGCTGAAGTCGTGCTGCGCATCGCGGCTGCCATACCCGGTGCCCGCGTTCTTGAGCTTCGCGGCAATGCGAAATTGCGCTACCGGGATGCAGACATCGTAGTAGCCACGACCCATCAAACCATCAGGTTCTTTAGAGCTTTCGACCTTGTCGTCCTGGACGAAGTGGACGCATTTCCGTATCGCGGAAGCGCTATCTTGCAACACTCGGTCAGGCGGGCGACTGCCTCGCGGGGGAAGACTGTGTTTATGACCGCAACCCCGGACCGGGCCATGTTAAGAAAGGCTAATCAAAATCGGATGGCTATAGTAAGAATCTCCGCACGTCACCACGGCAGGCCTCTTCCTGAACCTGCAATCATTCAGGTTCGCTTGCCATTGCCGGGCGAGACGAGTAAGGGCGTTCAAGACAACATTAGTTCGTACATTAGCAGCTTGGACAGTAATCGCTTGGACAGTAGCAGCTTAGACAACACTAGCGTAAATAGAAATAGCGTGAATAGGAGTAGCGTGAACAGCAGCAGCTCAAAAAGCAGAGTTTGGCAGGGCAATGACAAGGCCCACCAGCTTTCAGGCAACGGGCTCCATTTGCCTGATAAGGTAATGGATATCATAGAACGTTCACTCAAGGCCGATAGGAAGATGTTCGTATTCGTCCCGACAGTAAAACTATCACGCCTTATCTGTATAGGAATATCTACTTCATTGTGTTATTCCGGACAGTCGCTCGGTAATCCAGACAGGACACTCTTGAGGAATTTCCCTCAACTAGGGACTTTCCCTCAGCTACGAGATCTTCCTCAGATGAGAGATTTCCCTCACGTGAGAGAATACTCGCAGCCTAAAGAACTGAGAAAACCAAGGATAGCATCAATTCACGCAGGCCACCCCAATAGGGAGTCAAACCGTGAAGCCTTCAAAACCGGCAATATCGACATTATCGTCTCAACCAGCATACTTGAACGAGGCATCACAGTAGCAAATGCTGATGTCCTGGTGCTTTATGCTGATTACGAACGAATCTTCGATACCGCAACTCTCACTCAAATGGCAGGACGCGCCGGACGCGCAAGAGACGATACAGAAGCTAAAGTCTATTTCGTCGCTGAACAGATTACTACTTCAATGCGCACCGCCATCCGCCTGATTCAGGATATGAACCGCCACGCGGCAGAAGCCGGATATCTACACCCTTCGCACATCCGAGGTTCCACATAGCAGGCCCGCTAATATATGCAGCCCTTAAGCATTTCGATTTTGATTAGCTGCAACTACGACTAGCTTAGAGAACAGACAGCGAACAACCCGTAAGTTCCATGCGGGAAGAATCGTAAAATCCATCCGGAAAATATCGCACGTCTTGTGCAAAAAGCATCGCAAGCCTTGTACGAAAAGCATTGCAATGCTCATGCAAAAATAGCCGTCAGTTTTGCTAGGTGTGGTCGTAAAACGACCACGAAATCCTTTTGACTGCGCGATATTCTACCACCTTCCGTAGAATCTCCACCTGAGAATCGCAATTGCCCAATAAAAGGCCTATATGTGACCTGTTTTCGACCACGATCCCGCCTTGGGGTGGTAGAATATCGAACACCCTATCACATAAATGAGCCTCGTAAGGGCGTTGCTGCTAGAAAATAGCGCACACTTTTCGAAAACGTGATAGAAAAACGACCACGTTTTTTATAAACGTGCTAGGAAATCGAGCACTCGAGCCTCAAAAGGACACCGCAGTCCTACGAAAGCCCCAAAGTGTGCTCGAAAACCAAGCACCTCTACCGTCGGGTATGCTTCAAAACCTACCACCAACACGTTTTTCGCTCCAAAAACCTCAAAAGGTGATAGAAACTAGTACACAGTTTTGAAAAACGTGCTTGAAAAACGAGCACAATTACTGGACATGCCAGATTTTTCAACTGAACGTAAAGCCAGATTCTATCAAATGAGCAAGATTCACTTGATCAGTCAATGATTAGACAAGGCTCGGGCTAGGCTCAGGTAAGCGGTTTTACATAATAAACCTCATATGTTATAATATGTCAAACGATGCCTATTTTGGGAGGTTCTCTCTATGCCTAATAACCGAATTAGAGTGTCAATCCCAGCAGACCTTGTGCTAGATAAGAGTCTTGATCCGATAGCGAAGTATTTGTACTTAATAATACGCTTGAAAAAGCCAAAATCAGTCAAAGAACTTGCCGAAATCGCGGGCACGTATAGAAACGGAGCCAGTAAACAGTGTAAGACCCTGGAAGCAGCCGGCTGGATAATAATGCCCGATAAGCCTGGCATGGAGCCGTTCATTGCGACAGCCCCAAGAAGGGTGCAAAACGCAATGGCATCGCGACTGAAAGACAAGCGCTGGGCATCACGACACACGGGAGAATTCCTTATGAAAGCCTGGCTCGACCTTCTCGTTGATTCTGACAACTTCCTCGACAACTGCCGTCCTTCATTCCTAGTAAATCCTACAACCCAAGAGCTAATGGAATACGATCGCCTCTATGAAGAAGGAGTCGCTTTTGAATATAACGGACGCCAGCATTATACACCAACTGAAAGATTCTCTGACGTAGACAAGATACAACAACTCCAATTGCGAGATCAGCTCAAAGCCGGCATAAGTCAGGAACATGGAATTGAGTTTATAGAAATCATTGAAAGTGACCTGAACCTTGAGAACATGTTAACTAGCATACCTGATATGTTGCCACTTAGACCAATTGATACAAACGGCACATATGTACGTGGATTAGCCCGCCTCAGCGAGGAATACATCGCCAACTGTCTGAAAATGCGCTCAAAGGAGCTAAGATCAAAATCAAGATCAAA
>DIQZ01000028.1:7817-9709 GCA_002424305.1 Firmicutes bacterium UBA5449
GAGCATAGCAGAAACAAGATTAGGGCGGCCCGCCGGACCGCCCTAATCCCTGCTATTTCATAGCTTTCTTCCGGATCCAACAGATCCGGCATTTGAGTCGGGTGTATCCAACATCTGTATCCGATACATTCGGCGTTTGTCGCCGATGCAACAGGTGTCTATCTCCAATATCGACAACATTTATGGCCGACGCGGCCGACACATCGAATATGTCGGATATCTTTTCTACTTAGCGCCTGCCCCAAGTTTCTCCAGTATCTTACCGTATTTTCTCAAGCCCACCATGGCGTTTACTGACTGCTCCGCTGTGGGATAAGCAGGTATTCCATGTGCCCGTAGCTTCATAATAGCTTCGTGACACTCTGCCCCGCCCTGGCATTCCATGATGAATGGCTTCTTGAGATATTTGTATGTTTCGTACATCTCTATGGCAATATCCACTACAGCCGGAACGTCAGTTACCGCTGTCGGACAAATGGAGCATAGCACTCCGTCTACGTTGCTGTCGCGCATAGCCTGGTGCAATGCACCTTTGTATTGCACAGGTGATGCTGTACCTGAAATGTCCACTGGATTAAGCGGCGATCCGAACATAGGCATGTACGCCTGGATTTTCAAGCTTAACATGAACGAAATATCCTTAAGTTCCTGTAGAGGCATACCTATGCGCTCAAAATGATCGCAAGCCAGAAGTCCTGATCCGCCTCCGTTAGTTACCATCACGACATTATCGCCTTTCAGCGGCGGCTGCTGTCCGAGAGCAAGGGCTACGTCCAAGAATTCTTGCCAGGTTGTGGCCCTGATAGCGCCTGATTTTTCAAAGATCTCATCGTAATAAGCATCGTCCGTACCTACGTTTTCAGACGCGGTATGCGCGAACGCAGCTTTCACGCCTATCTTGGATCCGCCGACTTTAAGCGCTACCACCGGTTTTTCAGGGACTGTCTCACGACACGCTTGGATATATGCATCCGGTGAGTCCAATCCCTCGATGTATGTGGCAATACACTTCGTATAAGGATCGTTTTTACCGTAAATTATGAATTCTGAGAAGTCCACGTCTGCCTTGTTGCCAAGCCCTATGAAGAAGCTCATACCGAAGTTCTGTGTTTTGGATGTGCCAAGGGCAGCAAGAAGGTTAGCGCCGGATTGAGAAATCATGGCTACCGGACCTGGGATAGGCAGGTACGGGATGAACCCGCAGTTGAAGTTGAGATAGGGGCTTCCCATGCCGACCAAGTTCGGTCCAATTAGAGGCAATTTGTTCTTTCTGCAGTAATTGGTTAGAGAATCCTGCAGTTCACCGCGGCCGATCTCCTTGAAGGCACTTGTGGCGATAACAGCCATTTTTGCCTTCTTCTCCACAGCGTGCTCCAACACCATCTTAACAAGAAAGGCCGGGACAGCAATGAATACCAGATCGACAGAATCCGGAATATCCAAGAGAGTCTTATACGCAGGCATTCCATGAACCTTATCAGCACGCGGGTTCACCGGATAGATTTTGCCCTTGTAACCCCACTTACTAAGTCCTTCTATGACCTTATAACCGACTTTAGCGTCATAGCGTGAAGCTCCCACTACAGCTATGGACGAAGGATGCAATGCGGACTTTAAGTTATCTACTACATACTTTCGAGGGGCATCTATCTTCATTCTATTTCCCCTCCTTTGAGCAGCAATCTTTTGGGCATGTGCGCTTTTCAGTCCAGTCCTGTAAGAAATCGTCGGTCATTACAGTCTCTTCCCAAAATCCGCTTTCATCATCCACCCGGCATGCCCAGCGACGAAATTGCTTGTAGACGTCAGCTTCCTTCATATACTCGATATCTTCGTATTTGCCGAGAAGCTCTCGCAACGCCTCTATGTCGGATATCTCGTTATAGGCCCAA
>DIQZ01000028.1:9852-23951 GCA_002424305.1 Firmicutes bacterium UBA5449
GGATATCTCGTTATAGGCCCAAACCATGATGTCATAGAATGAGTCTGAAAATTCATAGACAGTGTTGAATTCCGGCACAGCTGACAACTCATCAGCTATTTGAGCTTTTCTGCAGCTAGGCGTAATTTGGAACAAGCGGAGAACAAATACGTGGTTCGTTAACCCAAGTTTGGGCCAGTTGAGGTAGAATATCGGAGCCAGGGTCTTCTTTCCGTCAATGCGATCCACTATACCTTCCTTAATCGCCTTGGGATCAAGTCCTGAGATGTCACCGATTTTCTTGAAGTTATATATCTCTTCTGCGGGACGCTTCGTGTTGAGCGCTTCGATAATCCGTAAGTCAACCAAATCCATCTTGTTCTGCATCTTCGCCAATGACTCAATCTGGTTCTTACCCCAGTAGAGCTTTCTATACTCACCCTTCGGTGCGTCAAACATATTCACGTGAGATTCGCGGATATTACGGCGAATAGGACAGAGATGCACAAACTCAACTTCAGGATTGAATTTCCACGGTTCGACTACCTCTGCGAGCAGGTTATCAAGCACACGCATGTGATTACCGTTATAGAAGTCAAAATCACCTCTACACTCAAAACCTGTGCAGATGTCATCTTTAGCCTGGAACCAATCGGCCAGCTTCGCTTTGGCCGCACTGGGAGTTCCCTCTCTTAGCTTGACCAACCAGTAGTAGAGTCCGAATCCACACACCTGGACGTTAGACGTGGCTGCGTACATCACCAGCCTGTCATCATACATCCGCCTCATGCGTTCGATAACTTCCTCTTTTTTGATTCCCACTGCCTTGGCAACATAATCAACATTGAATACGTCCGGATAAATTTGATATGACGATTTAGCAATGTTGTATGCATCCAGCGAGGGATCATCAAGAGCACAGATACCCGGTTCTGCAAAACCAATTCCTCTTGGAGCAAAATCGTACTTCTGCATCCACTGCTGTTGTTCGTCAGTACCCAACATATAGGTGGGTTCTGACTTCGTCTTTTCTGCCAAGTAAAACCCTCCTCTCTTGTGATAGCCACTATTATGGCTTAATGGCCCAGGTTATGGCTTAATGGCCCAAGTTATGGCCGCCTACCTGAGTTATGGCACCACAGTTCCAGCTATGCCTCGATAGCCTAAGTTCCGGCACAATAGCCTAAGTCATCGTGCGACAGTCGCAACCTTACCGCGATAACTTGAACTACGGCGCAAGTGCAATATTGCAGTCATAGCCACATAATGGCGCTCACCATGAGCTTAATAGTCGCAAGAACTGTACCAGGTGCTGACAATGGCTGGGAAAAGGGCTTTTCAACGGGAGAGAGCAGGTATTATCGGAAAAACAGAAGGTACACGTAGGTTTTTGTGAATACACAATACTTGTTAAATAATCTAACAGTGTGTTAGTTATGAGGACACTCCCTGAGTTTCGCAAGAGGACACTTTCAATATGTCAGTTAAGAGCACTCTCTCAATGTGTTAGTTATGAGGACACTCTAGGTTGATCAGGAGTACGCCACGACGCTATGGGCTTACAAGAGAATCCTAAGAATTGATCAAACGGGTGCCGCGGATTGATCGGCAAGACCCCACAGAGTGATCGAAAATATCAAGGCGCTTTGAGTTGACCGGACGCACTCCCTGGATTATTCGGCATTAGGACAGTCGATGTTGTACTTACGGAGCTTGTTGTAGAGGGTATTACGAGCGATGCCAAGGAACTCGGCAGCCTCGGTTATGTTACCCGCACTTTTCTCAATGGCTTGTGCTATAGCGCGTTGTTCGGCTTCCTCCAGTGAAAACGGACCATCCGTCCCACTGTCATCCGTCACAGAGAATAGGTACTCGGGGAGATGTTTTGGGAGAATTACACCATCTGTGGCAAAAACCACGCTTCTTTCAATTATATTCCTGAGTTCGCGGACGTTCCCGGGCCAGTTGTATTCTTCCAGTATGGTGATGGCGTCGTCATGCAGGGTATAGCGGATTCCACGGGAACGAGAATACCTCCTTAGCAAATACTCACTTATTAAAAGGATGTCTTCTCTCCGCTCTGCGAGGGACGGAAGATGCACGCTTATGACATTGAGTCTCCAGAACAAATCTTCTCTTATATTACCGCGCTTAACCTCATCCCGAGGATCTCTATTCGTGGCGGAGATGATCCTGACGTCTATGGGAATACTCTCACATGAGCCGATTTTCGTCACTCGCTTCTCTTCCAGAACCCGCAGCAAGCTGACTTGGGTATCTATAGGCATATCCGCGATTTCATCAAGAAGAAGAGTTCCCCCGTTTGCTTGCTCGAACTTGCCCTTGTGACCGTTCTTACGGGCTCCGGTAAAAGCACCTTCCTCATACCCGAACAGCTCACTCTCAATCAATTCGCGGGGAATGGCGCCACAATTGATGGCAATGAACGGTCCTTTCGCCCTTGGACCGGCATTATGGACTGCATGAGCGAAAAGTTCTTTTCCGGTCCCTGTTTGTCCGCTAATCATAACCGGACAGGATTCTTTCGCTGCTTTGGACAGCATCTCCTTGACTTCACGAATCGCTTGGCTTTCTCCGATAATATCATCAAACGTATAGAAGGCTTTGTTTTGGTCTTGAGCACCACGATTGGAAAGGACGTTTGGTTTTCTAACAACTACTACGGATCCACACCCGGATCCGTCACGATCCGGAATAGAGAAACTCCTGACATGGAGCTTTGGAGCACGGGGAGAAGAAGCAGACTTAGAAAACAGTGTGCCTGTGTTAAGTTGGATCAGGTCACAGCCTAGGATTTCCGCTGCCGGAAGATTGATAACCTTACCCGGATCAACAGACAGGATTTCAGCTGCTTTCGGGTTAATGCTCCGGATATCACCCTTTGCATCCACTGTAATAATTGCATCGGACACTGATTCAAAGACTGTTCGGTAGCGGTTACTGATGACCTGGAGAGTCTCTTGGGCTTGAAGCAGTTGCAGCTTGTTTTCAATAGCCGCTTCCGCAGCGCAGAGCAACGCAAATATCGTGTTATCCAGCCTCAATACCTTATGAAGGTTAGTCGCCAGCCCGAGAACTGCCACAATACTTCCGTCCGCCCTCTTAATGGGTGCTGCTGCACATGCCCGGTCTTTAAGAATAAGACAATATTTCTCCTCAGCAATAAAGGGCACCGGCTCACAGTGATGCAAAGCGATTCCCACTGCAGTTGTGCCCACTATTCTTTCATGCCAGCTGACGCCTAATTGAAAATCAAGATTCTCACGGAAGTCGTCCATTATGTTCTTATCACCTATAGCATGAAGAACCCAGCCGTCAGCGTCAGTAAGAAAGACCATATAGCCAATTCCATATAAAGCTCGATACAGATCACTCATGAAAGGCTTAATCGTATCTAACATTACCTTATTCTGCTTAAGTCTTGCGGACAGCTCGGATTTGCTCAGCATGCAACAATTACCGGAAAGGAACGGGTCAACGTTCCAATCACGACTGCGCTGCCATGACTGGACTATTATCGGGTCTATACCAATGGGCGATTTTCCATGTTCAATAAAGTCTTTCCAGCCGGCTCGCAGCAGTGATTTTTCCTCGTAATCAAGCGTAGGCAACATATTGGTTATTCTCCCTATTACAGCGGTTACTTCGCCTCAGAGCAAGACGTTTAGGCTGTTCTTTAAGATGTTTGAGCACATCTTGTATGTTTTTAACTTCGACTGATTCGATGCAAATTCCTTGTTACATAACGAAGATTCTTGAACTTGAACCATCAGCCGTGACTCACTTAACACGCAAAAATACTGAGGGAATAGTGTAGTAGATTTTGAAAGCACTACTAAATACTAATATAGAATGAAAGTTACGAAGGACAATTAATGCAAGCATAGAATATATAAGTAAGTTGAGAGACAATAACTAACTGAAGTAACGCCTGCTGCGTCATTGCCGCGTTCTTACTATGTTCCTGCCATTCCCCTAGTGGAACCACTATGTGTAACATAAGACACAGGCTTTAGAGTGAAATCCGGATACGAAGTTTGAAGGGTAAAATCTAAGCGCACACTTTGATTGGAATTCAACTAAAGGAGGTGTTGTTCGGTTTTCGGAAGCGCTTTCCTTGGCATATATTAGGAAGCAAAATCTTAAGAAACGGAGGTTACCCATATGATTCTTTTTATAGTGGTCATCTATATGCTGGCAATGCTGGCAATCGGTTGGTGGTCCAGCAAATACTACATTAAGGGTATGACAGACTTCCTTCTGGCGGGCAGAAGACTTGGAGTCCTAATGTGTGCAGGCACGCTTGCAGCTACCCACTTCGGCGGTGGAATGGTCATGGGGGGTAGCGAGTATGGTTTCTTGTATGGCTGGTCTGGAGCATGGTACGGCGTATCCTGTGGTATAGGCATACTTCTTCTGGCCTTCACCACTGCGGGCAAGTTCAGGAACCTGGCTCTTTATACTGTACCTGACTACCTGGAGCAAAGATACGGTGGAAAAACCATAAGAGTATTGGGAGCACTTCTTTCCCTTGTTGCCCTCATAGGTATACTGGCTGCCATGGTACTTTCTGCAAGAGGCGCTCTTGGCATATTAGGTATTACCGGCAATGTCGGAGCTATTCTCGCTACATTGGTCTTTATTGCGTATACTGCGTTAGGAGGTCTTTGGGCAGCAACAATAACTGACGCCGTTCAATTAATTATTGCAATCTTCGGCGTAGTATTAGCTGCTATTTTAGTCGTAACCCAAAGCGGTGGTATGGCAGCTCTTTCTGCAACGTTGACCCAACAAGGAGTGGGATCCGGATACTTTAGCTTTTGGGGTCTCGGCACATCAAGCATAATGTGGCTTTTGCTTCCGACAGTAATGTATACCCTCATCGGGCAAGATTTCTATCAGAGGCTGTTCGCGGCAAAAGACGGGAATGTGGCTAAGAACGCGTCCATAATCGGCGGCATTCTCATGGTCATCGTTGCCTTTTTCCCAACAATTATCGGCATGGGAGCAAGAGCACTGTCAGACCTTGAAACCGGAAGCCAGGCTTTCCCATGGGTAGTGCAAAACTTAATGAATCCGGTAATAGGAGGAATAGTTCTTGCTGCGATATTATCAGCCATAATGTCAACTGCAGACTCGCTCCTAACGGCAGCCACATCTCACATAGTAAAAGACTTCTGGATAGAGACATTCCAGATGGATGAGATAAAAGATGAAAAGAAGCTTCTTACCATATCCAGGAACTTTACAGTCATAATAGGTATATTGGGTCTTCTGATAGCACTCGTCATGCCCGGGATAATAGATGCGCTCATATACTCCTACACCATGTACAGCGCAGGCGTATTCGTGCCTGTCATAGGCGGGGTCTTGTGGAAATCAGCTACAAGAGAAGGAGCTCTGGCATCACTGGTAATCGGGTCTGCTGTGGCACTCTGGGGCATACTCACACAAGCTAATCTCTTCGGCGCTCCTGTAGAAATATATGCGGCTTTGATATCTCTGGTCATATTCGTTGTGGTATCATTGGCAACCCAATCCCGAAAAATGGATGAGGCTACCGCTGCAAAGTAGCTAAAGAAGCAGCATGGACTAAACATAGACTCACTGATATGACTGCCTTCTTGTTGCGCTGAGACTCATTGACAGCTTCAGCACCTATACTCTATACTACCAAACGTACAACCAAATGTGGCATCCCAAAGTGAAGGAGACTTGTGCATATGTTACAGGAATTTCGCGAGTTCGCTATGCGTGGAAATGTAATAGACATGGCTGTAGGTATAATTATCGGAGGAGCATTCGGAAAAATCGTATCTTCACTTGTTAATGACATGATCATGCCTGCAGTAGGAATGCTTCTGGGTAAAGTTGATTTTTCGAACCTTTTTATCAGCTTGTCAGGAGAAAGCTTCGCTTCACTGGCTGACGCAAAAGCAGCCGGAGCAGCAACCATCAACTACGGCATATTCCTTGGCACCGTAGTTGATTTCATAGTAATTGCTTTCGCAATATTCATCATGGTCAGGTGGATGAACCAACTGAGGGCTGTAGCTGAGGCTTCTAAGAAAGAACCGGAGGCCAAGCCTCTGGAGCCCACCACAAAAGAGTGTCCTTACTGCTTGTCTATGATCCCCATCAAAGCCATTAGATGCGGACATTGCACTTCAAAACTTTTGGACGAGTAATAATCATAGGAACAGACAATTATTGGATTCACTAAGCCAACCCCCTGCTTAACCTTGTAAACAGGGGGTTGGTCACATTCTTAACCGAATGATTTGCTAATTAGCCCGGCTCATGAATAAATGCCAATGCTATCTAGCCTTTCTGCCGGCAGTTGCCACTTTCTCCAAGAGGTCAATTTCTTCAAGAGCTCTTCCCGCACCTGTAACAACACTGAGCAAAGGATTGTCCACACATCTAACTCGAATACCGGTCTCCTTAGCGAAGTATTTATCGATGCCTCGAAGTAGAGCACCACCGCCTGTGACAACAATTTCCCTGTCGATAATATCTCCTACAAGCTCCGGTGGCGTATCCTCGAGTGTGCTCCTGACACCGCCTGCAATCGCAGCCATGGGTTCAGCCAGGGCTTCCCTGGCCTCCTCCGACGAAAGGGTTATTCCCTTTGGCAGTCCGGTTACATAGTCCCTGCCCCTAACTTCCATGGTAAGCTCTTCTTCAAGGGGCCAGACTGAGCCAATGGTAATCTTAATATCCTCGGCAGTCCGCTCCCCTATCATAAGGTTGTAGTTCTTTCGGACATATCTTACAAGTGCCTCATCCATGTCATCTCCGCCAACTCTGGCAGAACGACCGGATACAATACCTCCCAACGAGATGACAGCGGAGTTGGTCATGCCTCCTCCTATGTCAACTACCATACTACCGGTAGGCTCCTGGACAGGAAGTCCTACACCGATAGCTGCAGCAACCGGCTCCTCAATTAAGAAAGCAGCTCGTGCCCCTGCTTCAATAGTCGCGTCGATTACTGCGCGACGCTCCACTTCAGTTACATACGCAGGGACTGAAACAATGACACGTGGCCGCACAATCATCCTCCCTCTGCAACCTCGCAGAATCAGGTGGCGAAGAAGATGCTTTGTCATATCAAAGTTAGCAATTACCCCCTGCTTAAGAGGACGTACTGCACGAATGGCACCAGGTGTTCTACCAATCATTCTCTTTGCTTCATCACCTACGGCGATTATCTCACCTGATATTTCATCAATTGCAACCACCGAAGGTTCAATCATTACCACACCTCGTCCTGCAACATATGCAAGGGAATTTGCAGTGCCAAGGTCTATAGCCATATCTCTGACAAATAATCCGTATCTTCTGCGCGCCACGCCCTTCTACCCCTTTTTCGTTTATTACCTAAGCAACAACTCACTGTTTGATGAGCGATGATATTTTCGCTGTATCTTGGGTTTTCACTTGCCCGGATTTTTGCTTCTTAGGCTTCTTTTTTTCCTTCTTCGACGGGACTTTTCCGGCCATAAGACCCCTCCTGATCGAACCAAGATTTGCTTTTGGATCCAGTCGAAAATCCCAGTCAAAATCCAGCCAAAAACGACAGACATAATCACTAACTTAATTCTCTGTTCTTATCTCCTATTCCTTCTGCTCATACTGGCAATATGCATATTTCCCATCACTTACCATACAAACTCACCAAACTCCCGGGATTTCACTCAAGCCCGCGAATCTCTGCACCTAACTTGTTCCGAGCGTAATAAAAGAGGTATTGTTGAGCATACCCTGCCAAATCGCCGAACTTCTCATGAGCAAACTCTGAAATAACACGGAGAGGCACCTTTTTACCGTCGAAATAGAAATAGCGCATAATTCGCGTAACCCATACATCTATCGGGAATGCCTCGTAGACTCCAAAAGAAAATAGGAGAATACAGTCAGACACCTTGTTGCCGATTCCCCGCAATTCCATGAGCTTACTCTTTGCCTGAGGATACTCAAGATCACTGACTCCATAAAGATCAAAACTGCCGGATGCGATTTTTTCCGCAGCTTCTTTTATGTAAGGCGCCTTAAAGCCGGTCCTGCACTCCAAAAGCTCTTCAATGCTTGCTCCTGCTAACCTCTGAGGGCCCGGGAAGCTGAAGAATGGTTCGCCTATGTCTCCCTGACAGGAATCAGGAATAGGGTCTCCGTGTTCCTTGGCTATCAGTTCTACGGATCTGCGGATTAGAGGAATAGAGTTTCGCGCTGATATGATGAATGTCACCGTTGCTTCCCAAGGATCCTGCCTGAGAAGGCGTATTCCGGGGGCAAAATCAATTGCGGTTGCCACAAACCGGTCGATTCCACGAAGCCTGTCTTCAATTCCTCCTAAGTCTACATCAAGGGCAAAGTAATCCCACACCATACGCACGGTGTCGTCATCTACCGGCCCTTCTAAGACCAGACGTTCCCCTTCCTGCTTAACCTTAAGAACTTTCCCCGCAACAACACCTGTATAGGTGTCAGTGTAAGTGTTATTGGCTTTCCATCTAAACGCCTGGCCGCATTGGAGAGTATCTTTTAGACTGAATGGAGATATCCCTGAAAAAGATACGTCATCACCATCAGAATCTACAATAACTTCTGCCAAACTTACTTCGTCCTCTCTTCAAGCTCCTCAAGTAGTCTCCCCAGCTTATCCAGGGACTCGCCAAACCCGGCAAAATCCCCTTCGCTGATGCGCTTATCGGCTTCCTTATACGCTATAATTGCATCTTCCACCAGCCTCCTAAGAGCCGGGTCATCTGCCTCGGCCAAGGTGTCCTGAAGCATGGATTCCACATCTTCTGAGGCTTCGTCTTTTGTGGCTTTCCCTTCCGCGTCTTGGGCTTCCTGAACACTGCCTGATGTGGTTGCGAACACTGCTCTTAGGGCATCTTCCAGCGTATCCCCCATGGCAACTGAATCTCCGAATGCAACAAACACTCGCTTAAGTTCAGGTAATTCGCTCCTTTCAGCCAAAAGATACAGTGGCTCCACATACAGAATTGAGCGCTCAATAGGGATAACCAGGAGATTGCCCCTTACAACCTTAGATCCCCGTTGACTCCAGAGAGTCAGAACTTGAGATATTTCAGGATGCTGATCTATTCTGGATTCGATCTGCATCGGTCCATACACTAGTCTGTCCTTGGGGAAAGTATACAAAACCAACTCCCCTGAGCGAGGTTCATCACATCTGGCCATGAGCCAACCAATCATGTTATCCTTCCCAGATGGCACAAAAGGCAGTATCAGTAAGTACTCTGCTTGTTCCTCCCCCGGCGTCTTCATGAACACGTAATAAGGTGATACCTCGACACGCTGCTGTCCGTAGACTTCCATTGGAAATTCCCAGTAGTCTCCTCTGTTATAGAAAGTGTCAGGGGCAGTCATATGATAGACGCACAGCACTTTTGCTTGAATCTCAAAAAGATCAACAGGATAACGCACGTGCGCTTTAAGAGCGTCAGGCATAGTATCAAACGGCACAAATAAGTCTTTGAATATCTTGGACAAAGTCTGTACTATAGGGTCTGACGGGTCAAACATGTAAAAAGTAACATCCCCGTTGTAGGCATCTATCGCGATCTTGACAGAGTTCCGGATATAGTTGAAACCTTCTTTGGCAGGCTGGGAATATGGATATAAAGCGCTGGTTGTATACGCATCCAACATCCAAACGAGCTTGCCGTCAACAAGGACAAGATATGGGTCTTCATCGTACTTGAGGAATGGGGCTATCCTCTTGACCCGATTCTTTATGTTTCGATCGAATAACACGCGACTGTCTGAACTGATATCCGCAGAAAACAAGAGCTTGGAGCTACCAAAGCGGAGGGCGAAAGCTATCCTTCGCCATAGTGAGGAAAGCTTAATCCCTCCGGTTCCTTCGTAGACAGTGTATGCGTTGGAATCTCCTTCAGGGTAATCAAACTCCTTTGCAGCAGTATTGACTATCACGTAGTTCTCGGTTTTCTCGCCGAAATAAATCTCGGGACGGGTTATGTCAAACTCCGGGTAAGACGATTGTGGCGGGATATCTGAAATGATAAACTTAGGAAGTCCTTCTTTTGAAACCTCATTTGTGGGGCTCATGGCAATTCCATAACCATGAGTGTACACTAAGTGCTCACTGACCCAACTGCCGGCTTCTATAGGAAGGAGCTCGACAGACAGTTCCCTAGCGGATAATGCCATCTGCCGAGTCCTATCCCCCACTTGATACCTGTCCAAGTCCATATCAAAGAAATCATAATAAGCCCGAATTTCCTGAAGTTGTCCGTAGGTTTGACCCAGGGACCGCCAATCCCAAAGTCTGATGTTTTCTATTGTATCGCTGTGCTCGTCAGTCAGCTCCTCAAATGTGAGATTTTCATTAACATCCAGCGATTTAACCGCTAATTTGTCCAGGCCGAAAGCTCTGCGGGTAGATTCGATATTATACTCAATATACGGCGTTTCCCTGGATAACTCGCTGGGCTCCACTGCAAACTTCTGAACAAGATTAGGGAATACTCCGCCCAGGACGATTGAGCAGACCCCAAAAATCACTGCAGTAGAAATTAGCAGCTTCTCACTACGAACGAATACACTCACAAGTATGAGGACCCCAAGGATAATGGCTAAGACAGTGAGAATGCGAAGCCCCGGAATGAGCGCAAACACATCTGCGTAGCCGGCCCCGGACACTACACCTCTGGTGGAATATACCAGGCTAAGCGCTTGTAGCCTGTAGCCCCATGCCTTAAGGAATAAGAGGCCTGCAACCAAAAAGGCGATATGGAACTTAGCAGAAACCTCACCTTCCCCCGTCCACAAGACCTTAACAGGGATAGAACCCGTAAGCAGGTATAGAACAAGAGCGCCTATCAAAGCAACTATAACGAGAGAAATCAATACCTGATAGACCATGGCATGAAACGGAAGCTCAAACAGATAGAAACCCACATCCATGTTGAAGAGAGGATCTTGTACACCTGCAGTCGTTCGATTGAGGAAACCTTGGACTGTCATCCACTGAGATGACATGGCAAACCCTGCAATTATCGCAGCAAGCAGAGCAGCAAATAAGAAGGTGCGTCTGATAGCCCTCGCAATGTCCTGTGGTGAAGCGTCAGGGAAGCGTCTCGCAACCCGTGAAGACTTTCCTATGCTTCTTGCTGCAAAGCTAAGATTATTGTACAGAAATACAAAAGATACCAGGCCCACAATTAGACCTACCAGCAGTTTTGATGAAATAGGAATCCAAAATGTACTTAAGTAACCTAGGTCGTCAAACCACAGAATATCAGTAAAGACACTTGCGATCTGACGCGAGAAGATAAGTACAATAGCTACTAATACCAGCACAGCAATGGACAAAAATCGTCGAACCACTCCGGTCCCCCCCGTTCAGGCACGAAAGAATCTCATTTTGATTCTTCTTTAACGGGAGGTCAATTCCTGCTGCTTAATACTCCACGCCCAATATCAATTGGTCTATTAGCAGAAGGCAGAAGTTGGTAGGCGATATTCAAGAAACCAATTGCATGATGGATAAGGGTCAATTTAGAATCAGGTGACTTTATCCATCTCGCCTCCTTTGCACATATGTGGCTTAAGCTAAGACATGCTTTCATCAGCCTCAATTCCAGCAAGTCAGAACTCAAATGGATCCCCCCAAGTGAAGGCTGGTTAGCGCCTCTCAATTTGCTAGTATTTTCCCAGCAGCCCCCTCTCTCTGGCGAATCTTTCAGCTCGCGCGAAACACTTGATACCGATAACGAGCCATAAAGCACTCAAAATGCACAGCCTCATAAGATCTGATACCCATGAAGAAACAGGGAAGCTCTTTAGTGCCCGCTCCATTAGCCTAATTCCCTGAGTGAAAGGCACAACTGAACCTGCACTTTCAATTATTGCAGGCAGTTCGTTTGAAGACGACATCGCCAAAGGCAATAATGTAAGGCTTACAAGATTTGGAATGAAACCTGTCCGTTTCGCCACAAGCGTAAGAGAACCCAGTATGAAACCTATACCCAGCATGCCAATATTCATCAAAAGGATGATTACACATACAATAGCCAGGATTTGAACCACTTGTCCGGACGGCGAAAAGAACCCCACCACCATAAGAACGACAGGCAACATCCGAATTGTGTCAGCAGCGCACCGAAACATTATGAGCGCAGGTAACCCTACAGGCGTAAGGCACAATTGCTCAAGGGTCCCAAGATCCGATTCTTCTCCCACCACTCTATGGACAATCTGGAGACCGATAAGTGCAACAAAAACCATGACAAGCGCTACAGTCTTTTCCGGATGTTCCAGGGCGGCTCCTGAGATACCCCTTAGGAATGATCCCTCCCGGAGAGCAGGTACAGCGACTGCAATGAAGATTACAGTAATAATCTCACAGGCAGCTTGAATCGGATACGCTAAGTGGTTCTTCAACCCTCTTCTCAATTCAGCCCAAAGGATAGCCGTCCCCATCATGTGATATTTCCGCCCTTTCTTTGCGTGCTTTACTTGTCAACTCCAGGAACACGCCCTCAAGCCAAGATGAAGATGCTATCTTCTTATCTCTGACCCTGCCTGTCTTCCTAATTAAGTCTTGCGTAGTGTTTAAAGTGACTACCTTACCTTGCCTGAGAACGCAGACATGGCTGGCGAGAGCCTGAGCTTCATCCATTTGATGGGTAGCAATAACAATTGCTCGTCTCCTCTGTAATGCAACTTCACGAAGGAAGTTCCGTATCTCATACCGAGATGCAACATCAAGCCCGAATGTAGGTTCATCCAATATCAGTAGCTGTGGATCAGGCAGAAGGGCTATGGCAAGGAGTAGTCTCTGGCGCATACCGCGAGACAACTCTCCTGCACGTCTGTTTAGAACATCCTCGAAATCCAGCAGCTCCGCCAAGCCGGCTATGCGCTGCCTTAGCTTCTTGCCGTAGACCCCCCTTAAGACGCCGAAGTACTCCAGATTATCTCGCACAGTGAGCCTCCAGTAGACTGAACGGGCATCCCCCAGCATTACTCCTACATGTTGCAGGGCTTTTTCTCGCTCCCGAATCATGTCGAACCCGCCCACCTTGATCCTGCCTTGTGTGGGAATCACGAGGCCTGACAAGAGTTTGAGGACTGTAGTCTTTCCAGCACCATTAGGTCCTAGGATCGCCAAGGTCTCACCTTGTCGGACAGCAAAAGAAAGTCCTTCTATTCCTCTTGCCACCGGACTGCCCCGGAAATCCTTATACACCTTTGTTACATCCAGAAACTCTACGTAAGGCGTAGCAGATCCCCCCAAAGGCGTTATTTGAGACCCCACATCTCCCACTTCCCGGAGAGCCTATCCCACACAAACCCCGAATAGTTCAGGCTAAAATGCACTATCCACCCAGGCCAAAGTGAACATGAGGCCCGATTCAATAAAGAGAAGATGACACCAAGAATGGTCGGCATGATAAGCGCATATAGCGGTATGGCAATGCCCTTTCCTTCCAGACAGTGAAATGCCGGAACGAAATGAATAAGCCCAAACAAGACGGAAGAACTCATAATGCTAAGAAAACCAACTAAATGCGGCGGCATTCCAAAGAGACTATAGAGCCAATTGCATAACCGAACCAATAGCCCTCGGAATATGAACTCCTCCATGAAAGTCTGGGAGCATACCATAGGTAGTGCTAATATCAACCCGCAAAACTTTGAGTAGTCTCTCAAGGACAGGTAAACTCCGCCGGGACTCATAATCCCCTCTTCCAAGGCTTCCCTAAGCCCCATATCGGTGCGAATAAACAGAGTAATTGCCAGTCTGCCTATGATAAATGCAGTAATCCACAAGAGAGACAATACTCTCCAAGAACATTCATACAGTGATGACTTACTAAGACCGTACACATTCAGAGGATCGCCCCCGTGTATGATCCCCGCTACTGCCAGTGCAAGAGAAACCACAAAAGGCGTAGCGTCAGTAGAATTATCAGCATCCCTGCTTCCATAGGATACAAGAACCCTGACCAGCAGTGAAGTTCCAAGTACAACATAGGTCAGAGTAGTCACGACGACTCATACCTTCTCGTCGATACTACACAAGATCGCACCCATAT
>DIQZ01000028.1:24212-24363 GCA_002424305.1 Firmicutes bacterium UBA5449
CCGGTATGTGCAAAAGCCCGTGCACGGCATCCTCCCCCGCAAAACAAAGCTACATCGCAAGTAGAACATGTGGAAAGCAACGTGACATCCGGAATTTTTCGCATGCCTCTTCTTACGATTTCCCATATCGACTCTTCCGGCAATATTCCCA
>DIQZ01000058.1:0-14154 GCA_002424305.1 Firmicutes bacterium UBA5449
ATCCCCGCGTGTGCGGGGTAGCCCTGTCTGCGCTCCAGCGGATACGATCCCACCGCGGTCGATCCCCGCGTGTGCGGGGTAGCCATATCAACATCTGGGCTTTTACCTGCCGTGGTGGGTCGATCCCCGCGTGTACGGGGTAGCCGGGACTCCTTCGACATGGCAGCCGAGACAGAACGGTCGATCCCCGCGTGTACGGGGTAGCCGTTATTGACTACTTGTGCACCCTTATACTCTGCGGTCGATCCCCGCGTGTACGGGGTAGCCTGAAACTGGATTTGGAAGAGGCTATCATGATAGGGTCGATCCCCGCGTGTACGGGGTAGCCCAGGCTTAACCGGCATCTGTGCGATCTCTCCCGGGTCGATCCCCGCGTGTACGGGGTAGCCATATCTCAATCCGGGGCCAACCGGATACCGGTGGGTCGATCCCCGCGTGTACGGGGTAGCCGCAATATATAGTCCTAGTAGGGGATCTGGTAGGGGTCGATCCCCGCGTGTACGGGGTAGCCTAGGATTCTTCCTTCTCTTCTCTTTCTCGCGGAGGTCGATCCCCGCGTGTACGGGGTAGCCTATAATGGCATGGGAAGCTATTGTCAAGAGTATGGTCGATCCCCGCGTGTACGGGGTAGCCGAGTCAATTACAGGATCTCGCAGCTCTTGGGGCGGTCGATCCCCGCGTGTACGGGGTAGCCCAACACATTGGGTAGACGCTAAGCACTACGAAAGGTCGATCCCCGCGTGTACGGGGTAGCCTAATGCCTCGGCAAGATACATGATCGCTAGCTGGGTCGATCCCCGCGTGTACGGGGTAGCCGGCTAATGGCAAGGAAGCCAAGCTTGCTACTGCGGTCGATCCCCGCGTGTACGGGGTAGCCGTGTATGTCTCAGTGTCATAACCGTCAAGCAAGGGTCGATCCCCGCGTGTACGGGGTAGCCCTATAGCCGGCAATATCCCTGATAGAGCCGCTAGGTCGATCCCCGCGTGTACGGGGTAGCCCTTTTCGCGGATTCGGAAAAAAACTAAAAGGAGGGTCGATCCCCGCGTGTACGGGGTAGCCTATAAGGGTACGGGAAGCAATTGTCAAGGGTATGGTCGATCCCCGCGTGTACGGGGTAGCCTCTATCAATGGGATATATACATACGGGATAAGGGGTCGATCCCCGCGTGTACGGGGTAGCCTCTAGACAACTGAGAGAACAATGATATAATAAATGATTATAGTAGTAGTATGAAACATGCATTTGGTGAATGTAGACTCAGAACGTTTTCAGTTTTCAAGGTTCGTGGCAGCACGTTTAGTCAGAACAAGTCCATCTACTTCCACCAGCTCTACCGGAGGGACACCTAACATCTTCACGGCTTGTCCACCAGGCATACTATGTTCTGACCAAACCATTATGATGCTTGCATCATTCTCAAGGATGAACCAGTCTTGCAAGACATTCCAGATACGCTCACGCACTGCAGGAGAATGCCTGGGCGCTGTATATACACCCGACGCCAACTCCAACATCGATGAGGCAAGGAAACCTCGAACTCGATCCGAGACGTTACGTGTCACGATCACTGTCATCGACCTTCAAAAGCTCCTTTACTCGATCGATCATTGAGGGAATCAACTTGCGTCTTCTGAACCAACGGGCAGCTTCAAATCGGAGTTCGCGCTCTAACTGTAACGAAGGCTCTTTCTCTACTTTAGCAGCTACAGAAAAAGCAAGAGGCAAAGTCACTTCGGTGCGCCAGAGATCAGCGATGTCTAGTGTAAAAGCGTTACTGGAATCTTCATGGATAAAGCCAAGCGGAGGTAAAGCACCTACTGCTGCAACAGCAATGTCTGCTGCTGCTTCAACGAATGTGGCCGCGTGATTAATCGCCTGGTTAGGAAGATCAGCAGCTTTTGGATTTTGGCGATCATAACGACGACCTTGCCAATTCACTCCATATTTTTGGGCAATTATCTCGTATAGTTTCCTGAGTCTTCCCCCTTCCATGCCGCGTAAAGCACTTATCTCCCGGTGAGGCAGAACTTCACCGAAACGAAATGCATACATACGACGAGCAACGTATAAGCGTGAGTTCTCATCAGCCCATAAACGAGCGTGGGCACGGGCGATACTTGAACGCCCTCGACCCATTGGAGGGGCTGTATAGAACTTCACACCACCTTGGCCAACGGCTGCAAGTAAGGTTCCGTGACGTGCAAGAATGCGTAGAACATCATGTGTTATGGATGTGCCCGGACCGATTAAGACCATTGATACGGATTGATAAGGGATTGCATAGTCCCCTGCATCAAAATCCTGACCACCTGCAGTCTGAAAACGTAGTGTCCCGTCTGAGACATGTAGTTTCCCTCTGGAGAGCCACAGTAAACCATGACGATCCGCATGAGGAATTCGAGAACCTGCCAACCCAAGTCGTCCAGGGATCAAGAAAGACTTACTCATGACACTGGTCTCAGCAGGAGCATGCCGTAACCGAACGATCTGTGACGACCTACCCCATGAGAAAGTAGTAGAGTGAACGCTTGTGGCTCGGAGACGATAAGCTCACCGCGTATAAATACCTGTGGACGTACAAGACGACGGCGAACGCGCTTGCTACTCTTCCCTTGAGTCCGGCGAGTTATTCGAACCAAACGAAAACCTGACATCTGAATTCCAGTAATGCTACAAGCGTTTCCTCTTTCCAATCGCTCACGCGCCCAATCCAGGTACACAGTTTCTCTCTGCAAGTGTTTCCCTTCGCTTGAGTCAGCAGCAATTAAGAACAGGTCTTTTTCGACTCCTGTCGATGCTTTACGCCCTACCGGCGAAACTAAGAGCTCGAAAGCCAGCCTTCTACCGGACGCAAAAACAGGCATTGGTCGACTGGTAATCATGTAATTGGGATCCATAGTCACCGCAAAGACTCCCGGGTCAGCAAATTCTCGCAGCATCTGTCGTAGTGCTTTGGCATCATGGCGTGAGTACCCAAGAATACGAGGAGGGCGGCGACGATCGACAAACAACCGCCAGGGTTTCGGTGCCAAATCTCCGAAGGCAGCTGCCATCCAAGAGTGAACACCATAACCCAGGTCATCATCTTGGATGCCAAATCCCTGGTCCGAGACGTATCGAAGAAGCGCTTTAAGGTCAAGGCGCAGTTCAATCATGTGTAACATCGATGTGGCTTTCCCCCCTTAAGTGTTCTGCTACTCGCAACATCCCTTCCGCTCGCCAACGAGATCCTGCAGGAATATCATTGAACCAATCCCTCAAGTCAAACACCCGACGGACGATGTCTCGGTCAGTAACTTGTAGCTCCATAGGCCAACAGGCTATCAGAGTGCATTCTCTACTCTGTCTGCTACCCTTTCTATCCCAACTTGGTACTTGCCTCAAAATCTCAAGGAGATTCTTGCCCTCTGCGACTGGGGTTTCCGGGTCAAGAAGGGGTCTGGCAGGTAGGCATGTCTTGCGTCCAATGAATAGCGGACGCGCGGGACGGTGTAACGCGTCACAGACTGTGGCGAGGTCGGGTAAACCGTCGCCTTTCAACGTCAGGGCCGCCGTCATCAGACCGTCAGTCCAGTAGTGACGATAACGCTGGTGTGTCCCTTCTCGGGCACTCTTTCCACCACGTCGATGCTCCGGCTCTTCCCGCGTTGTCCAGCCTGGCTCTTTCATCTTTGCTTGACCTAGATCCACAGTATGATAATCGACCATGCGCTCCGGTCGTATATCCCAGCGTGCTGCATACTCCAGACGGCTTTGTAATTCCTGAAGACGATCAAACCGGCTGTGCTCCCATCCGAGTGCATTAGCAATCAATCCTGTGAACATCGCTATACCGGGAAACCGATCAATGTAGCCGTGCTGGTCTACCATCACAGATCCAAAACTCATCATTGGAGCATCCAGTCGGATAATCAAAGCTTTCATGACTACTCTCCTTTGGCATCGAACAATGCGTCAAGAGCACTTTCTACAGCGTCTTTCAAAGGTACAACCTGCTCCTTATCCCGCGTCCAACTGTACACTGAGGACATAAAGCGCTTTTCTCCTGTGTCGCCGTACATGTTTTCCAGAGAAGTGAGATACTCCGCGACCTTTGCAATCGACTCTTCCATTGGGTGCACACCACTTAGATTGAGGTTTGCAGGATCCAGAAAAGCATTAGCGAGACTGCGTGGTTGGGTTTGTCCGACTTCCAGCATGACAAACTCAGCGCGGGCATAAGGCGCAGTTGCTCCAAGTTTGGCACCTGGTGTAACCTGAGTTATCGCTTGAATGAGTAAGTCAAGCAAAGTACGGGCATCACTCGAGTCTTGTTCTCTCCATCGACTACGATCACACCCGGTTAGATTGGACATGAGCAAGGGCACATCTGTAACCACGTAGCCGTAGAAAATCCCTGAGCCCAGTTCCATATCACCTGCGTGGGCGGCTCCGGTCTCCTCCTCCAAAAGCAGGTCGTCCACGACTGTGAAGAAATCCACCTCAGTATCAATGGCATGTGTGGTAAAAGCATGAGCCACATGGAGAGGAGCATCTACCCGGGAAAGAATGTCGGAAGTAATGAAGCGGCCAAACAGTGCGCCTTCTATACCCACGAATGGATCAGGTATGCCACTTTGTTGCAAGAGAGCCTTGAAGTTATTCTTTGCTTCTTTGATGCGATCGTCTAAGAAGGCTTTTGCCTCTTCTTCGTCTCCCTGTTTATCTGCCTCTGAGAGGAGCTTGACAAAGAAATCGGCTTCCGGTTTACCGAATAGCACCGGTTGCTTCATGGCAAGTGTCTCCTTATCCAGTGCCTCTTTCCCGCCTGCTGCTGTAAGGATGTTCTTTGCCAAGTGATAGATAAGGTTATGTGTCTTCTCTTCGTCTATACCGGCTTCAATCAAACGTCTCTTGAGTTCGCGAGCAAAAAAATGACGGGAACGTAGAGCAGTTGGCAACGTAGTCTGTCCCCTCATCCATTCAGTCCACCGACGTTTTTGCGCCTGGCTTGACACGCGCAGGCGTTCTGCGCCACCGAATCTGATTCGTTTGGCAAGACCTGCATCATCGCGATTCAGCAAGCTGGCATGGTAGCTTGTCAAAAAATGAACCTGCAGAAACATTCAATCACCTCATTCGCTTTCTCTCTGGATTTGGTAATAATCCTTGGCAATTCGTTCACGAACTGCCATGAGCTTTTCTTTGTCTCGGGTGAGCAACATCCGGGCACCTTGAACCCAATTGAACGGAGAGGACTTAGCGGCCAAAAAACGTGCAACGCGTAATAGCAAGATACGACGAACGTCTCCTACCGCACTATCGCTTAGCAATCGCTCTAACCTCGCCTCGGAGTAATTGGTTTCAGCCAGAGCTTTTCCAAGATTGCATTTGGGATCATGGGCATTCGGGCTCATCAAGGCAATGCCCGCCACTAGAGTGATCCAATCCTTTTGGCTATCCTTATTACGATCCCAGCCGGCCGGGAGATGGCTTAAAGCAAAACGGTAGAAAGTCAGCGGTGGTGGCTGTTTTGGGGTCATTCGACGTAACGCTGCCCTTTCTCCGGTTGGAAAAATGTCGCTGCCGATGACTCCGGCGATGGTTGAGATTACACTACCGAGTTGTTGACTTTGCATGCTCTACCTCCTTTAACAGCGGAAACGTTCTGTACAAAAGGCCTCTGAAAGCAAGTTCAGCACGAGAACGCGAACGAAATCGTCTTCCTGAATGTTGGGGCATGGTATCTTTCGCTTGACGCAATGTCTCTAGCGCATATTTCCGCAACCGCAGAGTCCAGTCTCGCAAAGCGACCTCCTGATCGATTGGTTCAGGCACTGACCAAAGCCAAGGGAAGTAGTCATCTGACCATCCGGCATTGAATTTCTTTGAGAGGCGAGACCACCATGTATTAACAGTTGTACGATCATAATCGATTTTCTCACTTCCTCCTTGGAGGAAGGCAAATACGGCGGGCTTGAGAACCCTGTGCTCCATCCTACCTGCATATTCGATTGCGCTTCGGCTCAGTTCCGCGAAAGGCTCTCTTTGCTGCGGGGGGCCGAATAGGCGACGTTGTATCTTAGGAGGGATCGCAATCCGCTGTTCGTGAAAGCCTTCGGTTTTCCCTTGTCCTCGAACTAAGACGGAGATCGTCATCCACAACGTGCGCTCCTGCCAATGTGGTAAAGGCTTGTGCAAGGTTGTCAAGTGCAGTTGATCTTCGAAAATGATTCGACGTAATACTTCCGGTGTAAGTCCTTGTGGAGAAAGCGTGAGAGCCTGAGCTTCCCTGGATTTTGTGCCTCCTAAGTCGATAGGCATCCATGCATCACCTACGACTCCTTTGAGTTCCTTGGCTGCGATGCGGCTGGATTCCGATGGCATGTCCGCTGCATAAATGCCATCTTCATCTCTTCTCAAACGAATGCGCCTGCAAATCTCGATATAGAAAGGATCTAAACGAGAAAGTGGCAGTGAAGTACGGCCATCCCACGGCTCCAGCCAAACGAGAACCAGTCCTTGTGGGTCAAAACCATAGACGTCAGCGAGAACAGTTTGACGATAGTCAAGCAATCTCACAACAGCATCGCGCCACCGTATTCCGGGACGCGGGTTTTGAATAAGCTCGACTATGGGTCGATTACCGTATCCGCTGTTCATTCTGGAGATTCCGTGTTTTCCTCTTCCATAAAACCCGCTCATAGTCTGTAAGCTTATTAAGGTGTAGAACCAGCTATCAAGCTCGGAGTGAATAGCTTTGGCACTTTTTACGTCATGATTCTTAGATGTCACTAAGAGATCCATAGCATCAGAGGCGTGGGCAAACACTTTGTCGTTTCCAAGTGGTGTGACTCTCACATGGTCCTCTAAGGGTAGCGAAGGTTGCATGAAAGCAGGGCGCGTAAGATCATCCACCACCAAACTCCAAGCATCGTCACCTATTCCTTGTGTCAGCGCTCGCATGCCTAGCCGCCAAAATTCTTCATCCTGCACCGGATCCGTAAGATTACATCGAGCAAGAATTGTGCTGGATAAGTATGAAAGAAAAACGTGAAAAGCATCCTCCTGATGCCGCTGAATACCTTCGTAGTGATGAACTTCATCATGCCCCAGCGCAGCTAGGAGTTGGGGTAGATTCATCCGTTTTCGTCCTTGGTTGGTTATCACTCTAAGGATGGGTTCTGTGAGTAAATTCCATGATCTTGTAGGTTGGCTCTCTATCATTGTTTCACCTCCAATCCATATCGACTGTATTCATAACAACGATCGCCACTTCTTAGGATAGTGATACCGTCCTGCTCATCTTGTACGGTAATGACATCCTCAGGATTGTCGGGTGCCATGTGACCCGGAATCACGAGACGATGGAGGGTTTGTCCGAAGGGACTCCTGATCGGGCGATCGAGTTTAAGCTCCAGACTGTCAGCACCAAGGCGAACCGCAACTTTCCCCCCGAGTTCATTAAAGGAAAATTCTCCGAAGTATTGGTTGTAGATAGCAGTAGCGTGACCGGCGGCAATAGCATGAGCAAGCTCCCCGCCTTCGATGATTTGACTGTGCTGTTCCCAGTGCCCGCTTGTTAAGGTATCAAGTCTTTGTGGATGAGTCGCCATCTCCACTACCAAGCGATTATCTTGTGGAATGTGCACTATAGGATGCTCGGTCAACACTTGGCGCGTAAGTTCCAGAGTACGCAGATCTTCATAGACACTTCCGTACCCGATGCTTTTATATGCGCCGACTACGTGCCCTCTTTTGTCCAGAGCTGCTTCGAGATTCCCTTCCGGAACCAATACGAGGCAGCGAGGGGCTTCGAATCCTTTAGGCCGAAAGCGCTCATGTCGATGTAGGCGCCCAACGCGTTGCAGAAGGACATCAGCCGGTGCTAAATCCGTAATCATAAGATCGGCATCAATATCAAGGCTTTGCTCTAACGTCTGCGTACCGATAAGTAGCAGCGGTCCCGAGGGGCTGCCTTTGCCAAGACGTTCGCTTACCTGTTTATCGAGGAAAGCTCGGTCTTCCGGAGCAAAACGCCCGTGATGAGGGCAGACTGTGTCATTTAAGCCAAACAAATGTGTAGGGTTGATCGCTTGATTTGCCTCCAGAGCTCGAAGCAATGTATTGGCTCGTCCTACTGTATTTAGAACAATCAATATCCTGGCTGTGGCGTTCAAAGCATTGATCACAGTGTCGACAATTGCCGCAGGTGTAAAGGCGTAAGGAAGAAGCTCAAAGCGCACCTTCTTTGTTCGTCCAACTGCTGCTCCGGTTGAGTACGGGATGCCGTCAGCAAGAGTGACAGCAGGATAAGGAGCTGCTATAGCAGCTTCCAAATCAGGGGTAAGACCGCCTCCTGCATTCTGAAACTGTGTGCGAAGTGCCGTGCTCGCGTAAGAATTTCGAGCATGGGCACCTAATGTGGCGGAAAGGAGCATTGCCCGTCCGCCTATGCCAAGATGATGATCCAAGAGGAACTCAAGCAAACGAGACATGTAAGAATCGGAAGCGTGGACCTCATCCACAACTAGCAAGCTCCGATCCAGGCATACAGAGCGAAGATGTGCATGGGATGTCTGAACAGCCGACAGCAGCGCCTGGTCAATGGTTCCAACTGCGACAGTAGCAGCGAGAAATCGTTTAGGGTGCTCTGCCGACCACTGACGTTCACGACGGCGGAACTCATCATCATCTTGCCAGCGGTTTGCTTCCTCTTCCTCCGGAAGCACGCGCTCCGGTGCCACCCCATTCACCTGGACATACCCTGGTACCGCCAGGACCGTGACCGGTCGATTATCCGGATCAGGAAACCAACTTCTAATGGTTTTGTCGATTCGGACATACAATTCCCGTGCTGCTACACGGCTGGGCAAAGCGAAGTACAGTCCATCAACTTTTCCGGTTGCAAAAAGGTCAAAAAACCAATTGAGTGCTGCCTCGGTTTTTCCCGATCCTGTCTCAGACTCGGCGATCACAAGCCTTGTGTTATCATCATTGGGATCCAGTGCATCAATTGCTTGTTGGAGTGGTAGTGGTGAAAGCTCGAAACGACTTTCAAAACACTGAAATTCCTCAAGTCTTCTCAAATTGAGAAACGTGCGGACCGATGATACATCAAGTCCGACAGCGTGCAGAAGAGCAGGGACTGTTTTTCGATCATGTTGAAGTCGAGTCGACAAAGGTACACGCTCAATGGGAAACCAATATTGGTGTGAACCCAGCCAGTCGGCAATCACCAAGAGTCCGGCGAAGCGGTGATGAAATCGTGGACTATTGGGCAACGGCAACCCTTCCGGTTCAAATGCCCCGGGAAATGCATGCCGTGCGCCTTCTACGATCTCCTTAATGGCGCCCATCGGATCCCATTGACCCTGTTGACGCCACCATTTGTTTTTGGCCTCATAGTAGGTCCCACTTTTTTCTCCCCGAAACTCAAGAGGTCTTCCATGATGGGAGAAAGCTGCGATTATGTAACTGTATGCGACCAAATCGTCAGAGAACCAAGTAGCAAGTTCTTGTGGAAGGGCTTGGAGGAATGCTTGATTTAAATCCGGGTCAAAGGCTTCAGGATCCAGAAGTGGTGCTAACTCACGGATATGCCCCGCTGCTACAGCTTGGCGCTTGAAAACCTTACCTTGAAAACCTAGATTAGCCTTGCCGGCATCGTGCAGCATAGCAAGGACAGCAAGGCGATCTAGCTGTTGAGAAGTAAGATTGTTGCCACTCGCATAATTTAGCGAACGTCGGATGGCATTCAGATTACACAGTTCACGAAAGACAAGCGCAACGTCAAGACTGTGGAGAGTGAGTGGTAGGCATCTATGGCTTTCACTAATGAACTTGCCCCAGAAGATGCAACTCAGATCAGGATGCTTATGTTTAGGAACGGCTTGTATTTCCCCTCTCATGATTGTTACTTCTCCTCCAAATGCATAAAGATCGCTTATTCGATTAAGAAATGCTCATACTGAACACAATCCCCAATTCTTCCTATTCTTTGACGTTATGGCACAAAACCCCTCCCCGCCGACGAAAAATTCAGACAGGTAGAGAGATCACATCACGCCAAGGGGGATACACCGGATTCTACGCAAAAGAGGTCTTTCTATTCAATGCCTATCGAGGTATAATATGGACCAGGCAACTGTGTAATCCAAGAAACTAATCAAATGCAGGGTTAGGTTCCTAATGGACTTTGGTTAGAGGGAGGCTTGAACGTAAATGCTCAAGCGATCAAATGGTGTTGTAATGATGATGGTAACGATGGCAGCGGTGGTGACCCTGCTTACGAGTGGGATCGCGTTCGCCGTCACTCCGGAAGACCCTAACGTAGTTCCTGATGAGGACCTTGTTGAGGATCCTATTGAGGATCCCATTGAGGACCCTGTTGTAAACCCTGACGATGAAGATGAAGGCATTGTGAACAATGTTTTCGCTGCAAACATTATTGAAGCTTATCCTGAGCTCAATCTTACTGAAGCCGATATCCAGGCATTAAGAGAGGCCGGATTGGGTTGGGGCGACGTAAGTATTGCTTGTGGTATAGCTGTGAACACAGGAGAATCTCTTGATAACATCATAGCTCTGGCCGGTGAGGGTATAGAATGGGGCGAGATTGCCGAATCTCTTGGTATGGAGGATAGGGCGTTTGGCCAATACGTAAAGGGAGTCATCGGCAAAGGGCACGCTTACGGCAAGTATAAGACTAAAGAGAACAATGGCAACAATGGCAACAAAGACAAGGACAAGGATAAGGTTAAGCCTTCGAATTCAGGTAAGCCGGCTCATGCCGGGAAGCCCGGCCAAGGGGCTAAAGACTGAGAACAAGAACCTGGTAGTGGATAAGTTCGAAGAAAGTGAGAGGCCCGGCGTTTGCCGGGCCTCCGGTTTTATGCTGTTACTGAGATGTGACGCTTTAGCGAAGACATCCCTTATTGTGGGATAACGAGCCTCTGGCCTACCCAGATAACATTGGCATCTGTAATCCCGTTAGCGTTCATTAAGGTTCGAAGCGACACACCGTATCGAGTTGCGATTTGCCACAGGGTATCGCCGGGCTCTACGATATAGGTTCTGCTTCCGTAGCTTGTCCCCAGCCCGCCGGTGGTAGTGGGTGTTCCACTGCTGACAGGTGTCTGAGTCCACTGGCTGCCGGTCTGAACGACTATAACCTGACCTACCCATAGGGCATTTGCATTGACGTCCGGGTTGAGCTCAATAAGCCTGTAGAGGGTTACTCCCTGCCTTGTTGAGATTGCCCAAAGGGTGTCCCCGGGCTGCACGTAGTAGACGGTACGTCCACCGGTCGTCACAGGCTGATTCTGCTGAGGATACGGACCTGGAATCTGGTAGTTGGGGGTTAGGTCATAAGCTGCAACTGTCGGACCGTTCTGTCCCCAATATGTGAACGAGGTCTTGGCCTTTTTGGCAACTGTCGCAGCATCCTCAGGCTTAGTAATCTCACGGACATTGTTGATTGTCCAGATCATGCGTGAGCCTGCACCAAAAGGTTGGATTAGTTGGACTACGTACGCCTGTTTACCGTGCTGTACAAGAACGCTTGCTTCTCCGGTCCCTGAATACTTGCCAACCCCTACCTTGCTGAACAGAGTGAAGGTGTCGGTCGAAGGATTCAAACCAAGGTCTTGTCCTTCAATGCGGGCAACTTCTACCGGGTTAAGCCGCCAGGTGTGATATCCCTGGTTTACCTGCAACTGGATGTCATATAGAGTATTCCAATCTATAGTCACAGGTCCTGTCGTAACGGCTGACTCAGATGAGGTGCTTCCGGTATAGTATACCTGCCCGTTTTGCCCGGCCCTAAACGACGGGTGGACCGGCAGTCCGCCTGTGGACCTTTCGGAAGTCGCGTCTGCGGCCAATGCACTTGCTGCAACCGAAGCAATCATGGTAACGATTAGTCCAAAAGTAACGACATATTTCTTTATATGATACAAAAAACATCTCCCCTTCTGCGGCAGAAGCCGCCAGGTAAAGTATGGTATTGAGGGTGTTGTCACCCTCTCGGCTATGATACCTATCCCATGAAAGGCTGTCACCCCACAAATGGTTCCACAACATGAAAAGACCGGTTAAGATCCTGCAACTTGTGAATGAGGTCATTATCTGTAAATCCTAATGCTGACAGCAGGACAAGTCTCGATAGTGGCAGCGAGAGAAGCTTCAATGCCGGCACTGGAACAGCCGGCAATTTCGGCAGCAGACAAGTCGCAATTCTGTGGTAGGATAGAGCGTAACTAAGTAGCAGGACAAGCCGTGATTCCTGCAGTGGAAATGGAGCAACGGATATTCCTTGAGAGACAGGCGAAGCACTGGAGATTTCACATGTTCAGATATATAGTATTAGTACGCATCAGCAGAGCGGATTATCGGATTTCGCGAAGGTCGGAACCGATCTCTTAAAAGGGATTTGGGAATTTTCAGCGAATTTTGTCTATACGAAGAATACAGCGGATAGTTCCGGAAGGCATATGAATATCAAGAAACCGGAACCATCCTTAGAAAGGGAGACTAATGTGTCAATAGTACTCATTGATGGTGCAACTCTCACTTGTAAGGATGTTGCAGGGGTTGCGCGTTATCATACTCCTGCAGGAATTGCTCCCGAGGTGCGGGAGAAGGTTGATAGGAGCCAGGCAGTAGTAGAGTCTATCTTAACCCAGGACAGAGCAATCTACGGTGTTAACACCGGTTTTGGTCATCTTGCTTGCATCCGGATTTCTCCTGATGAACTCTGCAGGTTGCAGGAGAATCTCATCATGAGTCATGCTGCGGGGACAGGTCTTCCTTTCCCTGATGAAGTAGTGAGAGCCATGATTCTCCTTCGCGCAAACGCTCTCGCCAAAGGCCTGTCAGGAGTTAGATATGAGATTATCGAAACTTTGGTGGCTCTGGTCAATCATGATATTTGTCCGATCATTCCTCAGCAGGGTTCCCTTGGTGCTTCAGGAGATCTTGCGCCCCTTGCTCATCTCGCCCTCGCTCTTCTGGGTAAGGGTAACGTTCGGATGAGCGGTGTTCATATGGAGGCCGATGAAGCCCTTCAGCAGGCCGGAATCGCCCCGCTATCGCTGGGACCCAAGGAAGGCTTGGGGCTCATAAACGGTACCCAGGCAATGACTGCTCTGGGTGCTATTGCGCTCTATGATGCTGTGAATATGGCGGTAACTGCTGATGCTGTCGCATGCTTATCTATTGAGGCCCTCCGGGGGATCCCCGATGCATTCCGCGCCTGTCTTCACGAAGCCAGACCCCATCCGGGACAGATAGAATGCGCAGAGCTTGTCAGTAAGTTGCTAAATGGAAGTCAGCTTGTGAGCGCTCCGGGTGAGATACGAGTACAAGACGCATATTCGCTCCGATGCATACCCCAGGTTCATGGTGCTACAAGGGATGTTCTTGGTTATGTAAAGAAAGTACTCGAGACAGAGATGAACTCAGCAAGTGATAACCCTTTGGTTTTTCCTGATGGGAATGTGATATCAGCAGGTAACTTCCATGGTCAACCCGTAGCGTTTGCCATGGATTTCTTGGCAATTGCTGTCGCGGAGCTCGGAAACATATCTGAGCGACGTATTGAGCGGTTATTGAATCCTGCTCTGTCTCAACTACCGGCTTTTCTTGCCAAACACAGCGGCATCAACAGCGGGTTCATGATTCCGCAATACACTGCTGCATCCTTGGTATCTGAGAACAAAATCCTTGCTACACCGGCAAGTATAGATTCTATTCCTGTGTCTGCATCCCAGGAAGATCACGTTAGTATGGGAACTACTGCAGCTCGAAAAGCCCGCACAGTCGTAGATAACGTTGCCCATGTTCTTGCCATTGAGCTAATGTGTGCTTGTCAAGCAGTGGACTTTAGAGGGCCTGAGAAACTCGCTCCTGCGACTCGCGCAATTTACGACTTAGTAAGGGAGACTGTCGTTCCCCTTGAAGATGATCGTTGGCTATACCCTGACATTGAAGCAATAACAGAGTTAGTTGTAAAAGGCAGAATAGCGCAAGCAGTAGAAGTTGTTGAGTAGATTTGTTTCAAAATCTTCGGTTATGGCAAAGATCCTATGGATATCATGCCGTCTATCGTATGATCACATGTCTAAAGCTGCCTATGAAAGCTACGTGCCAGAGCTATCTATCGACGTTGTCT
>DIQZ01000058.1:14328-48037 GCA_002424305.1 Firmicutes bacterium UBA5449
GACGTTGTCTATAGAAGCTGTCTATAGAAGCTACCTATCATGAAGCCATCTATGATAAAGACCGTCCACTGACAAGAACCATCCGCGTGGGAAGGTGGTTGCGATGGGATTACGGTTCGCAAAGCTTAGCCCGGCAGGCAATACCACAATACTTGTCTTGGATCCCGTCCCCGAATCCGTACAAGCAGAGGTTGCCGCGGGACTGATGAATCCTGCTATCCTCGGAGGAGAGCAGGTAGGCTTTGTCACGCTCATGGCTCAAGGGCCAATTGCAGCTACCATGCGTATGATGGGTGGTGAGTTCTGCGGTAATGCAGCGAGATCCCTTGGGGCTTACTTGGCATCTATAAGGCATCCATCAATGCGAACGACAGATGATAGTAGCAAATCACAGGGGCTTATCCAAGTCTACGGAGTGGATACTCCTATCCTTGTCCAGGCCGAATTAGATGAGGAAGAAATGCCGTGTTGGGCATCATGTGCTTTTCCCGGAGCTCCCAAGGTGGATTTTTTCTTTGTGGAGACCCTTTCATGGGCTTCATCAGGTCTCAGCCCGAATATTCGCATCTCGCCATGTGTTAACCCTCGAGATTTGCTAGAGTCGTGGCTGGGAAAGGTTTCTCTGAAACTTAGGCCTTCGGTTGTAGCAGTGGTTCGATTAGAGGGAATAACACACATAGTTGTTGATGGACGCGACTATCGCACGGAAGAGAACATTCTGTTAGAGTTAAGCTATGCCCTGGGCTTGGAAGATGAAGCATGTATCGGGGTGATGTTCCGCTATGGGCTTGATGAAATAGTGCCTTTGGTACATGTTGCTGCGACTAATACATTTGTTTGGGAATCAAGTTGCGCTTCGGGCGCTGCCGCTGTTGCCCTCGTCTACGCAAGTGCCTATGGAGAAGCAGGTTGTTATGATTTCAAGCAGCCTGGAGGAGCATTATCCGTTACTGCGAGACCGCCCGATGTTGAAGAGGAGCCGTCCGATTCCTATGCAACAGTGTGCGGAGACGTGAGACTGGTGGCAGAAGGTACCGTTTTCATTGACATTGTCTCTGCCTAGTGCTCGCAATTCTATCACTTCTTCTGGAACAGTGCTAGATAATCGACCACCCATTCATCGTTTTTGAGGGTGTACCTAAGTCCGTGAGGGATGCAAATAATTCTGTGTAAGTGATGTTTCTCTAGTTTCACTTGAGATTGTAGAGACGACTACATGACATCACGTGCCCTTAGACGATTATCCAATAATACTGTGAGCTGTGATGTCACATGTCCCAATTTGGCAGGACTGAATAAGGTTAATGTGGGTACCGGGTACAGCACCGGGCACCGTACGAGGGAGTTAACGAGATAGCTGTCAAAGAATTGGCAGCAAGGGGCTTGCGGCAGGCTAAGGAATAGTGTAATATTTAGACAAAAGGAATAGCCATTGATAGATCTTCGGGGCAGGGTGAGGCTGGGGTTGCCAGTCAATTCCCGATCGGTGGTAATGCCGAAAGGCAAGTCCACAAGCTGCAAATGCAGTTGAGCCGGCGAAAAACCGGCACCGACGGTACAGTCCGGATGGGAGAAGGTCGCAAGCAAACACGAGATGCTTGTAGCGCTTTGAACGCCAGAGAATTGGAGCCCTGAGGTCTATTGCCCAGGGCTCTGCTGTCTTGTTCAGGTAGCATGTAATGTTTCATCAACATGCGGCGTTTCAGCAGTGTGCAGCGGTTCGGAAGCATGCATTGCCAGTCAGCACAGGCTTTGTTTAAGCGGTATGCCGCGAACGACAAGACACCGGGTCCCGGGCGAGCGAGGCTACAGAGGAGGTTGCCTTCAGTGATAAACCGAAAAACCAGAACACTTGTGATACTAAGCGTACTTGCGTCCATGGCAGTGCTGTTGTCCCTTGCTAACTGGCCAATATTTCCATCAGCTCCTCACCTTCGTTTTGAGACAGCGGACGTGCCTGTATTAATTGCAGGGTTTGCTTTCGGACCGGGGGCGGGATTACTGGTGACTTTCATCATGGCTGTCTTGATGGCTGCTATCACCGGTCTCGACGGGGTAGTCGGAGCCTTAATGCATTTCTTGAGTACAGGCAGCCTTGTGCTGGTTGCAAGTTTCATATACAGGCGCTTTCATACCCTTCGCGGGGCTATTACAGGCCTTGTGGCCGGCACTATGGCGCAGACTGTAGTAATGCCTCTTGTGAATCTGGCAATCGTTCCCATAATATATGGATTATCCAGACAGCAAGTAATTGCCATGCTTCCTATTCTTTTTGCTTTTAACGCTGTCAAAGCCGGGCTGAGTTCAGTCATAACGTTCCTCGTATATAAGCGCGTATCATGGCTCCTTAAAGGTTTTGTGGCGCAAGACGAAAAGAGGAAGGATTATGGAGAGAGCACAGAGCGTTGGATTTTCTAGATTCCATAAATATCCCATGCTTCGTAGCAGGAGTATTAAGAATCGGTATCGAATAAGGATCGATGCCTAACAATCTATCAAAGTATCAACGTATGGCTTTAGCATGAGGCTGAAGAGCAGGTTGTAGGGGGTGATAATGGAATAGAGTAATAGAGTAGAGTGGTTGAGTAGAGCGAAGGAGTTTCCGGAGTCACCGTTTCTTAAGCAGAAGAAGAAGGAGAGTAGATAAAATGAAAAGGTTTATGATTTGTTTATTAGTATTGACTTTTCTTATTGGCACGATAGGTATTACCGGGGCAGCAGCCACAGCCTATAAGATTGGGCTTGTAACAGGAACAGTCTCTCAAGGCGAGGACGAGTACCGCGCTGCCGAGAAGATGGTAGCTAAGTATGGTGATATGATAAGACACGTCACCTATCCTGACAACTTCATGCAGGAGCAGGAGACCACCATAGCCCAAATCACAGGTCTTGCTGCAGACAAGGACGTCAAAGCTATCATAGTCAACCAGGCAGTCCCGGGCACAGTTGCAGCTATCAGGCAAGTACGGGAAATACGTCCGGATATTATTTTCCTCCTGGGCGTCCCTCACGAGGATCCTCCTCTAGTCAACGTCACTGCGGATCTTGCATTTGAAACCGATCAGGAAGCGCGAGGCGTGACAATTGTGAATCTCGCAAAGCAACTGGGAGCAAAGAAGTTCCTCCACTATTCCTTCCCAAGACATATGTCCATGGAGCTCTTGGCTAAGCGTGCTGATATCATGAAGGCTGAGTGTAAGAACATTGGGTTGGAGTTTGTCTTTGCAACCGCTCCTGACCCAATGGGCGAGTCAGGTATACCCGGTGCTCAGCAGTTTATTCTTGAAGATGTTCCCAGACAGGTTGAGAAGTACGGGAAAGATATCGCTTTGTTTAGCACCAACTGTGGTATGCAGGAAGCCCTTATCACTGCAGCGCTGAACACCGGAGCTATCTTCCCTGAGCAGTGCTGTCCGAGCCCCACGCATGGTTACCCGGCAGCTCTCGGCCTGGAAATCACTGACGCAATGAAAGGGAATATCCCTGCAATTCTAAAGGCCATTAATGAGGCTATTGTCTCAAAGGGTGGCGCAGGACGCTTTGCCACGTGGCCTATTCCCACCAACTACCTTCTTGTTGAAGCTTGCGTAGAGATTGCCCGTGACACGATTGAAGGCAAGATGACGCTTGACGATATGGACGCCGTTAAGGCCAGATTGGAAGCTGCGGCCGGCGTTTCAATGGGAATTTCTAAGCTTGATAAAGAGAAGGGTAACTTCTATCTCATAACAAGTGGTTCCGTCATTTTCGGGAAAGACGAATTCTAATTGACAAGTGAACTTGATAATGCGGGGTATGGGATGCCGGGTGTGGATCATCCGGCGCCCAGCCTCTTCCTGTAGCTAAAATAGCTAAGAATGCCCAAGTCTAAGTCAAGTCAGAATTCGATGCTTTACGTTTTAGTGGATCTCGTATTGTGAGAAGGGAAGAACAAGAACATGGAACGATCACGACGTGTCCTGGAAATGAAGGGTATCACAAAGCAATATTTTGGTAATACAGTCCTAAACGATGTCTCCATTGCTCTTTGTCCCGGTGAAATTCACGCTCTTGTCGGTGAGAATGGGGCAGGCAAATCAACTTTGATGAATATCCTTTTTGGTATGCCTGTAATCCATACTACCGGTGGCTTTTCCGGGGAAATACTTATTGACGGAGAGAAGGTAGACCTCTCGTCTCCGGCTGCAGCCATGCAGGCGGGAATTGGTATGGTTCACCAGGAATTTATGTTGTTGCCCGGGTTTACTATTACAGAAAACATCAAGCTGAACCGTGAAACAACACGGCAGAACGCTCTTAGCAGGCTATTTCATTCGCAAAGCCTGGATTATCTTGACGTTCCTACTATGCGGAAGGATGCCAGACGCGCTTTAGACCGTCTCGACTTATCTATTGACGAATGGTTGCCTGTGGCAGGCCTTCCCGTGGGATATATGCAGTTCATCGAGATTGCCAGGGAGGTTGACAAGAAGGAAGTAAAGATCTTGGTTTTCGATGAACCTACTGCTGTCCTAACTGAAACTGAAGCTGACCGTCTCTTGGGTTCGCTTCGTAGACTTGCCGCAGACGGTATTGCCATTCTTTTCATTACACATCGCTTGGATGAAGTTATGGCTGTAGCAGACAGGATCACAGTCCTTCGTGACGGTGAGACTGTAGCAAGATTGAATAGAGATGAAGCTGTTGTTGAGAGACTCGCTGAGTTAATGGTTGGAAGAAAGGTAGAAAAGATAGATTTGCCTCCTCGCCACAAAGACCCCGGTGAAGAGGACTTGGCTTTGACCATTGATAATCTCGTAGTCAATATGCCCGGCGAGATGGTTCGTGGCTTGTCAATGACTATTCGGCGCGGCGAAATTCTCGGTATCGGGGGGCTTGCCGGTCATGGGAAGCTAGGTATTGCCAACGGAATAATGGGTCTTTATTCTTCGTCAGGCCGGGTCAGCAAGAATGGCGACGATATTCCGCTCAATTCCCCTGAACAAGTCCTCTTGAAGGGACTTGCGTTTGTTTCGGAAGACAGGCGTGGTGTCGGGCTGTTGCTGGATGAGCCTATAGAAAGAAACATCTGCGTTACTGCAATGCAGGCTCAAAATAAGTTTCTTCGATCCTGGCCTCATTTTTTGCCGGGACTCAGGCTGGAGAACCGAGGAGAGATTAGGGCTTATTCCGATGAAATGATACGAAAACTGGATATACGATGTCTTGGCACGACTCAACCGGTGCGGAGCCTGTCCGGCGGCAATCAACAAAAGGTATGCGTAGCCAAGGCGCTTGCACTTGATCCTGAGATCCTCTTTGTTTCTGAGCCGACCCGAGGTATTGACGTCGGTGCTAAGCGACTTGTTCTCGATCTCTTGGTCCGCCTCAATCGGGAACATAACGTGACGATAATCATGACCTCCAGCGAACTCGGAGAGCTTCGTAAGATATGCGACAGAGTTGCTATTGTCTATCGCGGCAGACTCGCCGGGATCTTGCCACCTGATGCCTCTGACGCCGAGTTTGGTCTGATGATGGCAGGCGGAGTCAGGAAGGAGGCAGTCTAGGCATGACACTCAGACTTAGACGGATTGTTGAGAACATAGGAATACCCAGGCTAATAATTGCCGGGTTTCTCTTAATCATATTTATTACAGCATACATCACCGACATGTCAGTGCCTCAGCTTATGACTGATTCTCTTGTCAGAGTCGGGATGAACGGAATACTTGTTCTTGCAATGGTTCCGACAATAAGCTGTGGAGTAGGCCTTAATTTCGGTCTGCCCCTGGGAGTGCTAAGTGGCTTGGTAGGCGCCCTCATTAGTATGGAGAGGAATCTGAAAGGCTTCAGCGGCTTGTTTGCGGCTATTGGATTTGCTATACCTATAGCAGTCGTCGTAGGATACCTTTACGCGAAACTTTTAGAGAGCGTGAAGGGACAAGAGATGATGGTCGGAACTTATGTGGGATTTTCCACTGTCGCAGTAATGTGCGTCTTTTGGCTACTGGCGCCGTTTAAGAACCCGGAACTCATATGGGCGATCGGAGGGAAGGGACTAAGGTTTACCTTGACTTTAGGCAATCATTTCGGAAAAGTTCTCAATGAGTTTGCCGTATTTCAGTTGTTCGGGGTCAAGATATCCGCAGGACTCCTTGGATTCTTTTTGCTATTTTGCCTGCTTATATACTTCTTCTACAAGACAAAACTGGGTATTGCAATGTTGGCCGCCGGAGCGAATCCCGTATTTGCCAGGTCTGCAGGTATAGATGTTCGAAGTATGAAGGCGGTAGGGGTTGTTCTGTCTACTGTGCTGGCGGCTATAGGTATAATTATCTATGCACAGAGTTATGGATTTCTTCAGCTCTACATGGCACCCTTGATGATGGCATTTCCTGCTGTAGCTGCGATCCTGATAGGCGGGGCAAGCTTGCAGAAAGCTACTATCTCCAATGTTATCATCGGTACGTTACTGTTCCAGACCCTCTTGACTACTGCTCTGCCTGTTACCAGTAGGGTGATCCAGGGCGACATTTCAGAGGTTGCCAGGCTGATTATTTCGAACGGCATGATCCTTTACGCATTGACGCGTTCGACAGGGGGTAAGTAGTAAATGACAAACATGACAGATCCGAAAACAGTCGAATCAGGCCGAAGCGTCAGCTTGGACGTGCGTCGCATAATCGCAACTAACGGTGTGCCCATCTTGTTCCTGGCACTTTCCATTACGATGGCACTGGTTGCAGGGCTCAATGTCACGTTTCTTCTTAATGAAGTGGTGACAAGGCTTGCCCGTAACTCGTTGCTGGTACTATCTCTTTTGATTCCGGTCACCGCAGGAATGGGACTGAACTTCGGTATAGTAATCGGCGCCATGGCAGGGCAGGGTGCTGCAATTGCTGTGACTTACTGGGGTGTCACAGGTGTTCGAGGGTTCTTGCTAGCCTGCTTACTGTCTACACCTATCGCTGCTATTGCCGGATGGCTTGCAGGTAATGTGCTGAACCGGGCAAAGGGACGCGAGATGATTACCAGCATGATACTGGGCTTCTTTGCCAACGGTATTTATCAGTTAATCTTCCTTTTCATTGTAGGCCCGATAATTCCTCTCAATGATCGGCGCCTTCTATTGCCTTCAGGAATTGGTGTTCGAAATACTGTTGACCTCATTAATATAGCTCAATCCCTCGACAAGATTTGGAGGCCTGTCATAGGCGGAGTACGTATCCCAGTTGTCACATTGCTGATATCTGCAGGGATGTGCGTGGTTATTGGCTTCCTCATGAAGACTAAGATGGGTCAGAACCTCCGCGCAGTGGGCCAGGATATGCACATAGCTGAAGTAATGGGTATCAAGGTGGACAAGACCCGGATCATTGCAATGATTTTGTCAACAGTCATAGCAGGCTGGGGACAGCTAATATTCTTGCAGAACATAGGCACCCTAAATACCTATAACAGTCATGAACAAGTTGGCATGTTCTCTATTGCAGCCCTTCTTGTGGGAGGTGCTTCAACCCGGCGTGCTACTATTTGGCAGGCTATAGTGGGTGTGGTCTTATTCCATACTCTCTTCGTAGTCTCACCTTTGGCAGGACAGAGACTCTTCGGAGTGCCGCAAATCGGCGAGTATTTCCGTGTGTTTGTGGCTTACGGCATTATTGCTGTTGCACTGGCTCTCCATGCCTGGCAGGGGCGGCAGGTTCGGCGAAGAGCTGCCGAGGAAGCTATGCTTACAGAATAAGCTTATGACTTACAGAATAGGCCTATGAGTCAACGTGACGAGACAAACGGAGTCCATGAAGATGCTATGATTCGGACGCTCTGCTTCCTACTGAAAGAAGCAGGGCGTTTTTGTGCTTTCGTCTCAGTCCTTCTCGTGCCTGTTATTATGTGCTGTCTGTCATTTCCCTTTGCGCGAGTTCATGTGCGATTATTGCAGCTCCATATGCCCCTGCAAACTGCGATGCGGCAGGCACTGACACCCGTTGCGATAACTTCTTCTCAAGAGATAATCTGACACCTGAGTTCTTGCTGACTCCCCCGGTCATGACTACATTAGGCGCAATCCCCACTCTATGCACCATCCCAAGCAGTCTGTCCGCCACTGCATCACACAGGCCGCGAATTATCGGTTCAGGTGCTATGCCTCCGGATAAGAGGCTGATTACCTCAGATTCGGCAAATACTGTACAAGTGCTTGATATGTCAACAGGCCTCTTCGCGGCTTTCCACATCCGTCCGAAATCTAAGAGGGATACTCCCAGTCTCTCTGCCATCACCTCAAGAAACCTTCCGGTTCCTGCTGCGCATTTATCGTTCATTACGAAATCCGCTACCATTCCGTCTTCATCAAGACGGATGACTTTTGAGTCTTGACCACCGATATCTATCACCAGTCCGGCCCGGGGCACTAAAGCTTTTGCTCCCCTCCCATGGCACGTAATTTCAGTGACAGTTCTGTCAGCCTCTTCGACCCGGGCACGCCCATAGCCTGTTGACACTACGAACGATAGATCTTTTTCAGTCAGCCCGTTGCCATGAAGTAGCTGTCTCATGCATTCTCTTGCCGTGGCAGCGAGATCTGTTCCGGTTGGGAGCATACATTTAAATACGGGTTTCCCGTCTAAGAGGAGGATCCCCTTGGTTGCAGAAGAGCCTACGTCAATTCCCGCTACATACGAGCAGTTCTTCAATTCGCTACCTCACCTTCCTGAGCTTTCGTGACTCCAAGAGCTCCACAAAAGCCCCAAGTCTGGTCAACGACTGCGCTTCGCCGCTGTTCCTTTCATCCACTCCGTCTCCGTCAAGATTCAAAAAAGGGACGCCTTTCTTTTTCAGATAATCTGAAAGGATAGATGCAGCACCGTTATACTGTCTGCATCCCCATTGGGCAAACTGCACTACACCGTCGATAGAGAAATCCTGAACGATTCGGCCGATTACTTCAAGTCTACGCTCTAGCGGACCCCATCCCGGGTTAGCCATGATTTTCTTAGCCAGGCTCATGTATGGGACAGAGGCATCCAGCCGATCCCAGTACATATGGCTGAATTCTTCGAAAGCGATAGAAACTTGACATTTCTCTTCCAGGTAGCTAAAAAGTCTGGGACTGTAATACGGCCTTAAGTTGAGCCAACCAAGTCTGAGTTGCTCATTTTCGACGGGATAATGACCGGTATCGATAATATTTTCTGCATGGTCAACCAGATCCCGATAGAACTTAGTAAGCCATGGACTTCCCCATGACCATAAGAACAACACTACGTAGTTTAACGCTTCTGAGCCGCGCCATGGGGATGGGATGTTAGTTCTTAGGTTACATAGATTCAGATAATAATCACGGGCAGCATTTGAATTTGCAAAAGCCTCAGCCATGTGATCTCCTGACAAGCCGGGCACTTCCCGCTCTAAGCTCGCGGCAACTTTCTCTATCTGTCGTGCCAGCCTATCAAGTGTTTGAGCAGAATGAACATAGGGCACATCCAATATGTAAAAAGGGCAATTATGATACTGACTTATTTGAAACAAGGATCGTTTACCACCGTCACAAAGGTGCGATGACACAACTACAGCGGCAGGAGTTGGGGTGAGCTCCAGAACTGAAGCCCCAACCCCGGCTCTATGAAAACTGCAAAGATCAGGAGAATACCAAAGAGATTCACATGCTGCAAGGCTCTCACCGGCCAATCCGAAACTCGCTGCAAATCCTGAAGCGGCCTCCGGCAGGAAAGGTACACCTCCCAGGCCGTAGATGAGTTCGTTTGGGACGAACGCACTTGTAAAAATGCAGGGTTTCTCTTCAAGATATGAGCTCCGGAAATCATGGGCAAAGCACTTGATAGCGTCAATTTGATAAGGCTTCCCGCCTCGCCTTTGCATATAATCAATCACCAGGCTTGCTATGCTATGAACCCAGTTCTTTCGTGAAAGTGCACGAATGACCTTAATGCGTCGTGTTTCTCCCGCTATCTCCCGGTGTAATCGTATTGTGTTGTTCCTTCCCTGCGTCATTTGGATGTACCTGCTCTTACGATTTGTCTGCTTTCAAGCATTTCTCTAAACGCTGCTATTCGTGTGAGGGCCTGACCTGTCCTCCCAACTCCGTATTGGCCTTCAAGGAGGAGAACAGGGAGGCGGCCCGGAGATTTCAAACCATGCTTCACCTCAAGGAAATCGTAGTAGGCTTGGTCACAAAACTTAGGAGCAAAGTAAATAAGCCCTCGGGCATCACAATCCGAAGTAAGTCCGTGAAGATAGTGGATTCGCTCATCATCCCGGAACATTCTTGGACAGGGTGGTTTCCTAAGATATGCCTTAGCGAGCGCATAAAAAGGATCAGAGGTGCTTTCATTATCAACAGTGAAAGCGTATGTCCTTGAAGGTAGGCACGAATCAATAAAGACCACGTCAAGCCCTGCACTTTCTATGCAGTGGAGTAGAGACAAATCCAGCAGGCAGGTCCCGGTGACTCCTACAGGGATCCTATTCCCAATCGGATGCAGGGGATGGGCTTCAGATAACGTCTTATCTATCAGCTCTTCGGCTTTCCTGACAATAGTTTCAATTATGCTCGGTGCAAAGACGTGCTTGGATCGAGGCTGCCGAGGTTCAAGGTCAGCACAATCTTGTGATGTGGAAAAGTCAGCCACGAGTTGGTTGATAGACATGGCAAGCCGGGTTGCTGTGACAGCGGAAACCTGTCTTTCGGATAGAAGGTCAAACACTTTAGCAAGTCCTATCCTGATTCTGTTCATGCATCCGATCGCAGATTTGAGATTCTCACAAAAGTCAGCAGGGAGAGGAGCGTTGGAATCCATCAGGTTGGAGGCGAAGTTTCTGAGCTCTTCTGCATAAAATGAAACTGCCTCTGCATCATGTGTGCGTGGGACATCCACAAAATGAACAGCGCCGGCCAGACTCCAATATCTCAGGGCGTCATAGACCCTGCGCATGGCATCGCAAGACTCAGCAATGACAACTACGTGGTCATCCCCGTATTGTCGCAAGAACGCTCTGGCATACGGACAGAAATCGCGGGGAAGGTATCCTTCCATCGCTGGGAGAGGACCTTCGAATATACCGCGTTTGACATGCATCCCGGCTGTCAGGGGTATTTCATGCGGTATGTAACTGCACGATAAGTAAACCACGAAAAATACCTCCGCCTATGTTTATCTCACACACAATTATCCCATAGGATCGAACCTTCGCAGCCTGAGCGAATTCATTACCACAGATACTGACGAGAAGGACATTGCTGCTCCTGCAATCACTGGGGATAAGAATCCTAAAGCTGCTACAGGTATTCCAATAATATTATAGATGAAAGCCCAAAACAGATTTTGGCGAATAATGGTCATGGTGCCACGGCTTAGCTTGATTGCAGCGGCAATATGTCTAAGATCACCTTGAACCAGGGTGATATCAGAGGCTTCTATGGCGATATCAGTTCCGGTGCCTATGGCGATACCTATGTCTGCCGCAGCAAGGGCAGGGGCATCGTTGATTCCGTCTCCGACCATGGCCACCACGCGTCCTTCACTACGGAGCCTTTCTACTTCTTTCGCTTTATCTTCCGGAAGAACTTCTGCCAAAACCCTTTCAATCCCTGCTTGGTTTGCGATGAAACTGGCCGTGCGTAAGTTATCACCGGTCAACATTACAACGTCGATTCCCAGCTCCTTGAGAGCCCAAATGGCATCTGCGGATGTCTCTTTTAGCGTGTCTGCCACACCAATAACGCCAATGATCCTTCCGTCTACTGCGATGAGCATCGCAGTCCTTCCCTGAGATTCAAGGGCTAATAGATTGCTTTGGACATTCTCGCAGGCGATTCCTCGCTCTGTCATTAACCGAACAGTGCCTACCAGCACTTCTTTGTCTTCAACTTTTGCCGTTACCCCTTTTCCGGGAATTGAATGGAAAGCTGAAGGCTCCACCGGGCTTAGTCCGAGGGCTTGGGCGTGTTGAACAATTGCCATTCCTAACGGGTGCTCCGAACGAAGCTCAGCCGAGGCTGCAAGTTTCACCATTTCGTCAAGCTCAGCCTCTTTGTGGCCAGGCACGCTGACCGGCACTACACTGACTACTGCAGGCTCTCCCTTTGTGATAGTTCCGGTTTTGTCCAGGACAACAGTATCAATTTTGTGAGCTCTTTCTAAGTGTTCCGCCCCTCGAATCAGAATGCCTGACTCAGCGCCTCTTCCTGTTCCCACCATGATGGCTGTGGGTGTGGCAAGACCGAGAGAACAAGGACAGGCGATTACAAGGACTGCAGTAAAGGCAAGAACGGCTCGTCCCGGATCCCCTGAGGCGAGGAACCATATGATAAGAGTAAGCAGTGCTATGATAAGCACACCGGGGACGAAGTAGCCGGCCACTTTGTCGGCTAGACGCTGTATTGGAGCTTTTGATCCCTGTGCTTCTTCAACCATTCTCACTATTTGCGAGAGAACAGTGTCTCGCCCTACCTTTGTGGCCCGAAACTTAAAGGCGCCATGCTTGTTAATGGTGCCGGCTGTAACTTGAGCACCGGGCCCCTTTTCCATTGGGATGCTCTCTCCTGTTAACATAGATTCATCTACTATGGACATCCCCTCTGTTACAATGCCGTCAACAGGTATACGGTCTCCCGGCCTTACTATGACGACATCACCTTCGACAACCTCCTCAGTATCCATCTGAATTTCCGCACCTTCTCGGATAATATAGGTTTTTTGAGGTGAAAGTTGCATTAGCTTTTCTATTGCCTCTCCGGTTTTGCCTTTCGCTCTGGCTTCTAAGTAGCGGCCCAGGAGGACGAGGGTAATAATGACAGCAGATGACTCGTAATATACATGGCCGAAAGAGACGAAGGTTTGATATAAGCTAAATGCGTAGGCTGCTGTAGTTCCCATTGCGATGAGCGTGTCCATATTGGCTGACCCGGCGCGCAAAGCTGAAAATGCCCCTCGGTAGAATTGCCATCCTGCACCGAATTGGACAGGCGTGGCCATGAGAAACTGAAAGTATGGGCTTTCCAGCCATGTAGGGAGGTTGACCCCGAATAAGTGAGAGAGCATAAGTGAAACAAGGGGAAGCGAGAATATGGCGGAGATGAGAAACCGTAGGAAATGGCCTTTTATTTCTTCCTCACGCTTTTTCTCTTCTCTGTCTCCTTCACCTACCCGACCTGCTCGCCGGTTGGTCTGAGTCACTTCTTTAGCTTCATATCCTGCACCCTTAACGGTTTGTATTATCTGAGGGATTGAGGTTTCATGAGGGGCATAAGTGACTGTAGCCTGCCCGGTTACAAGGTTTACTACTGCGCTTGTGACACCCGGAGCTTTTTCAAGGGCCCGTTCCACACGAGACACGCATGAGGCGCAGTGCATCCCGGCAACCTCAAATACCTGTTCTCTCACATGTTCATCATGGTTTTGGCGCATGATTACACCCCCAAGTCATTCCCAAGAGTGTCCCGGGACATCCATGAGTTCGCCTATAGCTTGTTCACTGTGTTCTTCTTTTATCGTAAGTTATGTATTGTAAGCTATGCAATTTTGCGTATGTGATTTTTGGGGAATTATTCTTGTAACTCCTGTCTCCGCTAAGACTTACTTGAAACAAAAAAGCCGATCCTCTTAAGAGTTAAGGGGATCGGCAGAAGTCGAACCATATATAGGATTACATCCCTTTGACAAGCACTATTGGTGTGCCGGCATCAGCGGAACCAATAACCAGGTCAGCTAAGCTTGCGATAACATCTTCAATTCTTCTGGGAGTAGTCCCCTCTGTAGAAGCGGCTTGCCTGTCAATAGGTTCTTTCTTCTTAGTTAACAGAGCATTTTCTATATCAGGAATATCGATGCCCCCATACCACATCTCGTCAACAAGGTACTTATACTTCAATCCTTCGCGGTACCTACCGGAGAGTCCTCGTGTCATGCCGAAGGCGGGTTTCGGGTCTGCCAGCTCATATATGCCTGTTGAAGGATCATGATAAGCGCCGTCCCCGAAGACTAATACTTCTATGTTCTTGCCCAGCTTTTGCATGATCTCAGCTTGTATGTGCTCAGCCAGTTCGTCTGAATTACGTGGAGCAAGTTTCAGCCTGTCTCCTGAGGACATGTTACTTCCAAGAAGCCCCCACTCAGACCAAGCGCCCGGTGGTGTATTGCACATGCTTTGAAGGGTTATGCAACGGCTTATAATAGGCGCAAGAGTTTGTTTTGTTTCTTCACGGTTATGAACATTTGCTACCACAACTGCATCAACGTTAGCTTCAGTAATCTTTATGGGATCGTTCGAGAAGAATATGGTGGCTTTCGCTCCCTCTTCAGTAATGGTAGATGTGTAGAGATCAACATAGTCAACAGCAGTTACAGGATGCCTGAGTCTTTCTGAACCGGCCTCTTCCAGAGTTATGATATCGCTGTCATCTTTCCCCAGTTTCTTTGCAAACCCTTTCGGAAGAATTGGGTTACCCACTTCATCGGTGGGATGCGATAATTGAACCACAACTTCTCCTTTGGGGACAGCTCTGGCAAGTCCCTTAAGAACCAGCCAAAATCTATTACGACTCAAGATTGGGAATACAACCCCAAGTCTGTCCGAGGGTCCGATTTTCAACTGCTTGCGTGCCTCTTTGGCGACATCATCCACAGTAACATAGTTGTTCTGTGCCCTTGCCACCACTGACTCTGTTATGCAAACAGTATCCCCTGAATCCAGGAGGCCGTCATCGTCACACTTAGCCAGCGCATCGTAGGTCATCCGGACAATATCAGATCCGGGGACGACCACTCCTATCTTAATACCAAACGCTGACACCCCTATGTATTCAGGTAATCTTATCACTTTTCAACATCCTCATTTCTCCATGAAGTTTCGTATATTCTTATTACAACGCCGCTCATAGAATATACATGAAATATGTCAATTTATCAATGTCCCTGCCTTCACCTGCCTTCACGGCGCAGGCTTGTGTTCCTGCATCCTTGTTTGAAAAAGAAAAGCAACTGCGGTTTTTGGAGGGTTGGTAGTAGTAAGCCGGCCAAAAAAATAAGGATTTTGCTGCCTTGCGCAAAATCCCGGTTAAAGTATGGCGCGCCCGGCAGGACTTGAACCTGCGGCCTGTTGATTCGTAGTCAACCGCTCTAATCCACTGAGCTACGGGCGCTCGAAAAACTTGATTTTTGAAAATTATGTTTTGTATAATATGACTTCTCATTTCTAAGCTGCTTCCCATTTGCTATAATAGCATAACATTGATAGACGTTCAAGAGTTTCATCAGGCAGGTAATCTATGACAAGCTTCAACCGTTGCAAATCACCTAATTCTTCAATTTCGCTCCACCCAAATAACTGCTTTTGTGGCATAATTGCCATGAAGGTGACCCCCAGCGTTCTTCTTGTTTGGCATACTTACAAGATTTGACACATTGGGCCGGTTGTCTTCATTGTTTGTCAAAAAATAGGCTCTCATCATGGGGGGAAACGAATATTTGCCCACTTCTGTAACCCGCATCACTGCCGGCTTTTGCTACAGCGAAAATAGCTCAGGCCGTCGCTTTATCTGGGTTCACATTCGCCTTTTAGTGTACAAATAGCTGTATAAGATAGACAGTCAAGATTGCGCCTACGGCGACTTCCAACAGGCCTTTTTCAAAGAAAGCCAAAATAAGCGCAACTGTCATTCCGATTAAGGCTGAAGTCATATTCCCTGTAGAATACAGTATTCCCGGAAAAGTCATAGCTCCCAGGGCAGCAAACGGCACATAATGCAGAAAAGAACGCAAGAGGCGGGATTTTGACCGTTCTTTGACAAAGAGCATTGGCAGTACCCGCGGAATATACGTAACCGCTGCCATTAGAATTACTGCAATAATTGTTTTTTGCATGCTAGAGATCCTCCCTGGGGAAAAGGACTGCCCCAATAAAGCAAGTGGCAATGGTTGCAATAACAATGCTCCATCCGGATGAAACCTGCTTAAGGTAGGGAGCCCAGGTAAATAAAGAACTGATAGCAATCGCGACCAGAGCTATGATCATGGTGGCTTTGGATTTTTTGGAGCTTGGAACGATTAAAGCAATAAACATTGCATATAAAGCAATACCCATGGAATTCTGTATTTCGGCAGGAAGAACAGACGAGACAGTTGCGCCCATCGCTGTCCCCAAGGCCCATCCCCAATAAGGACAGAAGATAAGGCCTAGCATATATGCGAAAGAAATGTCTCGCCTTTCCAGTGAGGCGACGGCAAATGTTTCATCTGTAATGCCGAAAGACATGATACATTTTTTTGCAAGCGAAGTCTCTGGGGCAATTCTTTGTGAGAGAGAAAGAGACATTAATAGATACCTGATATTAATCACAAAAGTAGTCAATGTAATTTCCAAAAGAGGTTCGCCGGAGATAATAAGGTTTGTGCCGGCGAATTGTCCGGCAGAGGTCAGGTTAGTTAATGAAATGAGAATAGCGACCCAAACAGGAATGCCGCCGCTTACTGCTATGAGACCAAAAGTAAAGGAAACGGGAACATAACCTAATGCAATGGGGATACCTTGTCTTAGTCCGTATTCAAAATCATCAAGTTGGTGCTTATAAGCATTATCACTTTTTGAATCAATAGGTGATTTCAACCAAGAGGCCTCCATATTAAGTTAACGCGCAACTACTGTCCTATAAAAGATTACTGTAGAGGATAAGACCCATAATGTCAAGCAATTCCACAAGCAATCTCTGTTGTCGCTCTGCGGGCAGGTTTACCTGTGGTCTCAGGGGAAAATGTACTCGAAATGGTAGCTGACTCCCGTGAGGGGCCGTTTATAGCATCGCTGTAGGGGATGTGCAATTATATGGATAAGGCTGGCTGGGGGGCAGGATCAGATGGATATACGTTCGTATGTTGATGGAGATATCCGCAGGGAAAGCCGTCGGCTAAAGGCATGTGAAGAGCGGCGGGCACGGGCGCTGGAAGCAGCTAAGGATGCCGCCGAGGCTTTCCGGGACGTACTGACCCAGATGATCCGTGAGATTGAGAGATGACAGACGCTAATCATTTAAAGAAGGGATCTGTAGTTTAAGCGAGAACTAAAATAGACAGCAGTAGTTGACGGTTCCATGAAGGGGCGACCTGCAAATCGCATAGGAGGCCGAGCGTGAAGATCGCTGTTGTAGACGGACAAGGCGGGGGAATCGGGAAGAGCATTATTGAAAGACTGAGAAAGGAACTCAGCGCTGAACAAGCCGGGAAGGTAACGATAATAGCTCTTGGAACAAATGCGCTGGCAACAGGCTCAATGCTTAAGGCCGGGGCTGATGAAGGAGCTACAGGCGAGAACGCCATTGTCGTGACAGTTGAAACTGTAGACGTTATCTTAGGACCGCTGGGGATAGTGCTTGCAAACTCGATACTTGGTGAGCTGACTCCGAAAATGGCAAGCGCTATAGCTTCATGTAAAGCGCATAAGTTCCTTATTCCCATGACTCGTTGCGGGGTCGAGATCGTAGGCGCCAGGATAGATCCATTGCCTCGCCAGATTGATGCCTTGATAGAGAAGACTATTGAGCTATTAGGGTAACTCGAAGTTAACTGCTGCCAAATGGATATAGATACTATCAGAGGATAATAGGTTAGATGAATACTACCATGACCACGAAGGTCTGCGTTCTTTGTCAGTAGACAAAGACAGTGCGCAGGCTTTTTCTTTTTGCTAAGGCTTTCACGGCGAGTAGAAACTGCGATTACAAGGGGAAGCTGTGACCGCAATAGGTGGATTCGACAAAGCGGGCAAAGAGAATGCTGATGCTACAAGGTGAAGCCGCGACAAGGCTTGCCTAAGAAGGGCATAAGAAGTATTCATGTGGAAAGGGGTATTGACTATGAGGGACCGCAATATTAGGAATCTGATTCTAGGCGGACTGTTCGTGGCACTGGGAATTGTTGTGCCAATTGCATTTCATGCCATTGGCGTAGGGCCCGTATTTCTTCCCATGCACATCCCGGTTTTACTTGCAGGATTTATAACCGGGCCTGCTATCGGATGCTTGGTTGGAGCTTTAACTCCCATTTTGAGCTCCCTTTTGACAGGGATGCCTCCTCTTATGCCTCCTAAGGCTCAGATGATGGTTGTAGAGCTTGCTGTATATGGTCTGCTCTCCGGATTCGCTTATCGAACGAAGAAGCTTCATGTGGTTTTATCACTGCTTATTGCTATGTTCGGTGGACGGGTTGTTTACGGGATTCTGGCAGCCTACGTTCTGCCGTTGTTCGGATTCAGTCAGGTTCCGGTTTTCTATCCGCTTACAGCAGGACTCATGACGGGCCTTCCTGGGATAGTGATTCAACTGCTTTTTGTCCCGTTTATTGTTTGGCTACTTGAGAAGCAGCGGAAGGCAGAGAAGTCTTCACCTAATACCTCACTCAGGTAAAAAAAAAGAAGCAGCCGGCTTCTTCCCTTGTAGGCGAGGCCGGCTGTAGACCACCGTTTTACCACCTTCTCGTCGCTAAGAATCGACGGTTGAATCCTGTGTGCTCTTTTTATGGCGCGTTTATGGTTACTTCATTGCTTCTCGAACTTTCATTGTCGGCTGTATCTATAGCCGTCACAAAGTAAGAGTACGTATTACCGGATTTGGTACCGACATCCATGAAGCTTTGCTCTTGGCCAGGTGAATGACTAACTTCAGCTGCAACTTTGAACCCGTCAAAAGGCACTTGTCGTCTGTAGACCTTATACCCCACAAGATCAGAGTCTATGGATTCATTCCATGTGAGAACGACTTCATTTTCAGAAAGAGCGACTGTGAGGTTTGTCGGGGGGGATGGGGGGTCATTACAGTCTACCACAATTGATACCCCGCCTGATGAGAAATCCCAGTCAGCTTTGGTTACCCTGCCCGGCAGTATTTCCATGCTCGCCCATAGGCTTTCGTACACAAGATCTCCGTTATCATCGTAGAGTTTAATCATCATGTCATAGGTTTTAGGCCGTAGATTAGAAACCAGGGCAAAGATAATATTAGCCCCGGGTTCTCGCTCTATATTTGTCTGACTCTTGAGATTGTTCGAATCCTTGTACAGTCTTAGTTTTGCAACCCTCTCATGATCCGGAATTCCGGTTAAATCTACAGTAAGCTCAAGCGTCCCAAGGGCAGGTTGCAGCAGCACACTTGCCTGAGCCATTTGATCTGCAGTAATTGCAACCCGGCATGAGCCTTCGTACGCAAGGTTGTTCTCAGCGTCTTTTAGCAGGACGATTATAGTCCACGGACCCACTACTACATCAGAGAAGGTGACTTCTGCTGCGCCATTTTGCAGCATAACAGTCTGTGATAAGACTGTTGTCCCGTTGGTGAGTTTCACTTCTACTTGTGTAGGCAGCTCACCCCCGGTGCTATTGGGCCGGATGCTAGACTCATCTTGCATGACGGATTTTATCTGACGGACGTCCGGGCTTGAAATTGCAACCCTTACAGAGCCTGTCTTTTCTTGATGTCCCACAGATCGTCCTCCATAGCAGCCTGCCAGTATTGCACACAACAGCAGCAAGGCAGAGGACAAAACAAGACACCGCTTAATCATGTCTTCCCTCCTTTCATGACCTCAATAAGCCCCATTTTCTACCAAATAGATCCTACTGGATTATTGTGGATATTTCCACCATATTTCATAATTTCACCAGACAATCATTCTTTAGGATGTTTTTCGGACTGATTGTGAGTGTTGAAAATAATCTTCTGCTATTGGTGCAGGATTTTCCAGGCAGTTAGCGAAATTTAGATATAGCATTGGTTGATTCGCAGAAAATAATTTTCATCTACATAGATTGGCGGTGTGAACGTACATAGTGAAGAGTTCTACATTGGGGAAAATCAGAGAAGGAAAATCGTCATTTAGGGAGTCTGAACAGAAGGTAGCTGAATATGTGCTTGCCCACCCTCGGGAAGTCATAAATCTCCCCATTACTGAACTGGCCGAAAGGATAGAGGTCAGCGAAGCGACAATTGTCAGGATGTGTAAGCAAATTGGATTCCGGGGCTTCCAGGAGCTTAAGATCAATCTTGCACTTGAGATAGTCAATCCTCTTCAGACAGTTCATGAAGAAATCAAAGAAGGCGACGATGCAGATACGATTCTGAAAAAAGTTGTGCGAGCCAATGTACAGGCTTTAGATACTACTACTAATGTACTGTCCATAAATGAGTTGAGGCGCGCGATAAAAGTCCTTTTTGAGGCGAAGAGGATCTATTTCTACGGAGTGGGTGGTTCTGCACCTATCGCTATGGACGCTGCTCATAAGTTTACAAAAACCGGAAAGCCGGTGATTGCCTACAATGACCCGCATATGCAGGCAGTAGCGGCAGTCCTCTTAGGGCCCGGCGATGTGGTGGTTGGAATTTCCCATTCAGGTAGCAACAGAGATACTATCGAGGCTCTGGAAGTCGCACAATCAAGCGGCGCCACTACGATTGGGATAACACATTATGCAAGATCGCCTATTGACAGGGTTCTCGACATAAAGCTCGGGGTGTATTCAAGCGAGACTCTGTACAGAATTGAGAGCGCATCATCGCGTATAGCACAGCTCACGATTATTGATGCACTTTTCATCGGGGTATGCCTTTGCGAGCCGGAAAAGGCCATCACTAACATAAAGCTGACCAGGGAGGTTATAGTGCCTAAGCGGTTCTAAAGGAGTTGTCGGGGTTTTGTGAGATTGCCCAATGATAACCAATGGCCGGCAAACCTTAATCATTGAGATTCTTAACTAAAGGGAGGTAATCATGAAATGGATGAACTTTTCGACATAACAGGAAAAGTGTCAGTGATTACGGGAGGCGCAGGGATTCTGTGCAGCGAAATGGCACGAGCTTTGGGAAAAAGAGGCTCCAAAATTGCAATCTTAGATCTTAATGAAAAACAGGCGAAGGCTATAGCCGACGAAATCACGTCACACGGAGGTACTGCTATCGCAGTTGGAACCAACGTGCTTGACAAGAAATCCCTGGAGAAGGCGAGAGACGTAGTCTTAGAGTCCTTTGGCAAAGTAGATATTCTGATTAATGGGGCAGGCGGAAACAAGAAAGAAGCTACCACTAATGAGGCGTTTGAATTCTTTGACATACCTGCCGACGCGATTCAGTGGGTTTTCAATCTGAATCTTCTTGGAACAGTCTTAACCACCCAGGTCTTTGGCGAAGTAATGGCGAAACGCGGTGAAGGCGTAGTCATTAATATGTCGTCTATGAACTCCTTCTGCCCTCTGACCAGAATTGTCGCCTACTCAGCCGCGAAAGCTGCAGTGAATAACTTCACTCAGTGGATGGCTGTTCACTTCAATCTCAATTACTCTAAGAATATCCGTGTTAATGCAATTGCACCTGGTTTCTTCTTGACAAATCAGAACCGTTTCCTTCTTACAGATGAAGCGACCGGTGAACCAACTCAGCGCGGTAAACAGATCATGGACCATACACCTATGGGACGTTACGGCATCCCGGAAGACCTTATTGGGACATTAATCTGGTTGGTTTCCGACGCGTCCAAATTCGTAAATGGCACAGTTGTGCCGATCGACGGTGGGTTTGCTGCTTATAGCGGTGTTTGAGCCTGTTGCTCCGGATTAGATGATGAGAGAAGAATAAATATGCTGTGGTGAAAAGTATGAAAACTATAGGTTTAGAGGTCAGTACCTCATCTGCGAAAGCTATTGTATTCTGCCCTAATAAAGGAGTTATTGCAGAGGCTACTCTGCCTTTTCCTGCAGATATGGCTGACGGTCCAACTCAGGACGCTGACGGAATTGTGGCTACTGCTCTCCGCGTTCTTAAGGAAGTAGTCAACTGCCCCGGGATTGATGCGAACTCTATCGGCGCTATCGGTTTATGTGGGACCTGGCATAGCTTGCTACTGCTGGATAATGAACACAAGCCTTTAGGTAGGATTAAGACCTGGGCAGATCAGAGCGCCACGGCAACCGTTGCTCCTCTTCGGAGAGACGAGGCTTTTGTGAAAAGGCTCTATCATAAGACAGGATGCATGACCCACGCTCTTTATCCTATATGGAAATGGATTCATGTAACTCGGACTGAGCCCCGACTTGCTCTCAAAACAGCGTCTCTTTCATCGCAAATCGAATATGTTCATCAGGCGTTAACTACCGGCCGATCTGTGTCTAAATGCACAGCTTCAGGCACAGGACTCATGAACATCAATACCTTGGACTGGGATGATGAAATACTTGAATTTGCCGGTATCAAGAGAGAGCAATTAGGTGAACTTGTAGACGCGTTCTACGCGGCTCCTCTCCTTCCACGTGTCGCGCAAGCGGTAGGCCTACCTTCAGGGCTTCCTGTTACAGTTGGATGCGCTGACGGGGCTATGAACCAGGTAGGTATCGGAGGAGTTCGAGAAGGAATCATGTCCATGTCAGTGGGGACTTCAGGGGCGCTAAGGGCAGCCCACAAAGAACCCAAGCTTCCCGGTGAACCGTCTACTTGGTGTTACTATCTCTTTAACAACAAAAGGTTAGCAGGTGCTGCTATCAACGGGGCGACAAACTGTGTCGACTGGTATCTTGATTGCCTTAGTGCCAGAGACGGGGGATGCCGTGATTACGATAAATTCACAGAGGGTGCGTCCGAGGTTCAAGGCGAGCGAGCCCCATACTTCATGCCGTTTCTGTTCGGGGAAAGATGTCCCGGATGGCAAGAAGAGAAGGCAGGCGGCTTCTACGGAGTAAGAGGGTCCCACAATGAGTTTGATCTTTACTACTCTATCCTTGAAGGAGTCCTCTTTAACATGTATCAGTGTTATCAGATTCTCTCAGAAATCGGCGGTACGCCGGATGATGTCATTATGTCGGGGGGCATATTGAAGTCTCCTCTATGGTCACAGATGGCAGCGGATATTTTCCAAAGAGAAATTCTTGCCACCGGTGTCGCAAATGACTCAACGGTAGGTACAGCACTGATAGCATTAGAGTCAGTCGGCGGAATTAACTCAGTTGAGGATTATCGGCCTGCTGTAACCATGAAGTTTACACCCCAAGACGATAACATGAAGACCTATGAAAGCAGATATGCAAAATACTTGGATTTATACGCTGAGCTGAAGCAGGCTTCTTTCTGATAGCAAATTCCGGGAGTTCCTTGAGTAATTCGTATTTTATGGAGGCTGGCGTTGATGAAGGAAGTGAACATAGTAGGGGAAGATATTACTCGTAGGGAGATAGAAGAGGCGCTTAGTTCCTGGTTGGACGGTTTTCAACGTAAGTTTGATAAGGTTTTGCTTCTACCGCCTGACTACACTCGCAGCCTCTCTCAGGCCGGACTCATTACGCAGATATTGTATGAGAGGCTTTCTCCTGGCGCTCAGGTGGACATAATGCCTGCCCTGGGCACTCATGTTCCTGTATCAGACGAAGAGAGGCTCAAGATGTTCGGGCCGGCTATCCCGAAAGAGCGTTTTATTGCTCATGATTGGCGCGACGATATAGAGCGAATCGGCGAAATCCCCGAATCCTATGTAAAGGAAATATCCCAAGGGCAGATTGACTTTGCCATTGGTGTTGAAGTAAACAAGAGGCTTTTTGACAAGAGTTATGACTTGATTATCTCCATTGGCCAAGTAGTCCCGCACGAAGTTGTCGGTATGGCGAATTATACTAAGAATATCCTCGTAGGATGTGGAGGTAAGGAGATAATTGATAAGTCACATTTTCTTGGTGCTGTATACGGTTTGGAGAATCTTATGGGTAAGGACTATTCGCCTGTCCGAAAGGTTTTTGACTACGCTGAGGCAAACTTCCTTTGCGATATCCCGCTGCAGTATATTCTAACAGTCACTACAACAGATGAGGACGAAACGAAGATTCGCGGTTTTTGGGCAGGCAGGCGTCGAGAGCTTTTCGAGGAAGCGGTCCGCCTTAGTCAAGAACTGAATTTCATGCTATTGGATAAACCGCTTGAGAGAGTAGTTGTATATCTTGATCCGGAGCACTATAAGAGCACGTGGTTGGGGAATAAGGCCATATACCGCACAAGAATGGCAATTGCCGACGACGGGGAGCTCATAATCATCGCGCCCGGAGTTAAGCAATTCGGCGAAGATATGGCAATTGACGCTTTGATACGAAAATACGGTTATTCCGGCACCCCGCGAATTCTGGAGCTGGTCAAGAAGGACAAAGACCTTGGGGACAACCTTTCTGCAGCCGCTCATCTTATTCACGGCTCTTCTGAAGAGAGATTCCAAAGCACATATGCCCCGGGATATCTGACCCGAGAGGAGATTGAAGGAGTAAACTTCAATTACATGGCTTTATCTGAAGCGCTGGATATGTATAAGCCTGAGACGTTGCATGAGGGATATAACACTGTAGAAGGCAAGGAAGTCTTCTTCATAGGTAATCCGGGAAAAGGCCTTTGGGCCTTAAGGAGCAGATTCTTTAACGAGGTCTAGGTAGGTGGTGTCATGTGAAGTCAGATATTGGCCTGATAGGTTTAGGTGTTATGGGACAGAATCTTGTCCTGAACATGGCAAACCATGGCTATGCCGTCTCGGTCTTTAATCGCACTTTACGTGTGGTAGATGAGTTCACTGCCGGCAAGGCACAAGGGTATGAGCTTATCACAGGCACACGCTCAATCCCGGAACTAGTTGAATCGTTAAGAGAGCCAAGGCGGATAATGCTCATGGTCAAAGCGGGCCAAGCTGTGGACGCGGTAATTGAGCAACTCATTCCCTATTTGAGTCCCGGAGACATTATCATTGACTGCGGGAACTCCTATTTTAAGGATACTATCCGCCGCAATGAGTCATTGGAGAAAAAGGGATTCTTATACTTAGGTGTCGGAGTCTCTGGCGGAGAGGAAGGCGCTCTGAAGGGGCCGAGTATCATGCCGGGAGGCTCAAAGGCTGCATGGGAGCATGTAGAGAGGATTTTTGATGACATAGCAGCTAAAGCGGGTTCAGGTGAACCATGCTGCAAATATCTTGGACAGGATGGAGCAGGACACTTCGTCAAGATGGTCCATAACGGCATTGAATATGCTGACATGCAACTAATCGCTGAGGCATATGCCATTATGAGGAATCTTTTTGGTATGGAAGTGGTCGAGATACAGAAGGTTCTTAAAGATTGGAGTACGGGAGAACTCAGCTCCTACCTCATTGAGATTACCCGAGATATTCTAGGCAAGAAAGATAAGGATACAGGGAAGCCACTGATAGATGTTATTAAGGATGCAGCAGGGCAGAAGGGCACAGGTAAATGGACATCTCAAGAGGCATTGGATCTAGGTGTTCCCGCTCCCACCCTTGTGCATGCTGTATTCGCACGTTGTATGTCTGCGCTGAAAGATGAGCGGATGCTGGCCGCGACTATGCTTCCAGATCCGGGACAGGCTGAGTTTACTGACGCCAGATCTGAGAGCATATCTCATCTGAAAGCAGCGCTCTACGCCTCGAAAATCTGCGCTTATGCGGAGGGATTTGCCCTCATGAAAGAGGCGTCAAGAGAGTACGGCTGGGACCTTGACTTAGGTAAAGTCGCTCTCTTATGGCGAGGCGGATGTATCATTAGAGCTCAATTCCTAGACCGGATAACTGACGCTTTCAACCATAATCCGGATTTGACCAACTTAATACTGGATCCGTATTTTAAGGATATTATCATCTCTTCACAAGAAAGCTGGCGTCTTGTGGCAAGCTCGGCAATGAGGCATGGAGTACCTGTACCTGCTTTCGCTTCAGCGCTTTCATACTACGATTCCTATCGCACGCCTGTGCTTCCTGCAAATCTCATACAGGCCCAGCGTGACTACTTTGGCGCCCATACCTATGAGAGAGTGGACAAGCCGGGAACGTTTCACACTGAGTGGATGGATGAAAGCGACATAAGCGAAAGCTTGGAGAGCAAGTAATAAGACGTCATGGTGTGATGTATGCCCTCGCGATTTATCAATGTCCCCACACACATGGGGTACGAAGAGTGCATTTGTGGGTTGATGGAAGATTGACAAAGCCAAGGGATGCAATGGATGACGGAAAGGAAGAGATAATATTGAACTTAGGATGCGCGTATCCCAATTCCCTTCATGAGAAAGACGGGTCTGTTCTCTTCCTTATTAAAGGGGAACGGGAAAAGAAACTCGTGGTAATAGGCGATGGGTCAGCAGTCTTTCAGGAGCTTAAAGGTGGCAAAGGCTCACATCAAGGTCTTGTTGTTAAAATTTGTGATTTGTCAGTTGCCAACAGCCATGTCATAAGAAAACATTTTCCATATACGCGCCCGGTTTCCCTCAGGAAGTTCGACGCTACGATAGGCGTAGGTGATAGGTTGGGAGTGGCATCGCCCGGACACATAAAGGTAATACGCGACTGTAATGTAGGGCCGATCCTTGCTCAACAATCGATTAGAGAGCTTGCCCTTACAGGAAGAACCTTTGAGGGGGTGCTTTCAGACGCAGTCTGGGCAGTGTTTCAAGAGGGCTATCGCAGTGGGTTCGGTGCGGATGGAGACCACCTCAAGTCAATGGACGAGGTTAAGCTGGCCCTCGATACCGGTTACACCATGATAACGTTGGATTGCTCTGAACACATTAATGATATTGAAGGTTTTTCTGATGACGCGGTAGAGCGTCTGTACATGGAGATGAATAAAGGGACGCGCGACAGGCTGGAATCGCGGTTTCTATCCGAGGAGTTTGAGCTCGAATCAGGTTTTACGTTGACATTCAGTCAAGATGCGTTAAGAGAAAACGCTGTTATTTATCAAAAAGCCATAGATTTTGCGATTAATGTTTTCGACACAATGATTAAGCCATGTAATCAGGACATAGACTTTGAGATGTCAATTGATGAGACATCAACTCCTACGGACCCCCTGGCACACTTCTTTGTAGCTCTGCAGCTTAGCGAGGCCGGTGTAGATTTATACAGTGTTGCTCCGCGTTTTTGCGGCGAATTCCAAAAGGGTATTGATTACATAGGCAATCTTCAGCAGTTTCGGGAGGAACTCCAAGCTCATCAGCGAATCGCATCACACTTTGACTACAAGCTGAGTGTCCATTCAGGAAGCGACAAATTCAGTGTATTCCCGATTATCGGTGAAGAGACTAAGGGGCATGTTCATGTCAAGACCGCGGGCACAAACTGGCTTGAAGCAATCAGAGTAATCATTCACAGAGATCCGGGGCTTTATCGAGAGCTACACACGTTTGCCCTGGAGCATCTTACTGAGGCCAGGCGGTATTATCACGTTACATTGGATACCGGTGGAATTCCTGATGTGCTTGAGCTGAGAGATGATGAACTCGAAGATCTTATGAGTCAGAACGATGCCAGACAGTTGATGCATATCACTTATGGGGTAATTCTCCAGGCAAAAGACGGCTCCGGAGATTGTCGTTTCAGGGATAGGATTTACAGGTGCCTCTATGAAAATGAAGCGCTATACTATGAATTCCTTGCAAGACACATTGGTAATCATCTCAAGGCCTTGGGGTTGCAAGGATCGACATCTTAAAACAATGTGTTGAAAAGGATGCCTTGACATGAGGCCGGCGATAGGCCAATGATACAGCAGTCCCAAAACACGAGCAGTCTCAAAATGGATTGACACGTTGGCTACATTGTGCTATAAAATATGTAAGCTAATATATTGGATTAAAATCTTGGTGGCCCCGTAGCTCAGTGGATAGAGCAGCGGTTTCCTAAACCGCGTGTCGGACGTTCGATTCGTCTCGGGGCTACCAGTTTTTTTATATGTATGCTTTTCGAGATGTCATTTATTCCTGCCCTACGCCTTGCTGACGATGAAGGAGCTGTTCGCACATCTTCACCACGAGCATGACGCCGAAGCCTGACAGCCGAAGCTTGATAGGTCTTGCCCCAAACTCCTCATGATGTTATTATAGTAGCGAGCCTGAGGTAGGCCTTGGAGACAGCTATCAGATTTGCGCCGGTTGCGCTGCGGTTGCGCTGTGCGCTGTAAGATTTCTACTATGGAGTCACGTGCGGATGTGCATTATGAGTTATGTTATATGAGCAACATATGAATGATGAAACGTTTATGCACAGGGCCCTTCTGGAAGCGAAGAAGGCGTACTTGAAAGGCGAAGTTCCTGTAGGTGCTATCATCACCTTAGACGGGCAGGTTATTGCAAGAGGACATAATCGCAGAGAGGAATTACAGGACCCAACTGCTCATGCAGAGATATTAGTGATAAGAGAGGCGTCAGAGCGACTCCGTTCATGGCGCCTAAAGGGTGCAACTCTCTATGTGACATTGGAACCGTGTTCAATGTGTGCCGGTGCTTTGGTTCTGGCAAGAGTCGCGCGTCTCGTCTATGGAGCGCCGGACCCCAAATCAGGGGCTGCAGGGTCAATCATGAACTTGGTGGAACATGAAGCCTTGAATCATAGGCTGGACGTGACAAGCGGTGTCCTTCAAGAGGAGTGTGCTACACTTCTTAGGCAGTTTTTTTCAGAGTTGCGCGATGTTTAGCTATGTTTAGATGAACTGGATCAGTGAAATGAAATCATGGTCTAAACTGAATAAGTTCTACAGATAAAGAGTAGACCAAGCGGAGAGATGGCTGAGTGGTTGAAAGCGCTCGCCTCGAAAGCGAGTGGGCGGGTAGCCCCTGCCCCGTGAGTTCGAATCTCACTCTCTCCGCCAGCATTGACCCTTTTCGGAGAGGTGGCTGAGTTGGTTGAAGGCGCCCGCCTGGAAAGCGGGTAGGCAGAAGTTCTCTGTCTCGCGGGTTCGAATCCCGCCCTCTCCGCCATATTTATGTATATTTATGTGAAAATACTTCTATTGTCAAGGTTTGGTCGTGCTAGATGGGGAGGTAGCGGTGCCCTGAACCCGCAACCCGCTATAGCGGGGTTGAATTCCCACCTGAGGCCGACTCTTCGTGGGGCCTGGCCCTGTTAAGTAGCGAAGAAGACTGGGTCCTACGCAACAGAAGTCTGTGAAGCCCGTCAGGACCGGGAGGTAGCAGCGGTAAGCAGAATGTTCTGTGTGCCGTAGGGGCGCCTGGCCGGAGCCGGCTGACAGGTTACCGCCTGGGGAGGGCGTTCGAAGGTGGGTGCACGACCATTGTTGGACCGGCCCTGTCCTGGATTAATTACCGGGAGGCCGGTTTTTTCTTCCTGTGCTTTCATATAAGGTTTTTCAATTCGAGTCTTGCCTTGGGCTCGTGGCCCTTGGCGGCATCAGCTGCAGGAATTGGACGATGGAACCAGAACTTCATATCTTGGGTAAGGAGGGGCTGGAAGTGACATATGTCTCGCTGTATCGCCGATTTAGACCGCAGACATTCGCTGAAGTCGTGGGACAGGACCACGTTACGCGTACGCTGCGTAATGCTATAGCCTCAGATCGCACATCTCATGCATATCTTTTCTCGGGTCCGCGAGGAACGGGCAAGACTACCGTAGCTAAGGTGCTTTCAAAGGCTCTAAATTGTAAGGAAGGTCCGACTCCCGATCCTTGCGGCAAGTGTGACGCGTGTACTAGAATTCAAGACGGCTACTCCATGGACGTTGTTGAAATTGACGCTGCGTCCAATCGAGGGATTGATGAAATCCGCGATCTTCGGGAGAAGGTGAAGTTTGCACCGGTCGAAGAACGATATAAAGTCTACATCATCGATGAGGTTCACATGCTAACTCAGGAAGCGTTCAACGCTCTGTTGAAGACCTTGGAAGAGCCTCCCCAACGTGTAGTGTTTATTCTTGCAACCACTGAACCTCATAGAGTGCTTCCCACGATTTTGTCAAGGTGCCAAAGGTTCGATTTTCGGCGTCTTACCGTAAGTGAGCTCGCAGGACAGGTTTCCCGGGTAGCTGAAGTTGAAGGAATTGAGCTTTCTGAAGATGCAGTGAGGCTTATTGCCACAGGAGCTCAAGGCGCAGCTCGTGACGCGCTTGGGCTTCTTGAACAGTGTGCTGCGTATACAGGGGGCAAGATAACTTACGATGACGCTGTCGCTGCTCTTGGGGTTGCAGGATTTCGTAAAGTGATTAGCTTTAGTGACGAAGTAATCAAAGGAGACCTGGCATCAGCGCTCACCGTTGTAAGGGAGCTTATTGATTCCGGACATGACCCCGCCTTGTTCCTTAGAGATGTTCTGGAACATTTCAGGAACTTACTTGTTTTGAAGACATGCGGATTTGAGCGGAATCTAATTGATACTCCTGAAGCGGCCCTCGCCGACTTGAAGAGGCAGGCCGGTGTTCTCTCCAAAGCTGTGATACTTCAAGCGATAGATATCCTAAGTGATGCAGATACAGAAATGAAATATTCAGCGTCTCCTCAGCTCACTACAGAGGTAATCACGATTAAGCTTGTCTATTTGCAGTCTCCTTCTGAGCTTCAGAGCCAAACTATAGAGACGCAAGCAGCAGAAAGTCAGTGGGTAGCAGAAACTCAGCCCGTAGCAGAAACTCAGCCAACAGAGAGCCTACCGACAAAGGAGATTCCTTTGCCACCGGAAAGGCTGTCAGCAGATGCACGGACCGGCGAAGGCCTGCAGCGGATGAGTTCGCAGGGTATAAGTGCGGTCACTGAAACAGCATCGACTGCAAGTCCCAAGACTAAGAGTCCGCCTAAGGAAAGCCCATCGACTGAAAGCAGGGCAAGAAGCAAATCAAAGGGTAAACCTGCTAAAGAAGACGGATCGGTTGTGAAGTCGGCTCATGTAAGCCTTGATACAATAAAGGCTGATTGGGATAATGTAATAGATGCATTAAAGCCAGGGATTGAGAAAGCACTGTATTACGCAGATGGTATCCCGACAGAGCTTAACGAGAATGAATTGGTAATATCCTTCCAAGACGATGTGCGAAAAGAGCTGGCTTCTGAAAGGCGTCGGAGGAAAAACATACAGGATGCTGTGAATAAGATCTTTGGGGTCAAGTTTTCTATAAGTTTTGTTCTGTCGCAGGAGCCGAACAAGATTGAGTTTCAACTGGAACCCAGTGGTGGATTGTCTGAAGAGAGAGAGACTATCCAAGGAGATATCGTAGGCGAGGTGTCTCAGAGACCGGAGTTTGGTGGCACAAGCGTGGAGAATGAACCTGACTCTGAAAATGATGAGGAAGAAGTAGGAGAGAGTCTTAGAAGGACTAGAGAAGCGGTCAGAGAACATCCTACGGTAAAGGCGGCTCTTTCAGTGTTTAAGGGTCGAGTATTCAGGATCGATGTGTAAAAAAGTGAAGACATCCGGGAGGCGGGCTTATGGCAAACAATATGGGTAGAATGATGAAACAGGTTCAGAAGATGCAAGCAGATCTGGCGCGGGTCCAGGAGGAATTGAAAGAGAAAACTGCGCAAGGGACCGCAGGTGGCGGTGTGGTAAAGGTTACTGTCAACGGTCACCAAGAAATCCAGGCGATAGAAATAGCACCTGAGGCTGTAGACCCGGATGACGTTGAGATGCTACAGGACCTCATTATTGCTGCTGTTAATGATGCGCTCCGTAAGTGTCAAGATATGATATCGAACGAAATGGGTAAGGTCACAGGTGGACTCAACCTACCTGGGCTGCCTCCTCTGTTTTAACTGTTTTAACTAAGGTAGACTTTTTGCTATTTTGTGACCGGGTGATTAAGGAGAGAGAAAACAATGTCCCGCTATGTACAACCTATGGCGAACCTTATTGAACAGCTTATGCGCTTGCCGAGTATAGGTCCGAAGACTGCGCAACGTCTGGCGTTTCACATATTGAGAACTCCTCGGGAGAGCGTGGTCAGGCTTGCAGAAGCTTTGATCGATGCCAAGGACAAGATAATTCCTTGTTCAGTGTGCGGTAATATCACTGAAGAAGACCCATGTTCCATATGTGTGGATGATCAACGGGATAAGGCATTGATTGCCGTGGTTGAGGAATCCAAAGATGTGCTGGCACTGGAACGAACCGGCGAGTTCCACGGATTGTACCATGTTTTGGGTGGCGCTATTTCGCCTATGGACGGTATAGGACCTGACGATATCAATGTCAGTGAGCTGTTGGAGCGTCTGAAACAACATACCGTGAAAGAGGTTATTCTCGCTACAGATCCCAATATCGAAGGCGAGGCTACATCCATGTATTTAGCCAAGCTTATCAAGCCCCTCGGGGTTAGGGTCACCAGGATAGCTCATGGGCTTCCTGTCGGGGGCGACCTGGAGTATGCTGACGAGGTTACGCTTGCAAGAGCGCTTGAAGGACGGCGCGAGGTATAATCTTCCTCATATCACACCATACTGTACTTTGACGATATTAACTTACCGGGAGGACAGTATGGTGACAGGTGCGCATAAGCGGACTTCGATGGAATCCAAGGTTCAAGTAATGTTGAGCTCTTGTTGGCAGAAGATATTTGCCACTTCGCTGAATACTGCGTTGGACAGGATACGGGAGGCTTTTTGTGCAACGCCAAGTAGGGAGGGGCATGTTCGTAACGTTGAACTTTCTCATTATCAAGCTGCACAAATCGCCAAACAAGAATGGTTATGGGCCGTTGAGTATTTTCATGAGGTATCTGAACCGGGTCTTGTAGATTATGCTGTTTACTCACTTCAAGCAGCTGAACGAAAGTACATGTATCTTCTGGATAAGGCCCGCGAGGAATATGCCTCAATTACGTAATCGCTTATCTCACCACAACACACGGGACTCTTTCACAGCTATAGCCAGTTTTATCTAAATGTCTCTAATTCGCTTCAATATTAATGAGAGCAATATGAGATTCCTAGTGAGATGCCCGATTTTCAATCACCCAGACCCTGAACAATGATAGATAATAGCCCACATGTTCCCAAGCTATTCTTGAAAATGTGGCAGTAAGGTATTCACATATGGCGGCGCATAACGGCATATATAAATTATAGGAATGTCCATTAAGATTCGCCTGAGGGGGTGAGGCCATGGACATGCCGCTTGTAATGGTGTACGCCTTCGGCTTGTTCCTAATATATGTCGTCGCGTATATTTTCTACGTTCCTTTGCAGTGCGCGATGAGGCTGCTCACCAGTATTCTGTTGGGAGGAGGCCTTCTGTGGGTTGCAAATATTCTCGGAAGCAAACTAGGATTTTCTGTTGCTATCAATCCTATCACAGCCCTTGTCTCAGGTACACTGGGAATTCCGGGCGTCGTCCTACTTGTAGCCCTTAAGAGCCTTCTTCTAAGTCACATTTGAGAATAGCCCTTTTGATTTGTGTCAGTATTCATCACAGCGACGATGGGATTTCGGGTACCACATGGCGGAGCGTGAGACTTCTACATTGGAAAGCGGCATATGTATGTGTGTATTCATGCTACAGAGAAGTAGGCTGCCGGTTTAGCTTCTTGCAAAAGCCACGTAGGAGTATTTCAAGAATACCGATCAATTAATGATTCAAGAATAGGACGAAATAGGAAAGTTGCAAAAGGACTCATTTAACCCTTCTATGCATATACTTAGTATGGTAATAGAAGCGTTGGAACTATGAGAGAAACTTCGTGGTTTTTTTAACATGATGCGCAAAAGAGCGATTTCGCGAGTATAATTACGATCATGCAGAGATTGCAGGACTGTACCGCCAAATATGTCGATACATGGGTCAATTTGCAGAAGTTCACAGTTGCAATGTATGTGTCAAGCTGCTATATTAGACTTTGCCGCTTGCAGACAGGCGGTTTTCCTAAGTAACAATAAAAAACTACGGGCTTTGCCCGGAGATTGTTCCTTGAAAACTAAACAG
>DIQZ01000069.1:0-4014 GCA_002424305.1 Firmicutes bacterium UBA5449
GTAACTATACTTGTGCATAACTGTCGTTACGGAATAATAGTCGTTGCACAATAGGGAAGGATTTTATGATTCAGTCGCGAATACGAATAGCCCTAAGGAGTGGAATAAAGATAATGACAAAAAATACATGTTCTATGGCTGCTTCTAAGACCACGCCCAGTCCGACTCTTGGGTATGTGTTGGCTTTAGCAGCTGCAGTAATTTGGGGAAGTCTCGGCATTTTTGTAAAACTCATATATGCTTACGGAATTGACCCCGTTATTCTGGTAACCTTAAGGGCTTCTATGGCCTTTCTTGCGTTGTTCTTATGGCTCTTCCTCCGAAATCCCGGCCACCTCCGCATAGAAGCTAAGGATATCTTGTTCTTTGCAGTATTCGGTTTTGTTGGGATCGCTCTCAACTATCTGTCATATTTTGAAGCCCTCAAACGCACATCAGCTACTACAGCAGCTATCATACTATATACGGCTCCTGCCTTTGTGGCATTAGGCGCTACGCTTTTCTTCAGGGAGAAGCTCACAAAAATGAAGGTTGCTGCACTCATCATGGCCTTTATCGGGTGTTTCCTTGTAGCCGGAGGCTATGACAGAAACCTTCTTGCTCTAAATCCAACCGGTATTATGCCAGGACTTATAGCAGCTATCACTTACGCTTCCTACACATTGCTCAGCAAACATGCGCTTAGCAAATACTCATCATGGACAACAGTGCTGTACTCGTTTGGATTCGGCGGACTTTTTCTCATGTGCTTCGCAGGTAGGAGCCTCACTCAGATTGCGGATTTTCCTCCTCAAGTTTGGCTGCTAACGATGGGGCTCGTATTGGGTCCGACACTCACTGCCTATACACTCTATGTATTGGCGCTTCGTTATATAGAAGCAACTGACGCGGGCATCATCTGTATGGCTGAACCTGCCTCCACAGCTTTGCTGGCCTACGCAATTCTCGACGAGAGATTGGTGGGCTGGCAATTAGTAGGCGCTGCCCTTGTGTTAATTGGGATATTCCTCATACAGGCGCAGAAGTCGGCACATGGATCTTGCCTTCTTTAACAAGATCAAGGACCTTATCTGCAGCTCCTACAAGAGACGCACGGCCAAACCCTACAAGAATAGAGCAGCCTCATAGAGCTTCTTGGCCTTGTTTTTCAAATCCGCTCCTTCATGAATCAGCTTACTAAGGCGCTCAGGATCAAAGTTAACATTAGTTACGGTTGTGAAAAGAATTTTTGTGACAAACACATCAATGTCTTGATCTCTTGCGCCAAGTTCCCAGGCTCGTTTTGCGTACATGGATATGCCTTTTGCTACGTGGATTAGTAGGTCTTGGAGTACAGCAGTATCCTTATCTTTACCACACACCCGCCACAGTACAGCCTGTTCCCTTTGCGCGCTGCTCACATTGATAGCAAAATCCTATCGCCTCCTAGTCGTCTCTTAGGTTGCTCTATATGCGTCACATGTGACACAATTGAACACCAAAGTAGAGCCGGACAAAAGCATGCCTGACAGCAAGCCTTATGTCTCAAGCAATTAGTACCGGTTAGTCTGTTAGTCAGTCCGGAAGTCAATATTTTGGGGGTCTCACAATTTACGAATAATTATGCCTGCCTGAGAGATCAAGCAAGTTTTACAGAATCATTGTCCACATCGAAGCGATCTTTTCCGGGCATATTCTTCTCTAAGCGATACTTGATTTCCAGAAGGTCGGCTAAGGTAGTGTTTTCAGCAATGCGATTCACGCTCATTTGAGCCTTAACCCATAGAAGATTGAGGGGACATTGTTGTTTGCGTTCACAGTGGTATTCCGGGGAGACACATGCTTTGATTACAAGTGGCTCACCCGCGACTTCTACTACATCACTTACAGTGATCTCATGGGGAGCCTCCACCAGTCTAACTCCGCCGTTGCATCCTCTGGCAGAATCCACCCAGCCTTTTCTTGTGAGGAGGGCCATTAGCTGCGGCATATATTTCGGCGATATCCCCTGCCTCTCAGCTACATCTTTTGATACTACGTACTCATTGGTGTCAGTCGTTGCTAAATCCATAAGAGTCAGAAGAAGGTACTCCAACTTGTTAGTAATCACTGCATCGACTCCTTATATATTACTAACGGCCCTAGTTATATTTAACTATATTCATTTATGGTTGTCAACCCTATCTCATAAAAAAATTCAATCTTGTTCCTCCCAGCTCAAACCCGTCAAAGAGCCTACCTGCTGACAACTTAGAAAAACCTCGCTCTTATTTAATCTCCATTGCCTTCAGTCCGCTTTCAATGAATTCCTGGATAGAGGCGCTCCACATAGAGTGTATCTGTAATCTGAAAGACGCATCTACCACACCGGATCCAAGAGTTGAGATTTCTACACGCCCGGTATAATCACCTGAATCTAATGTCCCGGAGTCATTAACATCCAGCCAACCGAAAACATAGAGTCTACCTGCTTCCGGAACATTGCTAATGGTGAACTTCCTATTAGATCCCGGAGCGACAGCACTACTTACCGGCTCAAGCTGCTCATCTAATACCATTAGCTTAGCCTTATCGAGAGTGGCGTGGGTTACTGCAGCATAGGCGTTTATGAATCCATACCCTTGCCACGTGTCCCAAACCTGCCCATTCCCCGGTCTTATCGCTGTTTCTCGTAGAATCGTCCTTACTCTTTCCGGTCCGAGCGCAGGATTACGCGCCAGCATAAGACCAATCGCCCCTACAACGTGCGGGCAAGCCATTGATGTGCCCTCTGCAGGTTGATAGTCTAATTTTCCTGTACTACTGTTGTAGTTAGTACTCCATACACCAACTCCCGGGGCTATTACGTCCAGCCCGTCACCACCGGTTGAGAAGTAAGCCTCTGTGAGAGGATATGAAGGATTATCGGAAGCCCCAACTGCTATGACCTCAGGATATGCTGCAGGATAACACAGTGAACTTCCACCATCATTCCCGGACGCTGCAGCAACAATAACTCCACGACTATAGGCGTACTTAATCTGTTGCTCTAACTCCTCCAAAGCTTCCCAGTGCTCGGGTTTAGTAGGCCGCATACCAAGGCTTAGGTTAATGATATCTGCACCATTATCCACAGCCCATTTGATACCTGATGCCAAGTCAGCAATAGTACCGGAACCCCCAGCCCCAAGAACACGGATAGGCATGAGGCTGACTGACCAGTTGACCCCGGCTACACCGGTATAATTATTGGTATAGGCCCCGATTGTCCCTGCAACATGAGTGCCATGGCTTGCTATGATTGGATCAGCAGGTTCGATACATTCATCAAACGGATAATCATCTTCGTCCACATAGTCCCATCCATCAATAATCGTGAAGTAGTCAAAATCCACATGATCGTATCTGAGGCCGGTGTCAACAACTGCAATGACAATGCTTTGACTGCCTCTACTTTCCTCCCACGCAGCAGGAAGGTTCATTGCCGCAAGCCAAGGCATCTGATATGACGCATAATAAGGATCATTAGGAACCGCAGCAGCATATACAAAGCAGTTTGGTACAACACGTTTAACCACTGGAGATTCTCTCATCTTGGCCATAAAGGCATCTAAGGATTCTCCCTCAGGCACCTTGACAATTACTCTGTTTATGATATCTCTGATTTCATACTCCTGAGCATGGGTATCCGTCATTAACGTGCTGACACTGTCAGTCCTGACGTCTCCTGTCAATTCCACAATTACGCTATCAGGCTCTCTCATCATGTCAGGTTCGCTCCAAGCTCTGTATGATGAAACAGAATGTGATAGCGACTGTCCGTATGACTCAGAATACCAGTAATCGATCCACCCCTCTACGGTGACAGATCCTACACCCCCCGACGACTTGGGCACTAACTGAAAATTTTGAGTATAAGTGCGTCCTGCACTAACGCATAGTTCTTCGAACTTGTCTTCATAGCCATATTGGGATGCTCTAATTGTTACAACGTTATCAGAGATAGGTACTCGCTTGAGCTCATAGTAACCCTCTGGGTTCGTATTTCCGTTAACA
>DIQZ01000069.1:4384-7270 GCA_002424305.1 Firmicutes bacterium UBA5449
ACTGTGTCTTAAGACATTTTCTCGTACCAAGAAAAAGACTCACTTCATACGTCTAGTAATGTTTATTATGGACGCGCCAGGAAATTCTCCCATAATTTGTAACACTAGTCGGAAAAGCGTTTATGCTGGAAAACAGTGGCATGATAGGAAATTAATCCACTATAATTTATCACACTCCCTTGATAAGCGCCATAAAAGAGATTAGAGAAACCCTAGTTTGCCTAAAAGGGTTAGCAATGCCTGTCATGGCAATACTATAACTGCCAAACAGGAAGGTTGTCTGATGAGTAATCCCCGGATTCATTAACCCGGAGGAGGAATTGCCATGCACCGAAATAACGATGAACACCTGGCCTTAAGGGTTCAGGCATCCCTTACGGAAGACCCCGGCCTGGAGCCCTACGGAATTAAAGTTTCATCCCGTAGAGGTATCGTGCGCTTAGAGGGTATAGTTGACGTATTCGCCGAAAAAATGAGGGCCCAAGAAATCGCGGCCGGTGTGAGCGGGGTAACCGACATTGAAAACGATCTTACAGTGTCTACCGATGGCCGGATAACAGATGGCGATGTGAATTTCGAGGTGGCGGAAGAACTCAGACTGGATCCTAACGTAGATATCAGTAAGGTTTACGGAGAAAGTAAGAAAGGAGTCGTCCACATTCACGGGGAAGTGGATACTCCCCACCATGCGAAAGCAGCGATATGGGCTGCAGCAAAAGCCCGAGGTGTCAAAGATATCGTTAGCCATATCACTGATACACCTGATATCTATGTGGATACGAAACCCACTGCTCCCGGCGTTGAGCTCACCATGCCGGAACGGGCAGCCAGGGAGCTTATGGATTCCCTTCTCCAATATCAAGCTTCCCTGCCCCGTCCTATTACTGTGTCTGTCAAGGATGGCACCATTATGATCGAAGGCGAAGTCGCGACTCATGATCAAAAGAGAGCCATAGAAAAGAAAGCCCACGGTATTATCCGGCGCTACGGCAGACAGGTGAGAGGCATTGATAACAGAATCACCTTGGACACACGCTAGCCAGCCTCCAAAGCCTGCTCCTAATCGCTTATCAGGCCTCCATGGTATTGAAGTTCATATACCTTGGTCTCACCATGAAGTATCCACTCACGTCCTGAGAACTCTGAAATATCGCCGTCATTAAGGTCTATGTAGGTTGCATCCCCCACTGAGTGCTGGTACCCTCCTAAGAAGCGTCCTTCTTCGTATAGCGAAGAAAGGGCTTTCCTTAAAATCTCGCCCACCTGAGCATCGTCGATTTGCTCCGGTTCCAAGATACGTCCATAGTAGTTCATTGCCCAAACAGGCTTACCTTCGAAGTAAACTACCTCTTGGCCAATGAAATCTGACCCTCCGAAGAAACTGTCAAGATAGGAAAATGGACCTGAATGGTATTGTAGGTCATGAGATGCAGGGCGATAGGAAAGACTCTTAGGCCCTTCACCTACATAAGTCGCTGCCTTAGCCTGAACCACAAAGTCCGTAAGATCTTCTAAAGCAAGTTCACTCACCTTTCGTCCCTCCGCTTCGCGTGGACGGAAAGCTTAAATTTAGTCATGAAGTACCGTCCTCCGAAATTGATCTCAACACTAGTAATTCAATACAAAGCGGAAATCTCCTGCAGTTCAACCATACCTTGGGAGTTTACCCACTACTTATGTGTCTTCCCTTTTCTGCTGGACACAGCCTGTCTCGTTTTCACAAGATAAGACATGGAGTCCTTGTGTTTATGAATCGCAACAGACATGAACAGAGCATCGATAATGGCTAGCTGCGCAATTCGAGATGCCATTGCCCCACTGCGAAGATCTGTCTCATGAGCTGATGTCAACAAGACCACCTCTGCAAGACGGCCGGCAGAAGAGTCAGGGTGATTTGTGATGCAAATCGTATGAGCCCCTGCTTGATATGCAAGCCTCAACACTTCCGCTGCATCAAGTGTCTCTCCTGAATGAGTTATTACTATTGCTGCGTCCCCCGGCTGCATGAGAGCAGCTTGTATCATCTGGGTATGAGTGTCTTGATGGTGTTCAGCCTCTACCCCTATTCTCATGAATTTTGACTGCGCATCGTGGGCAACCATTCCTGAAGCACCCACTCCGAAGAAACCCAATTTCCTGGCGCCTTCTATGATCTCAACTGCCTTTTCCAGTTCTTTATCGTCAAGCACCTTGAGCGTGTCTGAAAGAGCTTGTGCGTTTGACTGGAAGATTTTCTCTTTAATAGTGTTAATATCATCATCAGGTTCAACTTCTCCAAATGCACTGACAGGTGTCGTGGCAAGATCCCTTACAAGCGCCATCTTTAGGTGAGAGAATCCTTCAAAGCCCAGACGTTGACAGCACTTAACCACAGTTGATTCGCTGACTCCAACCTCACTTCCAAGTTGAATTGACGACATATTAACAACGTCTGCAGGATTAGTAAGAATGTATTGGGCTACCTTCTTCTCAGAACGAGCTAAAGACGGATAACGGCCACGGATTAGCGGAATACAATAGGATAGATTTTCAGTTGATTGAGATTGCTTCTCCATGAGAACCCCCTTCCCTACACGAGTTTCTGCTGTATACGAGCATCATGAGCTCGCCATAAACCGTGCCTGGTGAATTTAGTGTCTACTTCGATAAAATCATGAAATTTCCTTCCATAAATGCATTATGGAAGAATTACTTCTTCCTCCCATGGCTTATCCTTACTTATGTAGTTTATGATAATTCGCCTTTTCTGTCTATGTTCTTGGTCTTGACATGTTGCCATATGCCTATTCCTGCATGGCTGAACGAGGGTTAAGCCACCTAACAAAGATCTGCTGCTTCGCCAGGTCAAAGAACCGGATGTCCATCGTAATGATAACTCAATGGCAA
>DIQZ01000069.1:7458-11234 GCA_002424305.1 Firmicutes bacterium UBA5449
AAACCCCCGGGAGAAGTTGAGAGTCACACCTTCAATGCCCCGACCTTCGAAATCTCGTACGTATCCTGAAGCCGTATGAGTTCCAGGGATACCACCGCCTCCTCCAAAGCATCCTGATATCAAGGATACAAGGCCGATTATGACAAACATGTACACTAAACGATGCTTCATTAATTTCTGTACCTCCAGAGTTTTTATGTGACTGCACTGTTTTGCATACCACAGAGCGTACCAATTTGGTTCAGTCTGCCACGCTCCTACCTCTAAACAATGGTCTCAAGGCCTACCGGGACTCACATAAAATTAGTTGAATCTGGCATGTTGGTATATATTCTCATCCAGTCACCAAGACTCTTTTCTACTCCTTCGCAATGACATGCTTATGAGCTATCAGCCCAGTTGCCCAACCATTTGTGTGGTTGAAAAGGATGTCATGTGTGGCTCTTCTGGTTGTTTTCACGTACATTCTGCTGAGTTCGGTATGTATCGGCGCAAATCTTACTGTACATGAGAATCTCAGGCTCGCAACATATTGCCGCAAGAACCGGGACAAGATTCCAGAGGATGAAGAACGGGTGTTCTCAATGTTTCCACGCCTGAAGGAAAGGCTGTGGCAGCTTGGCGGGACTCTGTCCGGCGGTAAACAGCAGATGCTGGCGGTTGCCAGAGCCTTGATGATGAGAGGCGTTATCATGCTCTTAGATGAACCCTCCATGGGCCTTTCGCCCATTCTGGTTCAGGAAATCTTCAAGACAATCCGTGAGATTAATGAGGATGGCACAACAGTCCTGCTTGTCGAGCAGAACGCGAACATGGCACTAAAGACCGCAAACGGTTACGTGCTATAGACAGGCGAAATCGCTCTACATGGCCCGTCACAAGAGCTTGCGGATGACCCCGCTGTGCGGGCTGCGTACTTAGGGAGATGAGAATGCTACGCTTTTAGGGACATGAACCTGGATGCGCTGATTAAGGGCTGTGGTACCTATCTCTTCCGGAAGGAAGAACGAAATGGCGGTTGTCCCTACAGTGTTTGCCGTAGGTTCTACACCTAAATACGGGGGTCATCCAATGTAACTGGACTCGTATGCAGGAGGATATCTTGCCCATACAGAGAACTGTGACATGACCGATTCCGTATTGCCAGATGCATTGGGGCATATGCTTCGCTTGGCCCGGAGTCTACTACTCATGCAGGGGGTGCGCATAATGGAGCTTGTGATCGAGGTTGCCCGGGTTGAAGGAACGTGCAACGCAGGGCTCTCCATAGGACAGCGATTCTGTATGTCGGGGACCGGACTTGCTTCCGATGACGGCCAGGAGTTATGCAGAGTGGCGTTGGCTAGCATCTCACTGAACGTGGGCAGGCTGGGGCTTGGCAAGGGCCCGCTTTATGTATCCTGCCCCGATCCGGGCACAGGCAGCGGAGGGAATGTGGTCTTCCGTGTACGCTCTATGGGGGCAAAGGATAATGATCAAGACGAGGCTGACGGCGCTGCCATGCCGCTCCCTGTGCAGATCAGGGTTGTTCCGGTCCACGTTATCGGAAGGTGTCCGGCAGGGCTGACGCTCGGAGCCGAGTTTCTCGTGGAAGGAATGACAGTCAGTAGCCCGCACGGGGACGGGCCATGCCTCGCAGCACTGAGCCACTTGCCCATGGCCGTGTGGCAGACTCAGAGTGGGCGTCGCTTCTTTGCCCATTCATCATGCCCGGGCTGCACACGGCGACTGCCTCACGAAAACCGAGTGGTGTTCCTGCTGGGCCACGCGGACAAGTGGGAGTTGTGCTGCGCGATCTCCGAGTATCTCAAGCTCATCAAGCGGATTGGAGAACCATCTGAGGCACAACGCCTGAAGGCGGAGGCCATTGTCTGTCAGGAACGCGGGGATTACGCAGGGGCCGTCGCCCGAATGAGGGCCGCAACAAAGTGGCTGGGCCGCGATATGGAAGAAGACTTACCGCGGTGGAAGGACAAGATCCGTCAGAACGGGCGAGAGTAATTGAAGAGTACATCGGAACCATTGACCTTGCTGTCAGACTCGGCATAAGGGACATGGTACTCCACTCCGGGTTCAAGTCAAATCCAGACGTATCTGATGGAGACGCCTTTGATTATGCCCGGCAGACTTGTGCCCACCCTCTACAAAGCTGCTTCTTTATGTAGGCCATGCCGCGATCTGGGGAATGAATCCCACTGAATGCGCGCGCATATGGTTTCCCACGCTGGCCCAGGTTCACGCTCACGATAACCATGGCGAGCATGATGAACATCTTGAATTTGGCAAAGGGATCATAGACTGGTGTGAACTCTTATGCTTCCTGAAAGCAGAAAGCTGGGACGGTATATTCATGATGGAAGTGGTAGAGCAAGAAGACCCGAAGGCTGCACTTGCAAGATCCCTTGACCTAGTGCAAACATGCCTGTCCCAATGCTGATGTAGCGGACGATATTCGCCGCCAAATCCCACCGGCAAATCCGGCTAGAGAACAACAGGCACCTGCCGGTTCAAGGCAATCGACTCTTTGGAAACTCGGCAGGTGTATGCCCAGACGTCTACCCCGGACTTGGCTGCCTCGCGAAGGGCGCTTCCAAACTTCGGATCTATTGCGTCATTTGGCGAGAAGCTTTTCGCATCTTCCCGCTGTATTACGAAAACCACCGAAGCCTTAAGTCCGTCGGAAACTGCCTCCCTAAGCTCCCTCATATGACGAGCTCCACGAATAGTAGGCGCATCAGGAAATAGGGCTTGGCCATCACGAGCCAAGGATACGGATTTCACCTCGATGAGGCAGTCAGGAAGGTTATCACTGTTGGCTGACAATCTAAAGTCTAATCTACTCTCACCAAATCCTGCCTCACGCTTGATACTGTCGTAAGCACGAAACTCAGGGAAGAATCCTTTCTTCAGACCGTCATAAACCAGTTCATTTGGCACCCGTGAATCAATGGAAACCAATGTGCCTTCATAGTCTACCAGCACCAGGGTATAGGCGGTCTTTCTTTGGTGCTCGGAACGCCTCTTGCGTTTCGCACCTTTAGCCTTCCGGGGCCTGGAACCGCCATTTTGAGCCGGGAGCAGATAGACTTTTCTACCAGGCACAAGCAGTTCCTCAAGCCGCCCGGGATCTGCCACATGAACCTGAACATTAGACAGGTCATCCTCGCCTTTAACACGCACTATTGCTAAAAAACGGTTGGGCCTATCCAGGAAGGTCGCCTCAATGAGAGGCCCATCTCTTACGAATAGAGGGTTACCGCCGTGATTTGACATTATTTTGTTCATGCGAGTTTCTTAAGCTCCTTCAAGTCCAATTGAGTCCAACCTTATCAAAGACTGCCCTTCCACCAACAACTGTACCCAGGACCTCAGTGGTAGCAATCTCTAAAGGGTTAACAGTGAATATGTCTTTGGACAGAATCACGAAATCAGCAAGCTTTCCCGGGGTAATCGAGCCTTTGATATGCTCCTCACCGGACGCATAGGCTGCCCCCGTGGTATAACCGCCTATAGCCTCTTCCACTGAAAGACATTGCTCAGTATGCCAACCCGGCTGCGACAATTCATCATGACGTTTACGAGTTACCGCTGCAAAAATGCCTGCTATAGGTCCCGGCTCTTCAATAGGTGCATCTGAACCAAATGCAAGGCGGACACCGTTTTTCGCCAGAGATTTCATTGGATACCCTATTGAACTGCGATCTCCCCACGCCTCATCTGCCATGTACCGGTCGGAGGTAGCATGAATCGGCTGAATAGATGCGATAACATCAAGT
>DIQZ01000069.1:11540-12746 GCA_002424305.1 Firmicutes bacterium UBA5449
AGTGCCATCCCCACTGCTCGATCACCAATTGCATGTGTTGCAACGGAAATACCGGATTCTGAGGCACGCATTACGATATCTGTCAGTTCTTTCTCTGTGATAGCACACACCCCAAGATTATCAGGATCATCCAAATAGGGTTCAAGCAAGGCTGCTGTTCTAGAACCGAGTGCCCCGTCCACAAAGAGCTTGACAGGACCAATCCGGAGATGACAATTTCCAAACCCGGTCCTCATACCCAGCTTAATAGCTGCATCCAGATTCGGCAAAGGAATCATCTCACATACCCGAAGGTTTAGGTTGCCCTCCGCAAGCAATTCCGCCAGAACACCGAAGAAAACTTCATCTCCACAATCATGAATGCCAACGATTCCAAGTTGGTGTAAGTAGGGAATTATTCCGGTGATTGCCTCTTTGGAGGTGCGAGAGTCCGAAACCGGGATAACGCGGTCAATGAAAAGCTGAGCATTTTCCCGGAGAATACCTGTAGGCTCATGAGTCTTAGGATCCCGCTCTATGACTCCACCGTCCGGATCCGGGGTGTCCTTATTTATGCCTGCCATGGCAAGGGCAAGAGAATTAACCCACTTGCTGTGCCTATCCTTACTAGAGAGGGCTACAGGATTATAGGGAGCCACCTCATCAAGTTGCTCCCGATGAGGACAGCAATTACCAAATTGATGATCGCTCCATCCATAGCCAATAATCCATTCTCCTTCTTTAGACTGCAGCGCTCTTTCTTCAATGCCAGTCTTCACATCCTCAATAGACTCAACGCATCCAAGATCCACCTGGCGAAACTTTAGAGCATACCACAAGAGATGAATGTGACAATCAGTAAATCCCGGAACCACGGTAAGACCCTGAAGGTCTACCTTCCTGTATCCCCCGGTTAATGCCGATTGGACATCAGCGTACGTCCCGACAGCAACTATTTTTTCATCTCTTACTGCAATTGCCGAAGCTCTCCGCATTATCCTATCCTCAGCAGAACCTGAGGAGCCTGAACATCCTGCAGCGCCGATATTATCCATAGTACATATATGCGCATTATAGTAGATAGCTTGATTATCCACATTAATCAGCCTTTCCATGGTTACTTTAAGCAGCTTAATTCTAAGCTCAATCCCTACAATCAGTAAGTATCAGTAGTGTTCTGCGGTACAACCTATCTTTCCTGCAACCCCTCAGCACAGACAATTCCTT
>DIQZ01000094.1:0-681 GCA_002424305.1 Firmicutes bacterium UBA5449
ACCGGCACCTATGCCACCCATAGCAAAAGGCACAAATATAATAGCAATCCCGGCAAGAATCCCCAGAGCGGACCAGGCCAAGCCTTTGATACCGCCTGAAACCATGCCGATTACAAGTCCTGCTATCATACCGGTAAACACCAGCTTATTAGGGATTCGCCTTTCCCTGTAGTCGAACCACACAGCTATGGCAGTGACTAGACATGCAATACATATCTCGAAGATAATATTCACCTTCCGCCTACTTCAATTCGGGAAATGGAACATCAAATAATGTTTGCACAGTCAACCCAAAAACAGAGATCGCGCCTACCACCAGTAACGCCACGGTAGCGATAATGATGGCATATTCGGCCACTCCTTGCCCTGTTTCTTCACATATGAGTCTTTGAAGCATCGTTGCCATTGGCAAACCCTCTTTCCCGCTGTATATTTTGCCCATAGCATCCATATCCACATAATCTGGGAAGATCTCGGCAGGATACTTGTAGACAACCTGCCTTCCCAGACCGATCGGTTCTATTAAAGAGTTCGTTCAAGGGAAACCACCCTACCGGAGGGGACGGTAGGGCTTGGCTTTATGCATGCGAATATTAGTTCTGGAAACTAGGTAGACTGTCTTGTCTTTCTCACTGAACCCGACAGGATAATCAGTACTTTAGGCACTGGAACGCATCCAGC
>DIQZ01000094.1:1040-9799 GCA_002424305.1 Firmicutes bacterium UBA5449
AAATTCGATGGTCACCAAGAGACTTTAAGAGTTCAGCCCAAGATTTACTCTCAATACAGATAGAAAAAACTGCGTAGATATGAAGCCGGCTAACCCCTAAACCCTCTGTGTGGCCTGCCGAAGCGATTCACCTACTCATCTCTTCGGCAGCCCGGCTATCGTGGCCAGAACCCCTCCTGGCTGTAGATCCGCAGCTTTGCGCCCTTGTCTTTCAACAAGTTTGCCTTGTCGTGAGAAATCAACGACTGAATGTTTTTATTCTATTAAGTAGTAGCATGATATTAACACATTAGGAAGAATCAGACTATTAGCCCTAAGTCCTATTTATCTGGGTCTTTTAGCCTAGTTCGACACTTTTAGATTGCTTTTTCTTTGAGTATTATAATTGTGTCACCTAAGACAGTTTTAGTCCTTAAGAGGACACCTTGAGGAAGTTCCAAGACCCAAACAGCTCTAAGCATGAGCGGACCGAGCTTGTTGGGGAATAGAGGAGAGATTATGTGAATGACTTTACCTTCTTTGGAAACGTAGACGACATCTATAGGAAACTTCATTCCAAAGCTATGGACTCCCTTACATGGACGAATAATCAAGCCCTCCCCTTCTTCGAGGGAAGATCGTCCAAGCAAACCCTGCCTCCGCTGAGAATATGTCGTTGCAAGCTCTGCTGAGGAAGCAATCGTAGTTCCCTTAGTACTATTTACAACGGTTGCGATTCCTATCGTTCCCGTAACGTCTACCTCATGAGTTTGGTTATCTGCCACACTTATCAAGCACCTTCATCCATCACCTTGTCAACTTATTGCCAAACATGAATCTCATATCTTCATGTCTTACTACGGGCCCTTGCCGTCAAAAGTTCAAGAGAGTCTCTGCTATCTGGATTACCGCAGGACCTAAGAGCACCACAAACAACGTAGGAAAAATGAAGAAGATTAAGGGAAAGAGCATTTTAATAGGCGCTTTCATAGCTGCTTCTTCAGCTTGTTGTCGCCTCTTTGTCCGCACTTGTTCAGACTGGATTCTTAAGATATTGGAGATTCCCACTCCAAGCTGATCTGCCTGAATAACAGCGGACACAAGTGAGGTTATATCATCTACTTTTACCCTCTCAGAGAGCTCTCGCAATGCATCCTTTCTTGGTTTCCCTACGCGAATTTCCCTGAGCACAATCCCAAATTCATCTGCCAGCGGGCCTTCCTTCCTTTCTACCACTTTCACCAAGGCGGCATCAAAACCCAACCCCGCCTCTACGCTGACAGTCAGGAGATCGAGAATATCAGGAAGCTCCCTTTGAATCTCTTTTCCCCTATGTTTCGCTTTCGATTGCATCATTGTCTCCGGCACGACCCAGCCTAAAGAGGCTGTCACAAAAGTGCGCAACAGAGCGCTGCCAAATCCCAGCCGGTTCGTGATCAAGAATACCCCGAGAGGAAGTATAAGAAGGGTCACCACACGTAAGATCACGTAATCGCCGGCGGACATTTTCCATGGATTGCCTATTGAATCAAGTTTGTGCTTGGCCGCTTCCTTCACGTTCTTAGGGGTAATGGACACAACAAAACCTGCAACCTTCATTGCGACAGGACCGAACACCCTCTCACCCAGCGGACGGGATAGTTCCTGCTCGCGCTCGGTAGGTACTCTTCCCATCTCGGCGATTTGATCAAGACGGTCCTTGACAGAAGGTTCCCGCTTCAGTTCGAGAAAGTACATGGTCAGGCTTGTAACACTTGCAAACGCAAAAACTGCGGCTACAATCGGCATGCCCTAACCCTCCCCCCCTAAATCTCAATGGCCACTATTTTTCGAATTACTAAAATGCCAACAAGCTCTCCAAACACAGCCAGTCCCACCATTAGCTTTCCGGTAGCATGTGTGAATAGGAGGCTGATATACTCTGGATTAACTACATAGAGAAAAATTCCCAGCGCGACAGGAAGCACTCCTATAATGATCCCTGACATCCTGCCCTGAGCTGTCAGCGTCTTAACCTCCTGGCGCAGTTTCACGCGTTCACGTATGGTGTCTGCAATATTGTCTAAGACTTCTGCCAGATTTCCGCCAATCTGCCTCTGAATAAGAACTGCGGTAACAACCAGTTCCAGGTCTTCACTGCCGACGCGCTCGGAAAGCGCTGCCAGGGCAGTTTCTGTCGGGGAGCCCAGGCTCATTTCTTTCATGGCGGATGTAAAGTCCTCTGAAATAGGCGGTGACATTTCCCGAGCTACCATATCCATGGCCTGCAAGAAACTGTACCCGGCTCGAAGCGAGTTAGACATGATAACAAGGGCATCTGCAATCTGGGCATCAAATTTCGCAAGTCTCGCGCCCTGTCTGGCCTTTACAAAGAAATTAGGTAGGAGTCCCCCGACAAACGCCAGTATGAGTCCAGCCAGCACATGACCAAGCACTAACCATCCATAGATCGCACCTACAAGCACTAGAATAAGGTTCAGCCCCACAAACTCTGAACCACGAAGGGGAATATCCGCCCTGGCCAGTTCCCGTTCAATTTTAGAGGTATATTGTTTATTCTCAAATGCTTTGCCGAACGCTGTCAAAATACTACGGACTAGCTCATTTATCGAATGCTTTTGCTTTCTTCCGTCATCCGCGCCTCGTACGTCGGCTGCCTCGGTCTTAGACTTTGTTTCAGGCTTTGAAAACCGCTCAAGCCTTCTGAGGCCTGCCCCGCGTTCACTGACAAGCTTTGCGATTCCAAAGGCCGCTAACCCTACACAGGCAAATACCAGAACTGATATGATGATTGCAAATGCTTGCCCAGGCATATTATTAATCTCCCTCCAGAAGCCAGATTCGACTACTATATTCAAAATCCTTCTGAATTTATACTAATTTGTCATAATTAGAATTATATCCAAAAGACTTTACTGCTTTTTACACCATGCGCCCTTTAATAATCAACAAACATTCCAGGGGGCACCTTCACACCTGCGTCCTCAAACTTATCCAGGAATTTCGGCCGAATACCTGTAGCCCGGAATCTCCCTAAGGCCTTCCCGTCTCCGTCAACACCAGTCTGTTCAAATATGTAGATATCCTGCATAGTGATGACATCGCCTTCCATTCCCAGAACCTCAGTGAGATGGGTAATCTTACGGCTTCCGTCTCGGAGTCTTGCCTGATGCACAATGAGCTCTATGGCTGAAGCAATTTGCTCACGAATAGCCTTTAGCGGAAGCTCCATCCCTGCCATCAATGTCATGGTCTCAAGTCTTGAAAGCATATCCCGCGGCGAGTTAGCATGGCCTGTGGTCATTGATCCGTCGTGACCTGTGTTCATCGCTTGAAGCATGTCAAGCGCTTCTCCGGATCTGACCTCTCCTACAACAATCCTATCCGGCCTCATTCTGAGAGCGTTTCGCACAAGATCGCGGATTGTGACCGCTCCCTTGCCTTCAACGTTCGGAGGTCTTGCCTCCATGGTGACTACATGATCCTGGCGAAGCTGTAATTCTGCAGCGTCTTCAATGGTCACTATGCGCTCATCAGGCGGTATAAACGAAGAAAGCACGTTAAGGGTTGTGGTCTTTCCGGAGCCTGTCCCTCCGGATACGACTATGTTTAGTTTTGCCTTCACTGCACCGTCCAGAAACTCTACAACCGTAGGTGTCAATGTACCAAACCTAACTAAGTCATCAGTAGTCAAAGGTTCTCTTGAAAATTTTCGAATGGTAATACACGGCCCTACAAGGGAAATCGGTGGAATTACCGCATTTACCCTGGACCCATCCGGAAGCCTCGCGTCCACCATGGGACTGGCCTCATCTATACGCCTACCGATAGGAGATACAATTCTCTCAATTATGTGCATCACATGGTCTGCATCACGGAATCTGACACCGGCCTGTTCAATTCTGCCTCCCCGTTCCACGTATATCCTTTCAGGTCCGTTGACCATAACCTCGGTTATGCTGTCATCTTCCAGCAGCGGTGTGATAGGGCCGAATCCCATCACATCATCAATGACCTCGTTTATGATCCTTGTCTTCTCGGACCGAATCAATGGAAGAGGTTCTTCATTCAGAACTGCTATGGCAACCTTTTCAACCTCTCTCGCCAGCCTTTGTCTATCCTCCGCTGATGAAGTTTGCTCCAAGAATTCAGCATCAATTTCCTTCACAAGCCTTGCGTGGATTTTCTCCTTTATCGCAACGTGAGGGTCATCAGGCAGTTCGATCGAAGGATGAAAGCCTACATCTTCCATAGGCTTTACCACTCTAAGCTCTCTTTCCTCCAGCTTATCCCGGAACCCTGAGCTATCCGGCTGCACCTGGGATCTTTCTTGGAACCTTTCTTGATGCGACTTCTTCCGATCCCTAATGGCTCGTCTTTGCCCAAATGTTTCCTCACGTTCCTCCAATTTTGCCCTTTGGAGTCTTTCTCTAAGAGACACCTACCTCCCCCCTCTCAACCATGTATAAAAAAACTGAAAATACCGGCAAAAACACCGGCGATCCTTTTACTTGGAGAAATACTCTCACGGTGTGGGCCTCCTCTTTCTGCCCTCTCCCCTCCACTCTGAGGATCTACGACCCTGGCAAGGTCTTTGATAGCGAGGGATACCTTAGCAGTAGGATTACTTAAAACAAACGGCACCCCTTTGTTGACGGATTGAACCACTAATCGCCCGTCACTGGGAATATGGATATCTACCGTCCTCTTTAGGGTCTTTTCCATCTCACCTATGTCGACACCTATCTCCCGGGACGACCTATTGACCGCAAGCTTCACTTTGTTGTCCTCATAGCCTAAGGCATCCATTATCTCCAGACATATGCTTGCGTTTTTGATAGCCGGAAGCTCTAAAGACGTAATGAGAAAAACAATATCAGCTGCATCCATCGCTGTAAGCGAAACATCACCAAGCCCCTGTGGGAGGTCAATAACGATAAAGTCAAAGGATTCTGCAAGAAGACCGAGGATAGCCTCAACATGCCGGCCTGTCACTATCTCAGCTTGCTCAGGACGAAGCGGTGAAGGAAGCACGCGAATACCTGTCTCATGAGAAAATAGGCATGCTTCCACAATCTCCGAGTCTACCTCTTCTTCTCTGGCAATATCCGCAATTGTCCGTACCGGCACAGTATCCAACATGATGGCTATGTCCCCGAACTGCAGGTCCAGATCGACCAAAACCACACTGCGATTGGGCCTCTTCGAGAGTTCTGCCGCAAGGTTCGTGGCAATCGTAGTCTTCCCGACCCCACCCTTGGTGCTGAATACAGTAATAATTCGCCCCATTTTCCGTTGGGGTGCGACAATTGGCATGATTCGAGCCCTTCTCTGAGCCTCCAAGTCATGGGTTTTGCGTATTGTGTTTATCAGTTCATCGACGGAAAAGGGCTTGACCAGGTAATTCCTGGCCCCTGCTGCCATCGCTTCCCTTAGATATTCTTGTTCCCCCTGAACTGACAAGATTACTACAGTGCTCATCGGAGCTTCCACAGTAATTATTCGAGTGGCTTCTATTCCGTCCATAACAGGCATATTTATGTCCATTAAAACGATATCCGGTTTCAACCTCTTTGTGAGAGCTACAGCCTCCATACCATTGGCAGCTTCGCCTATTACGACAAAGCCACCGTCAAAGGACAGGAGTTTCCTGAGGTTCTCCCGAGTTTCACCGATATCGTCAACTATCAGAACCTTAATGGGGGATGTTCCCACTTGCTTCACTTCCCAGGTACTTCGATTTCAGATACCTCCCGGACATCACAGTCTAATATCTGCTCTCTGGTTACTGTCTCACCAATCCTCACAATTTTTGGAGTGATTAAGATGATAAGCTCGCTTTCACCTTTCTCAAATCTCTCACTCCTAAACAGTCCGCCTATAATCGGAATATCGCCGAGGATAGGAAGCTTCTTTACTATTTTCGCCTCAGTATTTTGGATTAAGCCACCGACTGCGATAGTCACATCATCCTCCACTACGAGGTGGGTTGATGCTTTTCTCATTCTCAGCGCAGGGATCGTCGCGACCCCTGTGTCAAGGGCATTACTCCAGTCAAGGGACGATACCTCAGGCTCGATATCCAGGATGATTCTACCTTTCGTGTCCACAGTAGGAAGCATGTTGAGCTTTACTCCGTAGGGCCGCCACTCGAAAATTGCCCTGCCATCCACTTGTCCCATGTAGACAGGGATTTCGCCTCCTACCATGAAATCCGCTTCCTCTCCGCTTAGCGTAAGAAGGCTGGGAGCGGCTAAAACCTTCGCCAAGTCTTGACTCACCAGTGTGTCAAGGACCGCACGTATCGGACTGAGCCTCCACAACTCTGTTACGATATTGTCTATGGGTAGCCTCGCCTGCCATACTTCTTCAGGACCTCCGCTGAGACCGAGACCAAGTGGTGAAGTCCACTCGCCAAACATGAATGAACCTGCGCTTAATGCGCCGTCAATCACGCTGCCCCATGATATTCCCAGATTCTTCAGAGCACCTCTGTTAATCTCCACTACCTGTACTTGAAGGAGCACTTGAAGTGGATTTCTGACTCCTACCAGATTCACAACGTCCTGACTGAACAGAGAAGCTATTCTCTCTACCCTCTCCAGGTCGTTTTGAGACTCTACATCCCCTTCGAGTAGGAGCTTCCCATCAACAGATCGCACTATAAGATCAGGTAGTCCGATGTACTGGATGACTTTGTCTTCCAGAGGAACCTTCGGAGCCTCCTCGGGCAGTTCCGAAGGTGGGAGAGGAGGAGCTGGGGGTGGCTCGACAAAAGCTTCAACTACCCTGACAAGGTTAACTACTTTTTGGGCGTAAAGCTTCGCCACAGCCTCAGCTCTTACCTTGACATAATCATCGGATACTTCACCTTCGAGGAGAGCTGTTCCGTCTACGACCACAACTTCTATCCCGGGATCACCAAGCGCCGCGATTATTCTGTCCTCAAGCCCTTCATCAGAATCTCGTGTAGGCGCATCCTCTGTTTCCACGGCTTCTCTGTCAATCTCAGCTTCTCCAAGATCAAGGTTTGTATCTTCCGGACCGTCTTCGCCTTCTAAAACTTCTTCGTCATATGTAGGAGGCCCAACATCTATAAAATTCAGCACCTGGGGCGTGTAGAGCTTCGCAAAACTTTCAGCACGTTCTGCGTCGCTTTCGTTTTCCACCAATCCTTCAAGGATTATTGCATCTTTCACAACGCGGACACTGATCCCGTCAATTCCCATGCCCGCTTCAACTTCGGATCCGTCTATGGTCGGCGGAGGGGGCGGGGCTTCTGGGTTTAGCACAGTGATGAGGTTTAAGACTTTGTCAACGTAGGCTTTAGCTATCTTGTCTGCGCGCTCATACTCAGCATCTGTCTCACAGGTCCCTTCCAGGAGCAAGGTAGACTTGGCAAACCTTACCTCTACGTCGCTAAGCCCGATAACTTCAGAGATCTCCACGAGGAGTCCCTGATTATCCTGACATACCCGAACATCATATCCTGTGCGTCCTGAAGAATCCCAGACATAGAGGGTGGTTCTGCCAAGAGATTTACCGTTGATAATAAGTTCCGTCTTAGAGATGACAACTACGTCAGCGATGCTGGGATTTGCCACTGCCACCCTTACCACATCTTTTACCGGAAGGATTCTGGAACACCCTGCCACGACTCCGAATGGATCGCTCATACTAAATACCCGAGGTTGCTCCACCTGATCCGCCGTAGACTCCAAAACCGGTTTTTCGGAGGCTCGTGCCATCGGAGCATACAAGACCAAAACTATGCCAAGAATGAGAACTAGTATCGCCTTTGCATGACATTTCAAGTATTTCTGCCATCTGTCACTCATAATCATGGTTTGGCCACCTCCCCGCCGTCAACCAAGGTAACGTAAGTCGTCTGACTCCCCCTAATTACCTCTACTATTGTGGGAACCTTCTTCTCTTCAGGAGAGGCTCCCGGCCCGTTTGCTTTCGAGTCCTGTGAACTTGTGCGCGGCTTGACTACTGCGGGTCCGGAAGGAGGCGCTCCGGAATAGTCAGTAGAAGCGAGAGACCGCGCAGAAGCACTATCAGCGCCGGATTTAGGAGGTGACCAACCTTTGACTTCCCGTAATATATCGTGAGCAACTATGCCTTGGCCCTTTGTCGCACTTGCGAACATAGGACGCAGAGCAAGGCGCAGCTTCCCTATTTTTTCAGCAAGAGCCAACCTCTCTGCCTCACTTGGCTTTACAGCCAGCGTAACGCTGGTGGAAACTTTAGCTTTGCCCTGAGTCTTGTCTTCCGTCTCTTGGGCCACGGCGAGCACTTCTATATCCTCCAGTACTGTGAAGGCTACATCCCCTGTTTGGCCGACTCCGCTCGCTGTGACGATAAGGTCGACCTTGTCTCCGGGCTTGACAAACCCTGCAACACCCACAACCTCATCCACTGGGACAGTTACTGCTCTCATATCCCGAGGGACAGAAGCCACAAGGCCGATACGCTCATCTTCCCGATACAGCCTGTCTGTGATGATTTGCTCGCCCTCAAGAATCTCGTATTTTGTTATCAACCCTAAAATACTAGACATATCCTGCACAGCCTTGGGATGAGCTGCTTCTTCAGAAATTTCCTTGACATAGATTAAGTCCTGTGTAATCTTCGTCCGTGGAGGAATGGCTGACTTTGCAGCAACCACCGTCACGGTCGTTGTAGTGGCAGGAACAGGCGCCATAGACTTCCCAAGGTATATGTAAACACTTACTGCAGCAACTAATCCACAAGCAATAGCAAATATCAACATCAAT
>DIQZ01000005.1 GCA_002424305.1 Firmicutes bacterium UBA5449
GCTCAATAGTGACCGGAATAATCAGAAATACTAACGATACCAAATAAAACCACATTCTTGTATCAATACGAAGATTTTAATTCACTGTATTTCATTAGAAAAGGAAGAACGTGCCATTATATGTTAAATGAGAGAGGCGTCCAAAAAATCCTCTATACACTGAATAGAGGCTGGTTCTTTGGAGAAATTGCTGCAATCTTAAATATTCACTATACATCTTTATTCAGTTTTGCAGAAGAAGACACGATAATATATAAACTCAATTCTATTCAGTTTAAGGAGCTCATGGATAGTTCAAAAGTATTTCGTGATTCGTTAATGAGCTGCATCTGTTACAAACTTATTTCACTGAGATATGAAATCGAGAATCTGGTATTTAATTCAACAAGAGATAGACTGATTAGGTACTTATGCATGAATCTTGATGAAACAGACGTTGAGGACGGAAAATGGTTGAATCAAAGATATCGGAAAACTCATTATGAGATAGGAATTGTCATAGGCACTACAAGAGTGAGCGTAAGCAGATTGATAAGGGACTTACGAGATGAAGGGATTATTAGAATAGTTAATAATGCCATTCAGGTAAATAAAGACTTCTATGAAAAAACTGTAGAAAGCTTTATGCATAAAACTTCTCTGGCTCAGAATAGGAAGAAGTAATACTTCGATTACAGATGTGCAATCAAGATTCCAGACTTATGCAGGTCTGCTAGATGAATATTCTTCAAATTCCCCATGATTAAAGCCTGCTTTAGGCAAAAGAAAAGGCAACCAACCCGATATATCATAGTCTACAGCACATAAACGAGATAATCAGGAGGTTGCCTTTGCTGCAATTTATTGTCCTACAAGACAATCATTTAGTCATTCGAAGGACGTACTTATTCTCATACATCCTTGATGTTATTTATACTCTTCATTGAAGAAATCCAGAGCAACACCAACCATAGTTTTTACACCGACAACAATAGCCTTCTCGTCAGTATAATAGTATGGAGAATGTGTCGCACCATATTCTTTACCTGGCGTTCTGGCTCCGAGTCTTATGAATACACCTGGTTTGTTTTCTTTCAAAAACGCGAAATCCTCACCGCCCATTGCAGGTGTACTAAGATTAATTACATTTTGTTCTCCTAGCAATTTACACCCAACTCTAAAGACCCTGTCAACCCATTCTTCATCACAGATAAGAGGTGGTACTCCTTTTTCAATATCAACTATAGCTTGAGCTCCCATACCTTTTGCAACATTTTCACAAATATCTTTGACCTTGTTATGAATGGCAACTCTTGTTTCTGGTTTTGTAGCTCTAATTGTCCCTTCCATTTCCAATGACTCTGAGATAATATTATGCGCTACTCCACCATTTATCTTTCCTATTGTTACAATTCCGTTCTCCAGAGGAGAAATACCCCTTGATACAACTGTTTGTAATGTATTTATGATGTTTGCAGCAACAACAATAGGGTCAACGCCACGATTTGGGTGCGCTGCATGGCATTGTTTTCCAATAACCTTGATATTGAGCTTATCCGCTGATGCAAGGATTGCACCTTTCCTGGTACCAATTTGCCCTCCATACAAATCAGGGATTACATGTATAGCAGCCATACCATCGATTTCCTCAAAATCAATATGAGGATCGTTTAGAAACAGTTTTGCTCCTCTTAGGTTTTCCTCCGCCGGCTGAAAGAAGAATACAAGTTTTCCGGAAAATTGATTCTTAATTCGTGATAGAACTATCAACGAGGATAGCAATACTGTTGTGTGTACATCATGACCACAAGCATGCATTACACCATCATTCAAAGATGCAAATTCCAGGCCTGTTTTCTCTGTAACAGGTAATGCATCCATGTCACCACGTAGTCCTATGACCTTGTCTGATTGTGATTTAGTGCCTATTAGTTCTACTAAGACACCGGTATCACCAACACGTTTCATACGGTCATAATCTACTTGATTTTCAATCACATCCATTAGATACGCGCATGTATTGAACTCATGCAGACTCAATTCCGGATTTGCATGTAAATGATGCCAATGTTTAATAGCATCAGATTCTATCTCATTGACTAATTTAGTGACATCAATCATATGATCACCTTTTCCTTACATTGGCCCCCATTGCACAATCTGCAAAATCGTAATAGCAACAAAAGAGAGCAGCAATTGAACTATCAACAAAGGCATAAACCACTTAAGATATTTGTTGTATGCTATCTTTGCCATCCCTAGGCCACCCATTAATGAGCCTACAGTCGGAATCATGCAGTTCGTGAATCCATCTCCAAATTGGAACGCTTGAACAGCAACTTGACGAGATATTCCAGTCAACTGAGAAATAGGTGTCATAATAGGCATCACTGTCGTAGCTTGTCCCGAACCGGACGATATGAAGAAGTTGATTATTATGTTGGCAAGTAGCATAAGATTAGCGCCAACCACCGGACCGAATTTGTCAATTGGTATGACTAAAGCATTTACGATAGTGTCTATTATTCTTCCATCAGTCATAACGATTGAAATTGATCTTGCAATACCAACAATAAAAGCTGCTGCCACCATCTTTTGACAACCAATGGCGAATTCCTTAGCAGTTCCATTAACACCAAAACCATTTACTAATCCAATCAGGATAGCCATAGCTAAGAAGATTGCACTATAGTCTTCAAGTGCCCAACCATACTTAATTGAACAGAATATAAGGGTAGTGAATCCAATAACCATTATGGCCAAAGAAATTATATTCCCTGTAGTCAAGTTGCTCTGTTCTTCATCTACATTGACGGGCAAACCCATGTATTCCTCTGGTTTCATGCCTGGTTCGTAATTTAAGCTTTTTGTCGGATCTTTGTTGATTTTCTTGGCATAAAGCATCACAAATCCGAAAGACAGGATGAAGTTCACAATATGAAATATTACCCTTACTCCAAAGCCCGATAGAAGTGGTATTCCGGCTATTGACTGAGCAAGACCCACAGTTACTACGTTTGCCCATCCTACATTAAACCCTGAAAAAGCTCCGAAGAAAATCATTGCAAAACCTAAGGTATCATCATATCCCATTGAACGTGACAACATAATTCCTATCGGGATAATTGCTACAGTTGGATTACCAAACACACCGGTAGCACCACCCATAGACATTGCAAACATTACTGCGAGTATTGCGATCCACTCTTTACCTTGAACCTTACCTACTAAACTCTTAAAGCCCCTCTCAATAGTACCGCTTTTCTCTAACATATGCACTGCAGCACCACAAAACATAACCATAAAAATTAGTTTTGATCCTTGTTGAAACCCGGTAACTACAGCCTTAATGATATCCCATGGAGTTTGGCCGTTCTGCTCAACCCTGTGATATGAACCTGCAACAACTTCTTTATACTTACCTACTTGAACTCGATCAAACTCACCTGCAGGAATAATATATGTTAACGCTGCTACAATAATGGTAATAGTAAATATGATAACGAAAATATGAGGTGCTTGTCGTCTTTTCTGTTTCTCCATAACTTTCGCCTTCCTTTTTGCCAAGATGCAGGAATTGAAGTTCTAGTAATGTTAGTACGACGTCTCTGAAAACACTTGAACCAATTAATCCCCCCTATAACTGTTGAGCATTTAAGCGCAAATGATATGTGGGTATGATTCAATACATCCTTAAAATTCTTTGAGTCTTTTAGCTTTGATGAATCATTTTATACCATGTATAGACTCTTTATCTATAGAAAAATTAGGATTATTCTCTGAAGCCTTGTGAATCATCTAAGGAGAAACTTACTTGCCTTCTACGATCTTCTATTTTGGCTATGTTATCAATTCAGCACAGTGGACGTTAAAGTTAAGTATCAACAACACAAACACACTTATAAACAATGTATCTAATGATATGTTGTGCGCAAATCACCTAAATTTGCATAATAACCCTTTCTTATCCTACATATTAAATAGACTACGCCCTATCACAAGTGACACTGGACTAGAATCTGTCAGCCTTGTAATGCATAGTCTGCTTCCTCTGCTAAAGCATCGGGAAGAGCAAATTCCAATTTGCGAGTTTGCTTTCCACCCTAATCCCTTCTCATAAAGAAACAACCTTTTTCTTTGCTTGGTTAGCAGCAATTAGAATTGGGTCGTAAACAGGTGCCACTGATGGAGCATATACTAAATCTAATTCTGATAGCTCTGTAACTGTCATGCCCGCTGTTATTGCCGTTGCAAGTAAATTTATTCTTCCTGCTATTGATTCACTGCCAATTGCTTGTGCCCCAAAGAGTCGGCCGCTTCTTTTGTCGAAAATGAGTTTAATGTGGTTGTCTTTACCGCCTGGGTAGTACGATGCTTTATCCATCTTTATTATTTTCGCTTCTTCCACTTCATACCCAGCTTCCTTGGCCTGCTCTATTGTTAACCCTGTAGATGCAATATATAGATTGAAGACTTTTGTTATCTGTGATGCTAGTACACCTTTAAAGGTACTCATATCCCCTGCTATATTTCCCCCTGCAATTTTGCCTTGCTTATTTGCTGTTGTTCCAAGAGGAACGTAGACGGGGCGCTTTGTTATCAAATTGAAAGTCTGAACACAATCACCTGCAGCCCAAATTGAATCATCTGAGGTTTGCATATATTCGTCTACAATAATAGCGCTCTTTACTCCTGTTTTTAGTCCGGCATTTTGAGCTATGCTTGAATTCGGTTTTACCCCTATAGAGATAATTGCAAGGTCTGTTTCAAAGGTTGCACCATCACTTGTTTTTACACCTACTACCTTGTCGCCATCGGCTAAAATCTCGCTCACCACTGTGCCGGTACATAAGTGTACGTTGTTTTCTTCTAATACCTGTTTTACTGCGTTGGAATATTCTTCATCTAGAAAGGGTAGAAGCCTAGGCAGAGCCTCTATTACTGTAACCTCCAGCCCTAACAATGATAGTTGCTCCGCCATTTCAAGACCAATAAACCCCCCACCCACTATGAGAGCTTTTTCGGTCTTTTCTTCTTGAATTGCACTTTTAATTGCTATTCCATCTTCGACAGTCCTCAGAAAGAACACTCCGCTTGCGTGAATATTGGAGATGTTCGGTATTATCGGAGATGCCCCGGTAGCAATGACAAGGTAATCATAAGAAACACTGAAACACTCTTTTTTTCTTAAGTCATGAACTTCCAAGGTTTTCTTGGCTGGGTCAATTTTAGTCACTTCGTGATGAATATATGTGGAGATATTTCTCTTTTCTATTAACTCATCAGGAGTAAAGTCTGATAACTCGTCTTCCGTTTTAACGATATCACCAATATAATAGGGAAGACCGCAAGCTCCATAGGTTACAAAGCCTGTTCTTTCGAATACGCTAACTTCTATTTCCGGCTTTACTCTTTTCGCCTTCGAAGCAGCACTCATACCGGCTGCCGTACCACCTATGACTACCAGATGCTTCCCCAAATCAGTTCACTTTTCCTTTCTGATGCCTTTCACATTTCTTTTGCTATTTGCGTTTACCATATTTTGCTATTACACCAAGCTCATCCATTAGCCTTTCAAGATCGTCATATTTGGGGCCGGCAAAATCTAAGTATGGCCTTCTCAAATGCCCGCCCGGTAAACCGAGAATTCTTAAAGCAGCCTTAACAACAATTGGGTTGGACAGTTGATAAAGGCTTTCTAGAAGGGGGAAGTATTTGAAGTAAATTTCTCTACATGTTTCCATTACTTCCACACTATCCCATGGGCGAGAAAACAGCGCTACCTCCTCCGGTATGATGTTCCCACCAATATTAGCCGTTCCGTTTCCACCAATGGCTAACGTTGGGATAACGATTGAATAAGCCGGATAATCGCAACAAAGAATATGTATTTTATCGCCACACAGACGTTTTACCTGAACTAACTGCTTTACATGAGACATTGCTTCTTTATCTACAACAAAATTCGGGTGCTTCTCTGAAAGCATAGAAATAGTTCTAGGCTCTACAAGAACTCCTATTCTGGATGGGTTGTTGTAGATCCCACAGGGTATTTTTATTGAGCTCATACAGGTATTAAGATGCTCATATGCTGCACTTTGTGGAATTAAAACATATGGTGGCACAGTAAAAATAACACCGTCTCCGCCCTCGCCTTCGATGAACTTTGCAAGTTCTACGCTTGCCTCTGTAGTACTTGCCGAAGCGTTGAAAAATACGGGAATTTTGCCCTTTGCCATCTTTACTACTTCTTTGACTATCGTCTTTTTTTCCTCTAGTGTAAGCAAACTAGTCTCACCGCATGAGCCCAATACAAACAACTGAGAAGTTCCATACTTGATCTGTCTTTCAATAAGAAGTTCGAACCCGCTATAATCAATGGAGTTGTCAGGCTTGAAAGGAGTAGGCATTGCCACCCAAGAACCAGTTGGTTTAAACATAAGTTGTGCCTCCTATTAGAGTGTTATTGTGACCTATTTTGAAAGTTTCCTTTTTACCTTTACGATCTTCTGTCTTGGTTGTGTTATTAATTTAGCACAGTAAGCTTTGAAGTCAAGTAACAACAACACAAACATGCCTAAAACAACAATGTATCCAATGATACATTGCACATTAGTGCAGTAGTGTAAAGTTTTAATAGGTGGTCGGGAGTTAGACTGAGAATGAGACCTCTGGTGCATTAAGGCTCGAAATCTGAACAATAACCTTCCTTGTCTTATAATCATGAATGGATTACTCCCTATTGCAAGCGAGGCACTGGACTGGAATTCATCAGCTTTTCAGTGTCAGGGCTGGGAAGAATCGAGGCATATCGAAAGCATTTACATAAAAATTAATTATGCATTACAATCGTATTTAGAAATAATCACCAGGAGGTTCGCTGCAATGAAAGCAGAAATTAAACTTGTAGAAGGCTTGACCATGATGGCAAGAAGCGAATCAAATCACTGGGTCGTACTGGATCCTGGAGTGTCATCAGGAGGAACAGGCGGTACCCCTACCCCTATGGAATTCGTTCTCATGGCTTTTGGAAGCTGTATGGCGATGACTGCAACCGCACTACTTCGCAAGAAGACCTCTGACCTTGAAGAATTGTCAGTCGAGCTGGACGCCGAACGGTCCGAGTCTTCCCCTCGCGTATTTACGCGTATCACAACTAAATTCATAGTACGTGGTGAAGATCTTAAGGAAAATGATGTTGAATGGGCTATCAAGAAAGCACATGCAAGGTTCTGCCCTGTCGGCGCCATGCTGGGCAAGGCTGTAGAACTTGACTACGAATGGGAAGTCAATTAACCGGAATAATCTAGACTATAGGCGAGGCGGTGAGAAATCCCCAAGAATAAGGTGTAGAGAAAAACCTACCATATCATCCTAAGTCAAATTGGAACCGACTTGTACACAGCTGTGCCGGTTTCAATTGCAGTGTAAGCAATGGGACGTTGAATCTAAATACGCTAGGCAGGAATCATTGCCCAACTGATGATATTGAGGAGACACAGACATGATAGGTAACATCAACACTGACAACTTCAGCTCAATTGGAGCGGTGCCCGAGCCGATTCTTGGGCTGACCAGCCCAGCCCAAAGCATGCAGCAGATAGCAGACGCAGTAGCTGCAGCCATGGGTGTAGATGTAACGGTAGCCAACGACAGTTTGCTTCGTGTGGCAGGAACCGGACCGTTCGCAAAAACCCGTGGTGAAAAGGTTCCACAGGGGTGTGTTTTTGAGCGGGCACTGCACCGCGTTGAAACAGTCATAGTCGAGGACCCACGTAGAGCATCTCTGTGTACCGAATGCCACGGTCGTAATAGATGCCGGGAAACCTTAGGGATGTGTACCCCCATTATCATTGGCAGCAAAGCAGTGGGAATACTTGCCATAATCGCTTTCACCCCGGAACAGCGAGACCGAATACGCACGTCGCTTCCCTCGTACATTGCTTTTCTGGAAAAAATGGCTGAGCTGATAGCCACAAAAATTACAGAACACAAGCTGATGCTCGTCCTGGAAAGCCGAAACCGTGAACTTGAAGCCGTGCTCCACCATATCCACCAGGGGGTAATCTGTGTTGACAGTTCGTGTCGTATCAGGCAGATGAATGCTCGGGCAACGGAATTGCTTAGGCTCCAGGCAAATATACCGAGACCGGGCGATGATCTCGAAAGCATCTGGCCTGATTGTCTTCTGCTCAAGTGCATGGAGAACAGAGAATCGTACACCAATGCCAGTGAAACATACCGTACCCCTCAGGGCAAGCAAGTCAGGTTCTTGTCATCAGCCAGTATACTCTTACTCACAAACAAGGTCATCGGCGGCGTCTTGACATTCAGCGATCTTGAGAGCACTCACAAGGATACATTTCGCGCCATTGAACACGGAACAGCTTTTACATTCGACGATATCATCGGCACGAGTGATGCTATCGCTCAAGTGAAGCAACAAGCCCTCACTGCGGCCAAGTACGATTCCAACATCCTTCTTACAGGTGAAACCGGCACAGGCAAGGAACTGTTTGCCCGGGCAATTCACAATGCAAGCCCAAGGCGCGACTATCCGTTTGTCGCTATAAACTGCACTGCAATACCGGAGTCACTCCTTGAAAGTGAACTTTTCGGTTACGAGGCAGGGTCCTTCACCGGCGCCAGCAAGAATGGCAAACCCGGCAAGTTTGAGTTTGCCAACCACGGTACGCTGTTCCTTGATGAGATCGGTGACATGCCCCTGTTCCTACAGGCTAAGTTGCTTCGTGCCACCCAAAATATGGAGATCACGCGAGTCGGAGGGCTCTACCCAAAGCGAATAGACGCTCGGATCATATCAGCAACCAACCAAGACCTAAAGGAACACATGCGAACTCACAGATTCAGAGATGACCTCTACTATCGTCTTTGTGTGGTACCTATCAACTTGCCCCCACTCAGGCAACGGCCTGACGATATACCTGTTCTGGCAGACTACTTCATCACCCGGTACGCCCATCAATTCGATAAGGTAGTCCGAGGCCTGACTGACGATGCCCTTGACCTGCTCATGACGTATGACTGGCCCGGAAACGCGCGGGAACTTGAGAACGTCATAGAATATGCTGTTAATTTCGCCACTGATGAATGGCTCACCGTTGAGAAACTACGCCATCGCATACCAGCATGTTCCTCGGGCAAGCCACAGTCTATATCTACGAGAAACCTTAGAACCGCGGTTCGTAGTTTTCAGAAGCAGTTGGTGAAAGAAGCCATTGAAAGGCACGGCCGGGATCCTGCTGCCAAAGAACTTGCCGCTCAGGAACTAGTTATCAGTAGGGCTACCCTCTACCGCATCCTATCTCAAGACTGAGGATTTCGTCTCACATATGAGACGAACCGTGCCGGTGTTCAGTGATTCCCTATGGTATTCACGAATCATGTGAATCCCAGTTTTGTTTGCACTTGTGCCATTTGTAGAGGCTGCAACCTCTATTGGCATGGAACTTGCGACTGTATTTAAGTAAATGAGGAGCAGTAAGGAAGGATATAATGGAAACTTCAAGTCTTGTTTCAAAACTTGACCAGGAAATCGTACCGGCAGTGGGCTGTACGGAACCTGTGGCAATAGCGTTGACTTCCGCAGCCGCCATGAAGGCAGTCAGTGGCAAACTGCGCTTGCTTGAACTCGTTACAAGTATGAATATTTTCAAAAACGCTCGTGCAGCAGGTATTCCGGGCTGCGTTGATACAGGCATCGAACTTGCGGCTGCGCTGGGCGCTGCAATAGCACGCCCTGAAGCCGGCTTGGAAATCTTCTCTTACGTCGACTCCGAAACACGCAAGGCGGCCGGATTCATGCTGGAAACCGCAAAATTCCGGACCGACGTTGATATGAATCGAAACGATATCTATGTTCGTTGCCGCGTAGTCACTAATGTCGGAGATGCTGTAGCCGAAACAGTCGGAAGGCACCAAAACGTGAATCTTATCTCTGTTAACGGGAAGGATGTCCCCCGTGATGTGAAACATGACGAAGATAGACGTCCGTTGTTGAGAGAGGAGGCATCATTTCGGGAACTTGTTCAAGCGATATACAATGCCCCCGACGGTACCTTCGATTTTCTGATATCCAGGACCAAAGCTAACCTTAAACTGGCTGATTCAGGTTACAAGATGGGACAAGGCCTGGGAATAGATCTCACTGAAGAGCTCTCTCCCAAAACCTATGCTGATTACGCAGCCACAGCATGCGATGCCCGTATGTCCGGTGTCCAAACACCTGTGTGCACATGTGCAGGAAGCGGTAATCTGGGGATTTCCGCCACAGTGCCTGTGCTTACAGCAGGAAGAGCCGAAGGCGCCTCGCTAAATCTGGTCGCTCGCAGCTTAGCCCTGAGCCTTGCAGTAACGATCTACGTGAAGGAGTACTTCGGACTGTTATCGCCTGTATGCGGATGTGCAGTAGCTGCCGGAGCAGGCTCTGCAGCCGGTCTGGTCATGCTTCGCGGAGGCGACGCCTCTGCCGTTGAAAGCGCAGCTTCAGCAGTGTTGGCAACTCTTGCCGGTATGCTGTGCGACGGCGGTAAGGTGGGCTGCGCATTGAAAGTCTGGACTACCGTGAGCACCGCTGAGAAGTCAGCTTCTCTTGCTCTTGCAGGAGGAGGCATTCCATCAGGTAATGGCATCGTTGGACGCACTATCGACGACACTCTGTCAGCCCTGGAGCATGTGACCAAGAAGGGGCTTTCCCATCTGGACTGCGTGCTCGTTGACGTAATGCGTTAACGTTAATGCTGTTAATATAGGATCTGGTCACACAGAATTAATTCAGAGGAGGCACGAAATCAATGAAAATGAAGAGGAACATCTCGAGAATCGCCCTTGTAAGCCTACTAGTCATGTCAATGATGATCGGACAGGCTGCTGCTGCTCCCATCAAATTCATCACCATCTCCACCGGCCCTGTAGGCGGTGAGTGGTACGTTCTAGGCGGGATTCTCTCGGAAATCCTGAAGCCTGCACTCCCCGGAATCAAAGTTACTGCTACCACCGGCGGAGGTGTTGCTAATATCAGCACCGTCGCCAGCGGAAAGAGCGACATTGGGACCACCCAGGATCAGCGCTTGTTCGAAGCACGTAAGGGACTGGCTGATTATGCTGAACAGGGTCAGCTTACCAATGTTGTAGGCCTGGCCTACCTAGCCGACATCTATATGAGCGTATTCTTAGTTCGTGAGGATATGAATATCAGTTCACTCGAGGACATTGCCGCAAAGAAGATGCCTATCAAGATCCTGACTGCTCCCAAAGGGTCAACGCCTTCAAGGGCAGCCGAGCGCATGCTGGCTGAGTATGGCGTCACAGGGGATCTGCTGAAGTCATGGGGCGGTAGGCTTAACTTTGTATCGTACGCGGATGCAAGCTCCATGATTCGTGACGGTCATGCAGACGCATACTGTGGTCCAATCATGCCTGCAATCATCGAGCTTACGGTGTCACGCAAGATGAAGATGCTTCCGGTAAAAGAGAGCGTACTCAAGACAATGGTTGATGATTACGCATATGGTCGCGCCGTATTGCCTGAAGGCTCATACGATTTCGTCAAGGCTGACACGCCTGTGATGACTGAGTCTCCTATCCTCGTCATAAGAGAAGATATTCCCGAGGATGTCGTCTATAATATCACCAAGGCTATTGCCACAAACGCAGACAAGATCAAAAATGCAGGAAGAACCTACACTCAATTCAAGGCTGAGGTCATGCCGAATGTCACCGGAGGCCCTATCCATCCGGGAGCCTTAAAGTACTATCGTGAAGTAGGCTGGGTTAAGTAAGTAAAACTGCACTGGTATGGCGTGGGAGCAGGCCTCAGCCTGCTCCCACGATTCCACGGAGGTGAAACGCCGTTAATAACGACAGCAAGATACTCAAATACACCATAGCCCTGCTTTCCCTTGCCTACGCAGGGTTCCACCTATATACTGCAGCCTTTGGCACCTACGTGGCGCAATTGCAGCGCCCGTTGCACCTTGCTTTTGCTGTAGTAATCGGCTTTTTGGTATATCCATTATCCGAAAACAGGAAGCTTAGATGGCTAGACGTATTACTGGCAGCTCTTTCAGCATTTGCCCTCGGTTATGTTGCCTGTCACTACGACGCAATAACCGTACGTCAAACCATGGTGACTCCCTTGTCCACTCTCGACATCATTGTAGGGGGCCTAGTTATCGTATTCCTTCTGGAAATCACGAGACGCTCAGTAGGTTGGATCATGAGCGCAATCGCAATGGTTTTCATCGTTTATATCCTGGTAGGCCCATATCTCCCCGGTGTCTTGGCCCATAGAGGCTTTTCATGGACAGATCTCATCGACTATCAGGTATTCGGCTTAGACGGCATCTACTCCATACCCATAAGCATCTCTGCAACCTATATCGTGCTGTTCGTTATCTTAGGCACGTTAATGGAATTTACCGGGACAGGCGATGTGATTATGGACATCGGCAAGGCAATTGCAGGCCGGTACAGAGGCGGACCCGCGAAAGTAGCCTCGATATCGTCAGCCCTTTTCGGGTCGATTTCGGGATCTGCCGCTGCAAACGTGTATGCAACTGGGACCTTCACCATCCCCATGATGAAGAAGATTGGTTACTCACCTGCCTTTTCAGGAGCAGTTGAAGCCGTTGCATCCACAGGAGGACAGCTGATGCCTCCCGTTATGGGCGCGTCTGCCTTCCTCATGGCAGAACTGCTGGGAGTGCCTTACATCCAGGTGTGCAAAGCCGCATTGCTCCCAGCTATTCTGTACTATATATCGCTCTTTATTGTGCTGGACTTCGAAGCAGCCCGCATGGGTATCAAAGGTATGGATCGTGAAGAACTGCCAAAGGTAGCGGACATATGGCCTAGGTTGTACTTGCTGATACCTCTGGTTTTACTGATAGCGATCTTAGTACGGGGTTTTACGCCGTTCAGAGCAGCTTTCATAGCCATAATCGTCACCTTCGCCTTAAGTTTCCTCAAGAAGGAAACCAGGTTCACACTAGAGTCGTTTGTAAAGGCGATTGTGGTATCTGCGAAGCGCAGCGTAATGATAGCTGCAGCGTGCGGTGCTGCCGGCATAATCATTGGCGCCATCACCTTGACAGGCGTAGGCCTTTCGATGTCGAGCATAATCATGTCACTGTCAGGAGGAAGCAAGTTTCTGGCGCTGCTACTTGTGATGGTGTCTTCAATCATCATGGGAATGGGCACACCTACCACGGTGGCGTACATTGTAGTATCAACCCTGTCAGTGCCGATAATGAAGGATTTGGGCTATGCCGCACTACCTTCCCACTTATTCGTATTTTACTTTGCGGTTCTCTCAATGATAACGCCGCCTGTAGCCCTTGCTGCCTATGCTGCAGCTGATATCGCCAAGGAAGATTCTATGAAGGTAGGCTTCACCGCAATGCGGATTGGCCTCATCGTGTTCGTCATACCCTTTGTGTTCCTGCAAGATCCCTCGCTTCTCATGCAGGGTACAGCTGGGACCATAGCGTTTAGATTCGTCATGGCGGCGTTGTCTGCGGTGGCCTTCGGTGGGGCGGTAACAGGATGGCTTGGGTTATCCCTGAACTGGCTGGGAAGGCTAATATTGCTTGCAGCGTTCGGACTAATCATTTCACCTGAGATTACAACGACTCTTGGTGGCTTCGCTCTATTAGTCGGAGTATGGGTACTCAGACGGCTACTGGCCGTAAAGAGTCCTATTAATACAAAGGTCACATAGTCACTTTAGCATATCATTACTGGAGGTATCAACTGTGAGTTGTGAGTGCTCTGACAATCTGGTCAGGCCTGTGGGTTCGTGGGTAGCAGTCGAAGCCGCCATGGATTACCTGGGCCTGCCTGCAGGACCGCCACGTCTGCCCCTTAAGCCCATGCGCGGTGAGAAGCTTGAGAGACTACACAAATTGCTCGATGAGTTCCAGCTTCGTGAGAAGTACGGGTTATAGCAAGGAGCACGCAATAGTCTAGCGGTAGGCAAGTAGCAGTTTCAGCAGCACGTAATAATCTCAGCAGTACGAAGAAACACGGAGGTAATGCCATGGCAAACCAGAGAGATCTTGAAGGGGCAGTCCCCCACGTACTACACATGTCTGCAGGCGATGATATCGTCGCCGGACTGAAGCGCTTCTTCATAGACGGAGGCTGGACTGAGTTAGTCATAATGGGATGCGCAGGCTCCATGGAAAAAGCAGTGGTGTGCTATCCCCAGGAGGCAACGCTACCGCCTGTGGTGGAGCGTATAGAGATGGACGGTGCTTTCGAAATCTGTACGATTACAGGCAATGTAATCTATGATAACGGGGCACCCAGAGTGCATCTGCACGGTTCCTTTGCAGAGAATGGCACCAAAGTATTTGGAGGTGCCATCAGAGAAGGATCGAGAATATTCAAGTCAGCAGACTTCTTTCTATTGGCATACAAGTAGGCACGGGCGACGTAACTCCTAAGAGACAGAATAGGTGAACACATCAAGCGGGTATAGCTCAAGAAGAGGCGTCCTCAAAAGGTAGCCCCTATTGACCTATACCCGTTTGTTTAGTATGTTGTCAGACATAGCCCTTTTGACCTATGTCTATTCCTTCATTATGCTAACAGGTGTAAAGCGGAAGGGTAATTATCTGTCACGGATAGCATTCCTGGTATTATTTTGAAAACCTAAACGTAATAATATCACCGTCTTGGACAACGTAGTCCTTGCCTTCCAGCCGGTAAAGGCCTTTTGCTCGAGCTGCGCTTGTGGAACCGGTCTCTTTGAAGTCTTCACATGAGATGACTTCAGCACGGATAAAGCCTTTCTGAATATCTGAGTGTATAGCTCCTGCTGCGTTCTTCGCTGATGTGCCCTGTGGGATTGACCAGGCCTTTACCTCGTCCTCTCCTACAGTGAAGAATGATATAAGGCCCAAAGCTTCATAGAGCATTCTGGAAAGCTGAGCTATAGCAGGTTGCTCTATTCCGTATTCCTTGAGAAAAACTTGTCGATCCTCACCGGGGAGGCCAAGTATCTCCCATTCGATCTTGGCCGATAGCTCCACAACAGGGAGGTTGTTTTCCGCAATATAGTCACTAAACCCCTTCCTCCCAGGATAGTCATGTGCCAAGAATTGATCCTCGCTTAGGTTGCCGACTAAGACTACCGGCTTCAGTGTAAGAAACGCGTATCCCTTCAGACTCTCCACCTGTTCAGGCGTAAGGCCAAGGAGGTCGAGCCTCATCCCGTCTGCAAGACGCGGATGAACTGCTTCCAGAAGTTTGAGTTCTTCGCGTTCGAAATCACTCATCTTTTTTGAATTCTTCAGTCGTTCCAGCCTGTTTTCCACAACTTCCAGGTCTGCAAGGACAAGACTGAGATTTAGAGTTTCCACCTCGTCCACCGGGTCAATCTTATAATCCACAGGCAATGCGCCTTGTGCAATCTGAAACGTGCGTACTAAGTAAACGAATGCGTCAACAGTACGAAGATAGCTCAGGAAGCGTGTCATCTCGGCTCCTGCCCCGTTTCCCGAAGGCGAAATGCCCGGAACATCACTTACCTCTATCTGGGCGTGCGTGGTCTTCTTAGGCTTGTAGAAATCAGAGAGGTATGAGATTCTCTCATCAGGCACCTTGGCCATACGGAGTTCCATTTCAGTGGTATTGCCAGGTGAAAAACCGCCGTTCCCGCTGACATCATTCCATGTTGAACCTGTAAGCAAGTTAAATAGAGTAGTTTTTCCTGATGCCGGTAGTCCGACCACTGCTGCTCGCATGTTGCTGCGTCTCCTTCATATCCAATCATAGAATTCTATCCACTGCTGCATTTTACACCTGCTACAGGCAGAACGCAACCTGAAGCAATGATCGCTGACTATCTAACCTGACTCTCAAAAAGCCAGGCTCTATCGAGCCTCCTGACGATGATCCTAAGAAGCGCATAATCGACACTCACAAGAATCGCCCCGATAGCAAGCAGTATTCCTGTATCAAGCAACATGAATCCTGTGAACTGCCCGATCATAACTGCGAGTAATGGCAATACAAGCAAGGCGCCAAGCTGATATCCTGCTTGAAACGTAGATACGCGCGCACTGATGAATACATTTATGAGTATGGCAAAAAGGCTTACAGCCGGCATCACCAGTAAGACAAGGGGCGCCCAGTTAATATGCGGAAAGAAGATTTTACCAAATAACGGCCATGCGGATACGTTTGCACATACTCCAAATAGAACAAAGGAGACCAGTGATACCCCTATAGCAGGCAGAAAGGCTGCTAATACCTTCGCAGTAAAGATACTCCGCATGTTGACAGACGCTAACAGCAGACCTTCAAGAGTGCCTCTTTCTTTCTCTCCCACAAAGCTGTCGATACTGACTGTGCTAGCTGCCATTAGGGGGATCATCAAGAAGAACGGAGACATGAAGTAATTAAACATTATGTAAGCTATCTTTTGCTGATCAGTCCTAAGTGAACCCACGATCCTTCTCAGCGAAGACTCGGGCAACTTCTCAAGCATATCGAGGATTATCTGCATATCACTGACAATGTCGCCTTGGCTCGCTCTTGCCGAAAAGGCTACAATGATAGGGAGCAACACTGAGAAGATAATTGGAACCATGAACATAGGGAGCCATACCTGGATATTAGCGGTAATGCTTCTAATGTCTTTGCGAGCAATGGCTATGATAGCTCGTCTATTCATCATGCGCTCCCTCCGTCAATCTAAAATATACAGACTGCAAGTCCTCCCCTTTTAACGCGACAGAATAGACTGACGCGTTTTGCGAAAGCTCACGAATAAGCCTGGGAACTTTATCCCTGCTCGATAGGATAAACTGAATGTGGCCTGTGGGTAACCGTCTTGCCGGAACACCGCAGTGGGCATTTCCTTCAAGAGCATAGTCTGTATCAACCTCAACTATACAAGGACCGGGATGGCTTTCTGCCAGTTCGCGAACGGTGCCTTGGGCTAAAGCTTGCCCTCTGTCGATAATCACATAGCTCCTGCACACTGTTTCAAGCTGGTGCAGGACATGTGAACACAGCACTACCGTCACCCCTTTCTCCTTGCTCAAACGCTCAATCTCTTCAAGCACCATGGCTATTCCTGCAGGATCCAGTCCTGATGTAGGTTCATCTAAGAGCAAGATTGACGGCTTGTGCAGCAAGGCCTTGGCAAGCCCAAGCCTCTTCTTCATCCCGGTGCTGTACGTTCCGGCTTTCCTGTTCTTGTGCTCACCTAACCCAAACTCCTCTATTGACTCATCCGGCCGATCAGGATCATCTGCTCCATACAGCTTCGCAAAGAAACGGAGGTTCTCAATACCGGAAAGATTAGGGTAGAGCGCGGCTGTTTCAGTCAACACACCGATTCGAGAACGAACTTCATCCCCCCGCTCTCCTGGATCATAACCCGCAACCCTGACTTTACCCGAATTAGGCTTTACAACACCACACAGTATTCTTATAGTGGTAGTCTTTCCTGCGCCGTTGGGCCCGATAAGACCAAGAATCTCCCCATCTGCGACATGAAAACTGAGACTCGCAACAGCCCGTTGTTCTCCGTATCGTTTCGTTACATCCTCAACTTGAATCATCGCAACACACCTTCACTCTGGTTTCATCTTGCTTTTTGCGTCTTTCGGTTTCAACGTTACGAACAAGCAAAAAATATATCTTCAAGAAATACCTCACTCATCCTTCTTCTTTCCGCAATAAGGGCAAACGTGTGATTCCTGGGGAATCGACTTGTGACACTGTTCGCATTGGACATTTCCACGTCTGGTTACAAGAATGTAGATAATGAGAGAAGACGGAACATTAATAAGTCCGAACAGGCCCCATAGCCACGCGTAACTCTCCCTGCGCAGTCGCGCGTCACGGAATATCCATGTAGCCTGTGCAATCACTAAAGCACCTAGAAAAACCCACACGATTGGAGGAAATTTGCTCACAACTTTTCACCTCGTCGTCCACGCAATAGATGCATTGGCAAGTAGAATATGGCTATACCGAAAAAACCTACTGCTTGTGCGCTTAAGAACGCCTGCGAATTCCAAGCCAAGAGCGGAACCCACACAGCAGCCAAAATACCGGCAGAGGCCAGCGCAAACATAGCAACGGTTCTGCGCTCCCGCGCAATTCGCATTTTAATCCCCCGCTCGATAGTTGCGCTGAGCCTTGCCCAGTCAGGGGTAATACCTTCTACCTTGGTGCTTATCGCATTACCATCCTCGGCGCTCCCTGCGAAGACATGCCTGTCCCGGGTCAGAAGCAAACAAGCGATATTGGCGAGCATGTTGGCATAGTCCCGACACTCAGGACAATCCTTAACATGCCCTGCAATATCTACTTCACTTAAGCCTATTCCCTGTATTCTCAGATTATCTGAGCCGACCCGTCCGGCCAAGCTGTCTAAGACGTCCGGGCCATTTAAGACAGCCGGTTCTTCTAAGACATCCGGACCCGCGTATGCCATATCAAGTAGTAAATCCCGAACTATCTTGCACTGTCTGTTCATATAAGGCCCCTCCTGGCGATTTCCCGCTCAAGCATACTCACTGAATCATGTAGCCTTGATCGCACCGTCCCTATCGGACAACCGATCGCATCAGCTATCTCCCGATACTTGAATCCATAGTAGTGTCTCAAAACAAACACCTGCCTTTTTTCAGGGCTGAGAGCTTCCAGCAAGCTCGCGGCTTCGTCTACAGCCAGACGTTGAAGGGCAAGGTCCTCTGCGCTGTCCGCCTCTGAGTCAGTCTTGCCGGCACTCTCAATCGGCACCTCTCGCGCTTTGGTTCTCAGTCTGTTCTTGTAGATATTTAGCGCTATGGTAATCAGCCACGTAGAGAATTTCGCTCTCGGCAGGTACCGTTCCAGGTTGATAATGGCACGCAGGACTGCCTCTTGCGCGATGTCCTCAGCAACACTGACATCCCCGATGATACGAACCAGCGCGCCCAGAAGCACCGGATAGCTGAATCGAAATAGCTCTTCCATGGCGTCTTTGTCGTTTTGCTTGGCGCGGCGCACGAGTGACTTCTCATCGGGCATATTCGACCTTCACCCCGTTCCTCTCACTAATTAAACACAGTTAGCCCATAAATAGTTCGGTTCATCACTGATATGCTGCAAAAACAGCGCGTGACGATTGTGTCGCTTTTCTCTTATAGAGCATTGACTCCACCTGGCAATCCCTTCTCTTTGTTCCCCTGTACACTGTCGAATCCGTCATTTTGCCTACTATCCTAGCTATAATTCTACTTCCCATTCAGCTCATTGTCAGGTCAGCACACCAACATTAATTACGCATATTCGAATATTGTGCAAAATTTCCTACCTACAAGTGAAGGAATAGTAGAATTATCCAAGAAGAACCATGTCATAATGTCTCAAACCAGAGAATGTAGGGGTGAGAACAATGACTAGGACGAAATCCAAAACTGTAATTACTCTGGTGATTAAGATCATTGCTCTGACCTTCGCTTTGCTAATCATCCAAGCTATCGCATCAAAAGTAGCAGGAATGGACACCTCTCTACAACAGCAAGTTGATCCGGCAGTAGCAGGACAGTATGCGCTTCTGACTTCCTTCCTGTTTACCGGAGTGTTAAGTTATCCAATCATGCGATCCACGTGGTCGGGATGGAAGCTTGTCCTAACCATCGCTGTAGTATTCTATGGCGTGATGACTTTTCTGTCCCAGATAGAGACGGTTGTGTTTCTAAAGTACCTGGTGGACATTGTGGATCCGGAAATGATCCCAAAACTGTTTATCCAAGGGGCAATTGTCACTGCCTTGTTTTCACCGATAGCAGTGTGGGCATACGGGAAAATGAAGCGAGGCGAAGATCATGATCCACAAGATGACCCGCAGGAACCCGGCAATACTCTTACGATGCCTTTCTCTCAATGGGCATGGAAGCTGACATTACTCGCCATTATTTATGTCCTCATCTACATCTCTTTCGGCCAATTCGTCTTTATTCCTCTGGCAGGAGACGCCTTCGAAGAATTCTATGTCGGTCTGGAGATGCCTCAGTGGGTCCTCCTGCTCCAGGCAGTAAGGGCGCTAATATGGGTAGCCCTTGCAATACCCGTTATTCGCATGATGAAAGGCCCATGGTGGGAAGCGGGATTGGCTGTGGCATTAATGTTTTCGGTATTGATGGGAGCCCTTCTCTTGATACCTCAAGACATAATGCCTGATGCCATAAGAATGGCACACTTTGTTGAGGTTACATTATCGAATTTCCTGTTCGGCTGGATTGTCGTATTTGTCTTGAATTACAAGCGCCCTCTTAAAGAACGGATAGGCGCTAAAATGTAAGCTTAACCGGAAAATGGCGATCAATAACAGGAGCATATAGCATGAACAAAACAATTGAGATGTCTGCTGCTCAGATTAACCTGTTCAGACTCGGCAGGCATTGTCTATCATGCCGATTCAACCTACCCGATCCGGCCTATATTGCATCTCGTATGTGCGGAGCACAAGCCCAGGTATTATCTGCGGCTGAAATGTCCATCGGGACGAGAGCTGAGGGCATGGTCGCATCCCATGTTAAACATGCACTTCTGAAAGAACGCAGACTCATAAAAACGTGGGCCATGCGAGGCACCTTGCATTTGCTGGCTACAGAGGATTTGCCTCTGTATGTTGCGGCACTCGGACGTCCCTTGAAGCAAAACGTCGCACGTTGGCTGGACAGACGGGGCTTGGATCATCACGCCTCTGACAAGCTGTCTGACGCGATTCTGAAGGCTCTCAAAGCCGGGCCGCTCACTCGCAAGGAACTTGCGACCCAAGTCTGCCGACTCTTAGGAGCAGATGCTGCTGAATGGATAGAACATAGTTGGGGTGGAGTCGTAAAATGCATAGCTTTGGAAGGCCATGTGTGCTTCGGTCCCAATCACGGAAACAACACAACTTACGTTCGAGTCGATAAGTGGGTCGGAGATTCTGAGCAAAATAGCAACAATACCGGTAAGATCCCCCAAGACGAAGCATCTATGGAACTGATTCGACGCTATCTCAAGGTGTATGGTCCTGCAGACATGCGCGATTACTGTGCCTGGAACGGATTGCGTGTCCGGGAGGCAAAAGGGCCGTGGCAAGCGCTTAAAGATGAGCTTGTGCCTGTAAATGCAGATGGAAGAAGCCTGTGGCTGCTTGCTGAAGATATGGATGCGCTCGATGCGACGAAGATAGAACCTGATATCGTGCGCTTGCTTCCGAACTTCGATTCATACCTGTTGGCTCACAAAAACAAAGACCACATCGTCCACAAGGACTATTACAAGCAGATATACCGCAGCGCAGGTTGGATCGCGCCGGTCATACTCACAAACGGTTATGCAGTAGGCACTTGGTCATACCGACGAAAAAGCAATCGCATTCAAATAGAACTGGCACCTTTCGAGCCCCTTGAATCCAATGTATGGAGCATGGCAAAGGCGGAAGCCGAGGATTTAGGGCGCTTCCTCAACACAGAATGTGAAGTTATGCTTGCATGAGCATTGATAAGGATTATTTGAATATTTTAGATAAATATGAAGGATATAGGAATCCAACATAGAATATTGACTGCGAAAAGAATATAACCATATATGTATATATTCATATTTCTCCTAACTGATTCTGAGGCAAGCACCCAACTGAAAACCTACATCTCAACTCACATAATAAGTCTTTTATCCAAGACTTTAGCACTATTAATACTAAGAGATTCTGCAAGTGAAAGGACTACACAAGATCGGTGGTTGAATAATGGACACACAACTCGTAGACAGGTCAAAACCTGTACCGCTGTACCATCAAGTAAAAGACTCTCTCAGAGAACGTATCGAAGCTCACGAGTGGGAACCGGGCATGAAGATTCCCACGGGAAAGGAGCTCGCTGCAGAATACGGTGTAAGCCAGATCACAATAAAACAAGCTCTGTCACGGCTTGACATGGAAGGGCTCGTAGAGAGATACCAAGGCCGCGGAACATTTGTCTGCCAGCCTCCGCTTGTACAAGACATTTTCACTCTGGCCGGATTCTCTGCAAGTTTCGCCCAAGCAGGAATTGAAATCGAAAGCCGGCTAATAGGCACAGCAGTCATTCCCGCAAGTGAAGGGATCGCACGGAGACTGTCAATTGACTCAGGTGAATCAGTGATCGAGGTCAGGCGCGTCAGACTTGCAAAAAACATCCCGGTATGCCTTCAAACATCCTATCTACCCCATAAACTCTGTTGCCCGATACTGGACCGCGATCTCGCAAAGGAATCCCTTTTCGAATTGCTTAAAGAGACATGCAATCTAAACCCGGCATGGGCTGACGAGGCGTTAAACGCTGTGACAGTCGATGACTACGAAGCCAGAATTCTTATGGTGCCACCCACAAGTCCCGCATTCCTGATTAGAAGAACAACTTTTGACAAATCGGGAGCTCCGGTGGAATTCGCAAAATCTGTACTGCGAGGTGATAGATGCAAATTTACAGTGTCCTTAAACGCAGAGACAACACGGAACGGAAGAGAACTTAAGGAAGGGTTAATAGGAATCAAAACACAGGTATCATGAAGTACGTATCTTGATATGACAAGCACATCTTCAAATGGAGGTGCGTTCTATGTCTACAGAGCCAAAGCTTACGGAAGGCGATCTGAAAAAGACGTACTGGACCCCAAGACGCGTAGCGCGCATGGCAATCTTTGTGGCGCTTAGCGCAGTAGGAGCCCTGATTAAGATCCCGAGTCCTACCGGGACTGTTGCACTTGACTCGTGTCCCGGCTACTTCAGTGCAGTGGCCTTCGGCTCAATCGAAGGCGCGATAGTAGCGGCAATAGGCCATATATTCACCGCTGCCACTACCGGTTTCTCCTTAGGTGTTCCAATTCATATCCTCATCGCTATTGAAATGGCGGTCTTCGCTGCTGCATTCTGGTGGATTAATAAGAAGGCCGGACTCATACCCGCTATCATCGGTGCTACTCTCCTTAACGGTATCGTCGGCGCATTCATCATGGTCCCCATCGGTGGTATGGGACTGGCTCTCGGCCTCCTTGCACCCCTCTTAGTAGGGTCAGCTGTTAACGTCATTATCGCAGGGGTAGCGTACCTAATAGTAAAGAAGAGTGACATGATCTAACAAAACTAAAAGGGGGCGGAGATCAGCTATGCATTCATCCGAAACTGCCGTAAAAGCATATAATGATCTTCTGGAACTTGCAGGCGCCACTGATACAGGAGGCGTTCAGCGGATACTGCGTAAACGCCTGTCGCAGCGGCGCGATCTGACTCTGGTCAGACTTGCAGGGACCTTTTACCTTGTTATAGCATGCGATTCCGATGGAGGGATCGGCCCGAAACCCAACGATACTGTCACCGCCCCCCCTGAACTACTCGGTCGATTTGCTGCACGTGTCCCGCTCATTGAGATGGTGGCCTCAGGCGCTCGTCCCTTAGTGCTGGTGGACACCTTAAGCGTTGAAATGGAGCCAACAGGCAGGCAAATCATTGAAGGTGTCAGGTTTGAAGCCAATCTGGCAGGCCTGATCGGCGAGAACGTGGTCACAGGCAGCACAGAGGACAATGTTCCCACTACTGCAACAGGGATTGGTGTAACCGTGATAGGAATTGCAGATGAGCCCCAACTTAGACAAGGCACGAGCAAACCCGGTGATGTCATTGCATGTGTGGGAATTCCTAAAAGCGCGCCCCATGATACAGTAGCAATCGATGATCCTGAAATTGCGGATATCCCTACAGC
>DIQZ01000021.1:0-2607 GCA_002424305.1 Firmicutes bacterium UBA5449
AATGCAGGCAAGCCACTTGCCAACGGGCTGTACCTCTGCTACATGGTAACCGCAGACGGGACCAAGTCCGACATTATGCGGCTTGTCATCAGCCGTTAATTGAGGGGGTGACATCATGAAAAGGGAACTTAAGAAACGGTTAGTAATGGTCGCCCTAGTGGCGATAGCAGTCATTGTATTAGCGCAGACCGCATTTGCCGCACCTGCAGGGGACCCGGTTGGAACAGCCGTGATCTTCGATATCGGAATGGGAGCCAGAGCACTGGGGATGGGCGGAGCATTTGTGGGAATTGCAGATGATGCCAATGCCATCTATTACAACCCGGCAGGGTTAACATACGTGGAAGGACGCAATGTCACATCACTGTATTCGTCTCTGCTTGGTGCCGGAAATTACCTCGGTGCAGGCTATGCCCAGAAAAATATAGGTGTTGGCGTAGTCGGCTTGATGTCAACTGTGACTGAAAGAGATGAGTATGGTAACCCGGGTGACTCGTTCGGATACCGTGAAAGCGCCTTAATGGGCGGATATGCAGGCAAGTTCGGGATGATCTCACTCGGTGGCTCATTGAAGCTCTACTCTCAGGCAGCACGCAGCAATAAGGGATTCGGCGTTACCGCAGACATCGGTGCACTCATGGACTTGCCTTCAGTTGAAGGATTCATAGTAGAAGACTTCAAAATCGGGGCGGTTGCACGAAACTTCATCGGGGCAGCCAAGTACGAAAGCGGCCATAGCGATCCCTTCGATCCGGTCTTCGTTATGGGCGCTTCAATGAAGCCTATTGAGAAGCTGACTGTAGCTGCAGACTTTGACGTTACCAATGTTACAGGCCATGTAGGAGCAGAGTATCTGATCATGCCTGAACTGGCGGTGAGAGCAGGAGGTATTTTTGCCGGGGACGGCAACATGAGACTCACGGCCGGTGCAGGATTCTCATACCAGAACTTCCGAATCGATTATGCATACCAAACACACCGCGTGCTCCCGGATTCCCACTGGTTGTCACTGGGCATGTCGTTTTAGGAGAGCGCGGGCAGGGCCCCCTGGTAATACAGGGGGCCCTTTCGCATTTATCAATAATCATTTATGCCGACGATGTTATGCGATGTCAATCGCTACATGATGTCGATACTAGATGATATTAGAGGTGACGCAAATGAAGGCTTTCTGCCATAGGGGGTTTAGACCGGGGGCAAAGCGTGCACTTTCTTTGGCCGCCTTTCTCATTGTGCCGATAGTATCAATCCTACTCCTAGCATGTGTAGGGCTTGCTCACGCAAGTGAGATACAAGGAATGTCTCTCCAAATCGGCGGTGATGTGGAATTCAAGTTAAAGTACGCCTGGGGAGATGCTGCCTCCCTTCTCGGATCCGGTTACACTGCAGGTCAAGCCGATATCTTACAGGTGCTTTCCCTTAATGTGCATGGGCAAGTTGCGCCGGGACTGTCTATTTCCGCCAACCTTGACAACAGAAAGGACGGTAATTTGCAAGTAATGGAGCTGAGGCTGGACGGAGATCCGATCAAAGGCCGTTTCGGCGGTCTGTCCATGAGAGCTGAAAACCCGTATACGACATATTCCGGACGTTTGCGCGGTCTCGAACTGAGCGCCACATTTCCCACAGTTGAAGCCGGGGTTACGGTCGGGCGCGTGCAAGGAATTGCCGCAAAGAAGACATTCCGGGGCAATACTGCGCAGGAAGTCATACTCTACGAACCTCATGCTCCTTATGGCCCCTCCCCGTCCACCGGCGGATTCCGAGCTTCCCTGGAAGGCATGGAATACTATCTGCTGACAGATGCATATGATTCGGATTTCATGGGCACTTGGATACGGTATGATGACGAACATGAACCCGGCGAAGGCAGAAGTCTTGAAGCAACTTTGAACTTGTGGAACTTGGGATATCTGTATCTTGACGATCCAAACGAGCAAGGCGGAATATCTGCCGGAGGCAAAATACCGGTTGCTCACGGACAGTTCGTAACGGTTTCGTCCACCGTAGAAATGCTGGCCTTGCGGTTTGGAATTCGAGATATTCTACGTGGCCAGATCCAATCCTTGATACGGGCTTACAATGTAAAGCACGGACTTTCAGGAAGCAGCCAAAAGAGGTACCCTTTCATCTATGAAAGCGAGACTGAACTAGCTTTCCTTGAGGATTTGCTCACACGCCACGCCTATATTACAGCAGGTACAGAAAACGGGTCAGGCATCATAGCTCTGGACGTAAGGGCTGACTCCTACATGCGCGGACGTCTCTATGACCTTGGACAGACTGATATTGTCCCGGGTTCAGTCGAAGTGGAAGTGCGCAAGGGCGGGAAATTCCTTCCGGTGGAAACGGAGACACCTCTTGTGTTCCAGGTAGCATACGATATCGGAGTAATTGAGTTCGATTTTCCCGAAAGATTCTTCGATACATATGACGGAATCCGCATCCGGTACCACTATGGGATAGCTATGGGCACCTTCAACCTTGGCTTGTCCATTGCTGAGGGAAGTGAGAAGGTTTACCTCAATGATGTGCTCCTTGAAAGAAACATAGATTACTCTATCGATTACGAGCTAGGCATCCTTACCATATTCCGGATGCTTGAAC
>DIQZ01000021.1:2758-3024 GCA_002424305.1 Firmicutes bacterium UBA5449
GAACTGGGCATCCTCACCATATTTAGGATGCTTGAACCTGATGATGTAGTGCGAGTGGAATACGAATATTTCAGAGGCCCGTTTGGTGCAGTAGCTGACTACAAAGCAAACTTCTACGGGGCCCGAGTGGGATGGACACCTAATGACAACCTCAAGTTGAAACTGGAACTTGCCATGTATGCCGATGATCCTAAGTCAGCAGCACTACCTGAATTGACTCCTACGATGCCAAATACCCACACAATCGTGGGGCTTTCCGGGAAGTA
>DIQZ01000021.1:3238-3395 GCA_002424305.1 Firmicutes bacterium UBA5449
ACAACAAAGGACTGAACATATCCGCTGATCTGGCCTTTAGCCACGATAAGTTTCCGTTTGATGATAACCGTAAAGTTAATGCAGCCAACAAAATATCAGGGATCATGGGTGCCTTTGATGCTGAAGGCAAGTCTTACACGGTAATCTCCCACAATGA
>DIQZ01000021.1:3562-8006 GCA_002424305.1 Firmicutes bacterium UBA5449
TTACACGGTAATCTCCCACAATGATGGAATAAGCGTTGGGGGAGATCCGTTCCGCAACTACAGCGTAGGTTCAGGACTTGCATCCTCAACCGTGCGTGGCATGGCAAATGCAGACGAAACCTGGTTTTTCGCAACTGACGGAGGACTCACTGTTTTCTCTGCGACTCCCGGTCCTTCCGGTCAGAATCCGTTCGATTACGTCAGCAACTGGCAGAGGATATATATGTCAGCGGGCTTACCCGGCAACGACCTGACCTGTGTGGCGGTAACTCCTTGGACGGTCTGGGTGGGAACTTATGATGCCGGTGTAGCTTCTGCAAATCTCAACGATTTGGATACATGGACAGTGTATACAAAGTCTGCTGCGTCCGGTCTTCCTTCAGACGTTGTTTCTGATATCATCTATGATCCCGTTGAGGATTTGATCTTAGTGGGGTCAGACTGTGGCGTGGCTGTGCTGACCGCTGCGCACTTTAAGCCTGAACTCACAGGTGTGCGTGTTGAGGCTCTTACATCCTCAGCCAACGCTGTGAATGGGTTTCGCACTTTTGCAACTACTGATAGCGGAGTTTACGCCAGAGGTGACGACAGCCGATGGAGCCGAATCCTTGACCCCTCCGAGGTGAAGGAGGCTCAAGCCCTTGCAATATGGGATGGATTGCTGTGGATAGGCGCGTCAGACGGCCTATACGTATGGGACGGTGCAACCTATGAAATTGTTGAGGCCACGAGGGGATATACCGTAACTGCAGTAGGCATAGGCCCGGGACACAAATATGAAGGCATGGAAGCCTTATGGGCGGGAATCTCAGGTAAATCGGTGGAAGGAGGCAAGGATCCCTACAGAATAGTGGGTTTTGAAGTTCTGACACCTGAGGTAATTACCGAGCATGAAGGCTCTGATCTATGCGTTGCAAGTAATGACTCCAGGCACTACGTGGATATTGCTGCCCGGGATCACACTGCAACAGGGTATGCTGCACGAGCGAACGTCAGGTACGCTCTGGGGATAGGAAGCATCTCCGGAAGCTATGAGAGTCTTGCGCCGGGTTTCACGAAAATCGGTCAGACTTCAAGGCAGGATATGGACATGTGGAGCTTGGGCACACAGTGGCCGGTGGGTTCTAAAGCCAGTATCACGGCTGAGCACTCCGAGTCGCGCACTCAAGCCTATTCCGGGATGAGCCGGGATGAGGCGGGTAAGGAAATCCTGGTTGTAACAAACAGAGTAGGAGGAACAGTAGACATAGGTCCAAAAGTAGACGTCTCATACAGTGTTTCCAAGATAGATGACAACGAAGCCCGGGGATACGAGCGGAAGGAACATACCTTATCTGTCGCCGGTCGTCAGAGCTTCTTCGACAACCGGCTCACCGTGGGCGCAGGCTATGAGACTGTCCGGAGCGAAAACATTATGAAGCCCGACAGTTCCTACGTTCAGATCAATCTGCGAGGCGATGTTACACTGACAATAGACGCTCTTTCCATATCAACCCGGTACAAGAAGCCTGTTAAGACCATAGCTCCCGGAGGGACAGATCAGCATGTTACAGGAATAGAGGAGATCAGCTTCAACGCACAATGGGGCAAGCAACTCGGCCCCATAGCACTAAGAACATACTACAGACAGACTACACGGGATGACATCGCTACTCTCAGGACCTTCGATGACAAGAGAGCTGAAATGCGTGCGACATTACCTGTACTATCCTTCAAAGACAATAACTTGACTCCCACCGCTGTGCTGAAGTGGGACAGAACAACTCCGTTCTCAGGGCAAACAAGACAAGGTCTTACAGTTCAGGGAAATCTTTCAGGCACCCTGGGAGACTTCAGAACCTCTACCGGAATAGGTCTCAAACAGACTGAGTATCCCGGAATAAACAAGCTTACTCTGGATACAGAGGTCTTTGCCACACTCAGTTCGATGACGCGCGGGAAACTCGTGCCTCAGTTCGACCTAAGATGGAAACGATCCAAATCTGAAAGGCCGGATTTAGGAGTTGTTTTCAATGATTCGCTGACAGGAACAGCCCGAATAATTTGGAGTCCCGTGCAAGGCCTGAACAATGTAGCGTCTGCCGCCTACTCTCTCACATCATCGTCTGCCTTGACAGGATGGCAAAAGCACTCCCTCAGCTTGCAGGATTCTATCGATTACAAATTCAGTGACAAGCTTACCATAACGGGAGAAGCTCTTGTCAGATCGACTGCCACGGAAATTCAAGCACTCTCGGGAGGCGATGGCGCTGACATCAGAGGGGCGCTGAAGGGCGGGCTTCGATACCGGCTTAGCAATATGTGGTCACTCGGAGTTTCCCTGGGATATCATGCATACCGGCCGCCAATCGGCCCCGATGGGTTCTTAAACGCCGCAACTCTGGAGACAGGACTAAAGGCCACATTCTAACTTTTCCTTACGTAGTCGGCCATAGCCAAAGACATACACTGATAGGCTATGGCCTTAGCCCCTGTATTCAGAATCTTATAATAATTCTATCAACTTGGCAGGAGTTCCGTATCGGTTGTCGTAATAACTAGTTGAAAAGACAGGCGTATGTGTATTCTTCTTAGGCAAATCTCGATACGCACCACCAGATCTGTCATCCAAAAAACAAATTCCAGGCTACTCAGCCCACAATAATACAACATCTTGTTCCTCAAGCCTGATCTTAAGGAAGCGACTTGAACCGGGAGTTGAAAGTCTCCACAACTTGCGTCCCAGTTCAAAGAGCACGGAGGTGATGCAAAAGACAACTGTAATTGCATCGACTGCTTGGTTATTCATTGTGTTCCTTACATTGATTTGCTGTATCACCAAGTGTCCAATGGTGGACCTTGGTGGAAAGGAGGGCAAATAGTACATGGCTTACAGCCGACAAAGAAGATTCATACTTACTGCTGCACTAATCCTGTCAGTGGTCATGACCTCGGCTGCTGTGGGAGGTGCCTTGGCCAAACAGGCAGAACCTCGCGGCGGATGGCAACCCGGTCCTGATGCTTATCATCCAAACAGGGTTATAGTGCGCTTTTCGGACACTGTTACTGCAAATGCTGCTCTAGATTCAATACAGCAACTAGGATACTCAGTGTATGAAGTAGCGGATTTCAAACCCACTCCGGTATTTCCACATGGCGTAAGAATCGGAATTGTGAATCTTCCGGAGACGGTCAATCCGGATGCAGCAGTTAGTAGGCTAAGCAAAACACCGGGTATACTCTACGCGGAGAGAGATTACATCCGGTACAAAGCTCAGGTGTATGGTGATGCTCCAATCATGCCTAATGATCCGCAATTCAACCAGATGTGGGGACTGCACAACGAGAACTGCCAATTCAAGGATCCGAGGATGGCCGGCGATCCTGTTGATGACGCTGACATTGATGCTCCCGAAGCTTGGGGCGTACACACAGGGTCTGAAGAAACACTCGTGGCTATTATTGACACGGGTTGCTATATCTACCATCCGGACCTTGCACCAAACATCTGGGTTAACCCGGATGAAATCCCCGGAAACGGCATAGATGATGACGGAAACGGCTACATTGACGATATCTGGGGATGGGACTGGTTCAATGGTGACAACTCTGTATGGGATCCGGGTGAACGTGACTCATATGGATATCTTAATGACGAGCACGGCACCCATACGTCCGGCACCATCGGCGCTCTGACAAACAACGCCATGGGTGTTGCCGGCATCAACTGGAACATCAAGATCATGGTTCTCAAGTTCCTCGGCCCCGACGGGGGTTACACTTCCGATGCGATCTTAGCTTTCAACTACGCGGCCGATAAGGGCGCGAAGGTTGCAAGCTGCAGCTGGGGCGGAGGCGGATACAACCAAGCGCTCAAGGATGCCATCGAAGCTACAAACGCCATTGTGTCATGCGCTGCCGGCAACAGCGGTGACAATACAGACATCTATCCACACTATCCGTCCAGCTACGATAGTGACAATATCATATCCGTGGCCGCGATGATGCAGAACGATACCCCGTGCAACTACCCCGGCTGGTGGAGTACGTGCTATGGTCCGACCAGTGTCGACCTGTATGCACCGGGCGGATATATCCTGTCAACCATTCCGCCGGATCCTCCGCCACCGCAGCCTGCGGAGGCATACGACTTCTTCTACGGAACATCCATGGCAACGCCTCACGTATCAGGCGCAGCAGCATTGATACACTCCCTCAGGCCAAGTGTTGCACTCTACCCGGGCGCACCCGGATGGACCCCGGGAGAACCAACAGTAAAGGATATAATCCTTGAATCTGTTGACGTCAAACCCGCCTACCAGGGCAAGGTTGTGAGCGACGGCAGGCTAAATCTCGGCGCAGCAATCCTCGAATTGGGCGGGCCGGTAATCACATCTATTGATGCCCAGCCCAGGTTCGGTCCGCCGCCTCTGGAAGTGACATTCACCGCCTCTGCGATGTCGCC
>DIQZ01000073.1 GCA_002424305.1 Firmicutes bacterium UBA5449
TTGACCTGTATTTTGGCAAGTCTCATTACAGTAATTCTTGCCTACGTTATCTCATCAAAACTCATTGGAAAAAATGAAATCAAATAGGAGGACGTGAGAATGAACAAAAATCAGCAAGCAAAAGAACTGTCTGTCAATGGAATTGTTGCATTCATGCTAAGCTTGTCCTGGATATCCAGCTTCTTTTTGAAGGACTTTGTGTCATGGCCCTTCTGGCAAAAAGCAGTTTATGCAGGTGGGATTAGTCTTTTGGTTCTCATCGGAACTATTCTTGGCTGGAAAGAGAAAAGGGCTGCAACCAGTGGAGTAAACCATAGGCTGGGAACTGCCGCCTTTGTGATTGGTACATTGAGTATTGCAACCGGTGGCGGTATTGCTGTCATTGGGTGGTTAGCAGGAATGATGGGCGGAAGCATATCACTGCCGTGGCAATAAGAAAGTATCAGGGGTTTTCGGGGAAAGAAGTCTTGTTCGGAGGAACCAGCGTAGAAAGAGAAAATACGGAGTTCAAAGTCACTTATGAGCTGACGATTCTTAATGGAAGTGGCAAACTGATTCTGGATAGTGGAGATTGCAGAGAGATTCTGGTGGATGCAGACGGTGAAGGTGAGCTGAATTATGGTTTTGCTGCTTCGGATCAATACCTTATCTTCGAAGGGAAGCACTTTGATGGTTCCCTGGAACTTCAAGTAAGTGACTAGATCCGTGTTACCGGTTCGATAGTCAGCCATGCGCGACTTCTCCGATTTTCGTGTCGGACAAAGAATCCATAAAGAGAAGTAGGTTTTCTAGTGTTCTTGCTGAACGGATCCTATGCCAAGGGGACAGCAACGTCAGATTCGGAATTGATATAGCTGTTATCGTAGACAAGTTAAACAGCGACCATTTTGATGAACACGTCAAATTGCTCAAACTTAGGCGCTCGGTTGACTTCCGAATTGAGCCGGTACTGATTGAGTACGGCGAGGACCTGGTTGCTTTCACCGTAGCCAGGCAGCGGTTGACTGAAGTTATTTACCAGATAGTTCCCTATAAAGACGTACACTCCTACTTGCTTCTTGACCTATGTGCAGTAGTACCAGCCGATTTGTCAATGCACTCTTTGAATAGCTTGCAAACCTTTACCTAGTCTTTGATTATAGCTAATTCTTTCTGAAGACATTCTTGCGGTGATATTCCAAATACTTGACATGTCGCGCATCAAGTTTCCTAACACACATTTCAGGATGAATGCCAAGCTTGTCCCTGTCTTTGCTGGTCAGTAAATCACTGATGATCAGCTTTCCTTCATTGTCAAAACTAACAAGCCCATTATCAAAAGCGCTATCCAGATTTGGGATGAGCAATAAGCCATTGAATACATCAAGTCGTTCGATATTATCTGAACTACGCCATGGTTTAATGTGAGAAGCTCTCAAGAGTCCAAGATGGTCACACCCTGTAACAGCACAGCCTTTCCAATATCGAATTAGTTTATTACGAAACTCTCCCTGTCCGACACGGCTCTGCACTATTGCTTCACGTTCCGTCTCAGGTTCTTTGTCGTAGGTAGCCTTAAATTCGTCCAAGTCTTGAATAGGGTTAGCGCCATGCAAATCCCGATAATCCGGATTAGGAACATCTTCTCCCAGTTCAATTCGCAAGTAAGTCAGTAAATCATAGGAGCATTTTAACTGGCTATCCCTCCTAAGCACGAATCTTGCTGCCTCATGAATAGATGCAAAATGAAATCTACGTATCACCGGCCAGATGTAGGAATGGTTCTTAGATGGAATGTAGAACCCGTTTCTCGAGGAGATTCTCTTGTATGACGACCATTTTCCATTATCCCACTCCCAGTTTTCGGAATCAGAAATCTTATCCTGCTCCGCTTTCAATTCATCCAAGAGATTCCGGTCAAGTGCTAACCATATTTTGCTTACGAAGTCTCTTTGAATTGTGAATACTATATGGCCACCAACAACAAGCCGGATACGGTTATTTTCGTAATACACACTCCATTTGTTACTACCGCATGAGTTGGCCTGTTTGAGCGATTCTAAAAACATTGATAAGTAGATTGCTCTGGTTCTTTCATCAGGCAAAAGCGATATCACGAATCTTTTGACCTTACTAGTATCTATGTCGTTTGAGACCGTATTTGCATCAGCCATTTCAGGAAAAACGCACCTCCCGTCTTACTATTATTGAACATAGAGTTTAGCTTGCCGTTACAACATCTTTTCATATCATTTGTACTTTCCTTCCAAGGTAAATGCCTTCAAATCCATATGAAGCTAAACTCTGCAGTATCTAGCGTCACTTATACTCACAAGCAGTAAATACAACTTCGTCCATTATGACATTGAAAGTGCTTCTACAGTACTAATGCGAGGCCAAAACAGACTTTTCGCCTGATGCACGATTTCTTATGAAGGATCCAAACTAACATCACTTCAGAGAATAGTGCGTGTTGATAACCTGTTCATGACATAGAGAAAACAGTGAAGTCATCGGCCAACGCATTCAGCACTGCTTTTTGTCACACATATCCCACAAACCGCCATACACATCGCCCCGCTTCACCGAATACATGATTTAGCCACTAAAGACATCAAGCTGATGGCCAGACTGAACAAAGCGATTCGGATGGTACCAATTTCGTTGAGTTTCTGATTAAGCGTACTGACAATTCGTACGTCAAGGGTATCTAGCTGACGCAATAAACCGGAAAGAGAATCAGAGTATCCTGTCTTGTTGTGAATACCTGATGCCAGGAAGCATATTTGACACTCAGCAACATCCGCACGAAAAGCAACCAATTGGCTATTGAGCATACGATACTCCACGAGTAATCTACGTAGTTTTCGCTTTGAAGAACACCATCTGGAGTCTGCATGATCAGCTGATCGGGCAATCCTCGACACTTTTGACACTAGACACTGTCCGCTTTCGTAAAGCTCAGTAAACCACAACATATATCCCTTGTAATCCTTAAACTCAGCTAATCTGTCGGGCGAATGATGATATCGCCTGGCGAAGGTGTAGCTTGGAACAGGTAGCTCTGGACTAGATTTTACCCGTTCCCAAGCCCTGTTAAACGCCAAATGTTTTGTGTAAAAGAGATCTGTACTCATGATTGAACCTCCCTAAAAGCGTATGTTCATAAGCTCCAACGTCTAAATACGAAGCTATTCTTGCTTGAGTCATCTAGTGATTGCATGCTGCATCAAAGCTCCACTTCAAGCAGCATGAGGCGGGTTCGCAGTCCAAATGAACGCCTCACTATGGTGGGTTCGCCATGCATTGACATACATGTTCCATAGAACATTAGAACTGTCTGTACAAAGACCACGACAACGAGAGAAAACATTTCGATAAGCTTTGTCTTTATGGTATTTCTACGCTAGTATTCAAGATTGTTCGGTAGTTGTTCTGCACGCGTCCAAGCCGCGGGAGAAGATCACTAGGCTTCGAGCATTGCAGAAGTTGTTCTCAAGACTAATGAATTCATGGCCGACGTAGTCGTCGCAAGAAAAGGCAGTCTTAAGCACTTCTTCTATACAAATACCTAATATGATAGCTTCGTCTCAACAAGCGTCGACCTAACCTTCAACGTACACGGTCTCTGAGTACACAACGGATGATAGTATGCCAGAGACATCTAATTACTTGCATATAGATAGTCCCGTAATCTGTTTGCTCGAAGGCAAAACGTGTGTGGTTTTGAATATCATAACAGTCAATCATGAAAGCTGCAGAATCAGATATTATTACAGTTGTATCCCCGCATCCTACTTGTAAACAATGGGGTTCACCAATTTATATCGCCCCGTCTTTGTTTAACGTGGCGGCAAGGTGCCGTCATCAGCTCAAATTGGCCGTTACGGTAATTAGCGTCCGACATTCAAGACGTCATCGGACCTCAAGCAGGCTTATTCTTCCCTTCATGCTTATGCCCGAGGGTGTTACTGCACTTGGGCATGAGGGTGTGAGCGCAGACCCTCTATAGCTCTCTCTTCCTAATACGCTTCATGAGTGAATACTGCTGAAGGCTTCCTTTTGTGTCAAGCCACGTCCCGCCGGCTTGAATGCTATGTTATATTAAGGAGGCTTATTCTAGCGGTATATTGCTACAGGAATAACTATTGCTGCGGGACCTGTAACAGTATCACTCAATTCAGGAGGCATAGATAAATCTTCAGGAAAATCTAATTTTCTCCTCTGTTCACGATTTAGTCTCAAGTGTTTTATACTTGAAAAAAGATCAACTAACTCAAACTCTTCATCTTCTGCTAACAAGCGTTGTACCTTGCAAAATAATGTTAATTCACCTATCATTTGCTCCTTTTCAACTTTAAAATACTTTGGGTTAAGATAAGAAATGAGCTTATAATCTGGGGAGCTTTTAAAATTAAAGACGCATGGAATTCCTTTATTACTGTGTATCTGTCCTAAACCTTTTAATCCCTTTATTGCTTCTGCTGCTTTATCATCAATCATTTTTTGTCCAGTAGTTGCTTCTACTAAACTTGCCAACGACCCTATTTGCTCTACCAAATCTGTCAGTCCATCTAACATTGAAAATCTAGCGGAGACATTTACCTCCAATAAGGAATTGCGTCTAGTATTTCCCCAAATATCTGGTGTAATTACCTCATAGTAACTAAACGCTTGTTTAGATTTAAGAATACCATATAGCTCTTGGAACAACGATGAATCTGTCTTCTTAACACGTTTTCTGACTTCACGACCAGTTGTTTTTTCTTTCTTACCTTCGCCACCAAGACCAGCTATTTTTGCACCTACTGATCCGCCACCAGTATGTTCTTCTTTTTCAATGATCGTCTCTTCCTCATATAATTCCCCTTTAATTGCTGATAAATAATCTTCTAAAAGTTGAGTGTCAAGATACATAAAATTTCTCAGATTAAGACTTAGCATTACACAACCTCCTATAGTTATCTTAGTTCATTTCAGATGACGTCTGACATTCCCAATGTTCATGAGGTTTAGAAGTGCGGTCCAACCCTAGTGTGACGTCACTTGGGTTTGGGCAAACCGTCCCGAGGGGTTAGAACCGCGTGAATATGGGTTGAAGGGCCGTCAGCACTCGTCCTAACTAACCGACGCGGTGCCGGAAACGCCATGTTAGCTGGCGTCCAGCGCGCCTCGTTTGATCTGCTGTCCTCCCTTTCTTGGATAATATCAATGAATCCTACTACATAAGAACCTTGTCAACCTCTAAACGTCATTTTACCCAGACTGGGTGTGGAGCATCTCATTCTTGCACTCAGACAATCGCTATCTCTTCATTTTTGGGTTGGCATCTTCCTGATAAACGCCATAATAGAGAGTGAACCGCAAACAAGAAAACGCCAGGAAAAGTGAGCCACTTTCAAAAACGGCCATGTTTTTTCATGCTACCCTTCATATTTCTTCATTAGGCATAACTTTCCTTTATTAACCAATCTATTGGAAAAAGGCTACCTCTAGAAAAACCATATTTAGGCCAACCTTCCCGGATTTAAAGCACCCCACTTTGAAATTTTGCAATTGGCTGCTTTTCTTAGTTCAACGCAAGGAAAGTGGTTTCTTTATGTCGTATCTACACGGACCTATGCACAAAGACATACGGCTTTGAGGTTTCAGTCCTAAAACCCAACACAAGTCACAAGTATCCCATGAATCTCAGATCCTTCGAAACACACTTTAGTCGACCTGCTGAGAACTTAGATCAAGACGAACTCCGAAACTTTCTTCTTCTCTACCTTATCAATGACAAGAAGGTCTTTATCTTCTATGTAAATGGTGTCTACAGCATGCTCAAGTTCTTTTATGCCAATACGCTGGATCACTCTTGGGGTCCAGCGTGAAAAAAGAGGTTGCTAATCTAGAGATTTCTGATATTGGCAGCGGAAATATGCAGATCCTTGTGCGACAAGGTAAAGGGCAGATTGGCCATTATTCCATACTCTGGGTACTTGTTTGGCTGCGCTTCGCGATTACTGGAAGGCTTATCGTCCTTCCGGTTGGCTTTTCCCAGGAAGAATTCCAGGTGAGTCTATTCGCACCCGCGCAATCCAGGATGCGTTTTGCGAGATGCGAAAGAAGGTGGGATTATTAGATAAGGCCCCAATACATTCTCTCCGTCACAGTTTTGCCACTCATCTTCTGAAAGAAGGTGTCAATCTGGTATCTATCCGGCAACTCCTAGGCCATGCCTTCATCAGTACCCTACGCTCTATCCCCACCTTGCTAAAGTGAAGAGTCAAAAGGTCAAAAGCCCTCTTGACTCTTTGGGTGAGAACTAAAGTATGGGTCAGGAGTTGCAGGATGTCTTTAGAGTAGTGGATAAGGATTGACATCGCCGCAATCGGCTTCCCTTAAATCACTTGAAGACTATGTTCTCTGTGCAAAACTGTCGTTCTGCCAGTCTTGGAGGACATGTTGATGAGTGTGACGCTTGCGCTCATGTGAAGATCGCGTACAACTCTTGCCGAAGTCGGAATGTCCTAAGCGTTACGGTCTAGCCAAGAAACGTTAGCTTTTGGAAAGAGAGCACGACTTGGTCCTAGTCAGCTATTTCCATGTGGTTCTTACGATTCCGGATTCGTTGAATCGGATCGTGCTTTGAAACCAGGGCGTAGAGAAAAGCTATAAGTTGAACTCCTCAACTCCCTCTCCCCTATTCCTCACAGCTTTCCTGTACAGCATTTCTGTCTGCTATTGGTCTTCTATAGACGACAAAGCCCCTGTACACCCTATATTGAAAAGGCATGAATACTTGTGCTTAGGGTTATCGCCCAAAGTGCATATTCCTATAGCCTCGATTCTACTTCCATTGCTGGAAAACATCACGCCTAGCTTACATGGAGTATTAGTAAAGCTGAGTCCCCTGTGGTATGTTGATCGAACTTTGCATGCTTTATCCAATGCACTCAACTACTAATGGGCTACCAAGCAATGAAAGTCATATGAAGCCACGATGAATCCTGGCATCACGACCCACCAAAACATATGCAAACTTACTGCGTTGCGATTGAGTCGCACAAAAAGCAGGAATTGCGCGGAAAAACTCGAAATGTATTGCTAATACACTTTATGGAAGCAGTTGAACAAAAGAGATACCTAACATCTAATTCCCAGCACATTACTGCTAAAGAAATTGAGACATATGACCCTAAAATATCATACAGGGGAGGTGAGGTTTTTGAGAAAAGAGACAAATAAGGTCAGATGCGAAATAGCAGGTTCTTCAAAAGAAGCGTTTATCAAACACGTAGAATCAAAGCTATTCAAAGGCTCCACCGTTGCTAAAGCGATTCCAGAAATCCTTAGTAGCGCTGGACACATTCTGTCGTGGTACGAAGCAGATACTTCAGACATGGATACTAACAGGAAGCATATCTTTTGGATCCTCACAGAAACACGCCTAGTGCAGATAGAAACAGATATGCTCAATAAGGTCATGTCTACGGTCAAGCCTACAGTCGTATCTGTTTCATATTGCAGAGATGAAATCGTTCGTGTCGACAAGGCATTTGAACTCAAACTTGATCACAAGAAAGGAAATACTGCAGAGCTGAAAAACGTCTGTATCCGATTCAAATCAGAGAATCCAGTGAAATTACAGAGACCCGAGGCACAAGACGAACACGACATAGAGAATTTCGTCAAGCTGACAAACCTTCTAGGGTGACTGAGGTAAGCAACATACCCTGATCAAAATCTACGCCTTCTTGACTCACCAACCGCCTAACGCATGGTAAGCCCTTTCTAAGTTCTAAGATCTTCAGAAAAGCCACTAAACATTAACCCACTTTACTTGACTCAAAGCAGAATTAAAGCTCGCAGATCAGGCCACAATGAGACACCACCATGGAATAGCCTACTAGTGGATGCTTCACTACAGACAGACAACATCTTATCTTCAGTTGAATTACTCAAGAGCCAATGAAATTGACACCGACCTTTGCAATCGCTCAGTTCGCTCCATACAGTGCAAGACCGAGATTAGACACATTATCACGGGCCGATAGTCTATGAATAAAGACGTGCGGAAGCACATGCGGTGTGGCCATAGCGTGTATAAGCCTTTTCAAAGGACCAAGTAGAACTGAGCTGCCGGGCTCTACTTGTGGTAGTCAGCATCTACGTCAGCTCTATTTCGAACACCCTTAGCATGTGATGCATTTATCAATACAACTCCAAACGAAAAACCTACCGTAACAAGGAGGTGAAATGCAATGCCATATAGAGATCTGATTGAGGAGCCTGAAAAAGTGATCGAAGTTTACTCATGTAGGATTAGGAGTATACCTAGAAGGATCAGGGTAACAATTGAGAAGTCTTCTGCAGATAGTTACCTCGGAACAACAGACTGCAAGATTCAGAACCCGTGTCAAGCAACTCCGTACAGAAACTCCAATACTAGCTTGACAGCAGAAGATGCTTTTCGACAGGCCATAACAGGCATAACTTGTTACTTACCGCCTGACTCAGAAAAGCTAAAGGAGACTTTGGTCATCTTCGATGATGGTGAGAAGCATTATTGTCAGGTTGAAGATTAGGTGACAAAGCACCTGTTGTGAAAAACTACATCTTAAAAGAGGTGTCGGCAGTTTCGGCGAATCTTTAAGAGTCCGAGCTGCCGCGCTCTTTCTTTTCGCTTTTATTTTCCTTGAAGCCCAAAATAGAAGTAAGGAAATAGCTAATTAAAGCTGTATTTTTGCCAATAAACACAGCTGCAACATCTGACAGAACATGGTATGACTCCCCATATTTCTCATTAACTGGTACAATAGTATTAACCTAATAGAATTACGAAGGCTTTTCTACTTTTGCGCTTCGTTGCAAGAAAGTGGCGTTCTTGGGCAAGGGAAGGATGATACCGAGTAACGTAGTTCATCCATACCACTAAGACGTTACCGTAGTCATCATGGAGTAACGACGCTGGGGTGATTTGAGCACTAATTGGGGGGGAGGACCTGATTCCGTGGCAACCTTACTTGACAACAAAACATATGGGAAAGTTGGTGAGGCGCTTGCCTCAAACATTGGTTCGAACGCCCAACTGTCCATAGTTTCTAGCTCATTTTCTATGTACGCCTACTGGTTGCTTAAACACCGGCTCGCGAAAGCCTCTTCGATACGGATCCTGGTTCCCTGGTCAATTAATTTGACATCGACAACAGATCCGTCGGATCACGTATTCCGCGTATCCGGTCTTGTGGGAAGTGACGGAGATCGGCGACATCGCAACACTCTTAACATG
>DIQZ01000064.1:0-8181 GCA_002424305.1 Firmicutes bacterium UBA5449
GAAGTTAAGCCCTCCAGCGCTGATGGTACTGCACTGGTAACGGTGTGGGAGAGTAAGTCACTGCCGGAAGACTTTTTTTGTTGTACTTATGCTACGTCTCCCCATGTAGCTCGTATTCGTCAATGTTCGCAAAAGGTTTCTAGTACCCGAACATAAGTTGCCCCCTTAATCTCCCTAATGATATAATCAGGTGGATAGGGGGCATTTCTTAATGCTGGGGAAAGAGTGTGGCGAAGGGAAGGCAAAGGGTCTTAGGCTAATAGGCATTGATCCGGGCCTTATTGACACGGGCTACGGCATTATTGACATACTAGATAACAAGATCCGCTTGATTGAAGCAGGCCTTGTCAGAACCACTAAAGGCAAATCTCTTGAGTGTCGGTTGAATGAAATATACAACGGCATAATGTCGGTACTTAAGGAACACAGTCCCTCCGCGGTTATTGTTGAAGACCTCTATACGAACTATCGCTATCCCAGGACTGCGGTGCTCATGGGGCATGCGCGAGGTGTAATTCTTCTTGCAGCAAGCCGTAACGACCTGGCAGTGACATCCTATCCCCCTGCGCGTGTAAAGAAAGCATTGACCGGCACAGGTAGAGCCACTAAATCTCAGATTCAGAGAATGGTCCAGGTCAGGCTGAGGTTAGATAAGGTGCCGGAACCGGATCACATAGCTGATGCGCTGGCTCTTGCCTTGTGCCATTATGATTATTTGACTCATGAACTGGGCTTCGCATCAAAAGACGGAGGGGTGAGAAAATGATTTCAGCTATAACCGGAAACCTCTCCCAGGTGCAAGAAGACAGGGTGATTCTAGAGGTTAACGGTTTCTCCTATGAGGTGCTGGTATCCCCTATTACGCTGGGAGCACTTCTTCCCGAGCGAGATCAAGAAGTCAGTCTCAAGACGATATTCTACATACAAGGGGCACGGGGTGTAGGAAATATGACTCCTGTGCTTGTGGGTTTTGCAACTGACGCTGAGAAGGGTTTTTTTGAGCACTTTATTACTGTTGGAGGTATTGGCCCACGAGCTGCGCTCAAGGCTCTTACCATGCCGGTCGGACGTATTGCCCGCGCAATCGAGGAAGGAGATAGCTCAGTTCTCACTACTTTGCCGGGTATAGGAAAGCAGAAAGCTGCGAAGATCATCGCTGAACTAAAAGGCAAAGTAGGCAGGTTCGCAGTTGCAGTAGATGAGGATGTAGATTTTGAGAGCCGCATAGTTATTTCCGAAGAAGACGATGTTGTTGAAGAAGCAATTGAAGTCCTATTGCAGCTTGGATATAGGCGTCAGGAATCAGAAGATATGGTCCGCCATGCCATAAGAAAGCAGGACAAAATTACGACTGCGGAAGCTATCATCCAAGAGATTTTTAAATCCTCAGCAAAATCCGGGGCAGGACCTAAGTAGGCCAGTATGATTGTGATCTACGAGCTACCATGAGAATTATTGTGACCTGAAGGATAAGTTGAGCCAAGGAGGGATGAGTATGACACGCGTGAGATTGGTAAGCGGAGATGAGCAGGAGGAGGAGGTCGTATATCAAAAGAGTCTTCGTCCTACAAAACTCTCTGAGTTTACCGGACAGAAACAAGTAGTGGCGAATTTGTCCATTGCTGTTGAAGCTGCACGTATTAGGCGGGAAGCTTTGGATCACGTGCTTCTGTATGGCCCTCCTGGACTTGGGAAAACCACACTTGCCCATATTATTGCAAATGAAATGAAGTCTGACATCATATCTACATCCGGACCTGCTATTGAGAGACCCGGGGATCTTATGGGGATCCTGACCAATCTTGAGGACGGAGATGTCCTTTTCATAGATGAAATTCACAGGTTGCCTAAAGTAGTGGAAGAATTCATCTATTCTGCTATGGAGGACTTCCAAATAGATTTCGTAGTTGACAAAGGCGCTTTTGCAAAAACAATCAAGGTGCCCTTAAAGCACTTCACTTTGGTAGGTGCGACGACTCGTGCAGGCTTGCTGTCAGCACCACTTAGAGAGCGATTCGGACTCTTCCATCACTTAGATTTCTATCCTACAGAGGAATTAGCTGAAATTCTTCGTAGGTCTGCGTCAATACTGGGTGTGCCACTTAAGGATGCGGCAGATATGGAGATTGCGGCACGGTCTCGCGGTACTCCCAGAGTAGCAAATAGGCTTCTAAAGAGAGTCCGTGACTATGCCCAGGTAAAAGGTGACGGTACTATTACCATAGAAACGGTTAATGCATCACTCAAAATGGAAGGTATTGATGATGTAGGTCTCGATAAGTTTGACAGGAAGTACCTTAAGGCCCTTATCGAGTTCTATAACGGAGGACCGGTTGGAATAGAAGCACTTGCAGCGACCCTCAATGAAGAGCAGGATACCCTCGCTGACATGGTGGAGCCATTTCTCTTAAAAATCGGGTTTGTGATAAGGACAGCCAGTGGACGTCGTGCTACTGAGCACGCTTTCAGTCATCTGGGTTATTCATCTGAGGCAGAAGATAAGGACTTGCCTTCGCTGTTTTAGGCGATCTGTTGTGGCCTGTCAGGGTAGTTCATGTTCTTTCCTTCATGCCTTTGTCATAGAGATGCGGTAGATATTTCTCATACAACTTGACATTAAAATCCAGGGGATTCTCTTCTCTGAATTGATAAAGTGCATCCAGGTTAAGGTCGCCGACTACGACTTCCTCTTCATCGAAGGTGTTTGCCTGCACGAAATATCCGTCCTCGGAAGGTGTTAACTCGAGAGGGCCAAGGAGCCCTGATCTTCCGGTAAATACTATACCCACAAGGTTTCCCACTGCTGCTGCTGAGACGCCTAAGACTTGACTTTCTTGCACTCTCGGCCATATCCCACGCATGGTGCGCCAGAAGAGATACTCTTCATTGTTAGCAGCGGGAATTGCGACGATGTCCACTTCCCTGAGCCGTGCGATACGGAAGGTCTCAAAGTATGTGGCGTCCATACAGATAGGAAAAGCTATCCTGCCCAGTGGCGTGTCCAGGACTTCAAGGCGAGATCCGGGCTCAAACCCCCATTCGGCCTCGAGAGGCAAGAGATGAAGTTTGCGCTGCTTTGCAATGATGTTTCCGCAAGGGTCAAAAAAGTAGCTGATATTGCGCATTTTACCGTCATCATCTTCCAGGTAAGCGCTACCTGAGATGATGTAGACTCGAAAGGAGCGCGCCAAAATCGAAAAGGTAGTTTCATATATGCGTCTGACAGCAGGAGACAGTATGCGAAATACATCAGCTACCTTCGTGTCGCCTCCGGATACTTCACTAACTGCTGAGTCCAGACCTTGCGCTGCCAGGTTTTCAAGTCCCGGGATGAGACTCACCAGAGGAACCCCTGAATCCTCAGGAAACACAATGAGTTGCGCACCCTGATCTACTGCCTCCTTTGTAAGTCTGTAGATAGTCTCTGCGTAGGTGCGGGCATGGTTCTGCTTGATAAGTTCCAGCTTCATCTGGATTGCAGCCACCCTAATCTTTGACGGACGACCTGATTCAGGAAGTTCATCCGTTGCTGAACTGGGAGTTATATGCTTCTCCAAAAGGGCCCGTTTGACTATGGAAGGACGTGACGCAAACCACAGGAATCCCTTAAAGATCAAACCTTGGAAAATTTGAGAGACGTTTTTTATTAATACTCTCACATTAGCTTTCCCCCTTCCTGTTTTCTCCCGTCCTATCCCAGGTGTTCGCAGGTGTTCCCAAGAGCAAGGTTTATGGTCATAACTGGGACAGGCTCAAAACAGCAACAGCAGTCTAATTTGCTTGACCTTCTGCATACGAATGAGGGAACCATTGCTTGTAAAAGGCTATGTTGAACTGGGCGAATATGTTAAAGCGACGGATAGTCTTACCGATTTCGACGAAGTCCAGGTCTCCTGTGAGGATATCCTGAACATGAGAGGCTTCTACCTGTGCCAGCACCCCGGTATCTCCCGGTGTCATCTCACACGTAGCGTATATGGTAGATCGTCCCTCAAATTCAACCCCGCCAAGAAAGCCCACTAGGCACGACTCGATCCCGAACACCTGATTTTGCTGGATGTTCTGCCACATGCCTCTCACCTGATGCCATTTGCTGTAGGGTTTAGGGACAGCCATAGGCGCTATGATGATTTGGGCACCCTTTAGAGCAAGAATTCGCGCAACCTCCGGATACCAGGCATCTTCACATATAGCGAAGCCCAGTTTCCCCAATGGGGTAGCAAGTATTTGAAGGTCTTCTCCTCTTGCGAATCCACTGCCACGCTCGTCTCGATTCAAGTGCGTCTGTGACTGAGTACCAATGATTGTACCTTGTGGTGAGATCAGATGAGCGGTATTACTTACTCCTCTTCCTTTAGGCGTTAGCATAGTACCTGGGACAATGTGAACTGCGTGCTTCTTTGCGAGTCCCTGAAAGAAGCTGAGAAATTCATTGAAAATTGAAGCCCCGTGCGAAGACCAGATACGCCATATTGCCTGCGCAAGCCCTGGACCAAAATAGAGCTGTGCTTCAGGGTGTGCTGAAGTAAGATAAGCCAGTGCTGTATATGCCGGAAATACTACTAATTCAGCACCATCGTGCTTGGCCTGTTCTACAAGGCCTGTGATTCGTGTCAGAAAATCACCGGGGGATTCACGTCTTCTTAAAAGTAGTTGGATACAAGCTACTCCAGTCAGAAGAATCGCCTCCGTTATCTCTCCTTAGAGATATTCTATGGGAACATTGCTTATGAGGCAAGTGTGCCTAAAGGGATGGATTCCTACAGAAGGAAACCCTCTTTATGTTGTAGAACAACTTAACAGGATTATACTGTATGAACCCGGATTTTGCTAATTTCCTTCTTCTCTGTCGGTACCGAAAAACAAGGAGGGATACTTGTGAGGCCTAGGTCGAAATATGCAGAGCCCTATCGTATCAAAGTAGTGGAACCCATTCAGCTTACTACAAGACCTGAGCGGGAAGAGATTATTGCTGAGGCCGGTTATAACGTATTCAATATTCCTTCATGCGGTGTGTATATTGACCTTCTTACAGACAGTGGTACATCTGCTATGAGTGATTACCAGTGGGCGGGTCTCATGGTAGGAGATGAAGCTTATGCAGGAGGAAAGAACTTCTACCATCTACAGGAGACTGTCGAAGAAATCTCAGGGTTCGAATATGTGCTTCCTACACACCAGGGACGTGCAGCTGAGAATATCTTGACTACCATATTGGTTAAGCCGGGACAGCGAGTCCTCGGGAACATGCACTTTGATACTACGGAAGGACATATCCGTCTGAAAGGCGGGGAGCCGGTAAACCTCGTAATCAAAGAAGGTTTGGAAACAGCGACTCGGCATCCTTTTAAGGGCAACATAGATATTGAACGTTTGGTCAATGAGATCCACACTTATGGTCCTGAAAGCATTTCATACATAAACATTACTATCACCTGTAACAGTAATGGCGGGCAGCCTGTATCTATGGGAAACATAAGGGAAGTAAGCAGAATAGCAAGAGAGCATTCTATTCCTGTATTCTTTGACGCTGCCAGGTTCGCTGAAAATGCCTACTTTATTCGGGAACGGGAAGAGGATTATAAGAACAAGACCATATTGGAGATTACGAGAGAAATGTTCTCGTATGCTGACGGGTTCACCATGAGCGCAAAAAAAGACGGCCTTGTAAATATCGGTGGCATTTTCGCTACACGCGATGAGGAACTGTATAGGAAGGCCGGTGAGTGGGGTATCGTCTATGAAGGGTTCTTGACTTACGGTGGGCTCGCAGGTCGCGATCTTGAGGCAATGGCTCGAGGTCTCAAGGAAGTTCTTGACGAACATTACCTGGAAGACCGTATCGGACAGGTCGCCTACTTAGGAGATCGCCTACTGGAACATGGGATCCCTATCATAGAACCTACAGGCGGTCATGGTGTTTATCTGGATGCTAAGAGGTGCTTGCCTCATTTACCTCAAAGCGTATTTCCGGCTCAAGCCCTTGTCGTGGAGTTGTATATCGAAGGTGGAATACGCGCTGTAGAGTTGGGAACTGCAGCTTTTGGACATAAGGATAAGAAGACAGGTGAAATGGTGTATCCTGCTCTTGAGTTGGTCAGGTTGGCTATTCCAAGGCGTGTGTACACAGATAGGCACATGGATATGGTGGTTTGCGCTCTCAGCAATATCGCCCAACGAAAAGATGAGATTCGTGGATTAAAACTTGTCTATGAAGCCCCTGTGCTCAGGCATTTTACTGCTGAGTTTGAGCAGCTATAAAGGAGTTTTTAGGCTTTGAAACAAGGAAGGTAGTTATGATATGAAAGATATTGCCCTTTCTCGCTCCTATTCCAGACGGTTATACAGGGCGCTTGTTGAGTTTCAGATGATTTCTGAAGGAGACAGAATTCTTGTTGGGTTTTCCGGAGGCAAGGACAGTGCATTCTTGCTATACGCGCTGTCTGCAATACAGCAGCACTCGCCTGTCAGTTTCCAGATAGCAGCTGCCACCATTGACCTGGGTTTTCCTTCAGGAGACTTGATTGATGAGTCGATGAAAACATTCGTCTCTGAACTAGACATACCGTACTTCATCAAGAAATCAAACATAGCCAAGGTTGCTTTCAAGAGCGAACAGAAGAAGCCTTGTGCTATGTGCTCACATCTCAGACGTGGTTCACTGAATAGTCTTGCTGTGGAAAATGGTTTCAATAAGGTGGCTCTTGCTCATCACCGAGATGATGCAGTGGAAACGCTTCTCATGAGCATTCTCTACTCAGGTCAGATTCATGTTTTTCGTCCGGTAACATATCTGGATCGTAGAGAAATCACAGTCATTCGGCCGCTTGTATATTTTAGAGAACCGGAGATTGAAGGAGCGGTACGCCGGATTGGGTACAACCCACCGGAAAATCCATGCCCTGCACAGGATGAGACCCAGAGATTAGCGGTGAAAGAGCTCATTCGTAATCTTTCTCGTGAGAACCCTATGGTATATACTAACCTTTTCAAGGCCCTGCACTTTAATGCTGTTGGAGAGCTTTGGCCTCCGACGGCATCAAAAGAAGAAATGAGGGAACTACACAAAGTGTTCTTTCGAGGGGATGAGCATACCACGTAGATAGCAAAGCTCTACAGTAATCTACTTAGGAGCTGATTTTTCAGGAGGGATTTTGGATACCGCTCCGAAAAGCCCTTCTGCTTCAGCAAGTACTTGTCCGCATTCATCTGAGATGAAAGACGTCATGGTCCAGGACTTTATGCCTTGTCTTTGAATTTCACCTGTGATTGTGACTGTTTTTCCTATCTGAACCGGTTTTCTGAACTTCACTCGTAAGGAGACAGTTGCTCCTAAGTAGCCGTGGAGGATCATAGCCCATGCCATAGCTTCATCCAAAAGCGTACATACGATTCCTCCGTGGAGCACCTTAGAAAACCCCTGGAAGTTTCTTTGCGGCACGAATGTCGCGACTGACCGCCCTTCTCCGTCCAATTCAAACAGAAGCTTAAGGCCAATTGGGTTGTCATGCCCACATGCGAAGCACTTCCCGTCATCTTCAAACATGACTCGACCACTCCCATAGCGATTGAAACAACATGTTCATTGTCAACATAGACTACGACACGTTTAGCCCGATACCTCCTGATGGAGATATTTGACTAACTCCTATGGACATCCTTGAATAAACTATCATTAAGTCAACTCGGTTCAGGAGGGAATAAGAATGCCGGAAGAGCTTGAAAAACTTGCGGAAAACCCTGAAACAGGTGTATCTGCCGGGCTTCCCATGGGGGAGCTTGCCAGGGCGTATATAATACCTCAGCGCTATCAAAGGGTGCTCAGTCCTGCGGAAGGCTTGAGGAAAGGCACGATATTTTCGGATCTGATCAGACCATACAGGCCGGATAGGTCTGGAACACGTGCTCAAGACTGCGAACGGAGGGATGATGATGAGTAAGAGACAATCTGCCCTCCTAAGGATTATGGAGCTTGAGTTCGCAGCCATTGATCTTAATTTGTTCCTGGATACTAATCCTAATGATACACGCGCGCTTGCGGATTTTGACGCAGTCTCACAGGAGCTTATGAGAGCAAAAGCGGAATTCGAAGTCAAGTATGGCCCGCTTATGAACTTCGGATTCGGACTGAATCAAGCGAACACATGGCGCTGGATTGAGGAGCCATGGCCGTGGGAAATT
>DIQZ01000064.1:8435-24216 GCA_002424305.1 Firmicutes bacterium UBA5449
AATCCTAGACTCGCGAAAGATATTATTACCCAATATGGCGGACCCGACGGTGAATTGGCTGCATCCTTAAGATACTTAACACAGCGCTACACCATGCCTATACCCCAGGCCAAAGCAGTTTTAACTGATATTGGCACAGAAGAGCTTGCACACATGGAGATCGTTGCAACTCTTGTCTATAACCTAATACGGAATGCGTCGGTGGAGGAAATTATTGCAGCCGGTATGGATCCTTACTATGCTGACCACGACAAAGCTCTCTACTTCGTGAATGCAGCAGGCGCTCCGTGGACCGCTGCGTACATTCAATCAAAAGGGGATCCAATTGCAGATCTGCATGAAGACATGGCAGCGGAAGAGAAAGCTCGCGCAACCTATGAGTATCTAATCCGTCTCTCAGATGACCCGGATGTTACAGATACACTGAGATTCTTGCGTGAAAGAGAGATCGTCCATTTCCAGAGATTCGGCGAAACCCTCAACTTAGTGCACGATTGTATGTCATCAAAGAAGGTATTCTACTAAAAGAGACATGAAAAGATCTGTGAAGGACACGGCGCCTGGCGACCTGCCCGGCGCCTCCATATTTGATCTGATTCTTTCTGCCTGTTTCTTTAGGAAGAGTTAGATGTCTTAAGCTGTTTTGCCCGTGGATTCAAGTTCCTTCTTCATCTTAACCAGTTTGTCTCCGTACAGCGGATACATTCTAAACACGAGGAATGCAGCAATTAATGCAATGATAGGAATTACAGTCATTAGCGACCTAATGCCGGTTACAATAGAAGCAGGCTGTGACGGGAGATTAGGGTCATATCCGCTTGCCTTTAGAACCTGACTCATTACAAGGGCTTGAACTGAAATGGCAAGTCTGATGAAAAGGGCGTTTGCTCCAAAGTACATGCCTTCACGCCTTTGGCCGGTGTGAAGTTGGTCCTCATCGATAACATCTGCTATCAGCAGTGTATCGAAGAGAAGTAGGAGCCCTGCGAGTCCTGCCCCTACCAAGGCGCCACCTAGTATTCCTGTGGTAAAGGTGCGGGCAAGCCCAAATGGTATGAGGGCAATGGCAAATATGGCGATAGCTCGGGAGGCAGCTTGTTTTGAACCTGCTTTGATTATGTACCTGGTCCATGGGAATAGCGCTATGAACACTGTAACGAAAGCCGCCCCCAAAATGAGGGTGGATTGCTCATCCGCAATATTCAGCACGTACTTTGCCTGAAAAGGTACCATAGCCATGATCATAACGAAAGTAAACTGAATTAGCATATACGGAACTACATATGTCATAAACGACTTATTCGCTAATGTATATCTAAGAGCAGGGAGCACGTCAAGGGGTTTCTCATATTCTACAGGGTCTGCTTCTTTGCTTCCCAAAAGAGAAATCGCAAGTGAAATCCCTGTGATTATCCCAAATATGATTGCCATGGATTTCCATCCTAATTTCCCATAGATAGTAGGCGCGAGTGCGATACCAATAATCAGGCCGACATTGCCAAAGAGCTGGCGCCACATTGATACCATAGACCGATCTTCAAGGCTGGTAAACATTTCCGGAAACAGAGCTGTCCAGTTGAGAACAACCAGAGTGAAGAGACCGTCAAACAAGAACATCATTACCGTAAAATATACGAATAATGGAATGTAGTTACCGTCTGCAGCACTAAATGGTGGAATCCACAAGAATATGAACACAAGAACCAGCGGTACAAGGCCGCCGACTATGTAAGGGATTCGCCTGCCCCACTTGGTACGCGTGCGATCGGATAGATATCCGAAAAGAGGATCGTTAATCGCATTCCAGATTCCATAAAGAATCATGGTATAGCCTACAAGCTCAATTGGGAGCTTCATCACGTCCGCATAGAAAAAGATTATGTACGTCTGGACTGCCTGATAAGGCACTGCAGCGCCAAGGGAACCAAAGCTATATGCAAGTTTCCTCCACGTTTTCATGGTTGGCGCGCTTGAGTTTGCGCGCACACCTCCCCTCATTTACTGTCACAGAACACAATTCGTCAAAGGCCCTTTGATTCCTCTATAGGCATATCCCACATTATTCCATTACATATTTATCTCGGTGACAACTCACCTAAAATGTGTCTTCATTCATATTCTAGACGGAGAAATGCTAATAATGGCAGGAAGTATGTCCAATAATGCGAAGTATAACGAAGCCGGACTTAATTAGCCGGCGCAAGTGCAGGCGGTGATTTCAAGTGCATTCAGCAGCATGTAATTACGGTAATAATGCTTCTTCCACAAATACTTCAAACAGGGAGTTGTGTCTGGTTTGCGGTAAACCGGAGGCTCCTGCAGTTACTGTCCTTAATCGAGCGTTGTGCCTTGAGTGTATGAGAACCATCTCTCAGATTGACGTATCTGATGACAACTACTCCGCGATTATGGAGAAGTTAAGGGATCTTTGGGAGCCTGTGCTGACTGAGGCTTTGCACAAGAAAGATCAACACGAAAGGGAAGGATATAATTATAGAGAAGATCATGAGCAATAGAGACGCGTTTTCAGTAGAATTCGGAGATGTGTTTACTGATGAATAGGTGTAGCTGTCGCAGTGAGCAGCATGATGCTCCTCTTGTCAGGGCAATTGAAGAGTATGTGGACAAAAGGACAAAGAGGTTCCATGTCCCCGGACATAAAGGGGGAGCGAACCCTGCTATTGCAAACTTAGACCCCGTAAGCCCATACAAAACCCAGTGCCTCTTAGGAGATGTAACAGAACTTCCGGGTTTAGATGACCTCCATGCACCAAAGGGTGCTATTTTAGAAGCTCAGCGTTTAGCGGCCGGAGCTTTCGGTGCTGATACCACGTTTTTCCTTGTCAATGGTTCGACATGCGGTATCCACAGCGCAATACTTGCAATTTCCAAGCCGGGCGATAAGATTGCTGTATCGCGCGATGTTCATAAGGCGGTAATAGGAGGGTTAGTGCTGTCAGGTGCTCATCCGGTTTACTTTGACGTAGAAGTGGACAAGGAGTTTCAGATCTCGCTTGGGCCTACAGAAGACTCTCTTAGACGAACTCTTGATGAACATCCTGACGTAAGAGGGGTTGTTTTCACGAATCCTAACTACTATGGCGTCTCACCAAGAATTGACCTTTTGGTGGCCTTAGTTCATGACTATGATAAAATAGCATTAATAGACGAGGCACACGGGGCACACTTGCCTTTTCATAAGGAGTTGCCGCTTTCCGGGCTTGAAGTCGGAGCGGATATTGTGGTGTCAGGGGCGCATAAAACACTGCCTGCCATGACCCAGGCCTCCTTTCTTCATCTGAAGGGAAGCAGGGTATCGGCTAAGGATATCTCTCGGGCTCTCGCGGTGATAGAGACAACAAGTCCGTCGTATCCGCTTATGGCATCATTGGATATGGCCCGGAAGCTGGCTGCAACCCGGGGATGTGAACTGCTCAGCTCGGTTATTAAGGCTGCCCGCCAGGCCCGGGAGAAGCTTAACCGGACGCCCGGCATCAGGTGCCTTACAGGGGAATACGTAGCCTCAAAAGGTTTTAGGTATGATCCGACAAAACTTGTTGTATCTTTAAGCGATCTTCACATGACAGGGTTTGAGGTAAGTGACATACTTAGGCAGAAACATAAGATTGAAGTCGAGTTCGCAGACATGGTAAACATAGTTGCCATCCTTACCATGATTGACATGGAACAGGATGTTCGGGATTTGGCTCAAGCCCTTTGTGAGATCATAGAGAACAAGTTTCCGAGGCGATGTAAGGCTGTGTCGTCAGAGAGTGATATAGAGCAGGCTCTATCTGGCTTAAGCCGGGTCTTGCAGGATTTGCCTAAGCAAGAGATGACACCCAGAGAAGCCATGTTTTCAAAATGGGAGTGGGTCGAAATAGAGCAAGCTAAAGGTAGGATATCTGCCGACACCATTGTGCCTTATCCGCCGGGGATCATTCTGATTTGTCCGGGACAAAAGATTACCTCCAGTGCAACGGATTACATGGTCTCTGCCGTATCTTGCGGTGTTCGGTTTCATGGAGTTGAAGATAATCGTATTCTTGTTGTTGAATAAGTATCAGGGTAAGCTAAGATCTTAGTAGCTCAGGCAGGAAAAACCCGTGCCATGTACGGAAAGGGGGGAAGGGCCGCAGGTAGTGGGTCACAGTGTTACATGCGGCTGACTTGTGACGCGACGAGAGATAACCGATAACCTGGATGAACTGCTGGAGGTGCTACCACCTAGGCTCAGGGATAAGCTTGAGGAGCTCGGTGATTTGGATGATCTTCTTGAAATCGTTCTCGATCTCGGAAGACAACCGGAGGCAAGATTCCCTGCAGGCAGATTTGTTTACCTCAACGGCAACCCTGTTAAGCGTGAAGATATTGAGTTCCTCACAAAACGAGTGGGGGCTTTTGGACAGGATAATAGAGCCGGTATTGAGCGTACTCTTCATAGGATTTCAGCGATACGTAACCGTTACAGTGATATTATCGGTCTTACATGCCGAATCGGCAGAGCAGTCTACGGTACGATTGATATTGTCCGAGATGTGGTAGAAGAAGGTAAGAGTATATTGCTCTTGGGTAAGCCCGGCGTGGGCAAGACTACTCTTTTAAGAGAGGTCGCACGTGTACTCAGTGATGAGTTCAACAAGCGTGTAGTTGTTGTAGATACCTCTAATGAGATAGCGGGAGACGGGGATATCCCCCATCCGGCTATTGGACGTGCGCGGAGAATGCAGGTTCCTATGCCCGCAAGACAGGCTGATGTAATGATTGAGGCAGTAGAAAACCATATGCCTGAAACAGTTGTAATTGACGAAATAGGGACAGAGGCAGAAGCTCAGGCTGCAAGGACAATAGCTGAACGAGGCGTGCAACTTATCGGCACCGCTCATGGCAATACCTTAGAGAACCTTGTGCTAAATCCTACCTTGTCTGATCTTGTAGGTGGGATTCAAGTGGTTACTCTAGGCGATGAAGAGGCTCGAAAAAGGGGCACACAGAAAACAGTCCTCGAGAGGAAAGCTCCACCTACATTTGAGGTTGTCATAGAAATTCTAGACCGTGACGGATATGCTATCCATCACGATGTGGCAAAGACTGTGGATCTTCTTCTCCGCGGAGTCCAGCCAAGGCCGGAGGTGCGGCGTCGTTCTGTGGACGGTGAGATAAAAGTAATTGAGCAAGGAGAATTCCAAGCGGAAGAAGCTCCTAGTATAATAGGTTTTACTACTATGGAGCCTGCATGGGAGGGAGCCGGGCCCAGGCGTGGAGATGGAATGGGGCGATACCGGGAGACAACTCGCAGAGCAACCGGACGCTCTCAAGTATTGGAAGACGATGTTGTCTTTCAAAATACCGATTCCGATACTCTTTGGATAGCGCCGGGTATTATTCCTAAGCGATATGGGAGGATCTTGAAACTTTACCCCTATGCGGTGAGCAGAAATCGAATCGAAAGTTCGATTCGTGATACCCGCTTGCCTGTGGTTATTTCTAAAGATTTAGGACAAGCGGATGTAGTGCTGACCCTTAAAGGTCAATATCGCAAGATGCCAAAGACTCTCAAGGAAGCGGAGAGACGGGGTCTCCCAATTCACGTTATCCGTAGTAATACTGTAGCTCAGATTACCAACTTTTTGAGGGACATGTTTGACGAAGATCGGGCATTAAGTGAGAAGCAAGCGTTGAGAGAAGCGGAAGATGCTCTTAACAGAGTTGAATCAAGTGATAGCCCAATCGAGCTTAATCCCCAGAATTCCTATTTGCGTAAACTCCAACATGAGCTGGCAAGTAGATATCATGTGAAATCAGCGAGCATAGGTGAAGAGCCTAACAGAAGGGTGGTCTATTACAGAGGTTAACTGAGTAATGGGATTATGTAAGCAGGATTTTTAGGGGTTGTGGAGACTGAAGGGATTAGGGAAACCAGGAAGGAGGTCCCGCTATGAAACTGGTTATTGCTGTGGTACAGGATCAGGATTCCGGCGCATTTATGGATGTACTTGTGGACCGGGGATTTAGGGCGACAAAGCTTGCGACTACAGGGGGGTTTCTCAGGCAGGGTAACACCACCTTACTTATTGGTGTCCAGGATCATGAAGTTGAAGATGTGGTTGACATAGTGAAATCCACATGCAGAAGTAGGATGCAAATGATGCCTCCTATCTCGGTTGTGGGACGCTCAACTGAAACATATATTGGACAGCCTGTAGAGGTTCCGATTGGGGGAGCTACCCTCTTTGTCCTGGATGTCGCGCGATTTGAGAGAGTGTGAAAAGTACCTATGACAAAGAACAAAGAGGCTCCGGATGCTAAAATCGGAACACCGATTTCCCGGATAAATCAGGCTCTTGCCGGTTCACTTGCAACCGGCCGGATTTCCCACGCGTACCTTTTCACTGTCCTAGACTCCGGTTTCGCATCAGGTGGGCATAATGCGACTGCATGGGAGTCCGGTGCCATGGCTTTTGCCGCTCGACTTAATTGTCAGGCGCCGATAGATGACAGTGCTTGTGGCAAGTGTCTTTCTTGTACGCTAATTCAAGAAGGCAACCATCCCGATATTATAATCGTTTCTCCTGATGGGTTATCCATCAAGATTGATCAGGTTCGCGGTATTCAGCATGATATGTCATATACACCCAGATATGATAAAGGGTTTCGCGTGACTATTTTGGAAAGCGCGGAGAAGATGACGCAAGAAGCCCAGAATAGCTTTTTGAAGCTACTTGAAGAGCCTCCAAGGAATGTAGTGTTTATTCTCATTGCAGGGAATCCATTAGGCCTGCTGCCTACTGTTAGATCAAGATGCCAATCAATACGTGTAAACTTCGGGGGAAGTGAGATCGGGGAGGATTTTTCGCCTATCATAGAAAAGCTGCGCAAGGTTCATTCATATTCTTCCCTTGAGGTTTTGCGTGAAGCTGAGGCTATCGAGAAGATAGTGCAAGATCGGGGAGGGGCCGGAAAATCCAGGGCGGAACTGGAAAAGGCGTTAGTAGCAGCGGCTGGCTGGTTCCGGGATGTGATAGTATTCAAAGAGACCCGTGAGTTAAGTCTTACGTCTATCAGATGTGGGGACAGTGCAAGCAAGAAGGTAGCAGCACTCTCCAATGATGGGGAATTATATGGGGTTCATGATCTTATTTCAATCATTGAACGCATTGAGGAATCGAGGAGAAAGGTCAGGCAAAATGCTAATATGCGTTTAATTCTTGAAGCTTTGCTGTTTGACCTGCGGCGAAGAGTGTGTTCAGAACGGCAGTCGCACGGATATGGACTCTAAAGAGGGGCTTTGTAAGTTATGGTAAAAGTGGTCGGAGTCAGATTCAGAGAAGCAGGTAAAATTTACTATTTCGACCCTGAAGACTTAGAGTTATCGGACGGAGATAAGGTAATTGTTGAGACAGTACGGGGGTTGGAATTCGGTGAGGTTGTCGGAGGGGCGGACATGGTGCCTGAAGACAAGATTACCTCCCCCTTAAAAAAGGTTATTAGAAAAGCTACTCCTGAAGATAACGCTCGGGTTGAGGCAAACAGGGAGAAGGAAAAGAAAGCCTTCGAAATAGCCTTGGATAAGATCGAAGCACATGGCTTGCCCATGAAGCTTGTAGATGTTGAGTATACGTTCGATAACACGAAAATAATCTTTTTCTTTACTTCAGACGGCAGAGTTGATTTCAGAGAACTTGTAAGGGATCTGGCCGGGGTATTCAGAACTCGAATTGAACTTCGCCAAATCGGCGTCAGGGACGAAGCCAAGATGGTAGGGGGCCTTGGAACTTGTGGGAGGCTTCTATGTTGCGTTACCTTTTTGGGGGATTTTGAACCCGTGTCCATTAGGATGGCGAAAGATCAAAATCTTTCCCTGAATCCTTCTAAAATATCAGGGATGTGTGGACGTCTCATGTGTTGTCTCAGGTACGAGCATGAAATATATCAAGAGCTACGTAAGGCCTTGCCGTCTGTGGGTAGTGAGATTGACACTAACGTAGGCACCGGAAGAATTGAGGAGCTGAATGTGCTCTTAGGAATAGCCACAGTCAGGATGGATGACGGCACAACAGTAAGCGTAGATCTCCACAAGCAGGGGGATGACGCCAAGACTTATCAGGTAGAACAGAATGATGACAACACTCTACCAGGTGAGCTAAACAAGGTTTGTTCTAGTAATTCTCAAGAAACCGGTAAGAAAAATGAAAAGGAACGCATGACTGAAGAAAAAAGCCCTAAGTCAGAAGATGAGCCTACTAAGAAGAGATCCACAAAACCAAGAAGACGCAGGCGCAATCGACGTAGGAAAAAACAGGGACAGGCCCAGTCAGGTGAAGCAAAGCAAGACACATCTTCGGAAAAGTCGGTTAAGAGTAAAGAAGCAGGGGCAAGCTCAAAGACGAAAAGAGATGACAAAGACAGTAAGAGCCATTCAATGTCCAAACCTCGAAGAAGGAGAAGGAGGAAGAATCCAAGATCGTCCTCTAAACCTCAGCAAGAGACCGGTAATGCCTCTCCATCCAAAGAGAAGCTTACAGGAACCGGCAGGTGATGTCAGTGATTTCTCCCGGAACGCTTTACGTTTGTGGGACACCTATAGGCAATCTTGAGGATATTACAATCCGCGCTCTGAATGTATTTCGTGAGGTGGATCTCATAGCCGCTGAGGACACTCGTAGGACGCGAAAACTCTTGTCTCACTATGACATTTCTACCAGGACTATAAGTTATCATGAGCACAATGAATTTTCCAGGGCATCACAGCTCATAACGATGATAGAAGAAGGAAAGAGTATTGCGCTTGTGACTGACGCAGGAATGCCGGGGATTTCTGATCCAGGAGCTCACCTGGTTGACAGTGCTCTCTCAAATGATCTGAAAGTGGTGTCAATCCCTGGACCATCTGCAGTTACATCCGCTCTTTCAGTGTCGGGGTTTTCCGCTGATGAATTCACATTTGTCGGTTTTCTTCCGCGAAAAGGCAAACGACGCAGAGAAGCTCTGGAAGACTTGGCGAGCGAAACAAGAACCGTAGTTATTTATGAGTCCCCTTATAGGCTTTCAAGGACTCTGTCAGACTTACTATCTGTCCTGGGTGGTAGTAGGAAGGTAGTTGTTGCGAGAGAGCTTACTAAGCTCCATGAGGAAGTGGTTAAGGGAACTCTTGAAGAAGTGTCAGAGACGTTTTCTGTTAGGACGGCAAAGGGTGAGATTGTCATATTGGTTGGAGAGAAGGACAAGGAAAAGGGGCATCAAGAATCAAAGGATGATGCCCCTGTAAGTCTCGTGATGACCTAGGGATAGAACGAAAGAGACTCTTACGGATTCCTACAAATTAGTCTGCTTAGACTAATTCTTTCATTGAGTCCAGGCAGTCCGGGCAGATGTTCTTATCCCTGAAAATCTTTATGTTGTCAGCATTACCACAGAAAATACAAGCGGGTTGATATTTCTTAAGAATAATTCTCTCGCCGTCAACATAGATCTCAAGGGCATCTTTCTCCTCAATCTGTAGGGTCCTGCGCAGTTCTATAGGAATTACGACGCGACCTAGTTCATCGACTTTGCGAACAATACCTGTTGATTTCATAATAGCGCTCCCTCCTCTTCGAGCCCTTTAGCTTGGTAGGACTAGATAGTTTACGCCCCAACTATACTTTATTTTCCAAGCCAAGTCAAGGCTTTGTTGATAATTTGTGGATAATATTCCAGAAGACGCGTAATAGTCCAAAATATGTAGCAACTCAGGTGTTTTCAGTTTATACTCACTTACTTATATAGTACGTCAATATCCGAAATGTGACCTTGCTTGACAGTATTAGACGGCAAGAGATATATTGAGGGCAATGCAAGCCTGTTTATGGTTATAATTGGTGTGTAGATGGCAATAGACGGGGGTGTTCTGATTGGCTCAATATTATATTACAACCGCCATAGACTACGTGAACGGTGATCCGCATCTTGGGCATGCTTATGAGAAAATAGGAGCGGACGTAATTGCCCGCTTCAAGCGATTGGCAGGATACGATACGTTTTTCCTTACAGGGACCGACGAACACAGTCTCAATGTGGCGAGACAGGCTGAAACAGAAGGACTTTCCACAAAAGAATTTTGTGACATCATGGCAGGACGTTTTCGCGATGCATGGGACAAGCTTAATATCAGCTACGATAGATTCATCAGGACTACAGACAGTGATCACGTTGCTACGGTTCAGGACATTGTGAGAAGGGCAAATGAGAGAGGCTACATCTATAAAGGTACATACTCCGGGTACTATTGTGTCTCATGCGAGAGGTTCATAGAAAAAGGAGATCTCATTGACGGAAAGTGCCCTTTTCATCCCAGTCGAGAACCTGAATGGGTTGAGGAAACAAACTACTTCTTTGCTCTCTCTAAGTTCCAGGAGCCTCTGCTTCGTCATATCAAGGAACATCCTGACTTTATCTTACCGGCAGCCAGACGAAATGAGGTAGTGAACAGAATCAAGGAAGGACTCCAAGACGTAAGTGTGTCTCGCTCTACACTGACTTGGGGTGTTCCTTTTCCGAAAGAAATTGATGATAATCAGGTGGTGTATGTCTGGTTTGATGCTCTCATCAACTACTTGACAGGCGCAGGTTATGTTCCGGGTACAGACGAGTTCGGCAAATGGTGGCCTGCTAACGTGCACTATATCGGTAAGGATATCACTTGGTTTCACTGCGTGATCTGGCCTGCAGCCCTCATGGCAGCAGGAGTGCCTCTTCCTAAGACCATATTCGGTCATGGATTTGTCACGTTCAAAGGCGCGAAGATGTCAAAGTCTGAGGGGATCGTTGTAGATCCGCTTAAAGTAGCGGACAGTCTGGGAGCAGACCCGCTCAGGTACTATCTCATGAGAGTCGTACCCCATGGACAAGACGGAGACTTCTCTTTTGAAGGATTGGCAGAGCTCTACAATAGTGATCTGGCAAATGATTTAGGGAATCTCGTTAATCGGACTATCGCTATGGTGCAGAAATACTTTAAGGGGAAAGTTCCTTCTCCCTCCGGAGTATATGACCCTCTTGACGAGGAGCTGAGAGCGCTTGGCATAACCGCCGGCAAGAAAGCTCATGAGAAGATGGAGGAACTTGATCCTACAGGTGCTCTTGATGAGATATGGAGCCTAGTTGCTGCAGCTAACAAGTATATTGAGGACGCTGCACCCTGGGTTCTCGCAAGAGAAGATAAGAGAGAGCGCCTGACTACGGTTATGCTAAATCTCGTAGAAGCTATTGCAGAGGCAGTAGTGATGCTTTCGCCTTTCATTCCCGATGCTTCACAGAGGATCTGGGATGTGCTTGGGCTTGAAGGAAAGCCTGAGGATATTGGGTGGAAAGGGAATCCGGAGGTGGCAGGTTTGCTGCCGGGTAGTCAGGTAACAAGGATCGGACCTCTTTTCCCCAGACTTGACATGGAGCGCTCTGATTTTTCAACAGGTGAGTTTCGCCTGGCTGAGCTTGCTCAAGAGAAGAAAAAAGAAGGCAGGAAAGGGCAGCCGAGCACATCTGTAAAAAGAACAGCAGATACAGGTAAAGGAGACGAAAAAGTGAGCGACTTGATTTCTATAGATGATTTTGCGAAGCTTGATCTTCGGGTAGCAGAAGTTCTCACAGCTGAAAGAGTAGAAGGCACAGATAAGCTTGTTAAGCTCGAAATTGATCTGGGAACTGAGAAGCGTCAGATTGTGGCAGGTATTGCCCAGTTTTACACGCCTGAAGAGCTCATAGGCAAACATATTGTGGTAGTTGCCAATCTGGAGCCGGCTCGGATAAGGGGTGTTGAGTCCAGAGGTATGCTCCTTGCCGGTTCTACTGAAGACCGCAAAGAGCTTGCAGTAATTACAGTAGACAGGCCTCTGTCAAAAGGGTCAAAAGTACGTTAGGTGGGTTATTGAAGCTTGGATTTATCTATGTGTGAAAACGATATTAATCTGATAGATACTCATGTGCATCTAGATCACGAACGATTTTCTGATGACCTGGATCAAGTGATAGAGAGGGCAAAATCATCACGTGTCTGGCCTATTGTCACTGTAGGAGCTGATTTGGCAAGTTCACGGCATGCAGTAGAATGCGTAACGCGTTATCCGGGTGTCATTGCAACGGTAGGCATTCATCCTCATGATGCTGCTACAGTGTCAGACAGTGTCCTTGACGAGATTAGGGTGCTGGCAGGTAAAATGGGAGTTGTAGCTATTGGTGAGATTGGTCTCGACTATCATTATGATCTCTCGCCTCGCGATGTTCAGCGCCGAGCATTTGCGATACAGATAAACCTTGCAAGAGAGCTTGGGCTTCCCATAGTTGTCCATGTCAGAGAAGCTTACAGCGATGTTATGACAATCCTAAGATCTGAAAGAGCTGAAGATATAGGTGGTATCATACATTGTTTTTGCGGGGACTACGAGGAGGCAAGGGATTGCCTTGACATGGGATTCTACATTTCTGTCGGTGGCATTTTGACTTTTGCGAATTCATCTGAATTACGCAAGATTATCAAGAAGCTGCCGCTAGATCGTATCCTTCTGGAAACAGATGCTCCTTACCTTACCCCTGTTCCTCACAGGGGTAAGAGGAACGAGCCTGCATATGTAGGTTTGGTGGCGCAAGCTCTTGCTGAGCTTAAGAATATTGCTCTAAAAGAAGTGACAGAGACTACAACTGCTAATGCAAACAAGCTTTTTGGCCTCAACTGGTGAGATTTATCGGCATAATCCCTTGTCTCTCCTAATATGTAGTACGGCACGGGATAACCGAGAACATTCTCACGGAGGCATTGTCTTATGGATATTAATATGGTAGCCACGGAGTTTATTGAGGTCAACCGGCGTAGAAGAGAGCTTGAGAAGCGCGAAGAATACTTCAAAGGGATTCTGGCAGAGCATTTCCAATCCACAAAAACACTGTCGCTGGATACCGAACAAGGTAGGATTTGCTATCAAGCCTCTCAACGTGCGGAATACGACATTTCGGTTCTCCGAGAGATCTTGCCTGAACCCATTTTTCAGCTTGTCACAAGACTTTCAGTGAACGATGTCTTGCTTTCACAGTTAATCAAAGACGGTAAGGTCGACGGTACAAAGGTAGAGAGGGCAAAACGAGTTAATTCTACATACAGGGTTGTAGTACAATCTCTTCCGGTTAAGCCTTCAATAAGTCCGGTGCGAGAGCTTAGCTCTCAAGCATCCTCCCCGGAGATCTCACGTAAAACCAAGAAGGCTCAGGACAAACCAAAGGAAAAGTCGAAAAGGTCGCGTAAGCCTAAAGGCTCAGAAACATCTTCATGAAGGCCTTCCTAGAATGTCAAGCTTCGGGTCTGTGTATATATCTGACTTTATACAAGGCTGTACGCAGCTCTCAGTCGATTCCGAGTTCTTGTCTTTTGAACAACAGCACACTGAAGACCGCAAATAGCGCAAACCATACTCCAAGGGTTGCGAATGCTTTTATAATGTCATGCCGTGACAGCACTTCTAATATGTCTTGAGCTTCCTCAATTAACGATGCTATCAAGATTGTGCATCGACCGATAGAATAAGGCGCTAGCTTTGAGAATAACGAAAACCTTTCTGCAAAGGAGTTTACAATATTGCCCTCGAGCAAAATCATTAATATAGTTATGGTAGTGGCGGTCTGTGACGATCTTGTGGCAATTGCCAAAAAAACTGCAAGGACTGAATAAAATCCCAGGCAAAGCCAAGCAATTCCAAAGCCTCGTATGGCCTGTAAAGTCAACGACGCGGTGATTGCCTCTGTCAACAGGGGATCTCGGGAAAAGAAAGAGACAACGCAAGAGAACGCGCTTGCAGTGATGACTGGGCCTATAAGGAAGATCAAAGAGATGAAAACTGAAGCTGCCAATTTCCTCAAGACGTATCCGGCTCGGTTAACCCCCATTGATATCATTTGTTTTGCTGTTCCAAAGCGATAATCTTCACCTCCGAGACGGGATGCGAAGATTGCAGCGAAAATTGTACCGAAAGTGGCTGAGAACGTCAATGTCGGTAGAATTACTCCGGGGAAAGTGGTAGAAGCATAGATCTGCTGTTGTTCATTATCAGGAGTTGTGCCGGAATCCGGAGAATGTGTTGCCCAATAACGCATTCCGCCTATTATCAAAACCTCAGCGAAAATCATGACAACCAGGAGAATCCACAAGAATCTATGATGTTTTGCCTTAATTAGCTCAGCCAACAGGCCTCTCATCTTATTCTACCTCCTTCAGCACGTTGAAAAATGCATCTTCCAGATTGCTACGACGAGGCGTGAGCTTATAGGCAAAAATTCCATGGGACGCCAGGCTCTTATTTAATTGTTGTGCCAGCATCCGGTAGCTACGCTCATAGGAAACCGCAGCTGAAGCATGGTCGTTTCTTTCATCGCGTTCAAGGTCTGGCCGGATTGCAAGAGGTAGGTCTACATGCTCATTGTAAGGGATGTATTGAACCGTAAGTCGATTGCCGGTCCGGTTGACAGATGAAACGTTAGGTTCAGCAAGCAAAATCTTCTCTGCTTCCTCAGGCAGATCCACCGCTAATTCTATCGTAGGGGTTTGCTTGATTAGCTCGTCTACTCTACCCTGGGCTATTACTTTCCCTTTTCTGAGTATGATGACTCTATCGCAAATAATCTCTACTTCATGGAGGAGGTGGCTGGACAAGAAGATGCCTTTTCCCGCATTGGCAAGGCCTTTGAGTAAATCACGAAGATCCTTGATTCCTTCAGGATCCAATCCGTTTGCCGGTTCGTCAAGTATCAGTATGTCAGGGTCAGGAAGCAGGGAAAGAGCAAGCCCAAGGCGTCTTTTCATTCCTTGAGAGAATCCATGAACCTTATCATTTGCCCTGGATGTCAGATCAACAGTATCCAAGACTTCGTCAATGCGGCGCTCAGGGATTCCTCTAAGCACCCCGGAGAACACACGTAGGCTTTCTCGTGCTGAAAGATATGGATAGAGTTCAACCCCGTCAAGCAGGGCGCCAATTCTTCTGCGCATTTCTGATTGTGTCCAGTGAGCCTTGTCTCCAAATAGCTCTACATGCCCTGAAGTAGGTTGAAGAAGGCCAAGAATCATGTTGATAGTCGTGGTCTTACCGGCACCGTTGGGTCCTAGAAACCCCAGTACTTCACCTGTCTTAATTTCAAGATCTACAGAATCTACGGCGACATGGGTGCCGAAAATTTTTGTAAGTTCCACGGTGCGTGCTACTACCTGGTCCGGATATATAGTTGAGGGTTGGTGTGACACTGTATTCATGGTGCTTAACTTCCTACTAATCACATGAGATCGCTCCTCGAATTGTATCTTTTGGTTGTACTTGCCTGACTCGTGTTTTCCGGATTCGTAGAGTGGTATTCTCCATTTAAGGGATAAATTCCCTCGCCTGGAAGGGTGAGTTTTCACAAGCCTAGTGGTATAGTTTAGAATAAAGGTATTAGTCCCGATGTAGGATAAATTATGTTTTGGCAAATACATCCTATTGCTTTTGCAGCATGCATTGACATGCTTGGGCTTACGTCTTGGAGGGGGGGAACATGCATTGAAGAAACTAAAGCAATTTGCGTGGCTGTGGATTGTAGTCACGTTACTTATGGCTGTTATGGGTTGCTCCGGACTAAGTCAGATGAGGGTATCCGAGTTGGACGCGGATCTTCTTACTGTTACCTTCATTGATGTAGGTCAGGGAGACTGTATCCTAATTGAGGCGCCTTCAGGTAATACGATGTTGGTGGATGGCGGCGAACGCAGCGCAGGAGATAAAGTCGT
>DIQZ01000057.1 GCA_002424305.1 Firmicutes bacterium UBA5449
AAATGTATTGTAAGAATGGCTTTTGGTGCATATGATATAAGTAAAGAATGTAAAGAAAGTAAAACAGGAGGAGAACATCATGGAAATATCCCGGATTTCTTCTAAAGGTCAAGTTACAATCCCTATTGATATAAGAAAACGGTTGAATCTTAAAGAGGGAGATAAAGTAGTTTTTGTTGAAGAAGATGATAGAGTGTTTATTGCAAATGCCTCACTTGTTGCTTTAAAACGGATGGAAAAAGTAATGGAAGGTAAAGCAGAGAAGGCTGGAATAAAAAATGAAGACGATGTGGTTGCTCTTGTAAAAGAGGTTCGAAAAGAATTATGGGAGAAGTCAAGTGCCCCCCTCTGTCAAGACACGGATCTGTGAATTATCCGAATAGCTCCTTTCATTAGGCTGCAGGTTTGTATGCATGCTGTTGGCGGAAGGTATAGGGTGCTAGGCCCCTCAGCGAAGCATGCGGCCGAATTGTGTTGTAATCGTGTATATAGTTGTTGACGCCGGCAATCATCTCCCTTGGTGTGTTGTATTCATTAATATAGATGTCATCGTATTTCAGGCTGCGGAAGAATCGCTCAGTACGGACATTGTCAAGGGCCCGTCCTTTTCCATCCATTGACACCCTTACCTGGTGGCCTTCTAGAAGATCTAGGTAAGCCTGACAGGTAAAATGGCTACCCTGATCTGAATTGATAATCTCAGGTTTACGTTTACATAAAGCGCGTCTTAAGCAACGAAGAATAAATTCCTTTTCTAAGCTGTAGCTAATCTCGTAATCCACCACTTCACGGGTATGCCAATCGATAATGACAAATAGATATAGGAAGCCTTTTTGAAAAGGCAGATATGTAATGTCTATGCCCCAGACCTGGTCAGGATGGTCAATGACTAGATTACGTAGCAAATATGGCCGTACATATTGAGCGTGATAGCGTTTGCTGAGGTTCGGGCCAGGAAATAGCGCTATAATATCCGTAACTCGCATAAGGCGTCTGACACGCTTTCGGTTAACGATGTAGCCGTGGTTGTTCCGTAAATGATCAGTCATTTTGCGATACCCCCATGATGGGTGCGAAAGATGCGTTTCGTCAATGATTCTCATGATATCAAGGTTCTTCTGGCATTCGCCATGCCCAGGGTTAGCCTCTTCCTGATTTCGCTTACGATAGACACTGCTCCTATTAGCTCCAGTTAGCTCACACTGCCGTCTTAAGGGTATCTCCCGGTTATCGAAGGAAACGAGTTTGATGCGATCCGCCGGGGCCAAAGACTTCGTCAGATTTTTTTTTGAGCCAGTCCCGCTCAATAATGAGTTGACCTACTTTTTGCTGCAGTACAGCAATTTCTTGTTCCTTCTCCTCCAGAATTTTTTCCTGTTCTGAGGGCCCTCGCCGGAATATCTCAGCTGCTCCTTCTTGAAACTGCTTGTACCAGCTGCTTAACGTCGAAGGTGCAATCTGATATTTTGCAGCAAGCTCATTGAGTGTGTTCTGGCCGGTAAGTAGTTCTATTACAACTTTAGATTTAAATTCAGCTTTATAAGAGTTCTTTTTTCTTCTCATGATTTCATTATATTCGGTTTCTTCATGCTTTTCATGTCTCAGTTCTCGGGAGCATCATATTACATCGGTAAAATAGATAAGAACGTGATCCGATTCTGCAATGTCCACTTAGCCACGTTGACCGAAAAACGGATTGGCCTTTTTGTTTGCGCAGGTGAGCCAGACAAGGCCATCGAGCAACTTGAGGTAGGTTTCCCTAGGGAACTGGTACATGTCGCCTGTGCTAAGGGGTACTTCGGCTATCGAATTGACCTGACAAGACTCAGCCTACTCGACCGAATACTGCTGACGGGAGTAGGCAAGCTGCGGAATGAAGAGGACATGAAGCGCGGTGCTATTAGAGACTTCGCCAAGAACTTTCTTCAGGAAGGCTAAGCTCAAAGGAGCGTATCCTCATAAGTTGCAGCACCTAGAAAGTCAATCCCCAGAGAGATTCTGCGAAAACTGCTTCTTACATCCGGATACCGAGGGCGATTTCTGGATCAGTGCTACGAATTTGATAGTCAGCCATCAGTCTGCGGGTTTGGGAAGGATAATCTTGTCGCGTCAGGAATCAAATAATGGCTTGAATGGAGTACTGTATGAATGTCGATTCCTAGGGAGCTTTCACACATCATCGGAGATGCCGTGTGGGAAAAGGATACCATAGGGTGCTCGGATTCCAGTATATACAGACTGAAAGGAATTGCCGGCGGAGGCAACGCCTATCTTAAGGCTCAACGCAAAACTCACATTGATGACCTCAAGCGCGAAAAGGATATTCTCAATTGGCTACAGGATCGTCTTCCGGTGCCGGAGGTTCTCTACTTCGATGAACTGGATGAAATAGAGTATCTTCTGATGACTGAGATTCCGGGCCTCAATTGCGCGCATGAGGGCTTTAGGAGAGATCCTGAGGAACCAGTAAAAACTCTCGCAAAGGATTTGCGCATGATTCATGACTTGGATATCTCAGAGTGTCCATTTAACCGAAACCTTGACATAGCCCTTAATGAAGCTCTGCAAAGAGTCGAAGCCGGCTTAGTTGACGAGGATGACCTGCGACCCGAGAATATGGGACGAAAGGGTCGCGATATCTATGAAGAGTTGGTCAGGACGAGACCGCTCGAATGGGTTTATCGACTCGGGCCGAGCGGGAGTGGCAGATAGATATTAGGATCTAGCGCTGGCAGCGAGGAGTCTAAGATACAACATGGGGCCTCGTGGTCACGAGCTAGTGTCCCTCTTGTTCCAAGAGTATGGAACAAGAGATATAGACTCTCGGAGAATTCATTACTACATTTTGCTGGACGAGGTGTTTTAGATGATGGTGCCATTCATTAATGAGCTTGAGGGCTGATCCTAAGAGATGTACAGAAAGAAGGACATACGGCTGGCAAAGAAGGCAATGCTGTTGTCCTCTGGCCTAAGCTTCACATTGGCTAAGTAGACTGGTTCTCTCTCCAAATCCTTGAAACACTTGTCCAGCCACCTCTTGGTTGTCAGATCGCACTTACTGTAATACTTAGCCGCTTCTTTAGTAAGGAACACCTCATGCATTCTTCAGTTCATCCAGACTAATGACTTCTCCTGCTCTGAGTTGAGCCAACCCCTTCTGGATAGATTCTATGAGTCTCTTGTCATCCAGAATCTCTTGAGTCGCGTCAAGCTCTTCCCTAATTCGTATATATTCAAGATAGTCCAAGACTTCCCCGATTTTCGTGTCGGACAAAGAGTCTATAATCTGATGCGCTCTTTCTCTTCGGGCACACATGATATTCCCCTCCTTGCCTATCATGATCATATTATACATCATCAGTTCACCTAGAAATATGCCCCGTTCGGCCTAGTTGCTTTTGCCTTAGCCAGGTAGCAGTTGACTGAAATGATCTGCCCGATATTTCCCATAAAGACGTACACTTTTACTCGTCTCCTGACTCATGTGCATCAGTACGAGTCGATTTGCCAATGAAGTTGTGTCAAGTTTCAAGCGAGTACCGATTTCGAGCAGGCTTCAGATCCCTTGTGTTAGGACAGCCTATTCCTCAAAATAATCCGAATCAATTCTTTTTACTTCATAGACAATATCGGTTGAGACACCAATATTATGATCTATCATAAGACGTCCTAACTCTTCTCCGTCAATAAGAACAAGTTTGCTCTCAATTGAGGCAGCATATTTTCTCGCCTCATCAGTAAAGGTGGAAGTAGTTATGAAGATTCCCTTTTTTGCATGCTTACCTAGCAAAGCGCCCGCAAACTTTTGGATCTCAGGACGTCCTACAGAATTCTGCCATCTCTTAGCTTGTATGTAAATTATGTCAAGGCCAAGTCTGTCCTCTTTAATAATACCATCAATTCCTTCATCTCTACTTTTTCCAATTGCTTCTCCAGCATCCTTCCTAGATCCCCCATAACCCATCTTTAGAAGCAAATCAACTACTAATCGCTCAAAGTACGTTGGAGAACACTGCATTACCTTATTTATCAAGTCTTGCGCTAAGTTCTGTGTTAGTTCCTGATAGACACCTTCTAATATTTCTACCGGAGTTTTTTGCATTCTATCGTTTATTTCCGGGGTTTTTGTGTCATCCTCTTTCTTTTTTGAGGCAGATCTAAACCTTCTAAATTCGGGATACTGTTCTAAGTACGTCACATCTATTGAAGGCAGGTTCTCCTTTAAAGTCTCTAGTCCCCGTTCTGTAATCTCATAATAGGAGCGCCTATTTGATTTTAGCAAGCCTGCTTTTGTGAGATAAGTTTTTGCCCAACCAACTCTATTGGGAAAGACAGTTTGCTTACCACTAGGCAGTAATTCCTTTTTCTCTTCTTCTGTCAGTCCAAATTCCTCAGATAACGCATCAATTGTCTCCTGTGTGGAATGTTCTTTTTTGTCACCGGCAAACTTTAGTAATGGTAACATGATTGCTTGATAATCAGGTATTGCCATGCCAAAACCCTTCCCTTCCTGTGATTGCTGATTGCTTCTACGACTCGTAACACTCCGCGGGCATTAAGCCGGACATTTCTTTGGCATACTCTCGTTTGGCGGGTCCTAAACGACTTATCCTCGCTGATTCGGATCGGAGCGCGGGAATTACCCGAATCCACGACAAGCTAGGGCAAAACATGCAACTTGTTGTTAGTTACACTTCTTTTGTGATTTCGCATATGTGCGTGATTTCTTAATTGACATAAAAACAAAATAGCCATTTAGCTCCCAAATCCTAACTCCACCAAATATCGATTTCAGTTTATTCCTGTACCATTCTTTTCTTTTTGTTA
>DIQZ01000088.1:0-926 GCA_002424305.1 Firmicutes bacterium UBA5449
GATATCAAACTCCTTCATGACTCTTCAACCGCACATGACTCCTCGCCTCATAAAAAACAATGTCAAATCTTGCCCAATATCGCACAATTATTACATTCCATGGCAGGAAACACTGAATCTTTGCAGAACTTCGTGAAATAGAATATTGACTTACTAGTTGCGTAACGTATCGCCTTTTTGGAGATGGAATGAGAGGATAAAATCATGCGTCGAGAAGTGTTGTCACTTGTGCGGTTCTTTGATCTCATGTTGATTGTCATATTGCTTCTCGCACTGACCGGCAATCAACTCTGTTTCGCAAAAACTGTAAGTCCTACATATGCTACAAGCTATGATTATGTAGTAAGATCCGGAGACGTGCTGGAGATAGCTGTTTGGGGTCATCAGGACTTGTCCGGTATAGTTACAGTTAACGAAGATGGCAGAATATCGTTGACAGGATTCCTCGAAGAAATAAACATTCTGGGCCTGACGATCCCGGAAGTCCAAGCCACTCTCACTGATATGCTCGCCTATTACCTAAAGAATCCCAAAGTTACAGTAACACTTAGAGAAGCCAAGATGATGCGAATTACTGTTATCGGGTGCGTGCGATCACCGGGAGTTTACTCTTTTCGCCGAAGGCCCACTCTTATAGAAGTCCTCGCTTCCGCCGGCGGCTATATATCCGAAGCTGACTTGACATGTGTCAGGATTACCGGAATCGCGACACCGGCATCAGATGACGATATCAAGTCTGATTCGATAATCGTTGACATGAACAAGGTGTTGGCGGGCGAGGGAGAAACCGAGTCAGAATATTACTCCGTCCTTCAGGACGGAGATATTGTCTATGTTCCTGAGAAGATAAGAACCGTATCTGTCCTGGGCGAGGTGCAAAGGCCGGGGGTGTATACGGTGGAGACCTCAGGAGCCGGGACAAAAGT
>DIQZ01000088.1:1108-4264 GCA_002424305.1 Firmicutes bacterium UBA5449
GGGACAAAAGTATTTGACGTTATCGCAGCTGCAGGCGGCCCCGGCATTAACGCGGATACCGGTTGCATCAGAGTTACGAGACATCTAGAACAGGGAACGCACACGATAGAGATAGATATGGACACGTTACGTACGGCAGAATCTGAATCGTCGGGCCACTCTGAGCAATACGACGGCTCATTCAAATTAGTGCCAGGTGATGTAATCTATGTGCCTCGAGCCATCAGTGTTCAGGTGCTGGGCCAAGTAAGGAATCCAGGAAATTATCAACTGAAAGCAAAATCAACCTTTGTCCATGCCATAGCCCAAGCCGGAGGGACGCTTGATTCAGCGGATACCACCTGTATTTCACTCCATAGAGGCAGAGGAGAAGAGGCCGGAGTCTTGGTCCTTGACCTTGACGCAGCCCTTAGCGGCAGGCTGCCGCGAGAAGAGTCAATCCTCAAGGATCAGGATACTATTATCGTTCCCGAACTTGTCCGCGAAATCTCAGTTCTCGGCGCTGTGAACCGGCCGGGGGTCTACAAGGCCCATAGGGATGCGCGTATCCTCCAAGTGTTAGCCATGGCAGGAGGAATAGCCCAAGACGGCGACGGCGCTTCAGCTGTTCTCACTCGCAAACTCCGGTCAGGAGAAACCGAACGCGTTCAGATTAACTTAGAAGAGCTTCAAAGCGCAGCAGGCGAAAGCGAAAACTACCCTGTGTATAACGGTGATATTATCTATGTTCCACAGGCCGTCACCGTGATGGTGCTGGGACAAGTCAAAGCTCCGGGGACATATGCTCTTGGATCAACCGGCAGACTCATGGATGCCATATCCCGAGCAGGCGGAATCCTGCCGGACGGAGATCAAACAAGTGTGACGCTGACACGCAACGGGAACGGTCTCCAGGAAGTAAGAGAAATTGATATCAAAGCAGTTATGGCAGGCGTAAGGGAGCTCAATATTAGCCTTCTGGACGAGGATATCATTTTCGTACCTGACCTTGTCCGCGAGGTCTCTGTCTTAGGTGAAGTCGTACGTCCCGGTGTCTACAAAATAAGAGATGATACCATACTCTTGGAATGTCTGGCGCAGGCAGGTGGGATCACGGAAATAGGTGACACCGGTGCTGTTCAAATAACAAGGCACAATCAGGACGGTATCCCTACTAAACACACGATTAATACAGACCATATTCACCTAGGCGATAATATAGGAGTCCGGCCCATGGCAAACGGAGATATCATTTACGTTCCCCGGGCCATAGCTGTGCAGGTGCTGGGTGAAGTAGCGCAACCCGGCCTGTATCGAATGAAAGCAGGCAGTTGTTTATCAGACGCTGTAGCTATTGCCGGCGGATTCAAAGATAACGCAGACGGCACACAGGTTGTAATCACAAGCAGGACTTCACCTGTCAACATGACCGAAGCAGACACCATCAATGATACACATGGAAATACAAGCACAAACACTTGCGTAATCGGCGCTGTGCGCACTGTGGATATCACCCGTGTCCTTATGGGCAGTAACCTTTCAGATAATATAGCCTTAGCCAATCTGGACACGGTCTTCGTTCCGAAACTTAACCGAGAAGTTGTAGTCGTAGGTGAAGTAGTACGGCCCGGTCTTTATGAGCTTCCGAGAGACTCGAAGTTAGTGGATGCTCTGGCTGTAGCAGGAGGGCCTACCAAGCGTGCTGCGTTGGAAGCTGTATGTATATTCAGGGAAGGCAGGGTTACAGACAGCGAGCAAGTAGTCCTGGGCCATGACAATCTCTTTTTCACAGGCAAGGCAGAAGACAATCCTCCGGTTGAAGGACAAGATATCGTATACGTGCCTTCCACAACCAAACTTGAATGGGATCGGATATTCTCATTCCTATCCGGCCTTAAGTTGATTAAGGACTTGTTCCTGAGGTAGGAGAGATAAGCTAGCAATGGATGAGATGGATTACGAAATTGATCTCCTGGCAATGCTGGGAGTATTGGCACGAAGGGCGTGGCAGATTGCAGCTTTTGTGGCAGTAAGCATGATAGTAGCCTACTTTGTGAGCTCCAATATGACCAAAATCTATAGTGCTACAACTGTTATTATGGTGAAAAGTGACTCCGCGGTGATGTCCATCCCGTTTCTCCAGGATGCAACAGGCTCTTCATCGGGGAACATGCGAAACTATGTTGAATCTCTGAAGAGCCGCACGCTTACGGAAGCTACCTTGGAGCGCTTAGGATGGCTCCAATCATCCCGAGGACAACAAGTAGGAGCATGGCAAAACAGCCTGTCGGTTCAACAGGTTCAAGGGACTGATATAGCCAGGCTGTCAGTGCAAAGCAACAATCCTGAGAAAGCAGCTATCTTCCTTAACACGCTGGTAGAGGTGTTTCAAGAACGTACTCAGCATATGAATCAGGAATCTGCCAGCGCAGCCAGGGACTTTATTGAACAGCAACTGGCAATCGCAGAAGATCGCCTGAAAGAAGCCGAAAACGCACTTCTTGAGTACAAAGAGACAAACGGAGTAATAGAACCGTCAGCTGAAACCAAAGCCAGAATTGAAAAGCTCTCTGACATAGACCGGCTTCTGTCCCAAACTGAAGTAGAACTCAAAGCAGCTAATTCTGAACAACAAAAGCTCCATGAGATTGCAAGAGAAATCGACCCCACTCTTGTTACCTCCACGACCTTAGTCAACAACCCCTTGGTTCAACAGCAGAAGATGATCCTGTCCCAACTCGAGATAGATTTAGCTGCTGCGCTTAAGCAATGCACAGAAAATCATCCTACTGTGATCGGGCTCAGAGCTCAAATAGGAGAAGTCTCTGCTAAGCTCGCAGAAGAGGTCGAGAGGGTAGTTGGATCGGAGACTATGTCCCTTAACCCGATATACCAGGATCTCACAAGAGATCTTGTGTCTTCGCAAGCTGCGATAGTCGGGCTTGAAGCAAAAATGGCGGCACTTGTGAACTTACGCAATGCCATCGAGGCTGAACTTGCCTCCATTCCTGAGAAGGAAATTGCTATCGCGAGACTCGAAAGAAACCAGCGTGTAAACGAAGAGCTATATGTCATGCTTCGTTCAAAGTATGAAGAGATGAGAATCTCAGAGGCAATGAAAGTCTCCGGCATTCACGTGGTTGACGAAGCTATTGTCCCTACTGTTCCTGTCAAACC
>DIQZ01000088.1:4500-11469 GCA_002424305.1 Firmicutes bacterium UBA5449
GTAGGCATTACCTTCATACTGGAACAGATGGATACAACCTTCAAGACCGTTGAAGAAGTTGAACGAGTCATATCTGCACCGATACTGGGGGTTATTCCGGACTTTACCTCAGTACAGGGTAAGCATAAGAGGCAAAAACGTAAGCCGAAAAACCGCAAGACAATGTATTGAACTCCATGTATTAAACCATGTCGGAAGGACGGATATGGATTTGACACGACGACACAACGATCCTAACGACTCTTCAAGCCTTATCATGCATCGTGATCCCAGATCTCCTGTATCTGAAGCGTTTCGTACCCTCAGAACGAATCTGGAGTTCGTGTCACCAGGGGCGCGGTTGAAATCTATATTGGTAAGCAGCNNCGAGGAAGTTGAGCGGGTCGTATCTGCACCCATACTGGGGACTATCCCCCATTTCACCCTGACACAGCGTAAGCGAAAGAGGAGAATCGGCAAACGGCAAGACGATAGAAGGCTGTATTAGATACTACGAATTAAGCCATGTCGGGAGGACAGATATGGATTTGGCGAGACAAGGCAAGAGCACCAACGGATTTTCAGATCTTATCATGTATTCTGATCCCAGATCTCCGGTATCTGAAGCGTTTCGCACGCTCAGAACCAATCTGGAGTTCGTTTCACCCGGGGCGCAGTTGAAGTCTGTTTTGGTAAGCAGCCCCGGACCTGAAGAAGGGAAAAGCACAGTTGCTGCAAACCTGGCAATATCATTAGCTCAAGCAGGCAAGCAAGTGATCCTTGTCGATGCTGATATGCGCAAGCCCACGCAACACAGACTGTTTTCTTTGCCAAACAGAGCAGGGCTTACCACACTGCTTGTGAAGGATGCAGGGCAAGAGGTTAGGCAAGATACACCGGTCCCCGGCCTGAGCATCATTACCAGTGGTCCCATACCGCCTAACCCTTCAGAACTCCTTGCGTCAGACAGTATGGATACTGTGATAAATTCCCTGGCTGATAATGCAGACATCGTTATATACGATTCGCCTCCTATGGCTGTAGTGACTGATGCAATAATCCTTGGCCCAAAGCTAGACGGGGCACTCGTGGTAGCAAGACTAGGAGTTACATCGAAAGAAGCAGCGAAGAGGACGCGAGAACTCTTGAAGACATCCCGCTCAAGAGTTTTGGGAGTAGTAGTTAATGGGGTAGCGCATAGACACGTATACGGCAGTTATTATTACTACTATTACGATGAGAGCGAGGATGAAAACCGCTCTGACTCCGGGTGAAATGAGTGATGATGATCGGTGACAGTAGTTTGAGTATGGAAGGCTTTGTAGATATCCATGTTCATATCCTCCCTGGGTTAGACGACGGCGCAAGGACCAAAGGCGATGCAATAGCTATGGCAGATATTGCAGCCAAGTGCGGCATAAGAGAAGTAGTAGCAACGCCTCACGTCGATCCCTCGTGTCTCCCGCCTGGCTGCTCACAAGTTGAAGCAATCAGAAGAGCAGTTGACTCCCTTCAGGAGTCCATTGATTCGTGCGGCATTTCCATCCAAGTCATGCCCGGGATGGAAATAGCGATGACTCCTGGCCTCGTTGCGTATCTCACCAGGGGCGCAGTGATACCTGTTTCGGACAGCGGAAAATATGTCCTCGTTGAACTCCCGTTTCAGACGATTCCTTCATATGCGGAAGAAGAGATCTTCAATATGGCTGCACACGGATATATACCGATTATCGCCCATCCGGAAAGAAATGCAGAAGTCATCCGCAACCCCAATATCCTAATACCGTTTCTCAATGCAGGCGCATTAGCGCATGTTAACGCCGGCAGTCTTATGGGAAGAGCAGGACAGAGGCCTCAAGAGATTGCGGAAATTCTTCTTAGACACGGTCTCGCCCACATCATAGCAAGTGACGGACACTCCGCCACATCCCGGCAACCCGGACTGGATCGGGCTTTTGAGATTGCATCACGCCTCGTGGGAGAAGACAAAGCACTGAGGATGGTCAGAGACATTCCCCTTGCAATAACCCTTGGCGAAGATGTGCATGTTAATGAGCCGGAGGTGTACCAGGCCTGTCGTAAGTGGTGGCGTTTCCGGAGGAAAGAAGGCTCATGATGCTCTGTGAGAGAAGTCCGGGCAAGCCCATGCCCATGCGTATGTGGGTCTTATGCATGTGGACCGTGATATTCTTTGGAGTATCCATCCTATTGATTACGTGCGAGGCAGCACCGGCCCATATCCGGATCCGGCCAGACGCAATTCAGCCCGACATGATCCTGCCAGCCGTGGAAGACGCGTGCGCAGAAGGAGCCTTGTACGCTCCGATCTTCATGCAAGAACGGCACTGCCCCGAACTGTCCCTCAGCAAACTACAGGTGAGCTTTGCCCTGCCTTCGTTGGCATCACCTTGGGGACATATCCTGACGACCGACATGACAGTGGGAAGACAACGAATCCGGTGGGGGCCGGGCGTCACAGGAAGACTCCTTCTTTCAGACCGGGCACCCCTTGACGGGCTTACATTCCAACTGGGCCTGGATAAAATCCACTATACGCAGATTCACGCAGCAAGGGATTTCTCTTTGGGTAAGTGGCTACTGGCGCATAGGTTGGAAGGACGCGTGCTTCCGAATCTAAAGATAGGCATCTCTGAAGCGATAGTTGTCTCAGGCGGATTCAGAATGCGATTTGTTCACCTGATACCTGCGTTCCCTTACTATCTCATACAACACTTGACCATTAAGGGCGACAGAGAACAAGACAGATGGACAAACGCTTTGGTATCAGTGGATGCTTCAGTAAATCTGAGAGACAACCTCCTGGCCTATGCCGAGTTCATGGCTGATGACTTTCCATGGGCCATGAGCGCCAAAGGACGTGTCCCCCACATGGTAGGAGGGATTATCGGCATCAGTCTCATGAAACCTCTGCACCTTGCTGACGGAGTGCCTATTCTGATGACTCGCATCGGTGAGCTGCTGAAAGGAGCTGCTTCTCGAGATCCGGTCTCCGAAACATCCCAAGGAGGACATGGTAGGCCTGATACTTACTACTCCGTAACCGCTGAATATGTAAGAGTCAACAATTACGTTTACAGCCACAAGAACCCTGATAACACGTACATAACACGGACCGGACAACTGATAGGCCATCGGCTGGGCCCGGACGCTGACGGAGTGTACCTCATAGTGGCAGTCAATTCGTGTCCCGAAATTGAGCCTGGAAACCGGGGACAGGCAACACTCTTCTTCGGCTATGAACGACACGGTGAGGGAGCGCTGGGACAACCGTGGAATCCTGCTCACGGAACAAGACGTGAGTTCCTGTGGGGCGTCGTAGAAACTCGCAAGTCCTTAGGGTTGTCGGCCGGCGTGACTATGTTACCGGCAGCACTGGAGCTATCTCTCAAGGCAGAAAGTATAGACAACGCCGGGCATATTCCGGGTGCCCGAACCATAGAAGGAAATATCACCATCGCTGCTAGGCTACATTATGATCGCCCCTCTGCAAATCATTAAGGCCTACTCCCACCATGTGATTACTTGTAGTAACACAGTTGACTCACTCCCGACTCACATGGCAGTTCAGAACAGATCCTTCCAGTCATTTTCCTGTTAATCTATTTTATGGCAGGAATATCGCGGGATTTGGTGAAGTTATATAGTATATTTTGTCGAATTATCTAATTTCATGCTTCCTTGGAATGAGAGGATAAACTATGTACCGAAAAACGCCATCACCTATATGGTTGCATGTTTTCATGCTAATCCTAATATCAGTTGGTAGTCAGCTATGTCTTCGGGAGAGCATAGGCCTTACATATGCTAATAGCAATGAGTATAAAATAGGCTCTGAAGACGTACTGGAGATAAGGGTTTGGGGCCATCAGGACTTGTCAGACGTAGTCACAGTCAGCGAAAACGGCAAGATATCATTGACAGGGCTTCCTGAAGAGATACACGTTCTTGGCCTGACACTCCCGCAAGTAGAAGCTACTCTAACCGACAGATTTGCCTATTACTTGAAGAATCCGAAAGTTGCAGTGACGCTTAGAGAAGCTAAAACCACACAAATCACGGTCATCGGATCTGTACTTGCACCCGGAGTCTACCCGTTTCGCGGAAAGCCCACTCTCATAGATGCCCTGGCTTCAGCAGGAGGTCCTGCGCCTGAGGGTGACTTGACATGCGTCAGGATTACCCGAGTCGCTGCGTCAAGTTCAACTGACGCTAGTACTTACAATTCCATGATCGTTGATGTCAATCGAGTACTGGCAGGCCAAGGAGAAACTTGCTTGCTTCAAGACGGAGACATCATCTCCGTGCCTGAGCTTGTCCGTGAAGTGTCAGTCCTTGGCGAAGTGGCTCATCCAGGCATTTATAAGATAGGAGATGACACCACACTCTTAGAATGCCTGGCACAAGCAGGTGGAATCACCGAAACGGGTGACGCCACCTCTGTCCAACTTACCAGACGCAGCTCAGATCGTACCTTTATTGCATATACGATTAACCTAGAAGAGATTCATAACACGCTTGATGCGGAAACATGGATTGTAGTAGGCGGAGATAACATCTATGTTCCCAGGCCATAGTTGTTCAAGTATCAGGTAATGTGGTACAACCCAGCCTGTACCTGACGAAAAATGGGATAGGAGAGATAAGTCGGTAATGGATCAGATAGATTATGAAGTCGATCTCCTTGAAATGGTGAGAGTCTTGTGGCAAAAAAAATGGCAGATCATGGCCATTGTGATAGTAAGCATGGTAGTAGCCTATTGCATAAGTTCAAATATGACCAGGATCTATAAGACTACATCTCTCATTATGGTAAGGCCGGACACCGCACTTACGTCTATCTCGTTTCTCCAAGATGCAGCTAGCTCTCCACTGGGCAGCATGCGAAACTATGTTGAATACATAAAGAGCCGCACACTGACTGAAGCTACGCTGGCACGCTTAGGATGGTTGCAATCATCGTCAGAAGAAGTGCTGTTGTGGCAAGACAGTATTTCTGTTCAACAGGTTCAAGGAACTGATTTAGCTAAACTCTCAGTTGAATGTGACGAACCGGAGAAAGCAACCGTCTTTATCAACACGCTGGTAGAAGAATTTCAAGAACGTATTCATCAAATGAACCAGGAATCTACCGGAGCAGCCATGGATTTCATTACTCAGCAACTGGCAATCGCCGAAAATGACCTGAAAGAAGCTGAAGGCGCGCTTCTTGAGCACAAAGAGACCAGCGGGATAGTAGAATTATCAGATGAAACCAAAACCCGTATTGACAGGCTCGCCAACATTGACCAGCTTCTCTCTCAGACTGAAATAGAACTGCAGGAGGCTACTTCAGAGCAGCAGGAACTGGAGGAAATACTACGGGGAATCGGCCCCACACTCATTGCCTCCACAACTTTGGTCAATAGCCCAATAGTCCAGCAGTATAGAGTAAGATTGTCCGAGCTTGAAACAGATTTGCTAGCTGCCCTTGAGCAGTATACGGAGAATAATCCCACTGTAGTTGCACTTAGAACTCAAATAAACCACATCTCAACTAAGCTTGCCGAAGAAGTTGAAAGAGTAATTGGATCAGAGACTACATCCCTTAACCCTATCTATCAAGACATTCGAAGCAGGCTCGTATCAGGACAGGCGAGAATAGTTGCATTAGGCGCCAAACTGGAAGCTCTGGAGAAAGCTCGTAGCATAGCCCAGGCTGAACTTGAGTTTATACCTAAGATGGAAATAGATCTGGCGAGACTCGTGAGAAATCAACGAGTGAACGAGGAAATCTACGTAATGCTGCGTTCAAAGTATGAAGAAATGCGGATCTCAGAGTCAATGAAGGTTTCTGACGTCTACGTCATTGACAAAGCCATCATACCTGATAAGCCCATCAAACCAAGAAAGCTTCTCAATACGGCAATAGCAGGTATCCTCGGGCTGTTTGTCGCAGTAGGTTATGTTTTTGTGCTGGAGTACACGGACACGACAATCAAGAGTCCCGAGGAAGCGGAACGCATTTTGGAACTTCCCACAACCGGAGTAGTACCTGACCTTGTCGGAACCCGCCAACTCAGACGGGCAAAGAAGGGTCATAGTGACAACCAAAACGGGCCATTGGCTATCCTTACGAGCCACGATCCAAGATCGCCTGGGACAGAAGCATTTGGTATTATTAGAACTCATCTTGACTTTGCGTCACAGGATAACTCAGTACGCTCTATTCTTGTATGCAGTCCCGGATCTGAAGAAGGGAGAAGCATTATCGCAGCTAATCTAGGAATATCTCTGGCCAGAACAGGCAAGAGCGTAATCCTTGTAGATGCGGATATGCGCAAGCCTACCCAGCACATCCTGTTTTCCCTACCGAACACAGTCGGATTCGCTCAACTCCTGACAAACAACGTAGATCAGGAAATTGCACAAGAGACAGGAGTGTCAGGATTGAAGGTTATCACCAGTGGTCCCATCCCACCTAATCCTTCTGACATTCTTTCGTCACACACTACAATGGCGGCGATAAGCGCCATCTCCTCCAAGGCGGATGTAGTCATATATGATACGCCTCCATTAACTACTGTGCCTGATGCAATGATCCTAGGTGGCAGGCTAGACGCGGCGCTTGTGGTAGTCAGATTGGGTGTTACATCCAGAGACGCGGCGAAGAGGACGCAAAAACTACTGAGGACATCCCGCTCAAGAGTCTTGGGAGTAGTAGTCAATGCCGTGGCGCGCAGACGTTGAGACAATCCTTTTCGTCTAGGTCCCCCATATGAAAATAGCCACGACTTCTGGCCTCGTTAGGTAATCTCACGAGAGACAAATTTCCCCATGCGTTAGCTCCAAATTTTTGACTGGCCTAGCAGGAATTCGAGACTAAAATATCGAATTTCACTGTATTACTTTTTGTCCCACTCTTGTGTAGGAAATGAAGTTACAGTTAATGGGGAAAGATGAACGAATAATGGATCAAATGGATTATGAAAT
>DIQZ01000077.1:0-2205 GCA_002424305.1 Firmicutes bacterium UBA5449
GAGCATCCCGAATACTTCACCTGTCTTAACATGCATGTTGAGTCCGTCGACCGCCTTTACGCTGCCGTAGGACTTAACAAGGCCAGATACTGTTATTGCATCCAACTGTTCATCCTCCTAGATCCGCGAATTCCTTCGGTACGCATAAAATCAGGCAACGGATAATGCAAGAAATACTAGGTGAATTGTGGCACAGCCATACAGATAATGTAATTACAAGGGAATTATACCATACTAAGCTACTATTGTCTGAAGTATCTAATAATATTCTTGCAATCCGGACTGTTCCCGGTCATAGCTAAGTCTCTGTAGGCCTGGCTACGCTGTCATGTGCCAAGCCGGCCTGTCTATTATCCTGGCGCTTGGGATTTACGGTAAGGTAAGAGGTATAGGGATGCTTTAGTATTATAGTATTTGCCTTCTATTTAAGCCTTCCCATGCTTTGCGGGAGGGCTTCATTTTTGCCCCGAATTGCTTTCCGAATCAACCTCACTGCATCGATTTCTCTCATATCCGCATTCTCAGACAGCACCACATAAATGTCCAAGTCTGATTCAGCATGTCATGCGCCGCATGCGTAGGAGCCGAACAGGAATATCTGCTCTACAGGAACGGTGTCAACTATTGTATCTTTAATAATGTTCAACTCATCCTGTATTCGTCTTTCCATATCAGCACCTCCATTCACTCTCAGCATAACCTCTTGGATTGAGCATCACCACCTACATATAATCATATATTATGTTTCCGAGCGCAATCTACTTAATTCTGATTATCCACGCGAATATCCATAAGCAACACACCCGGCCAGAGACTCCCGGCGTTTCATAGGGAAGGAATCACTGACTCCCTATAGAAAAACATCAATGAAAGAATGACGACAGGCAGATTAGGACGGATTGCGTTTCCTCCTTGCCGGTCTAAAGGAAATCTCATTGTAAAGGAAGAGATTGGATGAAGGTCTTTATTTCGTGCGATATCGAAGGAATATCGGGTGTAGTTAAGTCGGGGGTGCACACTTCTTCTGACGGTATGGATTATGAGCGTGCTCGTACTCTTATGACCGGCGAAGCTAACGCGGCCATTGAGGGCGTACTTAATGCAGGTGCCACTGAGGTGATTGTCAACGATTCCCATGGACCCATGACTAACCTGCTCATTGAGAAAATCAACCCTGCCGCTACCCTGATCACAGGGGCTCCCAAACCCCTTTCCATGATGCAAGGCATCGGGAAAGACTGTGCGGCTGCTATTTTTGTTGGCTACCACGCCAGAATGGGGACCCCGGGCGTGTTGAGTCATACCATATCCGGTGCCAGTGTGGCAAATGTTTGGGTGAATGACATTATTGTAGGAGAGACCGGCATTAACGCAGGGCTGGCCGGGTGCTTCGGAGTTCCCGTGGTCTTGGTATGCGGAGACGACATTGTGAGCAGAGAAGCCAAGGAGTTTCTTCCCCACGTTAGGACGGCCACCGTTAAGACTGCCATTACCAGGCAATCTGCTTTGTGCTTGCCTCCCGAGAAAGCGCAGGCCTTAATCAGACAGGAGACAGAGCAAGCCCTTGCTTCGCTGGGTTCTGCCAAGCCTTGGCTGCCGGGTTCGCCTGTGACTTTCAAGATTGAGTTCAAGGACTCCGGCCTGGCTGAAAATGCAGCCAGGATGCCATATTCTAAGCTACTCGATGCAAAAACCGTGGCTTTTTCCGCTGATGACTACTTGACTGCTTTTCAGGGCTTGCTTGCTATGATCGTCCTTGCTCACTAGGGATATTTGACGGTTGAAGAAGACTTTCGAGAGTGTTAAAGGCTTCTTTTATCCGAGTTGCTTGGCTGGGGCTGCATGCCCGACCTGTGGGTTCATCCTGAGGAGGCACTGGAAAGAGCAGTCAAAGTACATTCAGGTCATGCAGGCAGGCGGGGGAAATCATTGATGTCTTACGGGGTACAAGCAAGCAATCTTCGAGGCCATTACTCCACTCAAAATTTAGTGCATGTACTCCGTTATGCTGAAATCGGGATTATCGTTACGTACTATTAGCCAAGCCAATAGAAAGTCTGCCGACAATTGTTCTTGACATGCAGTGTTTCCACCTCCACTGTAAGGTCCGCCTTCGGCACCTAGGGCAATATGGTCTCGCTACTTACATTTAGTGACATTTCAGGATTTCCTCCCCATATGAATGTTTGGTGCAGCCCACGTGGT
>DIQZ01000077.1:2454-3401 GCA_002424305.1 Firmicutes bacterium UBA5449
GCATGGAAAGCACACTTGACATTCCACTAAGGTTATTTCAGTGGTATTCTCTGCTGTATCTTATAGGATGCTTCCACATGATGCACATAACTTAAGTATACTCATGGGAATGTTCACAGGACTTGGCGGATTTCTTGTTGTATTTGGGATTGCTAGGTTAGTTCGTTCAAAGACAGCATCACCTGAAAAACTGAAACAGCAGGAAATCGAAAGGACCGACGAAAGGAATATCCAGATTACAAGAGCTGCATATACAATCGCCGGTGCTACAGCTACCGTTATATTCATCGTAATGGCATTTGTTTTTGTGTTCCTTGATTACAGAACTCCCGCATTTATTTCTATAGGCGCAATATATGTTCAATTGATAGCATTTTATCTCGCGTACAGATATCACAGCAAAAGGATGTAGCCGGCAAAATCAATATACTCTTCGATACAGGTTATGTCTTATCGATTAAGGAGTGATACAATTAGGTCTCCATACGAATAATCAGTTTATGCTAATCTGTTGCCATCAGACGGAGAGCTAATAGATCCGGTTTGGGCAATCGCAGACACGAATGAAGCAGTTATAGAAGAGCATGCGAGACAGTCATGCTGTGCGCAGAGCGTCTTCTTGAAGAAGTATGGTTACTCCCTTCTTAACCGGAGGGACTATCTTGCCTGTTGTCTGGTACAACGTTAGAATGGTAGGTAAGCTCTTGGCTCTTATCGGTGGAGCTTTCATCGACGAGTCAAACCAACTCAGGTGTTGTCGTATATGGCGATATCGGCCACGTAATGTATGGTGATGTGTACGGGACGGGCGTGTTAGAGCTAGCAAACGATTGCCGGTTAACGTGCGCACAGAGAGTAGACCATATCGTGCGTCAGGCAAAGTGGAAGCATATAGTAGGCAACGTACTTACGAGATCAAACGGTTAGCTTTGGCAAGAAGCATAATT
>DIQZ01000077.1:3643-21320 GCA_002424305.1 Firmicutes bacterium UBA5449
AGATGGCTAACGTTGGCGCAAAGAGCAAACGTTTAGCTTCGCTTCAAATGACAGACGGTTGGCAGGTGGATATGAACCATTGACAGCTAAAGAAGGCCTCTTGAAAGCGGCAGGTATTGTTGCCGCGCTTTCCGTAATAAGCAAATTCCTTGGGTTTGCCAGGGAAGCATCTCTTGCTGCAGTGTTTGGCGCTACATATGCCACTGATGCCTATCTTATGGGCCAGACCGTTCCTGTCGTCATTTTCTCGGCAGTGTCGGCAGCTTTAGGAAGCACATTCATCCCCGTGTTTTCCCAGGTACGTCAGGCGCACGGGCGTGATGCTGCCCACAAAATGGTAAGCTCAGTCATAAACGTCACTTTGCTTTTGGCAATGGTCTTCATTGCGATGGGAGAGTTTTTTGCAGGCTCCCTGACTCGGCTTGTAGCTCCGGGCTTTCAAGGAGAGGTATATGCTCTCACAGTCACCATGACCAGGATTATGTTTCCCATGGTCATGTTTCAGTCCCTTTCCGGCCTCTTAACAGGTATGCTTCAAGCTGACGACAATTTTGCTGTCCCTGCTGTAACAAGTCTGGCCTACAACATCATCATTATCGGATCTATCTTGATCCTAGGAGCTAAGTTCGGGATCCGAGCAGTCGGCGCCGGGACCGTGGTTGCCATCGCAGCCCAAGTCGTCCTCAAACTGCCGGCTATCGCGAGAACCGGATACCGCTGGAGACCCATCCTAAATCTCGACGACCCCGGACTTCGACGTATGGGCGCGTTGATTGGCCCTGTGCTTCTTGCCACGGCCGCAGGACAGGCGTCCACACTGGTAAACCGTATGCTGGTATCAGGTCTCGCAGAAGGAAGCCTGGCTGCGCTGAACTATGCCACTCGCCTGATGGGGCTCGTCCCGGGTGTTGTTGGCACATCTATCATCACTGTGATGTACCCTACCTTATCGCGTCTTGCTGCAAGAGACGGCTGGTCAAGATACAGCAAGGCATTTTCTGAGTCCGTCAAAATGATAAGTTTTGTGCTGGTTCCGGCTGCAGTCGGAATGGCAGTGCTCCGTGTCCCTATGGTTCGTATAGTCTTTGAGCGAGGGGCTTTTGATAGCGAAGCCACACAGGCGACTGCCTGGGCCCTTCTATTCCTGTCGCCTGCTGTTGCCCTCTTCACCCTGCGTGACATGACAAACCGCGCTTTCTATGCCTTGCAGGATACCACCTCCCCGATGGTGGTCAGTATTATCTCTGCAGGGATCAATATCGTGCTGAACCTTATCCTCGTAGGTCCTCTGGCCCAAGGCGGCCTCGCGCTTGCCAACACCTTATCCAGTGCGTTCGGTGCAGGGGTGCTCCTATGGATTCTTAGAAAGAAACTTGCTTCGACAGACTCTCCGTCTCCGGTGTCTTTGGGAGGCAAAGCAATCCTAGACTCATTGTGGCGCGTGCTGCTGTCTTCCGGCATGATGGGAATTGTGGTTTGGTTTACCTATGGCGCAGTTCAAATCTACATTCCCGGGAGCGCAGTCCTCGTGCAGTTGGCTCGTCTTCTTATTGCGGTCTTGATAGGTGTTATCTGCTACATTGCACTGGTCTTCATCTTCCGCGTCCCCGAAGCTCACGTTATGGCGCGGACTGCCCGAAGCGTGGTTCATCGCGTTCTCGCCAAAACCCGGGCTTACTCCAAATCTCGAAAACAGGCATAGTCCAGACATCTACCTCTCTATCAGCTTCAATTCGATGAGTGACCCTAAAAAGAAGGAGTTTCCAATGTTGTGGTGTAATGTAATTATAAGGCAACAAACTAGCGCTTCATGCAAAGATATGCAACACCAAGATCGGCTGACAAGGAGACGAGGTTACATATGGCGACCACAATTCGAGAAATTGCAAAATTGGCAGGTGTGTCACCATCAACTGTTTCACGGGTCTTGAACCGAAAGGGAAACATCAGTAAGCAGACCCAATCCCGAGTAATCAGCGTGGCTCGTTCGCTGGGATATCCTGTTCCCAGCGATAGAAGCAAAGCAGAGGGGGCAATGGCTGCAGGCACAGTCGCTATCGTATATAATAGGCGGTTGTCACCTTTGGTAACTGACCCATTCTATGGCGCAGTTGTAGCCGGTATAGAGGAGGGCTTGCAGGAACTCGGATACAGAGTATTCCTGAGAAGCATAGACAGTGCAAATGGGCATACCGGCCTGTTTGAACAAGATTCTTCCGGCAATCATAACGACGGGCTGCTGCTGGTGGGATGTGACGCAAGCCTCGATATCGTCAGCGAAGCTAAAAAACGAGATATTCCTGTGGTGCTTGTGGATAACGAGTCAAAAGAAGGCAGGGTTGACTGTATTGTCTCAGATAACGAGGCAGCTGCTAAGAAGGCCATGCAGCATCTCTACGCTCTGGGTCATCGAAAGATTGGATTCATCGGAGGCCCACAAAGTCATGTTTCCTTAGCGCAGCGCTACAAAGGTTATGTAAGTACGCTTCAAGGATTTGGAATAGATTTCCGTAAGAGGTGGGTTGTCTTTGCTGAGTCTGTTGAGACGCACGGTCCTGAAATTGGATATGAAGGCACTCACAAACTGATGGATGGTCCGGAGAGTCCCACTGCGATCTTTGCAGATAATGACATGACGGCTTTAGGTGCCCTCAAGGCCCTTCACGAGAAGGGAATTAAGGTGCCTGAGGAAGTCTCAGTAATTGGTTTTGATAACATTGAAGTTTCCGCTCATACTCATCCACCGCTAACGACTATGCATATTCCCAAGATGCAGATGGGTTCTCTTGCCGCAAGAAGGCTTGTAGATCTGATTTGTGATAAGGACGTGGCACCCATTAAGACGGTCGTTTACGCAACACTAATACTTCGGGATTCCGCAGCTCACCTTTGCATATGATGGTCAGAATCAGACCAAGCCGGAGGTGATTAAAAGAGCATTCGTAAGTCTCGCGAGGATCGTTAAGTAAATAGTCAAGGATTATCACAACAAGGAGGTAATCACAAGATGTCAAGCCGTGAACGAAGGTTATTTGTGTTGTTCGCGTCGCTCTTGTTAGTGTCTGCGCTTCTAATTGGGGGAGGAGCAGGGCTTGCCGCGTCTAAGACAAAGATTAGGCTGGCTACGTGGGCAGGGGTTGACGAGGCTAACGAACTCCAGGAGATTCTTGACAATTTGAATGCGAAATCCACGACTTATGAGATCGTACAGGAATCGAGTCCCGCTGAGTATGATACGAAGCTCATAACAACGCTTGCAGCTGAAGCAGGCGCAGATCTGTACTGGATTGGCCAGGAGAACGTGCCCAGCTTCGCGTCAAGAGGCGTCATGATGGATCTGACTGATCGGATGAAAGCTTCAAAACATCCTGCTGCGAAGCTTGACGACTATTTTGGTCCGACAATGGAGCGTATGATGTACCAGGATAAAGTCTATGCGCTACCATGGATTAACCAGCCGGTGATGATGTTTACTAACTTGGATCTCTTCGATCGAGAGAAAATTGCATATCCTGATGAGACCTGGGATTGGGATAAGTTCCTGGAAGTCGCCAAAGCGCTTACTGTAGACAAGAACGGACATCATCCGGATGATGCAGGCTTCGATCCTGACAATGTAGAGCGCTGGGGCTTTACGCTCAACGGATGGCCACCGGTTCAGATGTTCATCTGGCAGGCCGGGGGAGACGTGATAAGTGAAGACTTCAAGTCATGCCCGGTAGACTCGAAAGAAGCTGTTTTCGGCGCTCAGTTCTATGTTGATCTTATCCACAAGCATCATGTAGCGCCGCCTCTCTCAATCATAAGAGACCGCGGGTTTGACACAATGTACAAGAACGGACAGGTTGCTATGTTTATGGGTGGAGCAGCCGACGATCTTGACTACAAACCAGACTTCCGCTCTCAGGCGTTCATGATTCCAAAAGGACCTTCCGGCAATAGGTATAGCTTCCTGTGGGTGGGCGGGATGGCTGTTAACGCCAAAACTAAGAATCCGGATGTAGCGTTTGAGGCGTTCCTTGATTTATCTGACGCGATTCACCACTGGAAGGTAGTTCCACCGCGTAAGTCTCTTGCTACCAAAGAAATGCTGGTGGAGCTCAAGCCTGAGAAAAAGCACTCTCTTGACGCAATAGTTGAAGCAATGAATGATACTCGCAGCTTCCGGATTTTCCCCAACTATGCCGAGTGGGATAGTATCTTCTGGGATCAGTATGCAGATCCCCTCATAAACGGAAGAGGTACTGCCGAGGAACTGGCAAAACGAGTAAAACCTTTGCTCGAGAAGACGCTTACAATTAAGTAGGTCGTATGTAGCATGTGAGTGTAGCATGTGAGGTACCAGCGGTCATGGCAGGGTTATGGGGTGGTCGTGGCCGCGCAAAGGCCGGCGCTCGGTATCCGAATCTCCGGAGCCGGGCCCGGCCAGGCCCAGCTCAGTGATGCCTCGTTTGCTTAAGTCATATGACGCTTGCTGTATAAATAACGCTATGGGGCTGTTAAGTCGCGAATATGGCAGGATAGACGAGATATGGAGGGGACACAAAATGCAAGAGAGTATTTATCTCGGAACCCTGATTCGCTACATACTGACCTTTGCAATGATGGTAGGGCTTAGCCTCTGTGTCTATGGAGTGCTCAGACTCTTTCATGTTCGTCAGGCCTATGCTACAGGCTACGCCTTGATTTCACCGTGGCTTGCGGGTCTTCTCATCTTTACTGCCGGTCCTATCTTTACTTCATTGGGACTGAGTTTCACATCTTATGATCTTTTTACTCAACCGAAATGGGTGGGTTTGGACAATTATCGATGGCTTTTTTCCGATACTCTTAGTTTTTGGCCGTCAGTAAGACTTACATTGTCCTATGCTTTCTTAAGTGTCCCGATAGGTGTCATCGGTTCTCTCCTCGTGGCGCTTCTTCTCAGCATGGATATCCGTGGAATCGGGACATACAGAACTATCTATTACATGCCTGCAATTCTTCCCGAAGTGTCAGTCGCTCTTTTGTGGCGGTGGCTCTTCAACAGCGAAGCAGGACTTCTCAACATGGTGCTTAGACCGTTTCTAAGTGTGATGGGGATCAGGAATCCTGATTGGTTCGGGGAGCCCAGGTTTGTGCTTCCTGCCTTTGTGATCATGAGCGTATGGGGCGTGTTTGGCACAAATATGGTGGTCTTTTTGGCTGCTATCAGAAACGTCCCAAAGGTTCTTTATGAGGCTGCTGAGATAGACGGGGCAGGAGGCTTCAGTAAGTTCTGGAACATAACACTTCCGCAAATATCTCCTGTAATCCTACTCCAGGTAATAATGGGTATTATCGGGGCGCTTCAGATATTTGCAGTGGCAATGTTTGCAAGACCGACTTCGGCTGCAGGACGTTTCATGAATCAGCTCATCTATGAACGCGGATTTCTGCAACTCAAGATGGGAGAGGCTTCAGCTATTGCCTGGGTGCTGTTCCTGATCATACTTGGGCTTACCTTGCTGGTCTTCCGTTCATCTACTGCATGGGTCTACTACGAAGCGGAGGTGCAAAAATGAGCAGGGAAACGGTGACAAGTCCCGGTAGACTTACTCCGAGACGTAGAAGACGTGTAAAGAGGCGGCTGTCGAAGATAATAGCGTATGTTGTGGTCACTGTCGGGGCAGTAGTGTTGCTTGTTCCGTTTTTCTGGATGGTAACTACATCCTTGAAAGACCTAAATGAGGTGTTTGCCTATCCGCCGAAGTGGATCCCGAAACCGCCGCAGTGGAGTAATTACCAAGATGCCTGGCAGGCCGTGCCGTTTGGGAGATACCTGACTAATACAACTTTCATAACAATACTCGGAGTCTTAGCTGAGGTCACAAGTTCAACGTTGGTAGCGTACGGATTTTCCCGTTACTGGTTCCCAGGGAGAGATGTGCTGTTTTTTGTGCTGCTTGCCACCATGATGCTTCCTTTCCATGTTACGTTGATCCCAACTTATATGATTTGGAAGAACCTTAAGCTTCTCGATACGTTTGATCCTATGATTTTGCCTGCATGGACCGCTTGGGGGCCGTTTTATGTATTTCTCCTGAGGCAGTTTTTCATGGGAATTCCGAGAGATCTGGAAGAAGCTGCGACAATTGACGGTGCAAATGTTATGCAGACGTTTACCCATGTTATGCTACCCCAAGTAAAGCCTGCAATCCTGTCAGTCGCTGTCTTTGCGTTCAAGGGTTACTGGAACAATTTCTTAGGACCGCTCCTCTACCTAAACAGTATGGAGAAATATACCCTTACCCTTGGAATGTATTTCTTCATGGGAGGCGTCCATGAGGCGCCTAAATGGCATTGGTTGATGGCAATGTCCACGGTGTTTGCCTTGCCTATGCTGGTGATCTTCTTTGTTGCACAACGCCATTTTGTTGAAGGGATTTCTCTTACCGGCATCAAGGGCTAAGACAGCGCCCCTGGCAATTCAGCCAGATAAGGATAAGGTGATAAAGATAAGGTCACAAAGGAGGGAAATACAGTCGCTGTCTGCGTGTCGTTCCGGTGATGAGCCTGGTTGTGCTTGGAAGATTTATAGAAAATGGCGACATGTGTGTGGAAGGCGGCGACTCATGATTTGATGAAGGAATTTATCTGCGGTGTGAATTACTGGCCAAGGAAGACCGGGGTCCATATGTGGAAAGAGTGGGACGCGAAATCGATAGACGCTGAGTTTCGGCAGATGGCCGAGTTATCGCTTAACGCGTGTCGAGTGTTTCTCCTTTGGGAGGATTTCCAACCTGCACCTGATGTGATATCTGAACAGGCTATGGCAAAATTTCATGAGCTAGTGGAGATCAGCAGAGCACATGGCGTAGGACTGATCCCTACGTTTTTCACAGGACACATGAGCGGCGAGAACTGGGATGTTTCATGGAGAGCAGGGCGAGACCCGTATGAAGATCCCTCTATGCTCAGAGCCCAGATAAGGCTTGTCCGCGAGTTTGCTCGTCGTTACAAGGATGAGGATGCCATATTGCTCTGGGACATTTCCAATGAACCGGACATTTTCGCAAAACCCAAGTCTGTGGATGCGGCATGGCTTTGGACACATTTGCTCTATCGAGAGCTAAAGGCTTATGATCCGAATCATCTCGTGACTCTTGGTATTCACGCGACATCTCTATTCTGGCCTGGGCCGTTTAGAATAAGTGATGTTGCGGAAGCAAACGATATACTCTGTATGCATCCGTATTCACTGTATACCGAGCTTTGTCCTGAACCCCTGGATAGCCTGCGCAGCACCTACTTTGTCCCGTTTGCTTGCCGGTTTACAGAGGGTATGGGTGGAAAGAGGGTTCTTCTTGCGGAATTCGGTTCCACAACTCAGATGGTTGCCGAGGAAGTCGAGGCAAGATTTCATTCTGCAGCTTCATACAGTGCTCTTGCTAACGGAGTTATCGGGGCATTGGCTTGGTGTTTCGGAGATTTTGTGCATCAGGACAGACTGCCATATGACTCCACACCTTATGAAGTCGGTTTTGGGATAACAGCAAAAGACGGCAAGGTCAAGAAGAAGGGGCTCGTGCTGTCGGAATTTGCAAACACGGTTCAAGATGCTCGTATGTCGGAGCTTTCGCCGGCTGAAGCCAGGGCTGCGATAGTTATCCCGAGAAGGTACTATGATGACCTTGATTCTGAAAACACTCCCACGCGGAATGCTGCAGTGCTTTTTGCATCTTTTATTCTTGCAAAATCCGCAGGGCTTGACGTAGACTTCATTACCTGTGACAAGCTGGCATCAGGCGACATATCCCGTTACAAGGCGGTCTTTGTTCCATGCGCCACACGTCGCGGGACATTGAATGTCTCTGATTTTGCTGTGCTCAAGGAGTTGGTGAAGTCAGGAGGGACACTGTACGCATCATATGACGGTTTTGCCATTGACGGAATGGAAGAAGTTTTCGGTGCATCCATCCTCCATGCGAGTGTCCCCTCTGGGAGCAAGTGGACTGTGAAGGTGCCGGGGCTTATTAAGCCACTTTCAGGGCCGTTTCCCACACCATTAAATCTTTCCAGAAGGAAGCATCTTAACTTTGCCGGTGCTGTCGCTACACGTGGTCGGACAGGTAATGAGGAGATAGTTGTAAATCGTTATGGCGAGGGCCATGCCATACTCGTTGGATTTCCGCTTGAACTCTATCTTTCTATGACCCCGTATATCTTTGAGCAGGATGCGTACTACGAACTCTATTCCTTTGTAGCCAGGACAGCAGCGGTAAGGGAAGAAAGGAAAGACCGGAACCCGGCTATCGAGGTAAGGGAGTTTACCGGCTCAGGCAGGGATGTGTTTGTGGTGGTAAACCATAAACCTTCGGAACAGGTTGTCAAGATCCCTGTGTCGGCTAATGCGAAAAGCAGTTCAGCCAAGTCATGGCGACGAAAGGCTGAGATAGATGTTGCTGACGGTGAAGTATCCTTCACACTGGAACCGTCAGAAGGGGACGTAATTGAAATCTATGATTAGGTTCCTATGATTCTGCTGAATCTTCATAATTGGGATACTTAATCATGATCATGTGAATTCACCTGAGCTTGCACAAACTTGCCAATAAAAGATCGCTCATAGCAAAGCATTACAAAGTATTGCGTATGTCAATGTGCAGGATGCTATCACACAAGTGAGTCCATCACTTCGTCAATCGTGATTTCCGCAACTGCAGTTACCTCATCTGCTGCTCCGTAATAGATGCGTAGCTTGCCGTCTGAGGTCGGGACTACGCCACATGCAAATACGACATTTGAGAAAAATCCGGTCTGCTCATACGGAGCTTGTGGCGACATTATGGCCTCACGGATAACCTACACCGGCTAGACATGAGAGCATCTCCTCCAGTCGCGGTCTCAGGGAGTGCGACTGCTCCTCAGTAAAACAGATATTTTGGTAGATGGGCTTTACATCGACACCCCTAGAGAGCCCGGTCTCCAATGGTGTTGCTCCAGCAATCAGAGGGTTATAGAGGTGTAGAAAGTTGCTCAGGACGGGGAGTGCCGCGTTTGGGTGTTCGCCTGACGCCAGCAAATGCCGCAAGGAACAGCTTTTGCTGTACAGCATACGTAGAGACTGACATAGCAGTCGTGTTGTATTACATAAGCGTGAGGAAGCGGACCTTGTGGGAAGAATTCTGAGGCAATCTGTTGATGTACAAGTTGATTTGGCCGGTAGACGGGAATTGGCAGCCGGCACGTAAACTGCCCACGCATATTTACCATATTTAGAAGGAAATGTAATATGAATGTAGAATATAGATGTACTAAGACATTAAGGTGAGATCGTGCCGTGCCGATCAGAGCCATATTTGAGGTAGTGCCGTGGGCTGATAGAGGGGCGTGGGTTGAAATTCAGTACATCTTTGCTTTGATGCTGTCATCCTGCTTGACAAAAGGGACTTTGCTGGGCACCTCTTGTTGAGTAGAACTGCTAATGACAGCGAGTCACGCTTGAAGTGGAGGAGGGATGCCATGGGTGGGATTTAGGGGTCAATTAGCGCTTCAACAGACTGTGTAGGAGGTGTTAACCCTGAAGGAATACCCAGTGTTCCTCGAGATATCGGGACCAGCTGCCATGTGGACAAGACCTGATACAGGCGATTCGCCGGTGAGTTACCCAGCGCCTACGTACTCGGCGGTGAGAGGTATCTTTGAGGCTATCCTGTGGAGCGAGTGGGCTACGGTTGTCCCTACTAAGGTGGAAATTTGTAGTCCTATCACGTTTCATCAGTACACAACCAACTACGGCGGACCGCTTCGCAAAAGCAGAGTGGTTGCCGGCGGTGGAAGCTATCAGCTTGCTGCCACTATTCTCGTGAACGTGTGCTATCGACTATATGCAAGGGCTGAGTCCTATCCGGCTGGATATGGGAAGCACGGTCGCCCGGGACTGCAGTCTGTAGGCACCACGAACGGCGCCCACGCCTATATGGAAGTTTTCAATCGACGGATCCGCAGGGGCCAGTGTCACCGAGTCCCATGTTTGGGCTGGAGTGAGTTCCTGCCAGACTACGTAGGCAGATTCAGACCGGGCACATCGGTGTGCGATGATATCAATATTTCCATCCCGAGCATGCTCCGCACCTGTTTCGCGGGTCACGGGTCGAGCTGGAATCCTGAATACGATGCAGATGTTCGCATCGAGAAAGGGGTGCTGCGATTTGCTGAATGAACTATCCCGTCTCTCAGAAGGATTGAAGGCTGCAGGCATACGACCTGTCTCGTGGCACCGAAATTTCAAGCCCTGTCCAAAATATCGAACCTACTATCTGTTTGTGACTGGTGCCGGAGTCATTGAAGGAGCAACACGGATCGGAGATCCTTCTGAGGTCACGGCTTTGAGGAAATACGAAATAGCAAATGGCCTTTCATTTCCCGCGTTCAACATGCTTCCCGTGGCAAGTGTGCAATCCGACGAAGCGCAGGCCACTCACAAGCGTATTGAGAAGCTTCTTAAGTCAACGAAGGTCGACCCAGATGAGCTGGGGCATCTGCTTCGCGTGCTGATGGGGGATTCGGAATCCCTATGGACCGAATCGGAGACCAGGAAGCTAAAAACGTGTCTCCTGGATGTACCTCAAAAGCTCAGTGAGCTAATAGGAGAGGCGCCCCTAGGATTTGAGGCTTGGAACACGCTGATAGCGGCGTCCTCAAGACTCTCGGAATGTATCGACGACATTCCCGATATGCTGGTGAACGCTTTTCTATCCATGGCGTGCCGCGAGCCCAATGCGGCGCTTGAGTTTCTTGGCAACGTACTAGCAACCACTGCACCGGAAGGCAAAGCCAAGCGGGTATCCGTGGTGCTCGAAATGGCTGATCGCCTGTCTTACGATCGACCGGCCAATCATCCTGAGGTTAGAGTATGGGTGAATCAGCGCCTCCTTGCCGCTGGCAGCGCTGATGCTGGTTCGTCGGAGACGTCTACCGATGCGTTTGGAACAACCTACTCCATCATTGATGACAAAGCCAGGTTTCCCGCAGCAAGACTTCCCATACTTGGGAATGTGATCTTGAGGGCGATGAGCGATGAATCTCCATGCCAGAGAAGATACGGAAAAGCCAACGCTGCCAGTTTCCCTATGGGAGTGGACATCAGGCAAGACCTTAAAGATGCTCTGGAATGGATAGGCGCCGAAGAGAAAAGAGGACAAACATGGCAGGATGTGTCCGACGTATCCGGAGGGAGGGCCGGAGTGCTGTTCGCCTATCCCGAAACCCTGCCTGACCTTTCAATGGAGTGCGCCGGCATCTTCGCAGGCGCGGTCAGTGGGGATCAAGAGGCCACATTTTCGGCTGTCGCTAAGAGAGTGGTCGATGCCCTTAAACTGCTAGTGCGTGAACGGCCTGATGCTCAAGTGGCAGTCTTTGTTTTGGTAAAAATCGACACTGCAAGGACTAAGGTTTTAATGAGCAGGCATCTGCAGGCAGCTGCTCTTATGGACGCAGCTCGTGCGTGGAGGGACGGATGTAGCAATATACCTCCTGTGTTTCTTCGTATGTATGATCGCAACGGCGGGAAGCGGCTGCAGGTAAGGGTCCCATTCCCCACGGAAGTTGCCAGGATTCTCAAGACTGAGTGGAATATGGACTGCAGTAGGTCGATAGTATCTCGCTCCGAGGAAATTCGCGATGCATTTGACCTATTCATCGGTGGCGAAGATGCGGGGCGTGCGGCCGCAGTCAGGGTACTGGATTCAGTGGCTTCAAAAAGCACTTGGCCTCTATTAGCACTGGGCCATGCGGATCATCTCAACAGGGATCTTGCCGGCCCCATTCTGAAAGACAGGGAGATCGTAAGCCTGATGCCTGCTGTGCTCGGGCTATGTCTATCGAAACTGGGTATCGAGAGGGGAGATTACATGCGCAGTACAGCGTTTCTTGTGGGAAGGCTGCTTGCCATGGCTGACTTGCTTCACAAGGAGTATTGCCTTGACGTTCGGAAAGGCTCCATCCCCACGCAGCTTGTGGGCAATGCTCTGATGCCAACTGCCCTGGAGAATCCGCAACAAGCCCTGGCGCGGTTGAGTGATCGCATTTACGTGTACAAGTCGTGGGTAGACAAGAGCTACAGCTCAAAGGAACCTGGTGAGAAGTATGCGCTTGCCAGGTGGGCTGTAAAGCAGATGGGACTGGTATCGCAGGAACTGAGTGAGCAGGAAGTTGCTACGCGTACTAACGAGGCAGACAGAGCTCAGATGCTCCTGGGTTATTTGAGCAGAGAGATCCGTTCTGACAAGGATGAACTGGGTACGGAACCCAAAGATTCATGCGAGGAGGTCATTTAGTTGACTATGCCGGAGAAAACAGATGCGATCCTGCGAGCCACTGGGCTTCTAGTGATAGAGGTTATCAACTCCAATCCAAATGGAGATCCCGACCGTGAGAGTGATCCGCGTCAGAGGGGTGACGGTAGAGGGGAAATATCTCCGGTGTCCTTCAAACGTAAGCTTCGAGATCTTGTCGATAACAAGGAGGGGCCGGTGTGGTCCCACATAAAAGATAGGTTTAACTTGAGTGATGACGAGCATAGTGTCCTGGAAAGTCGTGGACGCGTACGTAAGGACATAGAGCGTGAGCTTGTCGAGGGAACCTTCACCTCAAAGTACTGGGACGGAAGGATATTCGGAAACACATTCCTGGAAGAGGGCGCTTCCACTTTCATCAAGACGGGGGCAGTGCAATTTGGCCTAGCCGTTTCAATAGCTCCCGTTGACATTCGCCGAATTACGACTACTAACAAGGCAGGAGTACAGGAGGGTAAAGATCGAGGGATGGCTCCTCTAGGGTATCGCGTTGTCCAACACGGCGTTTACTGCATGCCCTTCTTTGTGAATCCAACTGCGGCGTTGAAGTCAGGGTGCACCAAGCGAGATATTGACGTGATGCTGGCTGCAATACCTTACGCCTATACCCATACAGCCTCGTACATCAGGTCGTTTGTGGAAATCAGGAAGGCATGGTACATGGAGCACACATCTCCCTTGGGATCTTGTTCAGATTTTGCGCTGATCGAAGCTCTTACTCCGAAGAAAACCGGTGACGCCGAGAAGGCCTCCTTGTCATGGCAAGATTACGAGGTTCCGTCTTCCCTTCCGGAGGAACTCATCGATTGTCTTGCGTCTTGTCACGATCTCATGGGCGATTCTGTTCAGGTAGGATAGCGTGGTAACGCTTGCGCATAGCGCCAAACCATCCAAAGGAATAGGTAGCCAGAGTTATCGTGATCATATTGAGAGTGTTCTTAATGGCGCCGTGGAGAAGTGTTCAGCTATGGCTGAATACTACAGTGGAGATAGGGACTTCCTCATGGAAACTCTTCGTCTGGCGGCTGAGCACCATGACCTCGGCAAGCTCGATGAGTCCAATCAGGAAGTGCTCATGCATTATTCTCGAAAGAGTCTTCCAATAAATCATGTGGATGCCGGTGTGGCACATCTTGCAGGCCATGATCCAGTTCGGCAGCTGGCGGCTTTGACTGTGTACTCCCATCATGTGGGATTGCCCGATATCCCAGATATGCTTGCCAGTAGGCAGGAGGATCGTTTTCGAGATGCGTCCATCAAAGAACGAACTGATATGTTTCTAGAAGTCTACTTAGCCAATCATCGACAGGCGTTAGCATCTCAGCAGGGCATAGATGAAGTGAGTGCGTTCAAGGGCCGCGTTTCGACTTCCGGCCTTCTATTTCGACTTGCACTGTCCTGCCTCGTAGATGCGGATCATTCTGATACCGCTATTCACTACGGAAGCGAATTCCGTTTCGATGTGCCGCCTCTGATGCCGGATGCCCGTCTCAGGAAACTCGATTCTTATGTGGAGGGGCTTGGCGTAGGCTTGACCGACGAGAGAACAGAGATCCGCCGTAGGATATATGCAGCCTGTAGGGAAGCCGACATGAGTTGCGGCATGCACGCGTGCGACAGTCCGGTGGGCACAGGCAAGACTACCGCTGTGATGGCTCATCTTCTGAATGCTGCCTGCAAGAAGAACTTGCGACGGGTGTTCGTGGTACTTCCTTACACGAACATAATCGACCAATCTGTGGATAGGTACCGCAAGAGCCTCACACTTCCGGGAGAAGCGCCTGCAGCCGTAGTCGCAGCTCATCACCACAAAGCTGATTTTGCGGACGATGCTGCCAGGTTGCTCACGTTCCAGTGGAGGGCGCCAATTGTGGTGGTTACCGCTGTTCGCTTCTTCGAGACGCTTGCGGACAATCAGCCTGCAGCCTTGCGCAAGCTGCATAGCCTTCCGGGATCAGCCATATTCATTGACGAATCACATGCTGCCCTGCCATGGGATCTGTGGCCGCAAGCGTGGAAATGGCTGAAGGAACTCGAATCAGTCTGGGGATGTCACATTGTGCTCGGCTCAGGATCTCTGTATAGGTTCTGGGAGATTCCCGCTTTCAGCGATTCTCCGGAGCGTGTTCCGAATATGCTGCCTCAGGAACTCGAGAAGGTAGCAGCAAGCTATGAAGAAAAGCGTGTGGAGTACAAGACAAAGGAAGAACCAATGCGCGTTGACGAGCTCGTTGAGTGGGTGTGGAGTTTCCCCGGGCCCAGGCTTCTCATAGTGAATACTGTGTACTCGGCGGCTGTGATTGCTGAGGCTTTGAAGGAGAAACATGGAGATGGCAAGGTTGAGCACCTATCATCGGCTTTGTGTCCGGCAGACGTCAGTGCTACCTTGAAGAAGGTCCAAAGTAGGCTCAAAAACGAGACAGACTGTGACTGGTGTTTGGTTGCAACATCCTGCGTGGAGGCTGGTGTGGACCTCTCGTTTCGTACTGGGATACGAGAGAGGGCAAGCCTTGTGAGCTGGCTTCAATCTGCAGGACGAACGAATCGGGAAGGGAAGTGGAGCTCAGCAGAGGTATGGGACTTCCAACTCGTGGAGGAAGGACTCATCAGATCCAACCGAGGTTTGGAGAACTCTCGGGAGGTGTTGGGATATCTCATATCTGAAGGTGAGATCGGTCCGGAGTACGCTACCAAAGCCATGGCCAAGGAGCTGACGTTGAAGGATATCAGGGAGAAGGCAGACACGATCACGAGGGCGGAAAAATGCATGAACTTCCCTGAGGTCGCCAAGGAATTCTGCGTTATTGACTCGGATACAGTGACAGCCGTCGTAGATGACGAAGTAGCGTCAAGGCTTGAGGACGGCGAGGTAGTGGATCCGAATGAGCTACAGTTATCGAGCGTGTCGATCCGTCGATACTTCATGGACGAGTATGCGCTCGCCAAAATTGAGAATTCAGGACTCTCCAGGTTTCGTAGCTACCCAGAGGTGTTCAGGTGGACTCTGGGTTACGACAAGTTCATTGGCTATATGAAGGGCGTGATGGATTCTTACAGACACCAGACCGTCGGATCCATAACTTAGCTAGGGGGAGTTCGGCCATGTACACGGAGGAGGAGTTGATTCCGCTCTCTGCTCTGCAACATCTGCTGTATTGCGAACGCAGGGCGGCGTTAGTCCACGTAGAACAGGCATGGGCTGATAATGTGTACACTGTAGAAGGCAGTCACATGCACGATCACGCCGATCGATCCGGAACCGAGAGGCGAGGGAATTTAATCTTGTGCAGGGGGCTTCATATCAGATCCATGCAATTGGGGCTATCTGGCCGGGCGGATGTTGTGGAGTTTCATCTCATTACTGATCCAGACAGCTCGTCGGAGGGTGTGTGCTTGCCAGGTTATGACGGCCTGTGGGTTCCGTTCCCTGTTGAGTACAAGCGGGGGCGGTTGAGACATGAAATCGGATATGAGGTCCAGTTGTGTGCCCAGGCTATGTCTCTTGAAGAGATTTTCGAAGCGAAAGGGATTCCTTCCGGGGCTCTGTTTTTCGGCAAAACGCATCGTCGTCTTGACGTTGCCTTCGACTCGAAGCTGCGCGAACTGACGGTTCAGTCGGCCAAGCGTCTCCATGAGATAATTGACTCTGGCACGACACCAAAGGCTGTAAAGTCCGCCAAGTGTGATAAGTGTTCGCTTGTGGAGATCTGTATGCCTAAGCTTGCGACACGAAGGCAAGGCGCCAGGCTCTACCTACAACGTGTTCTGTCGGATATTATCGAGAAAGGCGAATGAGAAAGATATGAAGCGACTTCTAAACACACTGTTTGTGACTACGGATGGGGCGTATCTCCATAAGAGGGGAGAGACTGTGTGCGTCAGGATCGATGGCGAAGCGAAGCTTAGCCTTCCATTGCATACCCTAGGAGGGATAGTGTGTATTGGCCACATAACCTGCAGCCCCGAGTTAATGGGAACGTGTGGCGAACGCAACATAATGATCTCGTTCTTGAGCGAGAACGGTCGTTTTCTTGCTCGGGTTCAGGGTCCTGTGTCGGGAAACGTACTCCTAAGAAGAGAGCAGTACAGAAGAGCGGACGACGAATGTACATCATCAGAAATAGCTCGTGCAGTGGTAATCTCCAAGATAGCCAACTCTCGCGTGGTTCTTCAACGGTCGTTGCGGGATGCCTCTGATGATCAGAAGTACCCTCCAGTAGACGAAGCCATCGACCGATTGGGCTCTACAGCGGTCAAGCTTCTGGAGGATCCTATGCCATTGGACTCAATCAGGGGCTTGGAAGGCGAGGCAGCCAGAACGTATTTCGGGGTCTTCGACTATCTCATCAAGACCCAGAAGGAAGCCTTCTACTTCAGGGAACGAAGCCGACGCCCTCCGCGGGACAACATGAACTCGCTCATGTCTTTTCTATACACTCTCCTGACGCATGACACAGTATCGGCACTAGAAGCAGTTGGCCTGGATCCTGCTGTTGGATTCCTACATCGAGATCGACCCGGTCGTCCGAGCCTTGCTCTGGACATCATGGAGGAATTCCGGCCGATGATCGCTGACCGGCTTGCTTTGTCGCTTGTGAACCGGCGACAGGTAAAAGAGTCCGGCTTTGCTGCTAATGAGACAGGAGGGGTGCTGATGGACAAGGCGACGCGAAGAACCGTGATAGAAGCTTATCAAGCGCGTAAGCGCGAGGAGATCCGGCATCCTTTTCTTGGCGAATCTGTTGCTGTTGGACTATTACCGCACGTACAAGCAATGCTCCTCGCTCGGTATTTGCGTGGCGACATAGACGGCTATCCTCCTTTCAACTGGAAGTAACCTGGTTAGGGGGTGGCTCGGATGATGGTTTTGGTGACATATGATGTGAGCACAACGACCAAGAAAGGGAAAGCCCGTCTACGGCGTGTTGCCAAAGAATGCGAAAATTTCGGACAACGAGTCCAGAATTCAGTCTTCGAGTGTCAGGTTGACCCTGCTCAGTGGGCGAATCTCAGGTTTAGACTACTTGGCATCATTGATCCTACGGTAGATAGCCTCAGATTTTACTTTCTGGGCAAGAATTGGAGGCGGCGCGTTGAGCATCAGGGCGCGAAGGAGGGTTATGATCCAGATGGTCCACTTATTGTGTGACCGATGCGTCTTCCGCGAACCCCGATTAACCATGATTCAGTCGATAGGTTCGCGCTCAGTTATAGAGCCAGCACTTGCAGGGTATGGCATGCAGATTGCTAGAACCCATTGGTGTTTCGCTGGTCGTAAACTCGAGGTTCGCGGAATTGCCTACTGACCCGCAGCTCAATAGCGTATTTTTTCCTCTACTGTCGCTCCTCGTACAGGAGCG